>NZ_JAOWEQ010000033.1:0-124615 GCF_030336505.1 Citrobacter sp. Cf116 | reverse complement strand
ATGGGCTTTTTTGCGTGTGTGCGGGGTAAAACCGCCGGGCTGAACGTATTGTGCAGGCCTGATAAGCGCAGCGCATCAGGTACATCACGACATCGCAGTTATCTTCTGGCCCATTGCGTAACAAAATCAGCTACTTGCTGTATGTTGTTGATATCTAACAATGGAACATCCACCGCCAGCGGAACGTCACTGGCAACCGCTATAACATAGTCATCCATCACCAATTCCTCAGGACTATGCCCGCAGCCTTCGCGGAAAAGTAGGATCTTAGCGACAGGTTCATGCTTAAATCCCTCAACCAACACCATATCCAACGTTGAAGCGTCCATCCGGCTTACCAGATACGCTAAATCCAGTTCGGGCTCTTCCGGTGTTTCTACCATTAATGCCCAACGTTGCTGGCTGGCGACCAGAGTTTGTGCTGCACCAGCTTTGCGTAACTCATAGCTATCTTTACCGGGCTTGTCGACATCCATCTTGTGATGAGTATGCTTAATCAATCCGGGACGTATACCTCTGGCACGTAGTTCCGGGATCAACTTTTTGAGCAGCGTGGTTTTTCCCGTGCCGCTCCATGCCGCAATGGCGAGTAATGGGATCATGATTTTTCCTGCCATTTTGCGAGCTCTTCGGGGGTGTTCACGTTTACGAACGCATCTTTATGATCGCTGAAATCGACAGCATGACCGCCTGCCAAACGCATAAAGACCATAACGCGTCGTTCACCGGACTGAAGATAATCCTGCAGTAAAGGCTGCATAGAGCGGTGCATCAGCGCAATGGTTGGGTGATCTCTTTCGCCATCATGCACCCAGACAACCGGTGCTGCTTTGCGCTGCTCTTTTAAACGAGCGACCAGATCGTGAGGAATATAGGGCATATCGCACGGGCAGAACAAAAACCATTCTCCCGTTTGCTGCAGGAATACCGATAGCATCCCGGCCAGTGGGCCAGGGAAATCGGCCAATGAATCGGGAATAACTTTCAGGCCGCTTTGCTGGTATATATCCCTGTGGCGATTGGCATTAACCACCACGGTTTCGACCTGCAAAGCGAGAATGTCGGCCACATGTCGCCAAAGAGGTTTACCGCCCAGCTCAAGCAGACCTTTATCGGTTCCGCCCATCCGTCTGGCCTTACCGCCAGCCAGCACAACCCCTGTTATTGCACTATCCAGAATCACTGATATCGCCTCTTTTAATGTGGGATTGACCCTGCTAACGTATCTGTATTGAGCCTAAGGAGCACAACCATGAAATGTAAACGTCTGAATGAAGTTATTGAACTCCTCCAGCCTGCCTGGCAGAAGGAACCCGATCTTAACCTGATGCAATTTTTACAGAAACTGGCGCAAGAGTCAGGTTTTGACGGCGAACTGGCGGATTTAACTGATGACATTCTGATCTATCACCTGAAAATGCGTGACTCGGCGAAAGATGCGGTCATTCCAGGTATTCAGAAAGATTATGAAGAAGATTTTAAAACTGCACTACTCCGCGCACGTGGCGTAATTAAAGAGTAAAAGCTTGTAATCGCCGCCACCGAAAGCGCTGCGAAATGATATCCTGAATCATTCGTAGTATTTTCCGGATGATGGGATGAACGACAACGCTTTTAATTTCCAGACGCTACACCCGGATACCATCATGGATGCACTGTTTGAGCAGGGGATCCGGGTGGACTCCGGGCTTACCCCGCTTAACAGCTATGAAAACCGTGTCTATCAATTCCAGGACGAAGACCGTCGACGCTTTGTCGTTAAGTTTTATCGCCCTGAACGTTGGTCTGTCGATCAGATCCAGGAAGAGCACCAGTTTGCTCTGGAACTGGTAAGCGATGAAGTCCCGGTAGCTGCTCCGCTGGTATTCAGCGGCCAAACGCTATTAAGCCATCAGGGTTTCCATTATGCGATCTTCCCCAGCGTCGGTGGACGCCAGTTTGAAGCCGACAACATCGATCAGATGGAGGCGGTGGGGCGCTATCTCGGGCGTATGCACCAGACCGGATGCAAGCGTACTTTTGCCTTCCGCCCAACGATCGGCCTTGAAGAATACCTGACTGAGCCACGTAAAGTTTTTGAACACGCACAGCTAATCCCATCAGGGCAAAAAGCGGCCTTCCTGAAAGCAACGGATGCGCTTATCGCGATCGTTACCGAACGCTGGCATACGCGTTTTACCACGTTACGCCTGCACGGTGATTGTCATGCCGGTAATATTCTGTGGCGCGATGGCCCGATGTTTGTCGATTTAGATGATGCCCGCAACGGTCCGGCTATTCAGGATTTATGGATGCTCCTCAATGGCGATAAAGCTGAACAACGTATGCAGCTTGAAACCATTATCGAGGCTTATGAAGAGTTTAGTGAGTTCGACATCTCTGAAATCGGACTGATAGAACCTTTACGCGCTATGCGTTTAGTTTATTATCTTGCCTGGCTAATTCGACGTTGGGCTGACCCTGCATTTCCAAAAAACTTCCCGTGGTTAACCGGGGAAGATTACTGGCATCGTCAGACCGCGACCTTTATTGAGCAGGCAAAAATTCTGCAAGAGCCCCCCTTACAATTAACGCCAATGTATTAACCGGAGAAACTTGAACATGAAAAAAATATGGCTGGCGCTGGCTGGTATGGTCTTAGCTTTTAGCGCATCTGCAGCGCAGTTCCAGGATGGCAAACAATACATCACTCTGGAAAAGCCAGTTGCGGGTGAACCGCAAGTGTTGGAGTTCTTCTCCTTCTACTGCCCGCACTGCTACCAGTTTGAAGAAGTGCTTCACGTATCTGATAATGTGAAGAAAAAGCTGCCGGAAGGCACCAAGATGACCAAATACCACGTCGAGTTTCTCGGGCCTTTGGGTAAAGATCTGACGCAGGCATGGGCGGTTGCAATGGCGCTGGGCGTTGAAGATCAGGTTACCGTTCCGCTGTTTGAAGGCGTTCAGAAAACCCAGACCGTTCAGTCTGTTGCTGATATCCGTAAAGTGTTTGTCGACGCAGGTATTAAAGGTGAAGACTATGATGCGGCATGGAACAGCTTCGTGGTGAAATCACTCGTGGCACAGCAGGAAAAAGCGGCGGCTGATTTACAGCTGCAGGGCGTTCCGGCGATGTTCGTGAATGGCAAATATCAGGTCAACCCGCAGGGCATGGATACCAGCAGCATGGATATTTTCGTACAACAGTATGCGGATACCGTGAAGTACCTGGTTGGTCAGAAATAAAAGCAAAAGCCGGTCACTGACCGGCTTTTTTATTTGAGGCTTTAATCGCGTCGAGCTGCGCGTCTTTCTCACTCCATAGCGTATTTAGCCAGAGCTGAAACCGACGCTTGAATCCCTTATCGTTCACGTAATCACCGTGCAACTCTTCATGAATTGGCTCCAGATTCACCCGCACGACAATCCGCGTTAACTTACCACTCAGCATGTCGTAGAACGGTCGACTGCTGTTTTCCGGATAGCACAACGTGACGTTCAACATTTTATCGAACTGTGAACCCAGTACATTCAATGCCATTGCAATACCGGCCGCCTTAGGAGGGAGCAGGTTTTGATAGGGCGAGCGGGTTTGCTCACGTTTATCTTTGGTAAAGCGCGAACCTTCGACAAAATTCACAATGGTTGTCGGGTGTACGCGAAATTTCTCGCAGGAACGACGCGTTGTTTCGACATCTTTACCACGGCGTTCCGGATGGCGAAGCAGATAGCCACGTGAATAGCGTTTCATAAACGGCATATCCAGCGCCCAGCAGGCCAGGCCAATAAAGGGTACCCAGGCCAACTGCTGCTTGAGGAAATATTTATTCATCGGGATGTGCTTACGGAACAGAACGCAAAGCACAACGATATCGGCCCAGCTGTAATGATTACAAATGAGCAGATACCAGTTTTTCTTGCTAAGACCTTCCAGTCCTTCAACATCCCACTTCAGCCGTGGATTGAGGTGCAGCAGTAGCGCCAGACCTTCACACCAGCAGTACATCATGAAATTACAGAAGACAGAAACCTTGCGCCAGACGACAGGAATAGGCAAAAGGAGTTTCACAACCCCGGCAAGGATGATCGGCACAGAACAAAAAATCGTGACCAATATGGTCAATACGATACTCAGCAACAGCGTTATCGCAGCGAGTATTCTCGTCATAATTAAATTATTCAAAAGGTTAGCCATAGACAGTGCGCGAAAGAGGCGCAAGGGGCTGATTTTATCAGAAAACGAACCAAATGATGGTTCTTCCCTCAATAGAAAAAAGAGGAATATCTATCCACATCAGGATATAAGCTGTAAAAATGGAATAAAATGCTGTGTATTTATTTAATTCATTGAAATACATGTAAAAATATTATGAGGCAATAATTGCCTTGTTATATTTAAAGAGCTGTAAATTATTTATTCACAAAGTTATCCACAGCTGTCTTTGCGAGCAAAGCAGAAGATCTACAAAAGTTTTTCGACAAATGCGGCGAAAAACTCATGTTTTCATCCTGTCTGTGGCATCCTTTACCCATAATCTGATAAACAGGCACGGACATTATGGTTCAGATCCCAGAAAACCCACTTATCCTTGTAGATGGCTCATCTTACCTGTATCGCGCATACCACGCGTTCCCACCGCTGACTAACAGCGCAGGAGAACCTACGGGCGCGATGTACGGTGTCCTCAACATGCTGCGTAGCTTGATTTTGCAATATCAGCCGACCCACGCGGCGGTGGTATTCGACGCCAAGGGTAAAACCTTCCGTGATGAGTTATTCGAACACTATAAGTCGCACCGCCCACCCATGCCGGACGATCTGCGTGCGCAGATTGAACCTCTGCATGCGATGGTAAAAGCGATGGGGCTGCCATTGCTGGCGGTTTCTGGCGTGGAGGCGGATGATGTCATCGGTACGCTGGCGCGGGAAGCGGAGAAGGTGGGTCGTCCGGTGCTGATTAGCACTGGTGATAAAGATATGGCTCAGTTGGTGACGCCGAATATCACTCTTATCAACACCATGACCAATACGATCCTCGGCCCGGATGAAGTGGTGAATAAATACGGTGTCCCGCCGGAACTGATCATCGATTTCCTGGCGCTGATGGGGGATTCCTCAGATAACATTCCTGGCGTTCCAGGCGTAGGTGAAAAAACTGCGCAGGCTCTGCTGCAGGGGCTGGGTGGGCTGGATACTCTCTATGCTGAATCAGACAAAATTGCGGGGCTGACATTCCGTGGTGCGAAAACCATGGCGGGCAAACTTGAGCAGAATAAAGAGGTGGCGTACCTCTCTTATCAATTGGCTACTATCAAAACGGATGTTGAGCTGGAGTTGACCTGCGAGCAGCTGGAAGTCCGTCAACCGGCAGCAGAAGAACTGCTTGGCCTGTTTAAACAGTATGAATTCAAACGTTGGGTTACTGACGTTGAAGCGGGTAAATGGCTACAGGCGAAAGGGACGAAGCCGGCGGCAAAACCGCAAGAAACTATTGTCGTCGATGAAACGCCTGAGGAGCCGGCTACGGTTCTTTCGTATGATAACTATGTGACGATTCTGGACGAAGCGACGCTGGAAGAGTGGATCGCGAAGCTGAAAAAAGCACCTGTCTTTGCCTTCGATACGGAAACTGACAGCCTGGACAATATTTCCGCGAATCTGGTTGGCCTGTCTTTTGCCATTGAACCGGGTGTGGCGGCATATGTTCCTGTTGCCCACGATTACCTGGATGCCCCCGATCAAATAGCTCGCGATCGCGCGCTGGAGCTGCTGAAGCCGCTGCTTGAAGATGAGAATGCGCATAAAGTCGGGCAGAACCTGAAGTACGATCGCGGTATCCTGGCGAACTATGGCATCGAGCTGCGCGGCATCACCTTTGACACCATGCTTGAATCCTACATTCTTAACAGTGTCGCTGGCCGACACGATATGGACAGCCTGTCGGACCGCTGGCTTAAACATAAAACCATCACCTTTGAAGAGATCGCTGGAAAAGGCAAAAACCAGCTGACCTTTAACCAGATAGCATTGGAAGAAGCTGGGCGTTACGCTGCGGAAGACGCCGACGTTACGCTACAGCTGCATCTGAAAATGTGGCCAGAATTACAACAGCATAAAGGGCCACTGAACGTCTTTGAAAATATCGATATGCCGCTGGTGCCAGTTTTGTCTCGTGTTGAGCGCAACGGTGTGAAAATCGATCCGGCTGTTCTGCACAAGCATTCAGAAGAACTGACGCTGCGTTTGAACGAGCTGGAGCAAAAAGCGCACGAGATCGCCGGAGAAGCGTTTAACCTGTCTTCCACCAAGCAACTGCAAACCATCCTGTTTGAAAAGCAGGGTATTAAGCCGCTGAAGAAAACGCCGGGCGGCGCACCATCAACGTCGGAAGAGGTGCTGGAAGAGTTAGCGCTGGATTATCCGTTGCCGAAAGTTATCCTGGAATATCGTGGGTTAGCAAAACTGAAGTCGACCTATACGGATAAGCTTCCGTTGATGATTAACAAGAAGACCGGGCGCGTGCACACTTCCTATCATCAGGCAGTTACCGCAACGGGTCGCTTGTCTTCAACGGATCCGAACCTGCAAAACATCCCGGTACGTAATGACGAAGGTCGTCGTATTCGTCAGGCGTTCATTGCGCCAGAAGACTACGTGATTGTCTCTGCGGACTACTCACAGATTGAACTGCGTATCATGGCGCACCTTTCACGTGATAAAGGTCTGCTTACCGCGTTTGCCGAAGGGAAAGATATTCACCGCGCAACGGCGGCAGAAGTCTTTGGTTTACCGCTTGATTCTGTGACCAGCGAGCAACGCCGCAGCGCGAAAGCCATTAACTTCGGTTTGATCTACGGGATGAGCGCCTTTGGTCTGGCGCGCCAGTTGAATATTCCGCGTAAAGAAGCGCAGAAGTACATGGATCTCTACTTCGAACGCTACCCAGGCGTGTTGGAATATATGGAACGTACCCGCGCGCAGGCGAAAGAGCAGGGTTATGTAGAAACGCTGGAAGGTCGCCGTCTCTATTTACCGGATATTAAATCCAGTAATGGTGCTCGTCGTGCAGGTGCAGAACGCGCGGCAATTAACGCCCCGATGCAGGGTACTGCCGCAGACATTATCAAACGAGCGATGATTGCGGTGGACAGATGGCTGCAAACCGAGCAACCGCGTGTGCGTATGATCATGCAGGTACACGATGAACTGGTGTTTGAAGTGCATAAAAATGACCTCGAAAGCGTCTCTAAAAAGATCCACCAACTGATGGAAAACGAGACCCAGATTGACGTGCCGTTGCTGGTGGAAGTCGGTAGTGGCGAAAACTGGGATCAGGCGCACTAAGGGTTTACTGAATAACGGCTATTTTTCGTAACTAAGCAACATAAGAGAGAACTTTTTGTGATGTCCATTAGAATTCCCTATGTAAGGAATGAAAAAAAATTACAAAAAGTGCTTTCTGAGCTGCTCAAAAAAGAGTAAAGTTATTCTCGTAGGGTACAGAGGTAAGATGTTCTATCTTTCAGACCTTTTACTTCACGTAATCGGATTTGGCTGAATATTTTAGCCGCCCCAGTCAGTAATGACTGGGGCGTTTTTTATTGTGCGAAAGAAAAGTTTTGTACATGCTGTAGGCCGGATAAGACGCGCAGCGGCGCCATCCGGCAATACGGTGGGTTATTCCCCGTCCTGCATCTCTTCAACCGGTGCCAGTTCACTAAACCAGCTATCCAGTTTTTGCCGCAGTTTGTCCACACCCAGCTTTTTCAGCGATGAAAATGCTTCTACCTGCACATCACCGTTAAATGCCAGTACGGCTTCGCGTACCATATTCAGTTGCGCTTTGCGTGCACCGCTGGCCAGCTTATCTGCTTTAGTCAGCAGTACCAGAACCTGAACGTTGCTCTCAACCGCCCACAGGATCATCTGTTGATCGAGATCTTTTAACGGGTGACGAATATCCATCAGTACCACCAGACCTTGCAGGCTCTGACGTTTTTCCAGATATTCAGCCAGCGCGCGCTGCCATTTACGCTTCATCTCTTCTGGAACTTCGGCATAACCGTATCCAGGCAAATCGACCAGGCGTTTGCCGTCAACGACTTCAAACAGGTTGATGAGCTGAGTACGACCTGGCGTTTTAGATGTACGTGCCAGACCCTTTTGATTCGTCAGGGTATTTAGCGCACTGGATTTGCCTGCGTTGGAACGGCCAGCAAAAGCCACTTCTATACCGGTGTCGGAAGGTAAGTGGCGAATATCAGGCGCACTCATCACAAAGTGCGTCTGTTGATAATTCAAGTTAGTCAAAGCAGTCCTCTCCATCAATCAGGGCTTTGCAGCGATTATACCTGAACCCCAGCAAAAGGCTGGTTTTTCGACGAGTGGGCTGTGTGAGTAAAAACCACGCGCTTTGTGAGACATTGCCGACAGTTTCTATACGAGATGACAGAGTAAAAAATGACAGAACTAAAATAAATCATAGAGTTACATTTGGGCGCTATTCTTAAAATCAGAAATTGTTACCCAGGTTACTTGTACGTTTAAACCAAAACGGTAAAGTAGCGTCCATAGCGAGGAAGCTGACAGGATAGACGACTCAGGATGAGGGTCAGGAGCGCCAGGAGGCGAAGACACAGGATTGTCAGGAAGACAAACGTCCGGAGACGTTAGTAAAAGGAAATGGAAACAACACGGAATGTTAGAGGCTAAGGGAAAAACAGGGTGTGTTGATAGCCAACAGGAATTGTAGAGCCCGTAAGGGTTGAGAGTCAGGAAAAAAGGCGACAGATTACTCTGTCGCCTTTTTTCTTTATTTCTGCTAGATTCCGGCGCAATTATATACTGAATAAAACAGCCAAAGACGAATCATGATGAAACCAACTTCTACACCACGCGGTAAAGGTCCTGCAAAAGCGCGTCGTAAAACACGCGAAGAAATTAACCAGGAAGCCCGCGACCGTAAGCGCCAGAAAAAACACCGTGGTCATGCGGCAGGTAGCCGTGCGTCCGGTAGCGAAGGCGCATCTGGTGGCGGAAACCAAAATAAGCAAAAAGATCCTCGTATTGGCAGCAAAACCCCCATTCCATTGGGCGTGACCGAAAAAGTCACCAAACAGCACAAACCGAAGAGTGAGAAACCTATGCTTTCACCACAGGCTGAGTTGGATTTACTGGAAACGGATGAGCGCCTGGATGCGCTGCTGGAGCGTCTTGAAGCAGGAGAGACCCTGAGCGCGGAAGATCAGTCCTGGGTTGATGCCAAGCTGGACCGCATTGATGAGCTGATGCAAAAGCTGGGTCTTTCTTACGATGACGAGGAAGAAGGGGAAGAAGAAGAAAAACAGGAAGACATGATGCGCCTGCTGAAAGGCGGCAACTAACGGTTTTACACCGTGGGTCTTCCCGTCCTGCTTATAACCCTTCCGGTTATATGTTATCTGGTGTGGTTATTCGTTAAACTACAGCGGTTGTCGCGGCGACAGAAGTGGCTGCGCAACCGACTTATCACCCGTACTGGGGTTAAGTCGGTACGCCGTACCCGCCAGAGACGCCATCGGAAGGAGTGAGCATGTCAGAGCAGTTAATAGACTGGGACCTGGCCCTGATCCAGAAATATAACTATTCCGGGCCACGATATACCTCGTACCCGACCGCGCTGGAGTTTTCTGAAGACTACGGCACTGATGCATTTCTAAAGGCCGTAGCGCGTTATCCTGAGCGTCCTCTCTCGCTGTACGTTCACATCCCGTTCTGCCACAAGCTGTGTTATTTCTGCGGCTGTAACAAGGTCGTGACTCGCCAGCAGCATAAAGCCGATCAATACCTCGATGTCTTAGAACAAGAAATTATTCATCGCGCACCGCTGTTTGCCGGACGTCATGTTAGTCAGCTGCACTGGGGCGGCGGCACGCCAACGTATCTGAATAAAGCGCAAATCAGCCGTTTGATGTCGCTGCTGCGTGGCAGCTTTAACTTTAACGACGACGCCGAAATCTCGATCGAAGTGGATCCGCGTGAAATTGAGCTGGATGTGCTCGATCATTTACGCGCTGAAGGTTTTAACCGCCTGAGCATGGGGGTGCAGGACTTCAATAAAGAAGTTCAGCGCCTGGTGAACCGTGAGCAGGATGAGGAGTTTATCTTTGCGCTGCTGAATCATGCGCGTGAGATTGGCTTTACCTCAACGAATATCGATCTGATTTATGGTTTGCCAAAACAGACGCCGGAAAGTTTCGCCTTTACCCTGAAACGCGTTGCTGAGCTGAATCCAGACCGATTGAGCGTCTTCAACTACGCGCACCTGCCGACGCTGTTTGCCGCTCAGCGCAAGATTAAAGACGCCGACCTGCCCAGCGCGCAGCAGAAGCTGGATATCCTGCAGGAAACCATTTCTTCACTGACCGAAACCGGTTATCAGTTCATTGGTATGGATCACTTTGCTCGGCCGGATGATGAGCTGGCGATTGCTCAACGCAAGGGTGTGCTGCATCGTAATTTCCAGGGTTATACCACCCAGGGTGATACCGATCTGCTGGGAATGGGCGTGTCAGCCATTAGTATGATTGGTGACAACTACGCACAGAACCAGAAAGAGCTGAAGCGCTATTATCAGCAGGTAGACGAGCAGGGGAATGCACTGTGGCGCGGAATTGCCCTGACCCGCGATGACTGCATTCGTCGTGATGTTATTAAGCTCCTGATCTGTAACTTCCGCCTCGACTATGCCGCTGTGGAACAGCAATGGGATCTGAACTTCGCTGACTATTTTGCCGAAGACCTGAAACTGCTGGCACCACTGGCGAAAGATGGGCTGGTGGATGTGGATGAGAAGGGGATTCAGGTTACGCCGAAGGGGCGCCTGTTGATCCGTAATATTTGCATGTGCTTTGATGCCTATCTGCGGCAGAAAGCACGCATGCAGCAGTTCTCACGGGTGATTTAACGTTTTGCCCGGTAGCGCCGCGCCACCGGGCAAACTGCTTAGCTGAACAGCCCAACCAGTGCCGCGCACAGCACTGCGGCAACCGCAGTTTGTGGCGTATGGCTTTCGACCGCACCGCTCGACAGCAGATTAATCATTGATTCCAGCATGATGACTTCCCCCGTTTGCCGGGCACGATCATACTTAACTCATCGGAAC
Organism: Citrobacter sp. Cf116; assembly: GCF_030336505.1. Taxonomy (NCBI): domain Bacteria; kingdom Pseudomonadati; phylum Pseudomonadota; class Gammaproteobacteria; order Enterobacterales; family Enterobacteriaceae; genus Citrobacter; species Citrobacter sp. Cf116. The sequence goes on along the minus strand of NZ_JAOWEQ010000033.1, from coordinate 113,492 downwards.
AGTAAAGCGCAAAATAGCAGCAATTTGCGCTCAATTATCAATCTTTACACAGTGACGAATCGTCACTCCATTCCGAGTTCTTTTAACTTACGCGTCAAGGTATTACGGCCCCAGCCAAGCAGGCGTGCGGCTTCCTGTTTGTGCCCCTGGGTATGACGTAGCGCGGTGGTCAACAGCGTGCGCTCCATTTCCGGTTGAGCCTCAGAAAGCAGGTTTTGATGACCGGAACGCAAGGCCCGGTCTGCCCACTGTGCCAACAGGGTTGCCCAGCTGTCTGGCTGCATATGGGACGGTGCGTCAGGCACGGTGGTTTCAAACAGCTCGGCTGGTAAGTCCTGAATTAGTACTTCCTGGCCGGCGGCCATGACGGTTAACCAGCGGCAGGTGTTCTCAAGCTGACGCACGTTACCCGGCCAGGCCAGACGGGTCAGCGCCGCCTCGGTCTCCGGGTGTAATTGTTTGGCTTCAACCCCCAGTTCGTGCGCGGCCTCCTGCAGGAAATGGCGCGCCAGACGTGGGATATCTTCCCGACGTTCACGCAGCGGCGGCAAATGCACGCGGATGACGTTCAGACGATGGAATAAGTCCTCGCGGAATTTGCCTTCCTGTACGCGTAGTTCCAGATTCTGGTGCGTGGCGGCGATAATACGTACGTCCACCTTCACGGGCGCATAGCCGCCAACGCGGTAAAACTGTCCATCGGCTAATACGCGCAATAAACGCGTTTGCACGTCCAGCGGCATATCGCCAATTTCATCGAGGAACAGCGTACCGCCGTCAGCCTGTTCAAAGCGCCCCTGACGAATGGTATTCGCCCCGGTAAACGCGCCTTTCTCGTGACCAAACAGCTCAGATTCGATCAAATCTTTTGGGATTGCCGCCATGTTCAGGGCGATAAACGGCGCTTTGACGCGCGGGCTATGACGGTGCAGCGCATGGGCGACCAGCTCTTTACCGGTCCCGGACTCCCCGTTAATCAATACGCTGATTGACGATCGGGACAGGCGGCCAATAATGCGAAAGACGTCCTGCATTGCCGGCGCTTCGCCGATGATGTCAGTTGTTGGGCCGTTGATCTGAACATTGCGCGGCTGCTGCTGTTCCTGATAATGGCTGATGGCACGTTCGACCAGCGCCACGGCTTCATCAATATCAAAAGGTTTGGGCAGATAATCAAACGCCCCTTGCTGATAGGCGCTGACGGCAGCATCCAGATCGGAGTGCGCGGTCATTATGATGACCGGAAGCATCGGATGCCGCTGTTTAATCTGTTTTAACAGCGTTAGACCGTCCATGCCCGGCATGCGAATATCCGACAACAGTACGTCAGGCGTTTTGCTGGCCAGCGCGTCCAGCACCTCTTTACCACTTTCAAATGTGGTACAGCTTAGCCCTGCCCCTGCGAGCGCACGTTCAAGCACCCAACGGATGGAACTATCGTCATCAACGACCCAGACTATTCCTCGTTGCATAAACGTCACCTTATTTCCTGATAGGCAGGTAAACCGAGAACTCGGTATGACCCGGCCAACTGGTAAATTCAATTTTGCCGGAATGTTGATCAATTAAATTGCGGGCGATGGATAATCCAAGCCCGGTACCGCCTTCGCGACCGCTGACCATTGGGTAGAACAGCGTGTCCTGCAAATGCGAGGGAATACCCGGACCGTTGTCCTCAACATCAATCCGTGCCGCCAGGCGATAACGTACGCCGTGCAGCGTGAGCTGAAACGCGGTGCGGGTACGCAGAATGATCTCACCGCCTTCCGCTCCCAGCGCCTGCAAAGCATTGCGCACGATGTTTAACAGAACCTGCTCGATCTGGTCCGGGTCGTGCAGTAATTCGGGCAGACTCGGGTCGTAATCACGAATCAGCGTGACGTTTTCCGGGAGCTCCATTGAGACCAGCGCCACCACGCGCTCCGCCACCTTGTGAATACTTTCCGTGACATGCATGCCAGGCTGTTGTGGTCCCAGCAGACGGTCGACCAGATTACGCAGGCGGTCGGCCTGCTCAATAATGACTTTGGTATATTCGGTCAGCGCCGGGTCCGGAAGCGCTTTACTGAGAAGTTGCGCCGCACCGCGCAATCCACCCAGCGGGTTTTTTATTTCATGTGCCAAACCGCGCACCAGATCGCGGGCGGCAATCTGCTGAGCGTGCTGGAGCTGCTCCTGACTCAGACGTCGCTGGTTATCCATTGGCGCCATCTCCAGCAGGATAAGGCCATCAGGCAGCCTCTGAGCGGTCACTGAGAGGATATGTGAGTGGCTGTCTATCACCAGCGTCACTTCGTTATCCGTAAAGCCCTGGCCTGCTTCCAGGCTCTCTCGCATCAGCCCGATGTTTAAGGAGAAATAACTCAACAGATCGGGAAGCGGTGTACCAAACAGTTTGCGGGAGCTTTGGGCGAGCAGCTGCTGTGCCGCCGGATTGGCGTAATGTACCGCCAGCTCATCGTCGACGAGCAAAATGCTGTTGATTAAAGAATTGAGGATCTGCCCAGCATCGGGCAGCGTGCCGGTTGCCATTCAGCAGTCTCCTGAAAAGTGTTGCACCAATTTAGTGCATTATAGCTTTTTACATCAAAAAAGCGCGAGAAAGCAGGTTGTTAGTGGAGAAAAAAGCCCATCCTGGGATGGGCTACAGATGACTGGCAAACGCAGATGCCGGATGGCGGCTTTGCTTTATCAGGCCTACAAGGTGATGTTACCGGTAGGCCTGATAAGCTTGCGCCATCAGGCGTCCTATCATTCGCCATCGATCTCAAGCCTGCCTGAGCAGGCTAAAAGTTCCACGGCAACTCAAACGATTAAACGCTGTAGTACAGCTCAAACTCTACCGGGTGCGGAGTCATACGCACACGATCATCTTCTTCGCGACGCAGCGTAATGTACGCATCGATCGCTTCATTGGTGAACACGCCGCCTGCAGTCAGGAACTCACGGTCCAGATCCAGTTCTTTCAGTGCTTCTTCCAGAGAACCAGCAACCTGTGGGATCTCTTTCGCTTCTTCCGGCGGCAGGTCATACAGGTTTTTGTCCATGGCTTCGCCCGGGTGGATCTTGTTCTTGATACCGTCAAGACCAGCCATCAGCAGCGCTGCGAAGCACAGGTACGGGTTAGCAGCCGGGTCCGGGAAACGCACTTCGATACGACGCGCTTTCGGAGAAGCAACTACCGGAATACGGATAGAAGCAGAACGGTTACGGGCAGAGTAAGCCAGCATTACCGGCGCTTCGTAGCCTGGGACCAGACGCTTATAGGAGTTGGTGGTCGGGTTAGCCAGGGCGTTGATCGCTTTAGCGTGTTTGATTACGCCGCCGATGTAGAACAGCGCCTGCTCAGACAGACCCGCATATTTGTCGCCAGAGAACAGGTTTACACCGTTCTTGGACAGGGACATGTGGCAGTGCATACCGGAGCCGTTATCACCGAACATCGGTTTTGGCATAAAGGTCGCGGTTTTACCGAAACGGTGCGCAACGTTGTGCACAACGTATTTGTAGATCTGAATTTCGTCCGCTTTTTTGGTCATGGTGTTAAAGCGGGTCGCGATTTCGTTCTGGCCAGCGGTCGCCACTTCGTGGTGATGCGCTTCAACAACCAGGCCCATTTCTTCCATGATCAGACACATGGTAGAACGGATGTCCTGAGAAGAATCTACCGGAGGAACCGGGAAGTAACCGCCTTTCACACCAGGACGGTGACCTTTGTTACCACCTTCGTATTTGGTGGAGGAGTTCCATGCGCCTTCGATGTCATCGATTGCCACATGGGAACCGGAAATAGACGCGCCGAAACGGATGTCGTCAAACAGGAAGAATTCTGGCTCTGGCCCGAACAGAACGGTGTCTGCGATGCCGGTAGAACGCAGATACTCTTCAGCGCGTTTTGCGATGGAGCGCGGGTCGCGGTCATAGCCCTGCAGTGTACCGGGTTCCAGGATATCGCAACGGATGATCAGGGTAGACTCTTCATAGAACGGGTCGATGAGTGCAGTCGACGCATCTGGCATCAGAACCATGTCTGATTCGTTAATGCCTTTCCAGCCACCGATTGAGGAGCCGTCAAACATTTTGCCTTCTTCAAAGAATTCGGCATTTACCTGATGAGCAGGAATAGTGACGTGCTGTTCTTTACCTTTGGTATCAGTGAAGCGTAAATCAACAAACTTCACTTCGTGTTCGTTCAGCATCGTCAAAACGTGTTCAGCGGACATACTTACTCTCCCGGATTGGTCATGGTCGTCGTGGTAACGAAGTCTTCAATTCTGCAAAAAATTGGCCGTGTCGCCGTAAAAAATATAAAGCGAAATCTGTGCCAACTTTTAAATTGCCCCTAAAAGGCGTTATCATGCGCACTATCGTGCAAAGGGGCTGCACCATGAAGGTTGTATTGCACCATTATAGTGCTTTAATGTGAACATTAAGCACCATATTGGTGCAAAGCATGTCAGATTACCCCTTTTAACGCTCCGTGAATGTGATCACAAAGAAACTCTGCAATACTTGTTTGCGGAGGATGTTTGTGATCCTGTTTTGTACTGCGATTAATCCGTGTACAATAACGCGCTATTTCTAAAATGCCTGAGGCAAAGTTGTGATCGAAAATTTGCGTAACATCGCCATCATCGCGCACGTAGACCATGGTAAAACGACCCTGGTAGACAAGCTGCTCCAACAATCCGGTACGTTCGATGCACGTGCTGAAACCCAAGAGCGCGTGATGGACTCCAACGATTTGGAGAAAGAGCGTGGGATTACCATCCTCGCTAAAAACACCGCTATCAAATGGAATGACTACCGCATCAACATCGTTGATACCCCGGGGCACGCCGACTTCGGTGGTGAAGTTGAACGTGTAATGTCCATGGTCGACTCCGTGCTGCTGGTGGTGGATGCAATGGATGGTCCGATGCCGCAGACGCGCTTCGTGACCAAAAAAGCCTTTGCCCATGGCCTGAAGCCAATTGTTGTTATCAACAAAGTTGACCGTCCTGGCGCTCGTCCTGACTGGGTTGTTGATCAGGTATTCGACCTGTTCGTTAACCTCGACGCTACCGACGAACAGCTGGACTTCCCGATCGTTTACGCTTCCGCGCTGAACGGTATCGCAGGTCTGGATCACGAAGATATGGCTGAAGACATGACTCCGCTGTATCAGACCATCGTTGATCGTGTACCGGCTCCGAACGTAGACCTTGATGGCCCGCTGCAGATGCAAATCTCTCAGCTGGACTACAACAACTACGTTGGCGTAATCGGCATCGGCCGCATTAAACGCGGTAAAGTTAAACCGAACCAGCAGATCACTATCATTGATAGCGAAGGCAAAACCCGTAACGGTAAAGTCGGTAAAGTTCTGACTCATCTGGGTCTGGAACGTATCGAGAGCGATATTGCCGAAGCCGGCGATATCATCGCGATTACCGGTCTGGGCGAACTGAACATCTCCGACACCATCTGCGATCCGCAGAACGTCGAAGCGCTGCCGGCTCTGTCCGTTGATGAACCGACCGTAACCATGTTCTTCTGCGTAAACACCTCTCCGTTCTGTGGTAAAGAAGGTAAATATGTTACCTCTCGTCAGATCCTTGACCGCCTGAACAAAGAGCTGGTGCACAACGTTGCGCTGCGCGTTGAAGAAACCGAAGATGCGGATGCGTTCCGTGTATCCGGTCGTGGTGAGCTGCACCTGTCTGTTCTGATTGAAAACATGCGTCGTGAAGGTTTCGAAATGGCGGTTTCCCGTCCGAAAGTTATCTTCCGCGAAATCGATGGCCGTAAACAAGAGCCGTTCGAAAACGTAACGCTGGACGTCGAAGAGCAGCATCAGGGTTCTGTCATGCAGGCTCTGGGTGAGCGTAAAGGCGACCTGAAAAACATGAATCCAGATGGCAAAGGCCGCGTACGTCTTGACTACGTGATCCCAAGCCGTGGTCTGATCGGTTTCCGTTCAGAATTCATGACCATGACTTCCGGTACCGGTCTGCTGTACTCCACCTTCAGCCACTACGACGATGTTCGTGCGGGTGATGTGGGTCAGCGTCAGAACGGCGTACTGATCTCTAACGGCCAGGGCAAAGCAGTTGCGTTCGCACTGTTCAGCCTGCAGGACCGCGGTAAGCTGTTCCTGGGTCACGGTGCTGAAGTTTACGAAGGCCAGATCATCGGTATTCACAGCCGCTCTAACGACCTGACTGTAAACTGCCTGACCGGTAAGAAACTGACCAACATGCGTGCGTCCGGTACTGACGAAGCAACGGTTCTGGTTCCGCCGGTTAAGATGACTCTGGAGCAGGCTCTGGAATTCATCGATGACGACGAACTGGTAGAAGTTACTCCAACCTCTATCCGTATTCGTAAGCGTCACCTGACTGAAAACGATCGTCGCCGTGCAATGCGTGGCGCGAAAGAAGAGTAATTAACGCTCTTTCTCAGGTAAGCATAAAAAAGCCGCTGATTATCAGCGGCTTTTTTTATCATCAGCAGTATCAGAAGAAATACTTTGCCCCAATACGAATCTGGTTTTGTTCGCGATGATAGGGTTCAACATTGCGATCTAACCAGCGTAATTCCAGGTAGGGCAACCAGTGTTCATTGATCCGATATTTAAAGGTATTGGTAATTTCCCAGTGATGATCTTTTCCGTTGCTGCTATTGAAGTCATTGACTCGCATAAAATAGTGCGGTTCAAAGGTATAGGAAAATTTATCGGTAATGGCAAAGTTCCAGTAGTTACCTATTTCATAGGTATCATTATTATCCAGGTCACCGTTCAGGTCGGTTGAACTGTAGTTATTATGATTATATCGATTACGCACGGTAAGATTAAACCATGGCGTAAATTTATAGTTAACATCCAGATAAACAGCACCGCCAGAACCAATACTTTTATCGTTTATTAGCCCGCCAGGTTGGATTGTTAATTTATCTGTCGGTTTAAATAACGGATACCAGCCCTCTATTTCGTTATAGCCGTGTTTTAGCTCATCCTTGCGTTGCATCGTGTAGGTGTTGGTGAGCATGATACCTGCGCCCATATCAGAGTTATAGCCGACGCGCATCATGACCTCTATTTGATCGGACGCCAGGTTATATGCTTCCCGGTTTTCTACATAGGCTCCAGCGAAAGCAGAGGTTGATACCACAGAGGATAAGAAAATTATTGTCGTTAATTTTTTCATGATAAATCCATTTTTTAAGCGTAGGGAGGCCGCCATCCATTTGGATGGAATAGGCGGCTATTATTTTTATACGTTTACAGCAGAGGTATTCTTTTTATTGGTAATAGGGTCCGGTTGGATGTTGTTTTTCTTCCGTTGGCTGATTTCCTCAATAATAAAAGCAAAACGTGTTTCGTTGAGTTTATAAAAGAAGCCCATTGTGAGTGCTGCAATAATTGCAAGTCCGCAAGGCCAGAGAAAAATGAGTTGACGCAAACCGAGCAGGGTAGCATCGCTCTGGGCTATGTTGGGGATATAACCGATTTGTGTCAGCATAATCCCAGGCAGGAAGCCTGCGAGCGCCGCGGAAATTTTGCGCGAAAAGGTATAACCCGTATATACCGAACCTTCCGCACGGATCCCCGTCTTCCATTCGCCATAATCGACCGTATCCGGAACCAGCGCCCAGTTCAGGCTGTTAACAAAAGCGGTTCCGAAGAAGGCCATGCAAGAAAACATCACGAATAAAAATGACGTGCTGCCCCAGAAAAAGTTCAGCACATCGCCGATTGCCCATAGCGCCAGACCGCCGAGGTAAACCTGTTTTTTACCGAAGCGTTTTACAGCTGTGGGAACCAGCAGTACCCCAACCAGAATGCATCCCATGCTGAAGAAACCCATCCACGACAGCAGATGTATATCGTTCAGCACGTACTGGGTGTAATACACCTGAATCGCCAGCTTAATGTTGAATGCCGCCAGCGTGCACAAGTTGGCAACACATAGCACCAATAGTGGAGGGTTACGGAAAATGGCGCAGAACGATTTGAGAATACTGGGTTTATGGTGATCCGGTACGATTTCGATATAGCGTTCCTTCACACCGCTAAAGCACCACCACATACTGAACAGTCCGCAGACAGAGAAGAGCAGTGCGGCAATCAGATAACCCAGCGAAGGCGAACTGACAAATAGAGCCTGAATTGGCATAAAGCCAACGGTACACAGTAACAGGCCTACGGTAGCGCCGCCCTGACGCCAGGCGGCGAGCTGAGCGCGTTCATCTGGATTTTTAGTAATTGCAGGCACCATCGCGCCGTAGGAACAGTTCATCAGGCTATAGAACAGGCCGAACAGCATGAACAACACCGTTGCCAGTCCCGTTTTCACTGTTAGCGTAAATCCTGTCGCTAAAAACTGCGCGCTGGCGACGACGGCGACAGGAAATGAAGCATATAAAATAAAGGGTCTGAATTTCCCCTTTGCGCCAATATTACGCCTTGAGTCCAGCAACACGCCGGTCAGAATATCGGTGAAGGCGGTGAAGAACTTCGCCACCAAAAAGATAATCCCACCGTACCAGGCCGGCATCCCTAGTTCATCGGTATAAAATTTAAGCAGATACAGCGTGCCGATACACAGCATCAAATTTGAGCCGAAGTCACCCACTCCGTAGGCGAATTTTTCACGCAGGCTCAGTTTTAGCGTTAGCGGATCATGAAAAGACATAATCGCTCCTCAATAGCGCCCCGTAGAGCGCTATTCATTATTATTATCAAACGGTTTGTTTACGCGCTTCTATCTCTTCAACGATGCGGACATACATCTTCTCGTTAAGGTTGTAGAAACAGCCCATAGCTACAATGGTGATCACCGCCAACGCGCAGGGATAAATAAAGATCAGCTGGCGCAATCCTTCGACCGTACTGGCAGATTGCACCACGTTGGGGACATAGCCGATTTGCGTCAGCATCCAGCCGGGGAAGAACCCTGCCAGCGCTTGTGACACTTTACGAAAGAAGGTGAAGCCGGTGTATACCGTTCCTTCCGAACGTACGCCGGTACGCCATTCGCCATATTCCACCGTGTCAGAAACCAGTGCCCAGTTCAGGCTGTTGACGAATGCTGAGCCGAAGAACGCCAGGCACGAGAAAGCGACAAAGCTGACGGAACCGCCGCCAAAGAAGTAGTTCAGCAGATCGCCCGCGACCCAAATCAACAAACCGCCGATGTAGACCTTTTTCTTGCCGAAACGTCTGACCATTCCCGGCATCAAGAAGACACCGATGAAGATACAGCCCATGCTGAAAAAGCCCATCCAGGAAAGGAGGATCGGGTCGTTCAGTACGTATTGGGTGTAATAGACCTGAATCGCCAGCTTGACGTTAAACGCGCCAAGTGTACAAAGGTTGGCAACGCACAGAATAAACAGCGGGCGGTTACCTGCGATGGCGCGGAAGGATTGCAGCAATCCCGGTTTTTGCGCGGCATCAACGGGTTTCACTTCCACGTAGCGTTCTTTAACCCCGGCATAGCACAGCCACATAAACAGCAAGCCGAACAGAGAGAATAAGGTGGCGGCGAAGATATAGCCCAACTGTGAGTTGCCTTCGATCAGGTTCATTACTGGCACAAAACCGACGGTGCACAGCAGCAGGCCAAGAGTGGCTCCGCCCTGTCGCCAGGCTGCCAGCGAGGCGCGTTCGTCCGGGTTTTTGGTGATCGCGGGGACCATCGCACCGTAAGAGCAGTTCATCATACTGAAGAACAGTCCGTACAGCATAAACAGTACCGTTGCCATCACCGTTTTACCGGTGACTTCAAATGGTGTACCGACAAAGTTCGCAATCGCCAGCAGCGTCACTGGAAATGCGGCATACAGAACGAACGGGCGGAATTTGCCTTTCGGGCCGATTTTGCGGCGCGAGTCGAGCATAATCCCAGTCCCCATATCGGTAAACGCGGTAAAAAACTTGGCGATAAGGAAAATGATACCGCCATAAGTTCCAGGTAAACCAAGAACATCGGTATAAAACTTGAGTAAATAGAGCGTACCTATGTCCAGCAGGATATTGGAACCTAAATCACCCATCCCATAGGCGAGTTTTTCTTTGAACGGCAAGCGTAGGGTTGCCGGATTAGAAGAGGTCTGACTCATTATTATTCTCCATGTGCCCGTGAGTCTCCCCACGGGCGAGCCGTATTAGATGTTGCGTAAAGTGGCAAACAGTGACGCCCATTCACTCTTCGCGCGATAAAACACCGGAGGCTTGCCAATAGGCGCATCCACGGTAATTTCACCGCCCTGATAGGTTTCCCCGGTCCAGACATTTATCCAGCTATCTTCCGGCAGATACAGGGTCCAGTCGGATTTGCCTTGCTCGTGAACTGGCGCGACCAAAAGATCTTGTCCCAGCAGATACTGATATTTCAGGGTATAGGTACGCGCATCGTCTTCGTAATGCAGGAACAGCGGACGCATCACCGGCAGACCGGTAGCGCTGTTTTGCGCGACGGCCTGTTTGAGATACGGTTTCAGGGTGGTAAACACGGTGGTCATTCGTGCAAAGTGGGCGATGGTTTCAGCATCACCATCAAACTGCCAGTTATCGCCTGGGCGGTTACCCTCGTGGGTACGCATCATCGGCGTGAAGGCGCTGAAGTCACACCAGCGCAGCAGCAGTTCTTTGCTGCGTTTCATGTCAAACAGGGTGGTGTAGCCGCCGATATCGCTGTGGTGCAGACCGTGGCCGGTCATCGCCAGCGACAGCGCCGCAGGAACGACGGAAGCCAGACCGTCGTCAAGGCTCCAGTCCACGTTCTGATCGCCCGCCCACATCATGGTGGAGTATTTCTGGCTGCCGGTGTAACCCGCACGCATAAAGAACAGGATCTCGCCGAGTTTGCCGGTCTCCTGTAGCGCTTCGTAGTTACATTTCGCCCACAGTGCGGGCCAGGCGTTGTGCATGATCTCGGCGCTGACGCCGTTGTGCAGATACGTATCTGTCGGCAGGTATTCGCCAAAATCTGCCATCCAGCCGCCGCAGCCAAGTTCGATCATGTTTTTCTTGATGACCTCTTTGAACCAGTCGTAGGCTTCTGGGTTGGTCAGATCGACCACGCCGCCGTAAAACTCGCCAAACTCTACGAGGTAATCGCCGCCGGATGCATCTTTCGCCAGGTAACCGTGTTTGGCCGCTTCGGCACAGAGATCTTTATCGCTGGCAACATACGGGTTGATGTAGGAGAGGAACTGCACGCCTTCTTCTTTCCACTGCTTAATACGGCTATCCAACTGCGGATAATTGTTGCTGTTCCACTTCCAGTTCCACATCACGCGCTTGCCAAAGGAGGTCATGCGGATCCCGGACCAGTCCTGCGCCCAGATGCCATTTACTTTCACGCCTGCGTTACGCATGGTGTCCAGTTTGCTCTGGCAAACCTCAGTACCGCCCTGAATACCGAGCGTGACGCCATCGTAGATCCAGTCCGGCAGCTCCGGCTGGCGTCCTAACAGCGCAGTCAGTTTTTCCAGCAGAGAGATGTAGGTATCAGCGCACTCAAAGCGCAGGGTGGTTTTGTCCTCCCACAGCGCCAGTTCGTGATACTCCGGCGCGCTGAAGTCGAAATTCATATAGCAACTGTTATCAACGTGGCAGTAGTACTTCTGCGTGCTGACGAAGGTCGGCTGTGGGAAGAAGGTCCAGTAGTAGTCGCCACCGGCGTTCTCTTTACAGTCGGCTTGCCAGGTGACATAGCTGTTTTTGTTTCGGCCCACGCCCTGTTCGCTGGTCCACAGCGGGAACGGCTTACCGCGTAAGTCGAAATAAGAGAACTGTTCGCCGCAGCCGTAAATATGATCGTCCGCCCTGGCGGCCAGACGCAGCCAGATGCGGTTATGGTTGAGATCGCCGTTGTGCAGATCCAGCTTCAGGCGACCCTGTTCATCGGTGGAAATATGCAGCGTGGCGTTGATGGTATCACCGCGGCTGAAATGCACCCGCCAGCCGTCTGGGGACTCGCTTACAGTGGCGCCAGTTAGAGCAATCTTCTCATTGAGCCTGTCTTTAATGCTGAAGTTGCCGCGAAACATGTCAATGTCGGCAACGCCAGCGCCGACCCACAGGCAGGGCGTTTCTGTGCTGTGGCGTAAAATCAGGCGCTGGTGGTACGTTAAAGCAAATCCATCAGGTAATGATGTGAGTTCTATGGCGGTTGACCGTTGTTGTAGCGAATTCATTGTCGTCTCCGTAAAAATAGGGTAATTCGGTAATTTGTCGGAAATCTGTTATTCACTGCCGATTAAAAAATGCATCTGATGTTGTTCTCCGGGCGCGAGATGAATCAGGCTTATTCCGGAGTTATAGGCGTCGGGCGGGCAGCTCATCGGTTCAACCGCCAGGCCGCGCCGTGCTAATTTTTCGCCGGTATACACTTGCAACCAGGGCTGGTGGCTGCGTAAAAAAGTGGACATGTTTTGCGATGGGCTGGTCATCCTGACTTCCCACTCAGCGTCAGGTGGCATAGTCCTGAACGTATGATCGATAGCGGTCTGCGCAATGCGTTGCGGCGTGGTGAAATATCGTTCATCACATGTTTCTTCACTCACCGGGAGTGTTAATTCACAGTCATCAATTGGTTGCAGATTGCAGGTCAAATAGGGATGTGCTCCCGCGCCATACGGCGCGATTTCGTCACCCACATTCTGTGTGTGGATAAAAACGTGCAGTCCACGGGTTGCTTCCAGCCGGTAAATCACCTCTGAAACCAGCGCAAAGGGATAACCATAAGAAGGCGGCAGAAAAATCGTCAGCGACACTTCCGATGCCGACTGCTGGTTAATCTGCCAGTCCCGCCAGGCCAGTAACCCATGAATGGCGGTATGTGAAACCGAGTCGTTAACGGCAAGCTGGTAATCCTTGCCGTTATAGTGATAGCTGCCGTCTACAACGCGGTTTGGCCAGGGGATTAACACTTTCCCCAAGTGTGCCAGCGGCATTTCTTCCGGTTTGTGGGGAATAACGATATGACGCCCACGGTGCGTCAATTCCGCTAGCCCAGCGCCAACCGTGACGATTTTCGCCTGGTAGTGTCCGGCCTGAAGATGAATGGTTTTTCCACCGCTATGCATGGCAGCCCACCTTGTTACTTATTTAGCGTTGATATCCAGCAGACCGGCGGCAACAGCCGGAGCAAGGCCCGGAGCCAGTGGCAGACGTGGGATCACCAGGCAGTGCAGCAGGTGATAAATATCCTGCTTGCCGTCCCAGACTTTGGTGGTCACCTTGTTATCGGTGTCCAGCTCCTGCCACCATGAACCGGTCTCGTAATCCATCAGGTAGGTGATGCAGTAATCCCACCATTTCTGGTACCAGGCTTCGTACTGGCTGTCGCCTGTGAGGGTGTACAGGGCGTAGGCGGTACCCATCGCTTCGACTATCGGCCAGCGCACTCTTTCGCGAACGATCGGTTTGCCGTCCCAATCCACCGAATAGACAAAACCGTCTGCGCCGTCTGGTGCCCAGGCGTCGCGGATAGTGGCGTGGAAAAGTCCTTTTGCATCTTCCAGCAGCCAGGCAGGAGGCGTTTCGAAGCGAGCTTCCAGCGCGGCATGTAGATGCAGCATCAGGCGGCCCCACTCGATCCAGTGACCCGGCGTGCCACCGTAGGCGCGGAAACGGTGAGCTGGGTTGTCCTTGTTGTAATCGCGGATTGGATTCCACTGTGAATCGAAGTGTTCATTGACGCGGTACTCCCCGCTACGGGCCACGTCGTGAATAATCACCGAAGCGATACGCAGTGCGCGATCGAGCCATTTACGGTCATGAGTCACGTCATACACGATCAGAAAAGCCTCGACCGCGTGCATGTTAGCGTTGCCGCCGCGATAATCTTCTGTCTGGCTGAAGGCTTCGTCCCAGGACTCCAGGCACATTTGTTCGTCTTCGCTCCAGAAGTACTTCTCAATCACCTCGATGGCGTCATCCAGCAATTTTCTGGCCTGTGGATGACCGGTAGTGACCGCGCTTGCCGCGCCAAGTAAGACGAAGAAATGCTGATAACCCTGCTTGGAGGCATCCATCACTCCTTCGTCATTGACGCAGGCGTACCAACCGCCGTAGCGTGTGTCGCGTAGCGCGCCGTTCAGCGCCTTAATGCCGTGGTCGACGAGTTGATATGCACCTGGGCGACCCATGGAGGTGGCAACGGAATAGACGTGCAGCATGCGGGCGGTGATCCACAGATGTGTTCCCATATCCGCTCTGACCTGACCACTGTTTCCTAACCAACCAAACCCGGTGGGCACCGCCGCGTTCTTACCAAAGTTAAAGATGCGATCGGTTTCTTGTTCCAGCCAGCGGTTGTGGCTTAGGGTGTTAAACCATTTCATGCTTTGATCCTCTATTAGCGGCGGGCCATCATTTCGTCGACGATATCGCCCAGACGCTGCAACTTCGGTGCGGAAACATCACGCAGCATCAGTTCGGTATCCGGCAGACCCACGACGGATGACCAGACCGCACGCCCGGCCAGGAAGCCGGATGCGCCTGCGGTCATTGCTACGCTGACCGCGCGTGGGAACAGTTTTTCATCCACACCAGAGGAGAGAATGACCCACGGCATGTTGATGTTTTCATTCAGGCGCTGAGAGGCGCTAAGCAATTCCTGTTGGGTTCCTTTGCCGTACAGCGGCATTTCGACCTTGTAGAGATTGGCACCGCTGTCGCCCAGCTCTTTCGCGGCATCGATGATGGCCTGTTCACGGCAGAACTTATCGCCACGACGCGGTGGGCGAACAACCGGCTCGATGATGCTTAGCAGCCCATTGGAATGGCATAACTCATTGAATTCTTTCACCATATCCAGACGCTGTTGGGCATCTTCATCGCTACGCCACAGCACCAGCAGTTTGAGAGCCTTAGCACCATCTTGCTTCACAGCCTGCGGGTTGATTTTTTTATCAATCACTACGCTATCGACCGGAATTCCGTTACCCGGAATAAACTCATCAGCGGCCACAATCATGGCGCAGCTTTTGGCGACCGCGTTTTGCTCTACAACCTGGCGGTAGCAGAACTGCTGATCGACCAGAATGGCGGAGGCATAGGGGGACAGAATCTTTGCAGCATTGACTTTGAAATCGGTCAGCACGCTGTCATTGACCGGGGATTTTGCACCCGCAGCGGCAAACATTAAGCGCATGGCTTCGCGCTGATCGACCGCCAGCATGGCAAAACCGCCGGAAGCTCGGGTGATATCTTTCAGGGTGTACTTCGTCATTGTTCAGTCCTTACTTATCTGTGTGTTTATTTAGCCCGGCGGATGCGCGAACCTGTTCAAGAATGGCCGTCCAGTCTTCCCGGCCACGGCCAGCGGCGCGTGCCTGGTTATAGACTTCGCGAGATGCGGCACCGAGCGGCATCGGCACATGTAGTTGGTTGGCAACGTCCAGCGCGATGCCAAGATCCTTGTGAGCTAAATCGATCATGAAGGCCGGGGAAAGATCGCCTTTCAGCACTTTGTTCGGCCAGGAGGTAGTGAAGTGGCCTTTCCCGGCGGGAGTGCCGCTCATGACTTGCAAGGCCACATCGAAGGAGAGGCCGAGCGCTTCGCACAACACGGCGGCTTCAGCAGACAAGGCGTTTAACGCGATGCTCATGTAGTTGTTGATGAGCTTGACGCGAATGCCCATGCCGGGACCGCCTGCGTTGATCAATTCATTACCCATCGCCATCAGAACCGGTGTGGCGCGTTCTACCTGCTGTGCCGTTCCACCTGCCAACAGCAACAGCGTTCCCGCGATAGCGTGATCGGAGGTACGTCCAACCGGGCAATCCATCATGTCGAAGCCTTTGTCACGCATATCGGCGATCAGTTTGTCGGTTTGCAGTGGGTGAATAGTCGACATATCAATCACTAATGCCTGTGGGGAAAGGCTTTCACAGATACCCTGCTCGCCGAACAGTACGCTGCGCACCAGATCGCCGTTTGGCAGCATTGTGATGACAAATTCTGCCCCTTTTACTGCCTGAGCCGGGCTGCTGGCAGGTTGGGCTCCTTTTTCCACCAGGCGCTGAACGGCATCCGGGTTAACGTCAAAGACGCTGAGTTGATGACCCTGCTTCAGCAAGTTGCTCGCCATGGGTGAACCCATCTGACCTAATCCGATAAATGCTATAACTGCCATAACGTTCTCCTGAGACGTGGATGTCATTTTTTGTCATTTAAGGTCGTTTGTTTTTGTCTGTTTTTGATCGTATTTGTAATTTATGGTCAAAAAATTGACAGCCGTCACTTTTTAAACATTTTGTGAAATTAAAATGATCCCATCTTGAAACGCCTAAGGAATGACCATGATTCGTATTGCTTGTGTAGGTATTGCCGTGATGGATCGCATCTATTACGTGGAAGGTTTACCGACCGAAGGAGGTAAGTATGTGGCGAAGCGTTATACGGAAGTGGGCGGCGGGCCTGCTGCAACGGCCGCAGTGGCTGCAGCGAAGCTGGGCGCGCAGGTGGACTTTATTGGCCGTGTGGGCGATGACGACACCGGAAATAGCCTGCTGGCAGAGCTGGAATCCCTGGGGGTAAACACCCGCTACACCCGGCGCTATGCGGGGGCAAAGTCTTCGCAATCGGCAATTATGGTTGATGCGCAAGGAGAACGGATTATCGTTAACTATCCCAGCCCGGATTTACTGCCGGATGCTGCCTGGCTGAATGAGATCGATTTTTCCCAGTGGGATGTGGTGTTGGCGGATGTTCGCTGGCACGAAGGTGCCAGGCAGGCGTTCACGCTGGCGCGTCGGGCGGGAGTGATGACGGTACTGGATGGTGACGTCACGCCACAAGATATCAGCGAGCTGGTGGCGTTGAGCGATCATGCGGCGTTCTCTGAACCGGGTCTGGCGCGTTTAACCGGGATAAATGATTCTGAAGCTGGACTTAAACAAGCAAAAACGCTCACAAATGGTCATGTCTATGTGACACGAGGGAGCGAAGGCTGTGACTGGATAAAAAATAATACGTTGCAGCATCAATCTGGATTTAAAGTCGATGTTGTGGATACTACGGGAGCTGGGGATGTTTTCCACGGTGCGCTCGCATTCAGCCTGGCGGGTGGCGATGCTCCAGAAGAGGCCGTCAGGTTTGCCAGTGGGGTTGCTGCGTTAAAATGCACTCGCCCGGGAGGAAGGGCCGGAATCCCTGACTGTGATCAAACCCGATCTTTTCTGTCACTTTTTGTATAAAATGCCAGGGCAATGGTTTTTCGAGGAAATTTCATGAGTCTTACCGAACTGACCGGTAACCCGCGGCACGATCAGCTGTTGATGCTGATTAGCGAGCGCGGTTATATGAATATCGACGAGCTGGCGAGCCTGCTGGACGTGTCCACGCAAACTGTGCGTCGTGATATTCGTAAACTCAGCGAGCAGGGATTAATTACGCGTCATCATGGTGGCGCGGGCAGAGCCTCCAGCGTGGTGAATACGGCGTTTGAGCAGCGTGAAGTTTCCTGGACGGAAGAGAAGAAGGCCATCGCGGAAGCGGTGGCTGACTACATTCCCGATGGATCAACGGTGTTTATTACCATTGGCACCACCGTTGAGCAGGTGGCCCGCGCGCTGTTAAACCATAATCATTTGCGCATTATTACCAACAGCCTACGCGTGGCGCACATTCTGTATAACAACCCACGTTTTGAAGTTATGGTACCAGGTGGAACGTTACGCCCGCACAACAGCGGCATCATTGGCCCTTCTGCTTCAGCATTTGTGGCTGATTTTCGGGCCGACTACCTGGTTACCAGCGTTGGTGCGATCGAAAGTGATGGCGCGCTGCTGGAGTTTGATGTCAATGAAGCCAGCGTAGTGAAAACGATGATGTCCCATTCAAGACACATTCTGCTGGCAGCGGATCATACGAAATATACGGCTTCTGCCGCGGTAGAAATTGGTAACGTGTCTCAGGTGACTGCGTTGTTTACTGATGAATACCCAGATCCGGCATTACACAATTTACTCCAGTCACAGCAGGTTGAAATTGTGCAGGTGAGTCCTTCACAGGATGATGCTCTGGCCGTGTAATTCCTTCTAATGATGGCTTGATAAGTTCGTAGCCATCACTCTCGCATAGTCAAACTTCTCCTTTCCCGCTACAGTTATTCATCCACGGCGAAAAAGGAGAAGGGCATGCTCTATATCTTTGATTTGGGTAATGTGATTGTCGATATCGACTTCAACCGCGTGTTGGGCACATGGAGCGATCTAAGTCGTGTACCGTTGGCTTCGCTAAAGCAAAGTTTCACCATGGGGGAGGCTTTTCACCAGCACGAGCGAGGTGAAATAACGGATGAAGCCTTTGCCGAGGCGCTATGTCATGAGATGGCGCTGCCGCTAAGTTACGAGCAGTTCTCTCACGGCTGGCAGGCCGTTTTTGTCGCCTTGCGCCCTGAGGTCATCGACATCATGCAAAAGCTGCGTGAGCAGGGGCATCGGGTGGTCGTCTTGTCGAATACCAACCGCCTGCACACCACGTTTTGGCCGGATGAATATCCCGAGATCCGTCAGGCTGCTGACCATATTTACCTTTCCCAGGAACTGGGCATGCGTAAACCGGAAGCGCGGATTTACCAGCACGTCCTGCAGTCTGAAGGTTTTTCTGCGCACGATGCGGTCTTTTTTGACGATAACGCCGATAATATTGAAGGGGCTAACCGGTTAGGGATCACCAGTATCCAGGTCGTCGATAAAAAGACCATTCCTGACTATTTCGCGACGTTGTTATGCTAAAAAATGTTCAGCAGCAAGCCAGGCATCATACGCGTCCTGTACGAGACTGGCTGAAGCTATTATGGCAGCGGATTGATGAGGACAATATGACGACGCTGGCAGGGAATCTTGCCTACGTTTCGTTGCTCTCATTAGTGCCGCTTATTGCCGTCGTATTTGCGCTTTTCGCCGCATTTCCGATGTTTTCCGACGTCAGTGTCCAGTTACGTCATTTTATTTTCGCAAACTTTATCCCGGCGACGGGAGACGTCATTCAACGTTATATCGAACAGTTTGTCGCCAACTCGAACAAAATGACGGCAGTCGGGGCATGCGGGCTGATTGTCACAGCGTTATTGTTGATGTATGCCATTGATAATGCGTTGAATACTATCTGGCGCAGTAAGCGTACTCGCCCTAAAGTTTACTCTTTCGCCGTCTACTGGATGATTTTAACGCTGGGGCCGCTGTTGGCGGGGGCCAGTCTGGCGATCAGCTCTTATCTGTTGTCATTGCGCTGGGCCAGCGATCTCAACACGGTGATTGATAACGTCCTGCGTATTTTCCCGCTGGTGCTTTCCTGGCTCTCGTTCTGGCTGCTTTACAGCATTGTACCGACTACGCGTGTACCCAACCGTGATGCGGTTATTGGTGCCTTTGTGGCTGCTGTGTTGTTCGAAGCCGGAAAGAAAGGATTTGCGCTCTATATCACGATGTTCCCGTCTTATCAGCTCATTTACGGTGTTCTGGCGGTGATCCCCATTTTATTTGTCTGGGTATACTGGACCTGGTGTATCGTCTTGCTAGGCGCGGAAATAACTGTCACTCTCGGGGAATACCGCAAACTTAAACAAGCCGCAAAAGAAGAAGAAGCAGAGCAACCATGATTGCATTAATTCAGCGCGTAACCCGTGCCAGCGTCACCGTGGAGGGCGAGGTGACGGGTGAAATTGGCCCAGGACTTTTGGTCCTGTTAGGTGTCGAAAGGGATGATGACGAACAGAAAGCGAATCGCCTGTGCGAGCGTGTACTCGGTTATCGAATCTTTAGCGATGCCGAAGGTAAAATGAACCTCAACGTGCAGCAGTCAGGCGGCAGCGTGCTGGTGGTTTCACAGTTTACGCTGGCGGCAGATACCGAGCGTGGCATGCGCCCGGGGTTTTCGAAAGGCGCAGCGCCCGAGCGTGCAGAAGCGCTGTATGAATACTTTGTTGAGCGTTGCCGCCAACAGGAAATGAATACGCAAACCGGTCGATTCGCTGCGGATATGCAGGTTTCACTGGTTAATGATGGCCCGGTGACGTTCTGGTTACAAGTATGAACCAGCTACCGGTATGGCCGCGGACAACAAGAGAGAATACGACTATGTATCACCTTCGAGTACCGCAAACAGAGGAAGAATTGGAGCGTTACTACCAGTTTCGCTGGGAGATGCTGCGTAAACCATTGCACCAGCCAAAAGGCTCCGAACGGGATGCCTGGGACGCGATGGCGCATCACCAGATGGTGGTGGACGAAGAGGGGAATCTGGTTGCGGTAGGGCGTCTGTATATCAATGCGGATAATGAAGCTTCCATACGCTTTATGGCCGTAGACCCTTCCGTGCAAGAGAAAGGGTTGGGCACGCTGATGGCGATGACTCTGGAGTCTGTGGCGCGTCAGGAAGGGGTCAAACGCGTAACCTGTAGTGCCCGTGAAGATGCGGTCGAATTTTTCGCCAAGCTCGGTTTTGTGAGCCAGGGGGAAATCACCACGCCGCAAACCACGCCGGTGCGCCACTTTTTGATGATTAAGCCCATTGCGACGCTGGACGATATTCTCCATCGCGGTGACTGGTGCGGACAGTTACAACAAGCCTGGTACGAACATATTCCATTGAGTGAGAAAATGGGCGTACGCATTCAGCAGTACACTGGGCAGAAATTTATCACCACGATGCCCGAGACAGGCAATCAGAATCCGCACCATACCCTGTTTGCCGGTAGCCTGTTTTCACTGGCTACGCTAACGGGCTGGGGACTTATCTGGCTGATGCTGCGCGAGCGTCATCTGGGTGGGACAATAATCCTGGCCGACGCGCATATCCGATACAGCAGGCCGATCACCGGGAAACCAACTGCTATTGCCGATCTGGGGTCGTTGAGCGGTGACCTTGACCGCCTGGCAAGAGGTCGCAAGGCGCGCGTTCAGATGCAGGTCGGGGTGTTTGGCGATGACACTCCGGGCGTCGTGTTTGAAGGTACTTACATTGTGCTACCTGCGAAACCGTTTGGCGCATATGAAGAAGGCGGTAACGAGGAAGAGTAGGTCCTCTGGCTAAAATGTAATGTTGGGTTCATTTGCTGATGTAAAATGCGGATTATGAAAATGCCATAATCCGCATTTTGATAAAAATCGCATGCTGTCGATAATTGTATTGACGGGTACCTTCCTTAATTTCAGAACTCATGAACATCCTTATTGGCCAAGCCGCCAGGCCACATCTCGCATCACATTTCGTGCCGCCGGGCTCACCCCTGCCAACTGGAAAAAACCGTGGATGACGCCGAGATAGCGTTGGCAAGAGCACTCCACGCCTTGCTCCAGGAACCGTTGATACAGGGCTTCACCCTCATCTCGCAGTGGGTCGAATTCGGCAGTAATGATGTGCGTGGGCGGTAAACCGTTGAAGTCTTTGCGCCAGAGTGGGCTGACTTCGGGATGTAATGGATCGGTTTTCGGCATATACATTTCGTAGCCCGAAAGCAGTGTATCGCGAGTGATAATGTAATCCCGTCCATTATGGTCATAGCTCGCAAAGCTGGCAGTTGCGTCCAGCATCGGGTAGATCAGCATAAGCTGTGCAGGTTGCCATTGCCTGGCCGCTTTCAGGCGTAGTGCGGTGACCAGCGCCAGGTGTCCACCTGCGCTGTCGCCAGCAAGCGTAATGTTGTCCCGGTCTACTCCCAGTTTCTGGGCATACTTCCAGATGATATTGGCCCCGGTTTCAGCATCGTTATGTGCTGCCGGGAAGGTATGCTCTGGTGCGAGGCGATACTGCACCGCAATGATCCGACAGCCGCTGTACCAGGCGAGTTGCCTTAGCTGGTTATCATGTGTGGCAAATCCACCGCTGACAAAGCAGCCACCGTGATAATAGATAACGCAGGGGAGATTTCCCGTGCTGCCCCGCGGCGAAATAACGCGAAATGCCATGGCATCGAGTTCAATATCTTCAGCCTGTACGCGGGTTTCAGTTTCTCCGGCCAGCGTCGTACTGGCAATATAGGCCGCTCTCCGGTCATCAATATTCTGCTCACGGGAAGAAGGGCGTCCCGCCGCGATAAATGCCTCAACTAACTGCGCAATCCCGCTTTCCAGTGCCATTTTTAAATACTCTTATCTGTATAGATATACAGTTTTATAACCTGGATTACTAAGAATGAAAATGGGAAAAATAGGGATGGGTATGATTCTGGAAAGCGGCTCGCAAAAGTAAAAATCGTTCGCGTGGAGGCTATTTTCTTGCTTTTTTCAGGTGTATGTTGTGTGGAAATTAATCGCTGATGATATACTGGAGGTATATATGAGTATGATGGCTGGGATGGATATGGGCAGAATTTTACTCGATTTATCAGATGAAGTGATTAAACGTCTTGATGATCTCAAGGTGCAGCGCAACCTGCCGCGAGCAGAACTTTTACGGGAGGCCGTTGAACAGTATCTTGAGAGGCAGGATCAGGCTGAAACCACAATTTCACGTGCTCTTGGGCTGTGGCAAGGCTGTGAGGAAGATGGTGTTGAATACCAGCGTAAACTCCGTGAGGAATGGTAATGGTCAAAGGATCCGCGCTTTTTGATACCAACATCCTCATCGATCTGTTTAGTGGGAGAAATGAAGCAAAACTAGCGATAGAAACATGGCCGCCGCAGAATGCAATCAGCCTCATTACATGGATGGAGGTGATGGTGGGTGCAAAAAAATACCATCAGGAAGCCCGTACTCGTGTTGCGCTAGGTGCTTTTAACGTGATCGGCGTTTCACAGGATATTGCTGAACGAAGCGTGAGTATCAGACAGGAATATGGGATGAAATTGCCGGATGCCATTATTTTGGCAACAGCACAGATTCATCGTCTTACGCTGGTTACGCGAAATACTAAGGATTTTGCAGGCCTATCCGGTGTGGTCACACCGTATACATTATAACCCGGGCGACTTACGCCGCCCGGTAGTGCGAAGAACTTACTCCCCTTCACCCGGGAACAGGAACGGGTTGATGGAGCTGCGGGCAAAGCCCTCTTGCTCCATGTGCGCGTCCAGCATCAGTGAGGCGAGATCGTCGGCCACGGCTTCGACTTTCGGGTCTTTTTCCTGATAGAGAATCTTCAGGTAAGTCCCGCAGTCGCCGCAGCTTTCAGCTTTGATTGCCGCCTGTTCGTTATCCAGTGACCAGTAGTTCAAATCACGGCTCTGCTCGCAGTTGCTGCACTTCACGCGCACCACGTGCCACTCGGTTTCGCACAGGTTGCAGTGCAGATAACGCAGACCCTGGGTGGTACCGATTTGCACCATGCTGGAGACCGGCATTGAACCACACACCGGGCAGTACTGACGCTGTTCACCGTATTCCGCACGGGCTTTGCCGGGGATCAGGCTTGCCATCTGCGCCCAGTAGAGCGACAGGGCAGCCCAAATGAACGGTGCTTTGTCGCTGCTGACGGAGGCAAAATCAGAGGCAAACAGCGCGCTGGCCATCAGCTCCAGTTCTTGCTCTGAGGCTTTTTCCAGATTCTCGATCACCGCTAACGCGGGACCGCTCATCTCTGGCTTCAGCTCAGCAATCAACGAATGCAGCAGCTTTTGCCAGTGCTTGTCGCGTGGCAGGACGTGGATATCCAGCGGCGGTTTGCCCTGATCGTTCGCTTCTTTGATGCGCGCGGTCAGATCCATCTGCAGCGGATGGTCGTACAGCACCACTTCCTGCGCGTGGGCGATCAGCGCGGCAAAGCGCAGGTAGTCGCCCAGCGGGTTGTTCTCGGCCAACTCGCGCAGGCGCTCAGCACGGCGGTTATACAAATTTTTGAGTCTGGGGAATAATAACGGCGGAATCATATCCGCCGTGCGTTTCTCGCTCTTCTCCAGCTCATCTTGCGGGATTATGCGAATACTCATTCAGATGACTTTTCCTGTTTCTGGCGGACTTCACGGTACCAGCGCGGGTGATGTTTCTTCGCCCATGAGCTGGTAACCCATCCTTCCACCATCGCGGTAATGGTGCCTTTCACCCAAAGGGCGGCGTAAATGTGCACCATGATAACCACAATTAGCGCTACTGCGGCAAATGAATGCAGCATTAACGCGAATCGGATCACCGGGATTGAGAAAGCAGGTGCAAAATACGGACGCCAGATGACCACTCCGCTCACCAGCAACAGGACCAGGAAGATAATCGCCGCCCAGAATACGCATTTCTGGCCGAAGTTATAACGTCCCGTGTCACCTACTTCCTCGTTGACGACAATCTTACGAATATTCTTCGCCCAAAAGATATCATCCCGATTGATTAGATTGTGGTGCCAGTAACGGAAAAACATGATGATAAACGAGGCAAACATGATCACGCCGACAAACGGGTGCACAATTCGCGCCAGTTGCGGAGTGCCCATGATGTGCATCAGCCAGTTAAAAGACGGGAAGAGAAAGCCCATCCCGCTCACTGCCGCCAGAATGAAGCAGAAGGCAGTGATCCAGTGGTTGATGCGTTCCGGCGCCGTGTAGCGCACGATGGTGTCACGTCGTTTCATTTGCGCACCTCGTCTTTTTCTTCATGCAGGTTGTCTTCTTCCTCTTCCGCGCGGTTCGGGCCTACACCGACGTAGTGGAAGATACTGGCCGCAAATGTCGCTGCAAAGCCGACGGCTGCGAGAGGTTTCCAGATGCCTTTCCAGAATTTCACGGTGGCGCTGATTTCCGGGTTCTCCGGCAGGCCGTGATACAGATTCGGCTTGTCAGCATGGTGCAATACGTACATGACGTGCGTACCGCCAACGCCTGCCGGATCGTACAGACCCGCGTTTTCGTAACCACGCGTTTTCAGCTCCGCCACACGCTCGCCTGCCAGCGTTTTCATCGACTCTTTAGTACCGAAATGAATCGCGCCGGTTGGGCAGGTTTTCACGCAGGCCGGTTCTTGCCCGACCACGACACGGTCAACGCACAGCGTACATTTGTAGACGCGATTGTCTTCCGGGTTGAGGCGCGGCACGTCGAACGGACAGCCTGCGATACAGTAGCCACAGCCGATACACTGCTCGGACTGGAAGTCGACGATACCGTTGGCATACTGAATGATTGCGCCTTCAGCCGGACACGCCTTCAGGCAGCCCGGATCGGCGCAGTGCATACAGCCATCCTTGCGGATAAGCCACTCCAGTTTGTCGTTTTGTTCCACTTCTGAGAAACGCATCACCGTCCAGGATTTAGCGGTCAAATCAGCTGGGTTGTCGTACACCCCAACGTTGTTGCCCACTTCATCACGGATGTCGTTCCATTCTGAACACGCCACCTGACACGCTTTACAGCCGATACAGGTGGTGACGTCGATAAGCTTCGCCACCTCTTCCTGATGGTCCCGCGCCTGAGGCGCGGGGGTGAAACCGTTAGTGGCGGAACGACGAATGATGTCTTGCGATTGATAAGCCATAGGTCGTCTCCGTTACACCTTTTCCACGTTCACGAGGAAGGACTTAAATTCCGGCGTCTGCGTGTTCGCATCACCGACGAATGGCGTTAACGTGTTAGCGATAAAGCCTTTTTTCGCCACACCTTCGTAGCCCCAGTGAATCGGAATACCGATGGTGTCGATATCCTGACCGTTGGCCTTCAGCGTGCGAATACGTTTAGTCACCACTGCTTTGGCTTTAATGTAGCCGCGGTTAGAGGAGACTTTGACGGTATCGCCATGAGAGATACCGAGCTTATTCGCCAGCTTCTCGCCAATTTCCACAAACTGTTCCGGCTGTGCGATGGCATTGAGCAGCGCATGCTTGGTCCAGTAGTGGAAGTGCTCGGTCAGACGATAGGTCGTACCGACGTACGGGAATTTATCTGCTTTACCCAGTGCTTCCGCGTCACCTTTAAAGATGCGCGCGGCAGGGTTAGAGATAACGTTCGGGTGCAGCGGGTTAGTCCCCAGCGGCGTTTCAAACGGCTCGTAGTGTTCCGGGAACGGACCTTCCGCCATCTTATCGATAGCAAACAGGCGTCCCATCCCTTCCGGCTGCATGATGAACGGACCAACGTTGCTGCCAGGTGCGGCGGCGCTGTAGTCCGGAATATCCATCCCGCTCCATTTCGCCCCATCCCATTTCAGGATCTGACGTTTTGGATCCCACGGATTCCCCTGCGGATCAGCGGAAGCGCGGTTATACAGAATGCGTCGGTTGAGCGGCCACGCCCATGCCCAGCCCAGCGTGTTGCCAAGGCCTGATGGGTCGGCGTTATCGCGACGTGCCATCTGGTTGCCTTCCGGCGTCCAGCTACCGGCAAAAATCCAACAGCCACTGGAAGTGGTGCCGTCGTCACGCAGTTGGGCGAACGAGCTAAGCTGTTGGCCTTTCTTGACGATGATTGCACCTGTTGCCGGGTCGGTAATGTCGGCCAGCGCTTTACCGTTGCTCTCCATCGCCACTTCTTCCGAAGCCGGTTCGTGTGGTGTGGAGTAGTTCCAGGTCATGCTCAGCACCTGTTCCGGGTTCGCGCCACCCTGCTCGGCATACATCTTGCGCATGCGCAGGAAGATACCGGCGAGGATTTCACCATCGGTAACGGCAATCCCCGGGGCGTCCGCGCCTTTCCAGTGCCACTGCAACCAGCGACCGGAGTTAACGATAGAACCGTTCTCTTCGGCGAAGCAGGTGGATGGCAGACGGAATACTTCGGTCTGGATTTTCGACGGGTCCACATCGTTCGACTCACCGTGGTTCTGCCAGAAGGTGGAGGTCTCGGTGTTGAGCGGGTCGATGGTGACCAGGAATTTCAGTTTGGACAGTGAAGCCACGACCTTGTTTTTATTCGGGAATGACGCGACCGGGTTAAAGCCCTGGCAGATATAGCCATTCACTTTGCCCTGGTTCATCATCTCGAAGTACTGCAGCACGTCGTACCCTTTATCCCACTTCGGCAGCAAGTCGAAGCCCCAGCTGTTTTCCGCTGTCGCTTTATCGCCAAAGAAGGCTTTCATCATTGAGACGAAGAATTTCGGGTAGTTGCCCCAGTAGTTCACCTGACCTTCCAGCAACGGTTTTGGCGTGTTGGCGGCAAGGTAGGTTTGCAGGTCAGTCTGTTTTTCGCTCGGCAGCGTCATATAGCCCGGCAGGCTTTGTGACAGCAGGCCTAAGTCGGTCAGACCCTGAATGTTGGAGTGACCGCGCAGGGCGTTAACACCGCCGCCGGCCATCCCCATGTTGCCAAGCAGCAACTGGATCATCGCCATGGTACGGATGTTCTGCGCACCTACGGAGTGTTGTGTCCAGCCAAGGGCGTACAGGAACGACGCGGTTTTATCTTTGGCACTGGTTTCTGCGATGTACTCACAGACCTTCAGGAAGTCAGCCTTTGGCGTACCGCAGATATTTTCTACAACGTCCGGCGTGTAGCGGGAGACGTGCTGTTTCAGCAGGTTCCACACGCAGCGCGGGTGTTGCAGGGTGACATCGCGTTTGGCGAAGCCTTTTTCATCCAGCTCGTAGTTCCAGCTGGTTTTGTCATACTTGCGTTTGTCCGCGTCGTAGCCAGTGAACAGGCCATCTTCGAAACCGTAATCCTCACGCACGATCAGGCTGGCGTTGGTATAGGCCTCAGTGTATTCGCGGTTGAATTTTTCGTTGTTCAGCAGGTACAGCAAGACGCCTGACAGGAAAGCAATGTCAGTACCGGAACGAATCGGCGCATAGAAATCAGCCACCGCTGCGGTTCGCGTAAAGCGCGGATCGATCACAATCAGCTTCGCGCCGTTGTGAATTTTAGCTTCCATCGCCCAGCGGAATCCGACCGGGTGAGCTTCAGCGGCGTTACCGCCCATCACTACAACGAGGTTGGCGTTTTTAATGTCGACCCAGTGGTTGGTCATCGCACCGCGACCAAATGTTGGAGCAAGACTTGCTACCGTTGGTCCGTGTCAGACGCGTGCCTGGTTATCGACCGCGAGCATACCGAGCGCGCGGGAGAATTTTTGCGTTAAATAGCCGGTTTCGTTACTGGAAGCGGAAGCACACAGCATCCCGGTGGAAAGCCAGCGGTTAACGGTTACGCCTTCGGCGTTTTGTGCAACGTAGTTTGCGTCGCGGTCTTCTTTCATCAGCTTAGCGATGCGGTCAAATGCCTCATCCCAGCTTATCTGTTGCCACTTATCAGAGCCTGGTGCGCGGTATTCCGGGAATTTCAGGCGACTTTCGGAGTGGATGAAGTCCACAAGTCCTGCCCCTTTCGGGCACAGCGCGCCACGGTTAACCGGGTGATCCGGGTCCCCTTCGATATGGAAGATGGATGCTTTGGCGTTTTTTGCTCCGTCACCGAGACTGTACATTAACAGTCCACAGCCAACGGAACAGTAAGTGCAGGTGTTACGGGTTTCGCGGGTACGCAGCAGTTTATATTGCCGTGTTTCCGCGAGCGCTACGCCGGGTGCAAAACCCAGTGCCGCTGCCGTGGTGCCTGCCATACCGCCAGCGCAGATCTTAAAGAACTGCCTTCTGCTGACCTGCATGGTTTGCTCCTTTTTCGACATTGTCACGTTCCCTCACTTTTCCGTTACTAGAGCGTGAGGGAAGTGGTTGTTATTTTTCTTTGCGGACGGGACCGCAAAGGTCCAGAATTGGGTGAATTTCCCTCCGTCCAGGAGGGATTTGTAAAGAATACCACAATGTTGGTATGCGTGTTCCAATATGGTTAAAAGAAAGTGAATAAGATTATTCGAGAAAACATCAAAAATGTGACGACTTTGACAGGATCGCGCCAGTTGACCCTCTGGAAACGCGAGGATTTGCAACATCCTCAGCCGGATGTCGTCGCTGAAGAAGTACCGGTTGCGCTGGTTTACAACGGGATTTCGCACGTGGTAATGATGGCGTCACCGAAAGATCTTGAGCACTTTGCGATGGGCTTTTCACTTTCTGAAGGCATTATTGAGCGCCCACAGGATATCTACGCAATGGAAGTGGTTCCTTCCTGTAACGGATTAGAAGTGCAGGTTGAGCTGTCCAGTCGTCGATTTATGGGGCTGAAGGAGCGTCGTCGCGCGCTGGCCGGTCGCACCGGTTGCGGCGTTTGTGGCGTGGAGCAGCTCAATGACATTGGCAAGCCAGTCCAGCCGCTGCCGTTTACCCAGACATTCGATCTGGTGAATCTCGATCACGCTTTACGACATCTCAATGATTTTCAACCCGTGGGGCAACTGACAGGCTGCACGCACGCGGCTGCCTGGGTACAGCCGTCAGGTCATCTGGCGGGCGGGCATGAAGATGTTGGGCGTCATGTTGCGCTGGATAAACTGCTGGGGCGACGCGCAATCGAAGGCGAAACCTGGCAACAGGGTGCAGTATTAGTCTCCAGCCGCGCCAGCTACGAGATGGTGCAGAAGTCGGCGATGTGCGGCGTGGAGATCCTGTTTGCTGTTTCTGCGGCGACAACGCTGGCGGTAGAAGTTGCCGAGCGCTGCAACCTGACGCTGGTGGGCTTTTGCAAACCGGGCAGGGCGACGATTTATACACACCCTGAGCGTCTGATAGCTGAATAACAAGCATTCAATTATTTTGAATAAGACTGGCAAATCCTTCCGCTTTTAGTTGTGCGATGTGAGGGCTATTATTTATCACATCAAGGCAAGGTGCCTTACTCAAACAACTAAGTTAAAGGGTTTATATCATGAAAAGCATCAAAACTTTTGTCGCAGTTATCGCTCTGGCTACTTCTTTCGGTTCTTTCGCTGCTCAGACAGTTACCGCAACCGGTTCTACGCTGGAAAGTGCTGAAGCAAAAATTGCCGCCCAAGCTGAACGTGCAGGCGCCAGCGATTATAAAATCACTCAGGCTTACACCGGCAACCGCGTGCACATGACTGCTGAACTGCTGAAATAAGATACCTCAGTACTGTCGAAAGAGCGCCCTTGAGGCGCTTTTTTAGTTTATGCCCGCTATTCTCAGCAATGCGGTCACCACCGCGGCGGCAACGATCACCACAATTAGCGGCAGCTTGCGCCAGGCGAGAAATACCGCGAAGCCAACCCCAAGAACCCGCGCCATACCGGCAAAGTGTTCGCCTTCGTAAAAGGTGGTCGCCAGCGCAACGGAGAACAGTAATACCGTTGCGGCGTCGGAAAGCAGCGCCTGCGAGCGTTCCGAGAACGCTAAACGACCCCCAAGCTTCGCTCCGCCTAAACGCATTAAATAGGTTCCCAGAGATAAGATGGCGATACCGATGATAAACAGCGTCATGTTGCCCATTATTTTTTCCTCGTCAGTAAGCCAAACAGTGAGAGCAAAACCGGTAAACCGACCGGCGCAAAGGGGATGGCGGCAAGCGACAACCCGGCACCGCTACAGGCGCGAATCAGCGTGGTGCGGTTTTTAAAGGCCGGGACCACTAAGGCCAATAAAATAGCAGGGAAGACGGCATCCAGACCGATGGTTTCTGGGGCGGGGAGCAGTTTGCCGACGCCCGCGCCGATCAGTGTGCCAACAGGCCAGAAAATCGCGACGCCCAGACCGCACAGCCAATAGGCTGCTTTACGTTGTTCGGGCGTTTTTTGCGACAGGCCGAATACTACGCTTTCGTCGTTCATGATATGACAACCGAGGAAACTCGCAGCCCGGGAGCCCACAAGATCGCGCACCGTGACGCCAAACGGGACGTGTCGGGCGTTGACCAGTAAACCGGCAGCCGCAGCCGCCAGTGGGTTACCGCCGCTGGCGACGATGCCGATAAACATAAACTCGGATGCACCCGCCAGCACGGTAATAGAGAGCACAAACGGTACCCACAGCGGGAAGCCGTAGGCCATTGCCAGCGAGCCGTATGACATGCCGACTACGCCGACGGCCAGACAGACTAAAAATATTGCTTTTATTGTGTCGCTTTTGAGACTGGAAAAATAATGTTGCATACCATTTTAGCCATATCGAACGAATTTCCATTATAATGAACGCGACCAGTCAATATTACAAGTCGAACGATTCGTTCGATATAAAGAACATGGAGTCGTGAATGACCCAGCCCATCAGTATGATCGCGAAAAGCCTGGTGCGTGAACGTCAGCGCACCGGTTTGTCACTGGCAGAGATTGCCCGTCGCGCAGGGATTGCAAAATCGACACTCTCGCAATTGGAAGCGGGCAATGGCAATCCTAGCCTGGAAACGCTCTGGTCGCTGTGTGTGGCGTTGGATATTCCCTTTGCGCGCCTGCTGGAACCACAGGAACAAAAAACGCAGGTGATTCGCCGTGGCGAAGGAACAAAAGTCGTGGCTGAGCAGGCCCACTATCAGGCCATTTTACTGGCCGCCTGCCCACCGGGGGCACGGCGGGATATCTATCTGCTGCTGACGCAGCCGGGCGCGGATCGGATTTCACAGCCGCATCCGCCGGGATCGGTTGAACACATCATCGTGACGCAGGGTAAGGCGATGGTGGGATTGACGGAAGCACCGGAGGAGTTAGGCGAGGGCGACTATATTTGTTACCCCGCTGACCAGGCGCATATCTTTAAAGCGCTGGAGCCTGACACCCAGGCGATTCTGGTTTCTGAGCAGAACTAACTGTTATGTTGCGTTGTGCCGGATGCGGCGCGTTAGCGCCTTATCCGGCCTACAAGACTACTGCAAATAAAACACTTCTTTTAGCTCTGCGCTGACCGGACTGTTGTCTGGGTTTGCTGGCATTACGTCACGCATATGCTTCCACCAACGTTGGCAAACGTCGGTGCTGGCAACGGCATTCCAGCGTTCTTCGGACTCAATCTCAACGGTGGCGAACAGCAGATTGCGCTCCTCGTCGAGATAAATCGCGTAGTGATGGGCGCCGTGTTCTTTCAGCACTGTTTCCAGTTCTGGCCAGATGGGGTTATGACGACGCTGGTACTCAACGTGCGCGTCGGCATTCACCTTCATTATAAAGGCCTTGCGAATCATAACGCCTCCAGATACAGCTCGCGGACCTCGTCGCGGCTGGCGGTGCGCGGGTTGCACGGCGCACACGGATCGGCCAACGCTTTATCCAGCCAGCCCTCAATATCCTCTTTCGTCACGCCAAGTGAACTAAAGCCCGCAGGAATACCGACACGCTTGCTGAGTGCACGAATCGCGTTGATGGCCTCCATACTTGCCGCTTCATCGCTCATGTCACGGATATCGACGCCCATCGCCTGCGCCACGCGGGCAAAGCGCGCCACGGCGTTCGGGCGGTTAAAGTTTTCGATTACCGGCAGCAGGATGGCGTTGCAGACGCCGTGTGGCAGATTATGGGTTGCGCCCGGCTGATGTGCCAACGCATGTACCAGACCCAGGCCAGCGCTATTAAATGCCATCCCCGCCAGATACTGACCAAACGCCATTTGCTCACGAGCTTCGAGGTTATGACCGTCGTCGACCGCTTTTGGTAGCCACAGGTTGATCAGGCGAATCGCTTCCAGCGCGTTAGCGTCGGTGAGCGGATGCGCACCAACGGAAACATAGGCTTCCACCGCGTGGGTTAAGGCGTCCATACCGGTTGCGGCGGTGACGGATGCCGGAATGTCCAGCATGACGCTGGCGTCATCCACGGCGATATCCGGGATGATATTCGGGTCGATGATCACCTCTTTGACCTTACGGGCAGAGTCGATAATGACCGCGTTGCTGGTCATCTCTGCTGCCGTTCCGGCGGTGGTATTGATGGCGACCAGCGGTACACCTGCATTTTTCACTTTGCCTACGCCGGAGTAAGCGGTAGAAGGGCCGGGGTTGGCGGTCAGGATCTTCACCGCTTTAGCGGTATCGATCGGGCTACCGCCACCGAAGGCAATAATGTAGTGACATTCTGCGTCCTGATACGCCGCGAAACCTTTCTGCACCAGCTCTTCCGTCGGGTTTGGAAACACTTCATCAAACAGGTGGTAAGACATCTGATGTTCATCCAGCGCGGCAAACAGGCTATCCAGCAGGCCCAGTTTTACCAGTTGACCATCGGTGACGATCAGCGCTTTACCCCATTGCTTATTCGCCACGAGGTTCACCATATCGGCAATCGCGCCGGCGCCATGCAGGCTAATTTTTGGCAGTGCCAACATAAAGCTCATCATTATTCTCCTTACAATGCCAGTGCGCTGGCCAGCGGCGTCACGCCGAAGCGTTTGCCAAGTGCGATCAGCTCTTCACGCGTAATGGTCTGCTTCATACCGCCCATCGAATAGATTTTGACTAAAACTTCTGCAGATTTCTCTGCGGTATCGATCAAACCGAACGCTTCGTCGAGGGTGGGTCCACTGCCGAACACGCCGTGGAATGGCCACAGTACCAGCGAGTGTTTCTGCATTTCCTCGGCGGTCGCCTGACCAATTTCATCTGTACCTGGCACCATCCACGGCAGAATGCCAACGCCATCCGGGAACACCACCAGGCACTCGGTGCTGCCTTCCCACAGCTTGCGGGTAATCAGCGCGGTGTTGTTTTCCAGCACGTAGGTCAGAGCGATCAGGTTGGTGGCATGGCAGTGCATGATCACGCGGTCTTTACCGTTCGTCGCTTTAATGCGTTCGCAGTGAGAGAGGAAGTGAGCCGGCAGTTCAGAGGTCGGTACAGCCTCGTGAGTCAGGCCCCAGAGAATGTGGTAGCCCGCACCGTCGCTGTCGATTTTCACCACGCCCAAATTGGCTGCTGGATCGAGCTGGACGTTGCGGAAAAATTTCCCCGAACCGGTGACGATAAACGGCGTATTCGCCAGCAGCGGCATCGGCTGACTCAGCGCGATATAGCGTGGTTTTTCGTGGAAATCGGCGCTAAATGGCGCGATATCTGCTTCATCAAGACGCAGCGTCAGGTTACCGCCGTTACGCTCGTCCCAGCCTTTCAGCCACGCATCAGAAGTGGCTTTTATCATCCCCTGGACGAACCAGGAAGTAGTAATGTTTTGCATGTTCGGTGTTCCTGTTTAGTGCCCGAACGTTATCGGGTCTTACGCAGGCCGGATAAGCGAAGCACCATCCGGCAATCGTGTTTCATTCATTGCCGGATGGCGACGCGGGGCGTCTTATCCGGCCTACAAGCCTGGCGTCACGGTTAGCTACGTTTGCTCAAAATCTCTTTTTCATAAGTGCGCACGCTGTCCAGCCACTGGCTGCCCGCTGGCGTGTCGTGACGCTGGCAATACATCTCCCAGACGGCCTGCCACGGCAGCGATTTTTGCTCTTCCAGCAGAGCCAGGCGTGCGGTGTAGTCGCCGCTGGCTTCGAGCTGGCGCAGTTGCTCGGTCGGTTCTAACAGCGCGCGCAGCAGGGCTTTTTTCATATTGCGGGTACCGATCACCCACGCGGCGATGCGGTTAATGGAGGCGTCGAAGAAGTCGAGGCCGATGTGTACGCGGTCAAACAGGTTGTGGCGCACGATCTCGCTGGCAATCGCCTGCGTTTCATCATCCAGCAGCACCACGTGATCGCTGTCCCAACGCACCGGACGGCTGACATGCAGCAGCAGGCGCGGCACGTACAGCATGGCGGCGGAGATTTTGTCGGAAATCACTTCAGTCGGATGGAAGTGACCCGCATCCAGACACAGCGCCGTCTGGCGACTGGTGGCGTAACCCATGTAGAACTCGTTAGAGCCCACGGTGTAGCTTTCCGCACCGATGCCAAACAGCTTGCTTTCGACGGCATCGATATGGTGCGCCGGGTCTAGTTTCTCGCTGATCACTTCGTCCAGCGCATCCAGCAGACGCTGGCGCGGCGCTAAACGATCAACGGTGATATCTTTCATGCCATCCGGGATCCAGATGTTCATCACTGATGGCGTACCCAACTGCTCGCCAAAATACGCCGAGACGCGACGGCTGGCTTTGCAGTGATCGATCCAGAACTGGCGAATGGTGTCATCGGCGTGGGCCAGCGTGAAACCGTCGGCGCTCAGCGGGTGTGAGAAGCAGGATGGGTTGAAATCCAGTCCTAACTGGTTCGCTTTCGCCCACTCCACCCAGTTTTTAAAGTGCTCAGGTTTGATTTGGTCGCGGGCAACCGGCGTATCAGATTCCAGATAGATCGCGTGCAAATTCAGACGTTTTGGACCCGGAATCAGGCTCAGCGCCTGCTCCAGATCGGCCCGCAGTTCGGTGGCGTTACGCGCTTTACCCGGATAGTTACCGGTAGCCTGAATACCGCCAGTGAGCGAGCCTTCCGGATTTTCGAAACCGGCGACATCATCGCCCTGCCAGCAGTGCATGGAGACCGGCAGACGATCGAGCTGGCGTAAGGCCGCCTCGACATCAATGCCTACCGCGGCGAAACGCAGTTTTGCCAGTTCCCAGGCTTGTTCAAGTTGAGTGGTCATGCGCAAAGCTCCTTTGTCTGTCGTAGTGATTGAAACTGCGCCTGGTAGCGGGCAATTTCACTTTCAGGATTGGGAATGAAGGTGGTCAGTTCGTAGTTGGCGCGCACCACCTGACGGAAATCATCAACGTTGTTCAGCTCGTCCAGCGTCATCAGCTGGATGCCAATATTGCCGAGCGTGGAGGCCTCAATTGGCCCGGATACCACGCGAATACCGCAGGCATCTGCACACAACTGGTTCAGTAAGGTGTTCTGGCAGCCGCCACCGACAATGTGCAGTTGGCTAAATGCTGCACCACGCAGTTGTGCCAGCTCTTGCAGGATGTCGGCGTACAGCAACGCCAGGCTGTCGAAGATACAGCGCGCCAGTTCGGCGTTTTGCAGGGGTACGGGTTGGCCTGATTCACGGCATGCTGCCTGAATTTCTGCACTCATATCGTCGGGGTTGATAAAGCGATCGTCGTTCGGGTTTATCAGGAATTGACAGGCCGGCAGCGCTTGCGTTTGGCTGATAAGCGTTGGCAGATCGGAAATCTGGCGCTCTTTTAATACGCGCTGGAGCAGCCACAGCCCCATAATATTTTTCAGGACACGGTAGCGCCCTTCCGCGCCGCCTTCGTTGGTGATATTCGCCGCCAGTGCCGCATCGTTGGTATACGGCGTTCTGCTCTCAAAGCCCATCAGCGACCAGGTCCCGGAAGAGAGATAGGCGCTGTTTTTGTCGGCCAGCGGAGAAGCTATGACCGCGCTGGCCGTGTCGTGACTGGCGACGGCTACGACCGGAATTTGATTTTTCTGCGGGCAAATCCAGTGACCAATTACGTTCCCCGGATGTGTCGGACGACCAAACCAGGCTTTGTCTGCTCCGGTCCACGCCAGCAGAGTGTCATCCCAGTCGTCGGTATTGATATTGACTAACTGGGTGGTGGTGGCATTGGTGTATTCCCAGTTCATTTTGCCGGTCAGGCGAAAGCTGAAGTAGTCGGGGATCAGTAGGGCATGGGCCACCTGCGGGAGCAGTTCTGGCTGTTGTTCAACCAGCGCACGCAACTGATACAGGGTGTTAAAGGGCAGAAACTGAATGCCGCTACGGCGGTAAATTTCACCTTTACCCGGTTGCGCCATCGCTTGCGCCATAATGCCGGTCGTGCGGCTATCACGGTAAGAGACCGGCAGACCGACACGTTGACCGAAGTTATCGATCAGAACGTAATCCACGCCCCAGGTATCAATGCCGATGCTGTCTATCCGAATGCCTTCATCGCAGACTTTTTTCAGGCCAAGACGAATATCGTTTTCCAGGCTGTCGATGTCCCAGGTGTCAAAACCGTCTGTTTTTTGCAGGCAGTTCACGAAGCGGTGGATTTCACGCAGCGTCAGGGTGCGGTGTTCACTGTCGTAACGCGCCAGCATTACGCGCCCACTGGATGCGCCGAGATCGACTGCGACACAATGGCGAAAAGTCATAGCGAGGTCCTTCTGAGTTTTATTGCACTCAGTCTAAGAACCCCAGATAACGCGTACCTTCTTGACAGTGACAGCCACAATTAGCGGCTGGCAACATGGCAAAGGTGAACGTGATGCTGTTCACAATTTCTATTAATAGGGTCGGTTTTAGCGGATGTGACGTCTTCCGCAATTCCCGATCTTTCCCGCCATTTCTTGAAGAATTGACCGTGTTTACGCACTTTGGCGTCAAAAATTTAAGGTGAGGGTGATAACCCTTAATTACTATTCAGCCATGTTCATTTGATCGGGAAGGATGTCATCATGACGATATTGCATTGCGTGGATTTTTTTCCGACAGGTAAAGCGCCAGTGGCTATTGAACCGCGGCTTCCTCAACCTGCGTTTCCAGAACATCATCATGATTTTCATGAAATTGTGGTGGTCGAACATGGAACGGGGATCCATGTGTTCAACGGACAGCCTTACACCATCAGCGGCGGTACGGTGTGTTTCGTTCGCGATCATGACCGGCATTTATATGAACATACTGACAATCTGTGCCTGACCAATGTGTTGTATCGCTCCCCGGATGCGTTTCAATTTCTGGCTGGGCTGAATCAGCTTTTACCTCAGGAACAGAATGGGCAGTATCCTTCGCACTGGCGGGTGAATCAGGGTGTGTTGCAGCAGGTTCGACAACTGGTGGGGCAGATGGAAGCGCTCGGTGAGGGGATGGATACACCAACGGCGGCAAATCGCGAGATCCTGTTTATGCAGCTGCTGGTGCTGCTGCGTAAAAGCAGCCTGATGGAAGCAGCGACCGATAACGACGCGCGGCTTAACCTCCTGATGGCGTGGCTGGAAGATAACTTTGCCGACGAGGTATGTTGGGAGGCGCTGGCCGAGAAGTTTTCCCTCTCTTTGCGTACTCTGCATCGCCAGCTCAAACAGCAAACCGGATTGACGCCGCAGCGCTACCTTAACCGCTTGCGGCTGATCAAGGCTCGGCATCTGCTTCGTCACAGTGATGATAGCGTGACAGACATCGCTTATCTCTGCGGATTCGGCGACAGTAACCACTTTTCGACGCTTTTTCGCCGTGAGTTCAAGTGGTCGCCACGCGATATTCGTCAGGGGCGCGATCTCGTTGTGGCAAGCAGCCTCCAGTAACGCGAAAGCTATCAACGTTTTTTATCGCCGAATCTCAGATAATCATGTCCCTTAACGCCGGATGGCGGCTACGCCTTATCCGGCCTACAGATTACGTGACACGTAGCCGCCACCAGGCAGGGAATATTGTGATGGCGAACCATCTGGTCCTTCTGAAATCAGACTTTTTTGCGCATGAGCAGCAGGCTGTCGCCGTAGCCGATCGTTATCCGCAGGATGTCTTTGCTGAGCATACCCATGAATTTTGCGAGCTGGTCCTGGTCTGGCGCGGCAATGGTCTGCATGTCCTTAACGATCGTCCG
Organism: Citrobacter sp. Cf116; assembly: GCF_030336505.1. Lineage (NCBI taxonomy): Bacteria > Pseudomonadati > Pseudomonadota > Gammaproteobacteria > Enterobacterales > Enterobacteriaceae > Citrobacter > Citrobacter sp. Cf116. The sequence goes on along the minus strand of NZ_JAOWEQ010000033.1, from coordinate 75,302 downwards.
TACCGAATAACCCGTGGCGATCTGTTTTACATTCGCGCCGAAGACAAACATTCCTACACTTCCGTAAACGACCTTGTTTTGCAAAATATCATCTACTGCCCGGAGCGGTTGACGCTGAATGTTGACTGGCAAGGGGCGATCCCCGGATTTAACGGTGTGCCGCGGCAGGCGCACTGGCGACTCGGCAGCGTTGGCATGACGCAGGCCCGGCAGGTGATAAGCCAGCTTGAGCATGAAAGTAATCAGCGCGATGCGCAGGCTTTTAACATGGCGGAACTGCTATTCGGGCAACTGGTGACGCTCCTTAAACGCCATCGTTATGCCACGGATACGCTCCCGGCAACGTCGAGTGAAACGCTGTTGGATAAACTCATTACCGCGTTAGCCGGTAGCCATGAGCATGCGTTCGAACTGAATAAGTTTTGCGAGCGCGAACGGTGCAGCGAGCGCGTTTTGCGCCAGCAGTTTCGCAGCCAGACCGGCATGACCATCAACCAGTATCTCCGCCAGGTGCGGGTTTGCCATGCGCAGTATCTGCTCAAACATAGTCGGTTGATGATTAGTGAGATTTCTATGCGCTGCGGCTTTGAGGACAGTAACTACTTTTCGGTGGTGTTCACGCGCGAAACCGGGATGACGCCAAGCCAGTGGCGTCATCTCAGCACCCAACATGATTAGCTGGCCATTCCCAGACCCACAATGTTTGCCGCGACAATGATCACCACGCAGCCAAGGCTTAGCACATTGACCGGACGTCGTCCTGCATTGCTCCACTCTTTCATGATCAGGCCCACGATACCACCGCACAGGACGTAGAAGCTCATGTGCAGCATCCAGCTCATATAGTCATATTGCGCTGGAATTTTGGCATGGCCCCAGGCGTAAAAGAAGAACTGGAGATACCACATCAGACCAGCAAGCGCCGAGAACAGGATGTTGCTGATAATCAGCGGTTTGGCTAACGAGAAGTCGGCTTTTACTGACAGATTTTTCATTTTTGCCAGACGAATGAAGCAGTATCCCAGATTGATTACCGCACCGCCGCCCATGATGACGACGTAGCTTGGCAGGGCGACATACAGCGGATCGATACCGAGTGCTGCAGCGGCTTCGTGCATGGGTTTAGCCGCATCCATAGCAAAGGACATCCCCGCGGAGAAAAAGCCGCACATCACCGCCAGTATCAGACCTTTTTTCAGATTGAACTCTTCGGCTTTGATGCCCATTTTGCGCTCTTTTAACTGTCCGGCACGGGTGACAATCGCCACGCCGATCAGGGCGACCAGCACGCCGAGCAGGGTCATTCGCCCACCAGGCGTGCCGATGAGCACGTCAAATTTACCGGCAATGATTGGCGTCATTAAGGTGCCAACAATCAGCGTAATGCCGATAGCGATCCCGATCCCCATCGACATACCGAGGTAACGCATGGTCAGACCATAGTTGATGTTACCAATCCCCCACATGGCACCGAACAAAAATACCGGCAGCAGTGTGGACGCGCTAAATGAACTGTAATAGGTCCAGAAGTCCGGCAGCAGGATCGCGCTGACGAGCCAGGGAAGGATTAGCCATGATACAAAGCCACCGATGGACCACATGGTTTCCCAGGACCAGTGTTGTACCTTTTTAAAGGGGGCATAGAAACAAGCGGCACTAGCGGCACCGATAAGATGCCATATTATCCCCATCGTAATTGCGTTACCCATTCTGTTTCCTTTTGAATTATCGATTTGGCAGGATGAAAATCACCCGTTTTGATATTCAAAAGTCTAAAGAGTGAGCAATAAATTAACCTTCAGCATGCTGCCGCGTGATGAGTAATGCTGGCAAAATTCAGGGGATGAAAGGGATGTTGATCACAAATGCAGCTCCGCCCCTCTTTTTGTGAAGGGCGGAAATATTGAGGATTAGCAGATTCTTACTGCCTGAATACCCAGTAACCAGGCGAGTTTTTCCAGTACCTCACCATGATACCCCAGGCCAATACTGCAATGATGGGCTGGGCCGCCCATGCACCATTGCGTGGTGAATTCGCGAGCCGATAACGGGAAGCGATAGCGGCTGTTGGTGTTGCCGATATCCAGAACTTCACCTGCCACAGCTTCACCTTCGGCATACTGTAAACGCACCCCGTTTTCGGCATCTTCAATTACCGAAAGAAAGGTTACCGGGCCAGACTTCACGGTCATCTGGATGGACACACCTTTGCCGGGTTTACCATGATAAACCGGCAGCGGCACCAGACTCACCGGACCATCCGCCATCAGAGGATGCGCCGGACCGTCATGTCCCCACAAAACAACATCATCGATAAATTCAATACCATAGGGTTCTGAGAATGAACCTCCAGCCCCTAAAAGTTGCTGAATTTTCATCGCCAGCACATTTTTGATTTCATATTCCCCCGCTACGGGAATACCACGGTGGGTAAGCAGCGTATTGCCGAGAATGATTGAGGTGATGATGTTCTCGTAAGCGTTACCGTTACGACCCTCATAGTAATAGGCGAGTGCGCCGAGCTTATTCCGGGCAATTAGTTTATCCATGGCACAGGCAGTGGTGAGCGCGCGGTCAAGCTCTGCAGGCTCGCATGCTGCATCCAACTGAAGTACACGGTGCATTTCCTGTTGTTTAGCATGGAGGTCTGTCTCGCTGACCTGCTCGCGATATTCCGCCAACTCACACATCTCCAGCGGCTTAAAGCGAACGCCCATTTTGGCGGACAAGTTCGTCATATTGCTGTAAACGTCCACCATGCCGTCATAATAGTGTCCGAGGACGCCGACCTGACAATTTGCCAGCATTTGTCGCGTGTTAAGGGCTTGTAGCCACTGCGCAGTTTGTTGCCAGACGTACTTATCACCCTGTAGTGCGCCAACGATCAATTGAAAGCGGATATTCGCACGGTTAAACACATTTGCCAGTTCGGGGGCGCTGCAGGCCTGACAGTGCGCCAGCCACTCTCCAGTACGCCCGCCCCGATCGGGAATTTGACGGATAGTTGAATAGGGCAGTCCTGGCTCTGGCTGTAGGGCCAGAATAATGACCGGTTTATTGATGCTCTGCACAAGGGGGAGCACCGTTGAGCTGAGCGCGTAGGTGCTGATGTAAAGGCAGACCGCATCGACTGACTGCTGTTGCAACCGCTTGATAAGGGCATCGGCTTTATCGACGTTATCAATCAGGCCGCCATTAATCACGGTGGCTTGTTGTGCCGTCAGACGCTCATCAATTGTTTGCAGGTAGCCCTGAAGACGTGACTCCAGGCCTGTAAACTGGGGCCAGTATGTGTCGAGGCCGATACCAAAAAGGGCAATGTTGACAGACATAGCAATATTTCCTTGTGAGATAATTCTCAGACTATGTCGTGCTTTATCTCCCATGTCCTTCATGTCGCTGCCTGTTTTCTACACAGGTTGGCAAAATTCACCTGATTTTCCCAGTGATGCTCACACTTATACCGCATAATAGCCCTGTAAAAAGTACGGCATTGATAATCATTTTCAATATCATTTAATTAACTATAATGACCCAACTGCTTACGCGGCGTTAACACAGGCCGCCCGACAATACTGGAGATGATTATGAGTTATACACTGCCATCCCTGCCGTACGCTTATGATGCCCTTGAACCGCACTTCGATAAGCAGACGATGGAAATCCACCATACCAAACACCACCAGGCTTACGTAAACAACGCGAACGCTGCGCTGGAAAGCCTGCCAGAATTCGCCAGCCTGTCCGCTGAAGAGCTGATCACCAAACTGGATCAACTGCCAGCAGACAAGAAAACCGTACTGCGTAACAACGCGGGCGGTCACGCTAACCACAGCCTGTTCTGGAAAGGCCTGAAAACCGGTACTACGCTGCAGGGTGACCTGAAAGCGGCTATCGAACGTGACTTCGGCTCCGTTGACAACTTCAAAGCTGAATTTGAAAAAGCAGCGGCAACCCGCTTTGGCTCCGGCTGGGCGTGGCTGGTGCTGAAAGGTGACAAACTGGCTGTTGTTTCCACCGCCAACCAGGATTCCCCGCTGATGGGTGAAGCTATCTCTGGCGCTTCCGGTTTCCCAATCGTGGGCCTGGATGTTTGGGAACACGCTTACTACCTGAAATTCCAGAACCGTCGCCCGGACTACATCAAAGAGTTCTGGAACGTCGTGAACTGGGACGAAGCTGCCGCGCGTTTCGCAGCAAAAAAATAAGTTCTATGCTTTAACGAAGCCCTGCAAGCGATGCTTGTGGGGTTTTTTTGTGATCAAACTCAATATAAAAACAATGATCCACTTAAATTGAAACAAGGTTTTATTATGCGAGTGGGATCACTTTTATAGTCTCTATGAATGTCTATCTTCTTTTCATCAAGACGGGCGCATCTCAAAGCAAGATGCAATCGCCCATAAAAATTGCCCCATTTTTATGTCTACAGGTGATGGAAATGCAGATCAAACGTACGATAGAGAAAATCCCAGGCGGTATGATGCTGGTGCCGCTTTTCCTGGGCGCGTTGTGTCACACCTTTTCCCCCGGCGCCGGGAAATACTTCGGCTCCTTTACCAACGGTATGATCACCGGTACGGTACCTATCCTGGCGGTCTGGTTCTTTTGCATGGGGGCGTCGATCAAGCTAAGCGCCACCGGCACCGTGCTGCGTAAATCAGGTACGTTAGTCATAACCAAGATTCTGGTGGCGTGGGTGGTTGCAGCGATTGCCTCACGCATTCTGCCGGAACATGGCGTAGAGGTCGGATTCTTCGCTGGGTTGTCTACGCTGGCGCTGGTGGCCGCCATGGATATGACCAACGGCGGGTTGTATGCCTCGATTATGCAGCAGTACGGCACCAAAGAAGAGGCTGGGGCGTTTGTCCTGATGTCGCTGGAGTCTGGCCCGCTGATGACCATGGTGATTCTGGGAACTGCCGGGATCGCGTCGTTTGAACCGCACGTATTTGTTGGCGCAGTATTGCCGTTCCTGATTGGCTTTGCGCTGGGGAATCTGGACCCTGAACTGCGGGAGTTCTTCAGCAAAGCGGTGCAGACACTGATCCCGTTCTTTGCCTTCGCATTAGGTAACACTATTGATTTGAGCGTGATTGCTCAGACCGGCGTGCTGGGTATTTTGCTGGGCGTGGCAGTGATTATCATCACTGGTATTCCATTGATTATCGCCGATAAACTGATTGGTGGTGGCGATGGTACGGCGGGGATTGCGGCTTCCAGTTCTGCGGGGGCAGCGGTTGCTACGCCTGTGCTGATTGCTGAAATGGTTCCGGCATTTAAACCGATGGCACCGGCAGCAACTTCCCTGGTCGCCACGTCGGTGATTGTGACCTCCATTCTGGTGCCGATTATCACGTCTATCTGGTCGAAAAGGGCCAAAGCAAGGGCGGCAGAAATTGATCTTCGTGGCACCGTGAAGTAAGTCTCTTAAGCCGGATGGTCTGCACCATCCGGCTTAATTATTTACCCTTTGACGACAAACACCTCATCGATTGTTCTACACTCACTCTCGTTCAACTCTCCACCGGCATTACGTGACACGCCGGAGCAATAGCCAAACTTACGCGATACCACGGTTTTGATGGTGGTGACAAAATCTTCGCCGATGGCATAGATGGACATGTAGGTGCCAATCTGGTCCTGAATATCGCGAAGCGCTGCCAGGTCGCCCTGTTTAAACGCTTCCCGCGCGCTGACAAACAGTTCCGGCATGACGTTGTTCAACCCTGAAATAATCCCTGCGCCACCTGCCAACAGGTTGGGAATATAGTATTCGTCGTAGCCGGACAGCACGGCAAAATCCTCCCGCACGGCGCGGGTGGTCTGAATCATACTGCGAGTATGAGACTGGCAGTCGACGGTGTCTTTGATACCAGCGAAATTCGGGAATTCAGCGGCGAGGGAGGCAACCAGCTCGGGGGTTAAATCGCAGCCGGTGCGTGCCGGGAAGTTATAGGCAAACCATTTGCCGCTGAGTTTCTGCCCCAACTGACGGAAGTAGCTCAGCAGCTGTTTCGCCGTTTGTCCGTAGTAGTAGGGCGGCAGGATCATCACGGCATCGTAACCTGAGCGATACGCTTCCTGCGCCATCAACAATACATCATTCTGGCAGGTGGATGAGACGTTGGCGACCATCTTCAGCGAGCTCATGGCGCGGGCCTCGCGGATCAGCAACAGCCTTTCTTCGAGCGTAAAGGAAGCAAATTCTCCGATGCTGCCCATCAGCAAAATCACGTCGATTTTGGCCTCGGTAAGGCGTTTGAGATGATGGCTTAGACCGTTGAGATCGATCTTACCGTCATTGTCCATTGGCGTAATGGAAGGACACCAGACGCCAGCAAATTGCGATTGACCAGTCACGTTGTCGACTCCTTATTTGAAATGATGTTTCAAAACCAGCTTACATTGATAGCATGTGTCCCTAAGTTTCATGTGAACCGTGCTCTCATTTTGAGCGACTGGGGTAAAATAAATGTGGTGTAATGGGGGAAATTTATCGGGAGAGGGAACAGATGCGATATCCGGTCGATGTTTTTACGGGCAAAGTTCGGGACTACACGGGAAGCCGTCCCAGCGCGATTGCTAAAGTCCAGATTGACGGTGAGCTGATGCTGACCGAACTGGGGCTGACAGGAGATGAACAGGCGGAAGCGAAAATTCATGGCGGGCCGGATCGCGCGCTGTGTCACTATCCGCGTGAACACTATCAGCACTGGAGACAAGCGTTTCCGGAGCAGGCGGAGCTATTTGTCGCGCCCGCGTTTGGTGAGAACCTCTCTACTGAGGGGCTGACTGAAGAGAATGTGTATATTGGTGACATTTTCCAGTGGGGAGAGGCGTTGATTCAGGTCACGCAGCCGCGCTCGCCGTGCTTTAAGTTGAATTTCCATTTTGGCATCAGCGATATGGCCTGCCAGATGCAGGATGCAGGTAAGACGGGCTGGCTGTGCAGCGTCATCGCGGCAGGGCTGGTATCTGCAGATGCGCCGTTGATCCTGGCGTCACGCGTGAGCGACGTCAGCGTGCGGGAGGCAATTGCTATCGCCTGGCATATGCCGTTTGATGATTCGCAATATCACCGTTTACTGTCGGCTGCAGGGTTATCAAAAAGTTGGACCAGAACGATGCAAAAGCGTCGTTTAAGCGGCAAGATCGAAGACAATTCCCGCCGTTTGTGGGGGAAATAGCCCACCTCAGTCTCTGCAATTAAATCAGGTGGCGACACCTGATTTACCTCTCCCCCGCGGTTCATTTCCCTGCATACAAAACCGGGCAAAAACCTGCCGGTCACGGTTTGCTTCAAAGCCATTCTTGATACCTGGTCCACAAAAAGAAACTCTGCGTTGAAAAAAAACTTGAGTATTTCCTGCACTCAAATATCTTAGCTTCAAATTGGTTTAAACCAGATGAGCGAAATGAAAAAGAAAAACAATGTTGATGTGCTCAGAGAGCGCTTTGAAAGCTGGTTAAACGAGAAGAATTTACCAGCGGGGTCCAAATTGCCTTCGGAGAGGGAGTTATGTGAGCTTCTGGATGCAAAGCGTATGACCTTACGTCAGGTTTTGATTGAGCTCGAGATCGATGCGCGTATTTTCCGCAAGAACCGCAGTGGTTGGTTTATTTCGTCGAAGCGATTTATTTATAACCCTAAATCACTTTCCAGCTTCAATGCTGAAGCCTGTGCTCAGGGACGTGAACCTTTTTGGGATTATTTAACCAAAGAAACCATTGAAACAGCCCCGCATCATGTTGATGATGTTTTTCTCTCCTCCGGCGATCGCTATTTAGTTACTGGCTGGTGCGGTCTTGATTCACATAAAGTGTTTTACCATGAATCCTATATTGATGCCGATGTTGCGCCAGGATTCATTAATAAATTGGGCAATCAGTCTTTTGCTAGCGTCTGGGAAGATGCATTTGGCCATGTTTTAAATATCAAAGAAATGATTTTTAAACCGGTCAATATGCCAGAAGTGGCCTGCAAAGAGCTGGGAGTTGCGCCTAATACGTATGGAATTTTAGTAGAAAAACATCGGGCTACCCAAGATAAAAAAGTGGTTCAGGTTGATTTCGAATACTGGCGACTTGAATCAGTGGAACTTGTTATTCGTGATGAATGAGAAAAATAATGGAAAAATATAACAAAGAACTTCTTGCCGAACGCGCGAGAAATATACCGCTGTACCTACATGCTTATGCTTTTCATCTGAATATGCGCTACGAGAGAGTCCTGCCGGGGGATCTTCTGGATATTGCGTATCAGCAAAAATTGAAGGGTGTAAAAATACATGTTGAGGATGGTGAGTCCCAATCACTGCAGAAACTAAACGATCAGCAGCTACACGATTTTAAAGAGAAGGCCAAAAAATATAATCTGGATGTGCATATCGAAACGAGCGCATCGGATAAGGCGACATTGACGGATGCAATCCGTATTGCTGTTGCTACTGGTGCAACTTCAGTGCGTTTCTACCCGCGTTATGAAGGACATCTGAACGATGTTATGGCGAAGATTGCCAATGATATTGCGTGGCTGTCTCAGTATGACGATTGCGGACTAAGCTTTACTATCGAACAGCATGAAGATCTGCAAGGCCATGAGCTGGTGACGCTGGTTAACAATAGCGGGATGAAAAATCTCTCTATTCTGTTTGATTTTGGCAACATGATTAATGCTAATGAACAGCCGCTTTCTGCGTTAGAGGTTATGTCTCCATTAATCACTCAGGTACATATCAAAGACGCCAAAATTATTAAAGAAGGTAAAGGCTGGGGGCATGAGGCTTGTCGTTCAGGACACGGCGATTTACCCATGGAAGAGATGCTCAAGGTATTATTACTTTTAGGTGAAGATAAACCGCAAGTACATGCTTTTGGTCTGGAAGAAGAAGTTGAATATTATGCCCCTGCATTTCGCTTCGACGATGAGGGTGATAATCCATGGATCCCATGGCGCGATGCAAGTTATACGCCGCTGCCTGACAGTAATATGATTGATGCGCGACTGGCGCAGGAAAAAGATCATGCTCTTGCGCAAATAAAATACATTCGCGATTTATGTGATAAATTTATAACTAATCAATAAATTTCTTTAAATATTATTAAATGTAAGGATGACTATGCAAATAGTCTATCTGTTTTATTGATTAAATATTTTAATTAAATATTTCTCTCAACAAGCAATGAGGGTTTAATTATGTTCATGAATAAATGGGCAAGGCTTTGCTTTTTAATTTTAGGCGGTGGCACGATATTCAAGCTTTCAAGTATGAAAGATGTTTTCTATGTGCCAATGCAGAATGACTGGGGTTTAACCAATACGCAAATTGGCTTGAGTTTTACGGTTTATACGATTGTTCAGACAACCGGGCTTTTTCTTTCTCTCTATATCGCAGATCGTTACTCCAAGAAAATATTATTACCGTTAGGTCTGATTGGTGTTGGGTTATGTGGCTTATATCTGGCAACGCTACCGTCATTTACCGGCTATCTCATTTGCTTTGCCGCGATGGCTTTCTTTGCCGATGTGGTTTATTGGCCGGTATTGCTGAAAGCCGTACGTCTGCTGGGAACGAAAGAAGAACAAGGGCGCATGTTTGGTTTTTTGGAGGCTGGACGCGGTGTGGTAGACGTCATTGTCGCTTCTGGTGCCCTGTTTGTCTTCGTCCAGTTTGGTGAGGGGAAAGCGGGTATGCAGGCGGGGCTGCTGTTTTATACGCTCATCACCATTGCGGCTGGTATTGTGACCTACTTTATTGTCGATAATGACGAAGTTAAAGGTGGCGAGAAAACCAGTGCCAACATGGAAGTGTTAAAGGGTATCAAACATGTTTTATCCTGCCCTAACGTTTGGCTGGCTTCTTTAGGTATTTTCTTCGTTTACGCCGCGTACTGTGGACTGACTTACTTCATCCCGTTCTTAAAAGATATCTACATGCTGCCGGTAGCACTCGTTGGTGCGTACGGCATCATCAACCAGTATGCGTTAAAAATGGTAGGTGGGCCGATTGGTGGAATGTTGGCAGATAAAGTTGCTAAATCACCGACAGTGTATCTGAAGTGGACGTTCCTGATCTCTGCTGTTGCGATGCTTGTGTTCATGCAGTTACCGCATCAAACCATGAACGTGTATATCGGTATGGCAGCGACATTAGGGTTCGGAGCGATTATCTTCTCACAGCGCGCCATTTTCTTCGCGCCGATGGATGAGATCGGTACCCCACGTGAGTATGCGGGCTCGGCAATGGCATTTGGTTGCATCATCGGTTATATGCCAGCGATGTTTGCGTACACCTTGTACGGCTATTTGCTGGATACCAATAGCGGCATCACTGGCTACAACTATGTCTTTAGCGTGATGATTGCGTTCAGCTTAATGGGCTTTATCTGCTCGACCATTCTGGTTAAGCGGATTAAAAAGCAAAAGTTAGTGGCTACAACGGCAGCGGCATAAGGTGAGAGCTTCCCCGGCAATACAATTACCGGGGAAGCCTGTTAAGAACGCTTATACAGCGGTAACCAAATTACCAGCCGTAAACCACCCAACGGGCTGTCTTCGGCCTTCACCCAGCCACGATGCTGCTGGATTGCGGTTTCAACAATCGCCAGACCCAGACCTGTTCCGCCAGACTCGCGATCGCGCGCCTCATCGGTACGATAGAACGGACGGAAAATCTGTTCTCTGTCTTCAGGGCTTACGCCTGGGCCATCGTCGTCCACGGTGATGGTAATCCCGTCGATATCCACCGCGAAGCCAACTTCAATCTTCGTATGTGAATAGCGCAGGGCATTGCGCACAATGTTTTCCAGCGCACTTTCCAACGCATTTGGGTTACCGTACAGCGGCCATGGACCCGGCGGGAAATTCACCGTGAGCGATTTACCCATCTGCTCAGCTTCAAAGGCGGCGTTATCCAGCACTTCGCCCCACAGCTGATTAGCTTTCACCGTTTCACTGACCAGCGCGTTTTTCTGCTGATTACGTGACATCACCAGCAGGTCGTTGATCATGCTGTCCAGTCGGTGTGCTTCTGTTTCAATGCGCTCCAGCTCTTTGCTCTCACCGCTACGACGGCGCAGCAGAGCGGTGCCCAGTTGCAGACGCGTTAGCGGTGTTCTCAGCTCGTGAGAGATGTCCGACAGCAGACGTTGCTGCGTGGTCATCATCCGTTCCAGCGCCGTCACCATCTGGTTAAAGCTGGCACCTGCCGCCAGAAACTCCTGCGGACCGGCTTCCAGCTCCGGATGTTGACGCAGGTTGCCCTGGGCCACTTCATCCGCCGCGTTTTTCAACTTACGCGCTGGTTTCGCCAGACTCCAGGCAAGCCAGAGCAATAGCGGAGAGCTGACTAACATGGTGACGATCAGCAACAACAGCGGTCGGTCAAACAGCAGGTTGATAAAGTCAGATTGTGAGCTGCTGGCTGGTCGAATGAGATACAGCTGGTAGTTATCTTCACCGTCTCTGACGGAGAAAGGCCCGACCATCTCAACGCGACCGTATTTTTTCTTTTGCGGATGGTCGGCGTTATCGGCCTGACCAATAAAGTTACGAATGATCTGCATTTCATTGCGTTCTGCGCCGATCACGCGTCCTTCCGTCGTAACAAGTAATAACCGCTGTCCTGGCGGCGCCCACTTGTCTATCGCCCGAAACAAGCGACGCCACCACATCAAATCGTTAGGTGGATCGTTCGCCAGTTCAGCTTCAACGTGTTGCTCAATCATTAACCCCTGGCGCTGCTCGCTGTCCAGTAGCTCGGTCATCTGGCGTGAGTCGAGCTTGGGTAACATCAGTACCAACATCAACACCAGTGCCAGCGTCAACCAGAAGATGGCAAAGATGCGCGCGGTTAAGCTCCCTATCATGAAGCGGAAACCATCAGGTAGCCGCGACCACGCAGGGTTTTAAACCATGGGTGTCCGTCTTTACGCTCTGGCAGCTTACGACGCAGGTTCGAGATATGCATATCGATAGCGCGATCGAAAGGCGTCAGGCGTTTACCCAGCACTTCCTGGCTCAGGTGCTCACGCGAAACCACCTGACCGAGATGCTGTGCCAGCAAATAAAGCAGGGTGAATTCGGTGCCGGTGAGCTCCAGGATTTGCCCGTCAAAGCTGGCTTCCTGGCGACCAGGATTAAGGCTTAACGCATCTACTTCCAGAGTCGGCGAGCCGTTATCGCTGTTCTGCTGCTGTTCGCTCCAGTGTGAGCGACGCAGAATAGCGCGGATGCGCGCGACCAGTTCACGGTCGTTAAACGGTTTGGGTAAATAGTCGTCCGCGCCCAGCTCAAGGCCAAGTACGCGATCCAATTCGCTGCCGCGAGCGGTCAGCATGATTACGGGTGTCTGGTGTGTCTGACGAAGTGCTTTCAGCGTATCAATGCCGTTTTTCTTCGGCATCATGACGTCGAGCAAAAGTAAATCGATGCTGTCATCCAGAAGCTCAAGCGCCTGTTCCCCATCATAGGCAACCAGCACATCGAAACCTTCCATTTCGAGCAACTCCTTTAACAGGGAAGTCAGCTCTCGGTCATCATCAACTAACAGGATTTTATTCATTGTTTACGTACCTCCGAGGCAGAAATTACGTCATCAGGCGTCGCTAATCTATGACTTTACGTTGTTTTACACCCCCTGACGCATGTTTGCAGCCCGAATCGTAAACTGTCTCTCGTTGAATCGCGACAGAAAAGATTTTGGGAGCAAGTGATGGGCAAAGTTACCGCTGCCGTCATGGCCTCAACGCTGGCACTCAGTACATTTAGCCATGCAGCTGAAGTCGTCACAGGCGATCACTGGCACCTGGGTGAAGGCTCATCGCAACGCAGCGTTCAGAGCCACATGTTTGACGGTATCAGTTTAACCGAACATCAACGTCAACAGATGCGAGATTTAATGCAGCAGGCAAGACACGAACAGCCTCCTGTTAATGTTAGCGAAATGGAGACAATGCATCGCCTTGTCACCGCAGAGAAATTTGATGAAAGCGCAGTGCGCGCTCAGGCAGAAAGAATGGCGCAAGAACAGGTTGCCCGCCAGGTTGAAATAGCCAGGATCCGCAACCAGATGTATCGCCTGTTAACGCCCGAGCAGCAAGCGGTTTTAAATGAGAAACATGAACAACGAATGGAGCAACTGCGCGACGTAGCGCACTGGAAAAAAAGCTCATCGTTGAATTTATTGAGTAGTAGCAACTCACGTTCCCAGTAGTAACCCTGTTTTCCTTGCCATAGACACCATCCCTGTCTTCCCCCACATGATGTGGGGGTTTTTTTTGCCCAAATTAAATCGGATTACCAAAGATAAGCAGCTACTTACAGAAGATATTTGGAGCTTATAAACGCTTTTGTTATGCGTGATTGACCTCAATGTAACTGACTGCCTTTATGTAGAGCCGTGTAATCTGATAATAATGCTTAGCTTTTTCCTAAATCCAACACAGTACCATCATTGGTAATGATAAAGGTGTAGTAGTGGTTTTTTCCATTTAAGGTATAGCTTGCGCCATACACTAACCCTTTTTCTAAATTTACCGTAAAGCAGGTACTTGGGTAGGTGAGATACTTAAAATCGCCGACTAATAATTTTTTATATTCTCTACCATTAGTTGATAGAATATAGCGGGTTAATACATCATTTTTATCTATGGTAAAGCAAACGCGACTGCCATCTACGTAGATCGCCCGTCGTTCGCCGGACTCTGCACCCTCTCTACCTTTCCCTGGGCATCCGGCCAGAAATAAAAGTATAGGAAGAAAAAAGATCGACTTCTTCATATCGGAAAATCCCCTAATACCTTTTCATATTTCTGTATTAACTCCAGCTCAGGTTCTTCTGGGTCATAATCACGGTAAACATACAGATCGCTATGTCCATCAAACCCATAATGCTTTAACAACCAGTAATCGCTGACTAATGATGCTTGCTGCTCCAGCCCGTAATCAAGTAAGTTTTTTTCATTTAGACTGTATGTATAATCAGCTGCCCATGAGAACGCCCCGCGTGTTCGTACCCACATTCCATATTGGTGCTGCCAAACATGCATCATTTCATGTAAAAAATGATGCTGAGCATTTGGAGTTTGCTGTTTTGTTGGCATCGAGAAATCATCTTCGTATTTTATTTTTCTAAACCACATTTCGCCGTTGGGCGTCATCGCCTGGCCGGGGTTTTGACTATCAAAAGGAAGATAACTTTCCAGATGAACCCAAACTTGATGGTAAAGAATGCTGAAGCCAAAGAGCGAGTTTGCAAGATTTATCTCGCCAAGCCTTAACCTACGCAGCCCTCCTTCTTGGATCGGTTTCCAGTCAATAGAATTAGGGTAATACGTCATCTTAATCCCTCAAGATATGTTGATTGAGTGTTTATCGTACACCTAAAGTAAATCAGCATTGGAAGAGTTATAGAGAGGTCTTAAAAACTCAGAATAAAACGTATTCAGCTGACGTATGGTCATGCTGATCCGGCTGTAAGATAGGCCGTAATGTAGATTTTTTATTAGAATAAATTTTTAATTTAAGTGTTGCTATGTATTGCTACAACATTCCATCCCTGTCTTCCCTCACATGATGTGAGGGGGGGCCAAAATTTGTCACTCGGTTATTGCCTGACTGTTTTACTTCATCCGTTATACTAGCGGCATATTCTGGCTGGAGTGTTTATGAATCATACCTATGGGCGGCTGGTGAGCCGGGCGGCAATCGCGGCGACCGTGATGGCATCGCTGTTACTTTTGATCAAAATTTTCGCGTGGTGGTACACCGGATCGGTCAGTATTCTGGCTGCACTGGTGGATTCTCTGGTGGACATCGCGGCGTCGTTAACCAACCTGTTGGTGGTGCGCTATTCGCTGCAACCGGCCGATGATGAACATACGTTCGGACACGGAAAAGCGGAATCACTGGCGGCGCTGGCGCAAAGCATGTTTATTTCCGGTTCGGCGCTGTTTTTATTCCTGACCGGGATTCAGCATCTCATCCAACCGACGCCGATGAAAGATCCCGGCGTTGGGGTGGTTGTCACCATCATTGCGTTAGTGTGTACAATCATTCTGGTCTCGTTTCAGCGCTGGGTAGTGAAGCGTACGCAAAGTCAGGCCGTTCGGGCAGATATGCTTCATTATCAGTCTGATGTTATGATGAACGGTGCGATTCTCATTGCGCTCGGGCTGGCATGGTACGGCTGGCATCGTGCGGATGCCTTGTTTGCGCTCGGGATTGGCATCTATATTTTATATAGCGCACTACGCATGGGGTATGAGGCAGTGCAATCTTTGCTGGATCGCGCTTTACCCGATGAGGAACGTCAGGAAATTATTGATATCGTGACGTCATGGCCTGGGGTCAGCGGCGCTCACGATCTTCGCACGCGGCAGTCAGGGCCGACCCGCTTTATTCAGATTCATTTGGAAATGGAAGATAATCTGCCGCTCGTTCAGGCGCATTTAGTGGCTGAACAGGTTGAGCAGGCAATTTTACGGCGTTTCCCGGGATCAGATGTCATCATTCATCAGGATCCCTGTTCAGTCGTACCCAAGGAAGGCAAGGTGTTTGAGCTTTCATAATTCGTTGTAAAAAGTGAACCGGGCCAGCATTTTGTGTATAAATTACCACCATTTGGCCTGACCTGAATCAATTCAGCAGGAAGTGATTGTTATACTATCTGCATATTCGTTGGATCGTTTCGATATGCGGAATCGACTTCCGGCAGCAGATTTCATTTTGCATTCCAAAGTTCAGAGGTAGTCATGATTAAGAAAATCGGTGTGTTGACAAGCGGCGGTGATGCGCCGGGCATGAACGCAGCAATCCGTGGTGTTGTACGTGCAGCGTTGACGGAAGGGCTGGAAGTCATGGGGATCCATGATGGCTACCTGGGTTTGTATGAAGACCGTATGGTCCAGCTTGACCGCTACAGCGTATCCGACATGATCAACCGTGGCGGTACTTTCCTCGGTTCAGCTCGCTTCCCGGAATTCCGCGACGAAAACGTGCGTGCGGTGGCTATCGAAAACCTGAAAAAGCGTGGCATTGATGCGCTGGTTGTTATCGGCGGTGACGGTTCTTACATGGGTGCGAAACGCCTGACTGAAATGGGCTTCCCATGCATCGGTCTGCCGGGCACTATCGACAACGATATCAAGGGTACCGACTACACCATCGGTTACTTCACCGCTCTGGGTACTGTAGTAGAAGCGATTGACCGTCTGCGTGATACCTCTTCTTCTCACCAGCGTATTTCCATCGTTGAAGTGATGGGCCGCTACTGTGGCGATCTGACCCTGGCGGCTGCAATTGCCGGTGGTTGTGAGTTCGTAGTGGTTCCGGAAGTGGAATTCAGTCGCGACGATTTGGTTGCTGAAATCAAAGCGGGCATCGCGAAAGGTAAAAAACACGCAATTGTAGCGATCACTGAACACATGTGTGACGTTGACGAACTGGCGCATTACATCGAGAAGGAAACGGGCCGCGAAACGCGTTCGACCGTACTAGGTCACATTCAGCGTGGTGGTTCCCCGGTTCCTTACGATCGTATCCTGGCATCCCGTATGGGCGCATATGCTATTGAACTGCTGCTGGCAGGTCATGGCGGTCGCTGTGTCGGTATTCAGAACGAGCAACTGGTTCACCACGATATCATCGATGCTATCGAGAACATGAAGCGTCCGTTCAAAGGTGACTGGCTGGACTGCGCGAAAAAACTGTACTGATTGTTTTTTGTTGCCCGGTGGCGCTTCGCTTACCGGGCCTACAGCGTGTACTCTTGTAGGCCGGATAAGGCGTAAGCCGTCATCCGGCACAACCTGCCTCATTTATTCCCCGAAGTTATAGCAAATCTTTTTTTATTCTTTAATGTTTGGATGCCTTTCTGGCACGCTTTGCTCATCACAACATCACATAAGAGAGCTGGGCGATGAACAAATGGGGCGTAGGGTTAACATTATTGCTGGCATCGACCAGCGTTCTGGCAAAGGATATTCAGTTACTTAACGTATCGTACGATCCAACACGTGAACTGTACGAGCAGTACAATAAAGCCTTCAGCGCGCACTGGAAGCAGGAAACGGGCGATAACGTCGTGATCCGCCAGTCACACGGCGGCTCTGGTAAACAGGCGACCTCTGTCATCAACGGTATTGAAGCCGATGTCGTGACGTTGGCACTGGCGTACGACGTGGATGCCATTGCTGAACGTGGTCGAATTGATAAAAACTGGATTAAGCGCTTGCCGGATAACTCTGCGCCTTACACCTCCACCATCGTGTTCCTGGTCCGCAAAGGCAACCCCAAACAAATTCATGACTGGAACGATTTGATCAAACCGGGCGTGTCAGTGATTACACCAAACCCGAAAAGCTCAGGCGGCGCACGCTGGAACTATCTGGCGGCATGGGGCTATGCCCTGCACCACAACAACAACGATCAGGCCAAAGCGCAGGACTTCGTCAAGGCTCTGTTTAAAAACGTTGAAGTGCTGGATTCCGGTGCGCGTGGTTCAACCAATACCTTCGTTGAGCGTGGTATCGGTGATGTGCTGATCGCCTGGGAAAACGAAGCGCTGCTGGCAACGAACGAGCTGGGTAAAGACAAATTCGAGATAGTGACGCCGAGTGAATCTATTCTCGCGGAGCCGACCGTTTCCGTGGTCGATAAAGTGGTGGAAAAGAAAGACACCAAAGCGGTGGCGGAAGCTTACCTGAAGTATCTCTACTCTCCGGAAGGCCAGGAAATTGCAGCGAAAAATTACTATCGTCCACGTGATACAGACGTTGCGAAGAAATACGAAAATGCATTTCCGAAGCTGAAGCTGTTCACCATCGATGAAGAGTTTGGCGGCTGGACGAAAGCGCAGAAAGAGCACTTCTCTAATGGCGGTACGTTCGACCAGATCAGCAAACGCTAAATAAGTCTGTGATTTACCGACCCGGTGGCCTAACGCGACCGGGTTTTTTATTTGTCATGGTTTTGCGTTACTCTTGCCCTTCAATGGGATGCAGGAAACGCGTAATGAAAAAAGCAGGCTATCTTTTACTGGCGGTGATTGTGGTTGCCGCCGCTGCAGGCATCGGGTACTGGAAATTCACCGGCAACCCGGACGCATTACGCCAGATCGTCCTTCAACAATGCTTGCCGCACCAGTTGCAGCAGCAGGATCCTGCACCATGCGCAGAAGTGAAGCCGGATGCCGGATATGTGGTGTTCAAAGACCGTAACGGCCCTTTGCAATATTTGTTGATGCCCACTTATCGCATTAACGGTACGGAAAGCCCACTGCTGTTAAAATCAGGCACGCCGAACTTTTTCTGGCTGGCCTGGCAGGCGCGTAGCTTTATGAGCCAAAAATACGGCCAGGAAATCCCTGACAAAGCAGTCTCTCTGAGCATTAACTCACGTAGCGGGCGTACTCAAAATCACCTGCATATTCATATCTCCTGCCTGCGAACCGATGTCAGAAAACAGCTGGATGACAACCTGGCGAAAATCAGCACCCGCTGGCTACCTCTACCAGGTGGGCTGCGCGGTCATGAATATCTGGCGCGTCGCGTCACGGAAAATGAACTGGCACAACGCAGCCCATTTATGATGCTGGCAGAAGAGGTGCCGGATGCACGTGAGCATATGGGCAGCTATGCGTTGGCGATGGTGCGTCAGAGCGATGAATCCTTTGTTCTGCTGGCTACTCAGCGCAATCTGCTGGCGCTGAATCTCGCCTCCGCTGAGGAAATTCAGGATCATCAATGTGATATTCTGCGTTAACCCCACCTAATCTGGCGTTTACTCCGCATGCCTGTCCCCGTATTCTTGTTGAAAAAAACAACAGGAGACAGGCATGTCGCTCTGGCTTACACACCCTCTGTTTATCCCCTCTCTGGTGGTTGGCATCACCATTCTGCTCTGGGCTACGTCGCTGCTGCCGGAGTTTATAACGGCGCTGCTGTTCTTTGCCGTGGCGATGGTCGCCAAAATCGCGCCACCGGATGTGATCTTTGGCGGCTTTGCGTCCTCCGCATTCTGGTTGGTGTTTAGCGGCTTTGTGCTGGGTATCGCGATTCGTAAAACGGGGCTGGCGGACAGGGCGGCGAGGGCGCTGTCATCACGGTTGACCGACTCCTGGCCGTTAATGGTGGCGAGTGTGGTGCTGTTGAGTTACGCGCTGGCGTTTGTAATGCCATCCAACATGGGCCGCATTGCGCTGCTGATGCCGATTGTCGCAGCGATGGCGAAACGGGCTGGAATTAACGATGGTACGCGCGCCTGGTATGGTCTGGCACTGGCCGTTGGGTTTGGGACGTTCCAGCTTTCCGCGACGATTTTACCCGCTAACGTACCGAATCTGGTGATGAGCGGCGCTGCGGAAGGCTCTTACGGCATCCACCTCAATTATCTTCCCTATTTGCTGCTGCATACGCCGGTTCTGGGTTGGCTTAAAGGCGCGGTTCTCATCGTGCTTATCTGCTGGCTGTTCCCTGGCAAGCCCCATGCGCCACGCGATCTCACGCCGTCGGAACCGATGAGCGGAGATGAAAAACGTCTGGCCTGGATGTTAGCGGTGGTGTTGCTTCTTTGGGTAAGCGAAAGCTGGCACGGCATTGGCCCCGCGTGGACTGGGCTGGCGGCGGCAGTCATCACATTGCTCCCACGGGTTGGCTTTATCAATGGCGACGAGTTTTCCACTGGGGTCAACATTCGTACCTGTATTTATGTGGCGGGTATTCTGGGGCTGGCGATCACCGTCACGCAAACAGGTATTGGTAGCGCCGTTGGTGAAGCGCTGTTACAGGTGATGCCGCTGGATGCGGAAAAGCCGTTTACCAGTTTCCTCGCGCTGACCGGTATTACCACGGCGCTTAATTTTATTATGACGGCGAACGGTGTTCCGGCGCTGTATACCACGTTGGCGCAAAGCTTTGCCGATGCGACGGGATTCCCGCTGCTGTCGGTGATTATGATCCAGGTGCTGGGTTATTCCACACCACTGTTGCCGTATCAGGCTTCACCGATCGTGGTGGCGATGGCGCTCGGGAAAGTACCTGCAAGGGCAGGGATGCTTCTGTGTATCGCACTGGCGGCGGCAACGTATTTGATTCTTCTGCCGCTGGATTACGCCTGGTTTACGGTGTTGGGAAAACTGTAGCT
This sequence comes from Citrobacter sp. Cf116, assembly GCF_030336505.1. Classification (NCBI taxonomy): domain Bacteria; kingdom Pseudomonadati; phylum Pseudomonadota; class Gammaproteobacteria; order Enterobacterales; family Enterobacteriaceae; genus Citrobacter; species Citrobacter sp. Cf116. The sequence continues at coordinate 55,156 of NZ_JAOWEQ010000033.1, read as the reverse complement.
GTATCAAAATGTTAATTTTATGTTTTGTGAGTGAGTGAATTGTATTATGCGCGGCAATATCGGTTAATGCCTGAGCGCAGATTTGCGCACTGGAAACTCAAGGATTGATTCATGGACAGTTTGACCCCCATACGCCGCTGGCCTGCCATCATCTCGCTTGTGATTACGCTGACCATCTGGTTTGTTATCCCGTGTCCTCCTGACGTAACCCCGCAAGCGTGGCACCTGCTGGCACTGTTTATTGGTACGATCGCCGCGATTATCGGTAAAGCTATGCCCATTGGCGCAATTGCGATTGTGGCGATTATGCTGGTGGCGATGACAGGCGTTACTAACCCAGGCAAACCCTCGGCGGCATTGAACGATGCATTGAGTGGTTTTTCTAACCAGCTAATCTGGCTGATTGGTTTATCCATTATGCTGTCGCAAAGTCTGTTAAAGACCGGCCTGGGCGCGCGTATTGGCTACGGGTTTATTGCGCTATTTGGTAAAAGAACGCTGGGTATTGCGTGGGCATTAACCCTTGCGGAAACGCTAATTGCACCCGTAACGCCAAGCAATACCGCGCGTGGTGGTGGCATTATCCACCCGGTAATGCGGGCGATTGCGGAGAGCCTCGGCTCGCAGCCAGGCCATGCCGAGAATGGCTCCACGGGCCGTTATCTCGCGCTGGTGAACTACAACATTAACCCGATCAGCTCGGCTATGTTCATCACCGCGACTGCACCTAATCCGTTAATCGTCAGTTTTTTGACAAAGGGGACGGATGGCGTGCTGAACATGACCTGGGGAATGTGGGCTATTGCGGCGCTTCTTCCCGCACTGCTATCACTGGTTGTCATGCCGATTGTAATCTGGTGGCTCTATCCGCCAGCTATCACGCGCACACCAAATGCACCGCAGTTTGCGCGGCAAAAACTGGATGCGCTGGGTCCACTTTCTTTGGCAGAGAAAATCACCCTGGGGGTGTTCATTTTGCTGCTCTGTCTATGGGCGGGTGTTCCAGCAATGCTGATGGGCAGTGCCTGGAGCGTAAACCCCACTAGCGCCGCGTTAATTGGATTGTCGATTCTATTGATGGCGGGTGTATTGAGCTGGGATGACATTCTTAAATGCCGCGGGGCATGGGATACGATAGTCTGGTTTGCCGCGCTGGTGATGATGGCGGATTTTCTCAGCAAACTGGGATTGGTAGGATGGCTGGCAACCAGCGTGGGTAGCGCAATCGACCATCTTGGCGTGCACTGGAGTGTTGCGACGCTGTTGTTGATCCTGCTTTACGTCTACTCGCACTACTTTTTCGCCAGCACAACTGCGCATATTACGGCTATGTTCGCTGCGTTCTTTGCCGCAGGCTTAGGCCTCGGCGCGCCGCCAGCGCTGCTTGGTTTAATGCTCGGTTTCTCCTCCTCCTTGATGATGTCGCTCACGCACTATGGCACGGGTACTGCGCCTATTATCTTTGGTTCGGGCTATGTCACGTTGGCGGAGTGGTGGAAAACGGGGCTGGTGATGAGTGTGGTCAACCTGACCATTTGGGGTGTGACCGGCGCCTTCTGGTGGCACTGGTTGGGATACTGGTAGTTAATACAGCGGGAGGAGGGCTCCTCCCGCCTTAACAACTTAAGCCTGTTTAGCGGCTTCTGCTGCTTTAACGATGACTGCGAAGGCGTCTGCTTTCAGAGAAGCACCACCAACCAGCGCACCGTCGATGTCCGGCTGAGCGAACAGTTCTGCCGCGTTAGCTGCGTTTACAGAACCGCCGTACTGGATGATAACTTGTTCAGCGATTTTCGCGTCAGCTTTAGCAATGTGGTCACGAATAAATTTGTGAACAGCCTGAGCCTGAGCAGGAGTTGCAGATTTGCCGGTACCGATAGCCCATACTGGTTCGTAAGCGATAACGACGCCTTCGAATGCTGCCGCGCCCTGAGTTTTCAGAACCGCGTCGATCTGACGTGCACAAACTTCTTCAGTTTTGCCCGCTTCGTTTTCTGCTTCGGTTTCGCCGATGCACAGAACTGGAGTCAGACCCTGCTCTTTCAGCACGGCGAATTTTTTAGCGATCAGCTCGTCAGATTCTTTGTGGTAAGTACGACGCTCAGAGTGACCGATAATGATGTACTGCGCGCCGATGTCTTTCAGCATTTCAGCACTTGTTTCACCAGTGAATGCGCCAGACAGGTTCAGGTCAACGTTCTGCGCGCCCAGAATGATGTGGCTACCGGCAGCGGCGTGTTTCGCCAGGTCGATATACATTTCCGGCGGAGCAATCGCTACTGCACAGCCAGCAACGCCAGCCAGTTCTTTACGCAGGTTAGCAACCAGTTCGTTTACCATGTGGCGGCTGCCGTTCAGTTTCCAGTTACCCATCACTAAAGGATGTCGCATTTCATTTCTCCACGCTTGTCAGCGAATTAAGGAATATGGCCGCCCGTGAGGGCAGCATGGTCTGTGAAACAGTATAGAGATTCATCCCCTGAAAGGCTTTGCTTTTTGTCATCAATTCGCCTTCTCAAGACTTTCTGATAGTACCAGCTTAATCGGTTCAACAGCGAAGGTCAGTCCTTTTTCACCGTTGTCAGCAACAACATAGCGAATTGCGCCTTCTGTTTCAGCGTAATAGCGCTTACCTTTGCCTGCGGCGAGTAGTTTTTGCAGCTTTTTCTGGCTCTGTTCCTTCGTCAGTAGCGGTGCGACGGTGCGGATGACGGCGGTCATGTATTCCAGCGCTTGCGCTTTGGCTGCCTTTTGTTCTGGCCCCTGAATGGGTAACCAGGTTATCTGCATACTTTTGATTTTAAGGGTGCCGCGTTCAAGAGCGGAAGACGCATACAGGTTTTCATTGATTTTACTGGCTGCGCGGGTGAGATTTGCTCGATCGCGACTGCTGTCGATGGCACGGAACTCATTCAGAATAAGCTTCGGATTCTGCGTATTAAAGTTTTCACGAAACTGGCTAATCGACAGGTCAAAGGTCGGCGCGCCCGCCAGTAAATAGGGAGCCGTGGTTGCCGTCGACGGCTCTTCCGCCAGTACCGCAGTGCTCGCGGTTAAGGCTGAAAACAATAATAAAAACAGTGTAAATCCTTGCTTCATCAATCGTACCTTTCATTCTCATTGCTCACGATTAAAACGGTAACCGTCGAGCTTGTCAAAAGGGTAAACTGTTCTGGAAGGTAATAATAAAGGAACTTACATGACCATACAGCAGTGGTTATTCTCATTTAAAGGGCGCATCGGGCGCCGTGATTTCTGGATTTGGATTGGCCTCTGGATCGTCAGCATGCTGGTTCTGTTTTCGCTGGCGAGCAAACAATTACTCGATATTCAGACCGCGGCTTTTTGTCTGGTGTGTCTGCTATGGCCAACGGCGGCAGTGACGGTAAAACGTCTGCATGACCGGGGGCGCTCCGGAGCGTGGGCGCTGTTGATGATCCTGGCGTGGATGCTGCTGGCCGGAAATTGGGCGATTTTACCCGGCGTCTGGCAATGGGCGGTAGGCCGCTTTGTTCCAACGTTGATTCTGGTTGGTATGCTTATCGATCTGGGGGCGTTCATTGGCACCCAGGACGCGAATAAATATGGTAAGGATACGCAGGACGTAAAGTACAGAGCTGACTCGTAGGCCGGATAAGCGTAAGCGCCATCCGGCAAAATGCCCGGGTGTTTACCGGGCATTGAAACGTTCTTACCAGTAGTGCTCTGCGGTCATATGGCCCGGTCGACGGCGCAGGTGTTTGGTCATTTGCCGGGTCTCTTTCAGCAACTGCTGCGTGTCGCGTACCATTTGCGGGTTTCCGCACAGCATCACATGGCTGGTTTCTTTATCCATTGGCAACCCGACTGCTTTTTCTAGCTCACCGCTTTCAATCAACGCCGGTACACGTCCGGTCAGCGAATCTGCGGCTGTTTCACGGCTGACAACCGTCTGGATGCGTAATTTACCTTCGTAGCGTTTTTCCAACGCCTGCATCAGCGGCAGATAGCTCAAATCGGCGGCATAGCGCGCGGCGTGGACCAGCACCAGATTTTTAAAGCGATCCAGGTCCTTGCCTAACTGCAGAATCGACAAATATGGGCCGATAGCCGTGCCGGTCGCCAGCATCCATAGCGTTTCGCAATCGGGGACTTCATCCAGCACGAAGAAACCAGCAGCTTCACTCACCACCTGCACTTCATCGCCAGGCTTCAGTGCTGCCAGACGAGGGCTCAGTTTGCCGTCGGGAACCGTCACCAGATAAAACTCTAAATCGGGGTTATCAGGGGCATTTACGTAAGAATAGGCGCGCTGGACGCGTTCGCCGTCGATCTCAAGGCCAAGCTTAGTGAACTGACCTGCAGTGAAAGGAAGAACCGGAGCTCGCACGGTCAAACTAAACAGGGCATCGGTCCAGTTTTGCACCTTTGTGACTTTGCCTGTTACCCAATCTGCCATGGTTTTCTCCTGTCTGCTTTGATTGCCTTATCTTCGTTCGTTGGACGAAAGATTTCCAGCCCATATGGGCTGGAAGGCTCTATTGATCAAATCAATTACAGGATGTGCGCCTGCACATCGGGATCTTTACGATCGAGGTAGTGAATCGACTGAATGCGACGGATCGTACGTGATTTGCCGCGGATCAGCAGCGTTTCGGTGGTCGCGATATTACCTTTACGGCTAATCCCTTCCAGCAAATCGCCTTTGGTGATGCCGGTGGCGGAGAAAATGACGTTGTCGCTACGCGCCATTTCATCGAGGCGCAGCGCTTTGCCCGCTTCAATGCCCATGGCGGCGCAACGAGCCAGTTCTTGTTCGCCAATGCGACGGTTCTCTTCGCTGTCGCCTTTGACGTCATGACGCGCCAGCAAACGGCCCTGCATGTCGCCGTCCAGTGCGCGGATCACCGCTGCGGAAACCACACCTTCAGGTGCGCCGCCAATGCCGTACAGCACGTCAACTTCACTGTCTGGCATGCAGGTCAGAATGGAGGCCGCAACGTCGCCGTCTGGAATAGCGAAGACGCGCACGCCCAGTTTTTGCATTTCGGCGATCGTTTCATCATGGCGTGGTTTGGCCAGAATGGTTACGGTCAGCTCACTCAGCGGTTTATTGAGTGCAGCGGCAACGTTATGCAGGTTGGCTTCCAGCGACAGGTTCAGGTCGATAGACCCTTTTGCGCCTGGGCCGACAATCAGCTTTTCCATGTACATATCTGGCGCATTCAGGAAGCAGCCTTTATCGCCCACAGCCAGTACGGCCAGCGCGTTTGCCTGACCCATTGCCGTCATGCGTGTACCTTCGATAGGATCGACGGCGATGTCGACCGCATCACCAAGACCGGTCCCGACTTTTTCACCGATAAACAGCATCGGCGCTTCATCAATCTCACCCTCGCCAATCACGATGGTGCCGTCGATGTTGACCTGGTTGAGCATAATACGCATGGCGTTCACTGCCGCGCCGTCAGCGGTATTTTTATCGCCGCGGCCCAACCATTTATAGCCAGCCAGCGCGGCCGCTTCGGTCACGCGTGAAAATTCAATGGCAAGTTCTCGTCTCATTGCAAACTCGTAGCTGAAAGGAATGGCGCGAAGTGTAGCACAGGGGAGGGGGCGAGATTATTGATGTGTGTGCGGGGTTGCCCCCGCACGAAGATTTTGCCGGATAAGCCAAAGTAGCCATCCGGCAATGACGTATTACTCGTCGTGATCTTCCCATGCCATGGCGCGTTTTACCGCTTTTTTCCAGCCGCTGTAACGGAAGTTACGCTCGGTGGTTTCGATGCCTGGACGGAATTCACGCTCGATGACCGCTTTCTCCTGCAACTCATCCAGATTCTGCCAGAAGCCTACTGCCAGGCCAGCCAGGTACGCTGCACCTAATGCGGTGACTTCGCGAACTTCCGGACGCTCTACGCGGGTGCCCAGAATGTCAGACTGGAACTGCATCAGGAAGTTGTTGGCGACCGCACCGCCGTCAACGCGCAGGGCGTGCAGACGAATACCGGAGTCAGCCTGCATCGCTTCCAGAACATCACGCGTCTGATAAGCGATAGACTCAAGCGTTGCGCGGATGATGTGGTTGGAGTTTACGCCACGGGTCAGGCCGAAGATGGCGCCACGTGCATACGGGTCCCAGTACGGTGCACCCAGGCCAGTAAATGCCGGAACGACGTACACGCCGTTGGTGTCTTTCACTTTGGTGGCGAAATACTCAGAGTCGAATGCATCGCTGATGAGTTTCATTTCATCGCGCAGCCACTGAATAGATGCGCCAGCCATAAATACCGCACCTTCCAGCGCGTAGTTCACTTCCCCGGTCGGTCCGCAGGCGATGGTGGTCAGCAGTCCGTTTTCGGACTTAACGGCTTTCTCACCGGTATTCATCAGCATGAAGCAGCCAGTACCGTAAGTGTTTTTCGCCATCCCTTCCTTTACGCACAGCTGGCCAAACAGAGCTGCCTGCTGGTCACCGGCGATACCGGAGATAGGAATACGAATGCCGCCTTTACCACCAATGTTGGTCTGACCGTACACTTCAGAAGAGCGACGCACTTCTGGCAGCATGGCGCGCGGAATATCCAGCGCATCCAGCATCGTGTCATCCCAGTCCAGGGAGTGGATGTTGAACAGCATGGTACGTGAAGCGTTGGTGTAATCCGTGACGTGTACGCGTCCCTGCGTCATTTTCCAGATAAGCCAGGTGTCCACGGTACCAAACAGCAGTTCGCCGCGACGAGCGCGTTCACGCGAGCCTTCAACGTGGTCGAGGATCCATTTCACCTTGGTGCCAGAGAAGTACGGGTCAATGACCAGGCCGGTGTTGTTACGGATGTATTCTTCCATGCCATCGCGCTTGAGCTTTTCGCAGATATCTGCGGTACGACGACACTGCCACACAATGGCGTTGTAGATTGGTTTACCGGTCTCACGCTCCCAGACGATGGTGGTTTCACGCTGGTTGGTAATACCGATCGCTGCAATTTCATCGGAACTGATATCGGCTTTCGCCAGAACTTCAACCAGCGTAGAGCTTTGGGTTGCCCAAATTTCCATTGGGTCGTGTTCTACCCAACCTGCTTTCGGGTAGATTTGCTCGAATTCGCGCTGTGAAACGGCAACGATATTCGCATCGTGGTCCATTACGACCGCGCGGGAGCTGGTGGTGCCCTGGTCGAGCGCAACGATATATTTTTTTTCAGTCATAATTTTTGTCCCGTAGTCACATTACAGCGAAGCTTTTTGTTGAGTGTTGGCCGCCGCGTCTTTTTCTTCAATCACGCAGACATCGCACGGTAAATGGCGACCAATCAGTTTGCGATATGCCCATGCGCCCAAAATCGCGCCGGTAATTGGGCCAAACACCGGAACCAGGAAGTAAGGGATATCGCGACCACCTGTGAAGGCAATCTCACCCCATCCGGCCATCCAGGCGAAGAGTTTCGGTCCGAAGTCACGTGCCGGGTTCATCGCAAAACCTGTCAGCGGACCCATGGAAGCACCAATAACGGCAATTAATAAGCCAATCAGCAGTGGTGCCAGCGGACCACGAGGTACACCGTTACCATCGTCGGTCAGAGCCAGAATCAGCCCCATTAGAATAGCGGTAATGACCATTTCAACCGCGAAGGCCTGCACAAAATTGATATGCGGATTCGGATAGGTGGAGAAAGTACCCGCCAGACCCAGGCTTTCGGTAGTGCCACGCACGATATGGTTGGTTTGTTCAAAATCGATGAAAAGATTGTAATAAAGCCCGTAAACCAATGCCGCTGCGCAAAAGGCGCCGGCAATTTGCGAAATAATAAAAGGGACAACTTTGCGTTTATCAAAACAGGCGAACAGCCAGAGTGCGATGGTTACCGCGGGATTCAGGTGTGCACCAGAAACGCCTGCGGTCAGATAGATAGCCATTGCTACCCCCAGACCCCAGATGATACTGATTTCCCACTGACCAAAAGTAGCACCAGCTACTTTGAGTGCAGCGACACAGCCCACACCGAAGAAAATCAACAACCCGGTACCGAGGAATTCAGCAATGCACTGGCCTTTTAAGGTTGAGGTTTGACTCATAATCGGATCCTGAAGAGAGTTTAATGTTTATTGTGTGCGAGAAGGTCACTGACATCCCCGGAGCCGGTAGGCACACTGTTAATTTATCGTTAACGCTCAAAAACGAGAAATATCGAAATTAAAATGTGTGTACTGCATCAACAAAATGAGCGTTTTCGCGCCATTGTGCGGTATTTGTTATACAAAAATAGTGTGAGCTGAATCATTTCACTGATCAATCTGTTAACACTTAAGAGTTATGACAGTCATGTCACCAGGAGAAAGACTAAAAGTGTTGCAAACCGCAATCTGCGCGGGATGCCGCTGGACAGGGATGACGCGGCTTCATACAATCGGTGTTAAGTAGAGTGCGCTCGTTTTTATTAAGGCGTCGCCGGTTATCGGGACGAGGATTTTTATCCATCAACGCCTTGCAATTCAGGAGAGGTATGACGATGTCATTAGAAGTGTTTGAGAAACTGGAAGCAAAAGTACAGCAGGCGATTGATACCATCACGCTGTTACAGATGGAAATCGAAGAGCTGAAAGAAAAGAACAACTCACTGTCGCAGGAAGTTCAGACTGCACAGCAGCAGCGTGAAGAGCTGGAGCGTGAGAACAACAACCTGAAAGAACAGCAGAATGGCTGGCAGGATCGTCTGCATGCCCTGCTGGGTCGTATGGAAGAAGTCTAATTACGCTTCATCTTTCGTGCCGTAGCTGCGTTGGCTGCGCTCAGTTACCCCAGTCACGTAGTTTACTACGCTCCTGGGGATACCTTCGTTTGCCGCCTTGCTACAACACGAAATCTATTGCGTAATCGTTCCTGTGTAGGCCGGATAAGGCGTAAGCCGTCATCCGGCAATACAATCGTTTTACCGCAACACAACGTTAATTTCAGGCATTCAAACCCCCATCTACGTCCAGACCGGTGCCGGAAATCTGCCCAGCCGCTGGGCTTGCCAGAAACGTCACCGCCGCTGCAACATCCTCCGGTGTTCCGTAATGCCCTGTAGCAATAAGCTGCCGTTGGGATTCTGCCTGCTCGCCATCTGCCGGGTTCATATCACTGTCAGTTGGGCCGGGATGGACAAGATTAACGGTAATACCCCGTGGGCCGAGATCGCGAGCCAGGCCACGGGTTAGCGAGTTGAGCGCTGATTTAGTCATCGCGTAGACGGCAATCCCCGGCTGGGCGACGCGGTTGGCAAGACAACTGCCAATATTGATGATTCGCCCACCTTCAGGGAGATGCGGTAGCGCGGCCTGTATGGCAACTACCACGCCACGGATGTTCACGTTAATCAATGCGTCGATGTCCTCCAGTGACAGCGACTCCAGCGGGCCGCCGCGTGCGATCCCTGCGTTGTTGACCAGAATATCCAGTCCACCGAGTGACTGTACCGTGCGGTTTACGGCATTCTGAATCGCCTGAGCGTCTGCACTGTTTGCCTGAATCGCCTCACCATGGCGGCCAAGTGCTGTAATTTCATCGGCAACGGCCTGGGCTTTCTCCGCAGATTTTTCATAGGTTATAACAACATCAGCACCGGCTTTCGCCAGCGACAGTGCAATGGCGCGCCCTAATCCACGACTGGCTCCGGTGACCAGCGCTTTTTTACCTGTCAGATCGATATGCATGATGACCTCGTGATGAGAGTGATGAGATTCATCATTAGGTATAGAGAGAGTTTTTTCTTCGTCAATGCGCAGGATGGGGGAATCGGAAGGGGGTGTGGCAAAAAAAAAGCCAGTCAGTTGTTTAACCGACTGGCATCACACCGAATTGCGGTGTTTTCTTTACTCGATATCGAGCGGGTCTTCGGAGAGGATTATCCCGGTGTTGTCGGCGTACAGGTGGTCGCCAGAGAAGAACGTTACACCGCCAAAGTTGACGCGTACATCGCTTTCTCCAATACCTTCCCCTGCGGCACCGACCGGAATGGCGGCAATCGCCTGAATACCGATATCCAGTTCTTCCAGATCGTCTACCTGACGGACTGAGCCGTAGATGACCAGACCTTCCCATTCATTCTGTACGGCCAGTCGAGCCAGTTCGGCATCGACCAGCGCACGACGGACAGAACCGCCGCCATCGACCAGCAGAATGCGACCACGGCCGTTTTGTTCGAGCAGATCGTACAGCAACCCGTTGTCCTCGAAACATTTTACCGTGATGATTTGTCCGCCAAACGACGACCGTCCTCCAAAGTTAGAGAACAGTGGTTCCACGACGTTGACATCTTCCTGATAGATGTCACAAAGCTCGGATGTATCGTATTTCATAGGCTCAACGTTCAGTTGCTGCGAGAATTTTTAGTATATCGCGCTATGTGTACTGTTGGCAAAATCATCAATTGTTAATTGATATTTGTCAGTTAAAGAGACCACTGACTTAAGAAAATTCCAACGACAAACAGCAGGTTAGTTAACAATGCCGCTTTTACGGTGCGTTCCAGCATCGGGCGCATTGCCGCAGGATCCATCTCACGCATCACGTATCGCGCCTGTTTAATCAGCAGCGGAGCGGCGAGGATAAACAGCCATCCCCACAGGCTTTGCAGTGAGAACAGGTTAAACAGGGCCAGGCAGACCAGCGTGCCCATCAGCAGACAGGCGTGGTAGCGGCGGGCATTGACGGCGCCTAAACGCACGACCAGCGTGTTCTTGCCGTTCTCTCTGTCGCTGTTGATATCGCGCAGATTGTTGACGTTGAGCACGGCAGTTGCCAGCAGGCCGCAGGCGGTAGCAGGCAGAATGAGCGCCGGAATCAACGTATGCGCCTGCAGATACCAGCTTCCCATAACGCTCAGCCAGCCGAAGAACACCAGTACGGAAATATCGCCCAGACCGATATATCCGTAAGGGCGATTGCCTACGGTATAGGTGATTGCGGCTATGATCGACAGGCCGCCGAGCACCAGGAAGCCGACAAAATCTGCCAGCGTGTGGCAGGCCACAGCAACCAGGGCCAGACCGGACAGGCAGATCAAGACCACGGTGACGATCAGCGCCCGCTTCATCTGCTGTTGGGTGATGACCCCTTTTTGCATACCGCGCAGCGGTCCTATGCGGTCGGGCTTGTCGCTGCCTTTGACGGCATCGCCATAGTCGTTAGCGAGATTGGACAGAATTTGCAGCAATCCCGCCGTAATCAATGCCAGCAGAGCAACCAGCGGATTGAAGTATCCTTGCCACCATGCTAATGCCGTACCGACGATGATCGCCGCGAAGGCGAGCGGTAAGGTCTTAGGTCGTAAACTTTCCAGCCAGGCTTGTGAGCGGCTAATTTGTTGTTGTTCAGTCATATTTAGCGCCAATAAAAATGGGGCTTTATCAGCCCCATCAACAGTGATGAAAATGCATTGAACGCGATTATAGGATAAAACGGCTCAGATCTTCATCTGCGACCAGCGCATCCAGATGTTTGCTCACATATTCGGCATCAATTGTGATGCTTTGGCCGTTCAAATCGCTCGCATCATAGGAAATATCTTCCATCAGACGTTCCAGAACGGTATGCAGACGACGTGCACCGATGTTTTCGGTGGTTTCGTTAACCTGCCAGGCCGCTTCGGCAATGCGTTTAATACCGGATTCAGTGAAGTTGATGTCCACACCTTCAGTCGCCATCAGCGCTTTGTACTGCACGGTGATGGAGGCATTCGGTTCGGTAAGGATACGCTCAAAATCGCTGGTGGTCAGCGCCTGCAGCTCGACACGAATCGGCAGACGACCCTGCAGTTCCGGGATCAGGTCGGACGGTTTCGCCACCTGGAATGCGCCAGAGGCGATAAACAGGATGTGATCGGTTTTCACCATGCCGTGCTTGGTGGACACCGTGCAGCCTTCAACCAGCGGCAGCAGGTCGCGCTGTACGCCTTCGCGGGACACGTCCGGGCCGGAGGATTCACCGCGTTTACAGATTTTGTCGATTTCGTCGATAAACACGATCCCGTGCTGCTCAACGGCATCGATAGCTTCTTGTTTCAGCTCTTCCGGGTTCACCAGTTTGGCCGCTTCTTCTTCAATCAGCAGTTTCATCGCGTCTTTGATTTTAAGCTTACGCGGTTTTTGCTTCTGACCGCCCAGGTTCTGGAACATGGACTGCAGCTGGCTGGTCATCTCTTCCATTCCCGGAGGCGCCATAATTTCAACGCCCATCGGTGCGGCCGCGAGATCGATTTCGATCTCTTTATCATCCAGTTGGCCTTCACGCAGTTTTTTACGGAACGCCTGACGCGCTGCAGAAGGTTCCTGCGGCTGCTCTGACTGTCCCCAGTTATTTTTAGCCGGTGGGATCAGCACGTCGAGAATGCGCTCTTCCGCCATCTCTTCAGCGCGGAAGCGGTTTTTCTCGATTGCCTGAACGCGAACCATCTTAATGGCAGCATCGGTCAGATCGCGGATGATCGAGTCAACTTCTTTACCAACATAGCCAACTTCGGTGAATTTGGTTGCTTCAACTTTGATGAACGGCGCGTTGGCCAGTTTTGCCAGGCGACGGGCGATTTCGGTTTTACCGACGCCGGTCGGGCCAATCATCAGAATGTTTTTCGGCGTGACTTCATGGCGCAACTCTTCGTTGAGCTGCATACGACGCCAGCGGTTACGCAGGGCAATCGCCACGGAACGCTTAGCGTTATCCTGGCCGATGATGTGTTTGTTCAGTTCGCTGACAATTTCGCGTGGGGTCATTTCAGACATGGGGGATCCTTACGCTTTGGAGTTCAATTCTTCGATGGTATGGAAGTGGTTGGTATAAATGCAGATATCCCCTGCAATATCCAACGCTTTCTCAGCAATCTCGCGTGCGCCAAGCTCGGTGTTTTCCAGCAGAGCGCGTGCAGCAGCCTGGGCGTAGGGACCGCCGGAGCCGATGGCAATCAGATCGTTTTCTGGCTGGATGACGTCGCCGTTACCGGTGATGATGAGCGATGCCGTTTCATCTGCGACGGCCAGCAGCGCTTCGAGTTTGCGCAGCATACGGTCTGTACGCCAGTCTTTTGCCAGTTCAACGGCAGCCTTCACCAGGTGACCCTGGTGCATTTCCAGCTTGCGTTCAAACAGTTCAAACAGCGTGAATGCATCCGCAGTACCGCCCGCAAAGCCCGCGATGACTTTGTCGTTGTAAAGACGGCGGACTTTCTTCACGTTGCCTTTCATTACGGTGTTACCCAGTGTGGCCTGACCATCACCGGCGATTACCACATGGCCGTTACGGCGTACGCTTACTATTGTTGTCACGAGCAGACCCCTTGGTTACAAATGCAATGTACAGGCCCCGCACAGTATGCGGGGCGTAATGCAAGTATAGATGGGGGGGATTTTGGGGGTTTCAACCCCCAGTGGCGAGTCGAATGCAGTTTGTGTGACCAGCAACCTTCAGGCGGCTGATGGTGTTGTCGGCATTCTCTTTGCCTTTGACCGGACCAATGACCACGCGATTCCAGCCGTTATTGGTGGTAATACGCGAGTTGAACCCTTCAAAGGCCAGCTGCGCGCGCACGGTTTCTGCCTGCTCAGCGCCTTTAAATGACCCGCACTGAACCATCCAGCGGCGTTCATCTTTTTTCTCCGCCGTCTGTTTTGGCGGCTGCGTTTCATTCGTTATTGGCGCGGCCGGTTGCGTTTTCGGCTGAGCGGCGGTGGTATGCGCAGGCGTTTGCAGCAAATCCTGATACGGCTGTTGCGCCGCCGGTTTTGGCTGTGCTTTCGGCTGCTGTACCGGCGCGGTTTGCGCCGTACGCGTTTGCGGCTGCTGGTAAGGCTGTTCCGCTACCCGTGGTTGCGTGCGCGGCTGTTGAGCCTGCTGCTGCGTGTTGGCCCATTGCTGTTGCTGTACCTGACGCTGGCGCTGCAACGTTTGCTGACGCTGTTCAGGCGTTTGTTCGTTCCACGGCACTTCGTTGAGCTGCGTTGGCTGTTGACGCATATCAGCCTGCATTTGCGCCAATAGCTGGCGCTGCTCATTGGTTAGCTGATCGGCGTTCAGCACCTCGCCGCCGGCAGACGGTTCGGTAGGCGCACGTACGCCAGGCTGACGGCTTTCCAGCTCTTTAATGTATCGCCAGCGCTCTTCCGGTTTTGGCGGGATGCCATTACCGGTGACTTTCTGGTTTTGCAGCGTTTCGGACTCTTCTTTCTTGTGATGCGTAATGAAGTACAGACCACCGATAAAGGTCACGAGTACGGCTGCAGCAATAGCAACCATTGCGGGCGATACCGCAGGCGTATTGCGTTGTTTTTTCCGTGATGTGCTCTTCTTGCGCCGCGAAGGTGCCGGTTGGCCGCGACGTACATAATCTCGTTGTGCCACTATCGTTTCGCTGTATTTATTCGTTCGTCAGCCCGCCATGTTACTTAAGCGGCGGGCCTTTGACCAGACAGGGGAGTCCGAAAGCACTTTACTTTACGTCAGTGCCCGGGTAGTACCCCGAATAATAAGCTCGCAGTCCAGTAAACGTGAGCCACTGCTGACGTTCTGTCCTTGTAATTGATCGAGCAGTAACAGCATAGCTTCACGTCCGATATCGAAACGCGGCTGTGCGACGGTTGTCAGGGGTGGATCACAAAATTCCGCGAGCGAAATGTTATCGAAGCCGATAATCGATAAATCGTCGGGCACCTTCAGACCCTGACGTTTGGCGTAAGAGAGGGCGCCAAGCGCCATGACATCGCTGTGACAAAAGACCGCGGTAGGCGGCTGTGGTAGCGCCAGGAGCTGTTTAAGCGCATTGGCTCCCGCTTCATAGGAAAAGTCACCGCGCGCGATGAAATGCGGATCGACCGTAATTCCGCTGCGACGTAGTGCCTGAACGTAACCTTGCAGACGATAATGGCACAGCGGCATATCTTCGGGCCCGGCGATACAGCCAATGCGTTTATGCCCCAGTTCCAGCAGATAGTTCATCGCGTTGAAGGCGGCGGTGAGGTTATCAATGTGCACGGTGGGCAGTTCCAGCTCTGGCGCGAACTCGTTGGACATAACCATCGGTGGCAAGTTGCGTTGCTCTTCCACGCTGGCATCAAACGGCAGGCGCGAGCTGAGCAGCACCATGCCATCGATCTGCTTGGTAATTATGAGGTTGAGGAAGGTCTTTTCCTGCTGGTTCTGGTGCGCGCAATCGCCGATAAGCACCAGATATCCCTGTTCTGCGGCGGTGACTTCGATGCCACGAATCACTTCGCTAAAAAACGGATCGCAGATATCCGGCACAATCACCAGAATGGTACGCGATTCATTACGCTTAACGTTACGTCCCATTGATTGGGGTAAATATCCCACTTCAAGCGCTGCCTGCTCAACCTTGTTACGGGTTGACTGCGAGACTTTGTCTGGGTTCATTAATGCGCGGGATACGGTTGCCGTTGAGACTTTCGCCTTCAGAGCAACATCTTTCATCGTAGCGGCGGCAACCTGCTTATTCGGTTTCACTCTTTCTCCTCGCCAGAGAGCTGCTGGCACAGACTCGTCCTTGAATAGCCTTCATCTGAAACATTTTTATCAGATAGTGAATGGAAGCGGTTACAGAATTTTCATAAAAAGTGTGATGGATATTTAATTTTACGATCCGCCTCGCATCGTGAGGGATTATCCCTCGATGGGATCGACATCCAGCACCCATTTAACCTTACGTGCATCGGGTAACGTATTAATCAGCGCCAGCGTTCCGCTGACGATATGCTGCAGGCGAATTCGCGACGGGTGCTGCAACAAAATTTGCCAGCGATAGTGACCGCCACGTTTGGGCGCCAGGGCGGGAACTGGGCCTAACACCCACAGTTTTTCATCGGCCAGCGGACTGGCCTGAATCAGATTTCGTAACTGCTGTAAGAACATCGGCGCATGCTGGTTGTTGTGATCTTCTGCCCGCACGATCACATGGCTGGTCCATGGGGGAAGCTGGAGCGTTTGTCGCTCTGCCAGCGCCTGCTCGGCAAAGGCGTCATACCCTTTATACAGCAAGGTTTGCAGCAGCGGATGTTCAGGGTGGTGCGTTTGCAGTACCACTTCGCCCTGCTTCCCGGCGCGACCGGCACGCCCGGAAACCTGCGTGTAGAGCTGGGCGAAGCGTTCTGCCGACCGGAAATCTGCGGAGAACAGCGCGCCGTCAACGTCCAGCAACGCCACCAGAGTGACGTCCGGGAAATGGTGGCCTTTCGCCAGCATTTGCGTGCCGATCAGGATTCGCGCGCCGCCGCGATGCACTTCCGCCAGATGCTGCTCCAGCGAGCCTTTGCGGCTGGTAGTGTCACGATCGATGCGTGAGATTGGCACGCCGGGGAAAAAAGGCGCCAGAGCCTGCTCAAGCTGTTCGGTGCCGAGTCCTACCGGAACCATGTGCGTTGAGCCGCAGGAAGGGCATTGACGCGGTATCGGACGCTGACTGTCGCAGTGATGGCAGCGCAGATGGTGTTGCGCCTGATGCAGCGTGTAGTAGTGGTCGCAGCGCGGGCATTCAGCAATCCAGCCACAGTCGTGGCACAGCAGGGCAGGCGCAAAACCCCGGCGGTTTAAAAACAGGATCACCTGGTTATCCGCTTGCAGATGCTGACGCATACGGGCGATAAGCGCAGGGGCGAGCCCGGCCTGTACCTGCTGACCTTTGAGATCCAGCACGTGCTGAGTGGCTGGGCGTGCATTCCCGGCACGGCGCGTCAGGCGCAACATGCGGTATTTTTTCTGCCGCACATTGCACAGCGTTTCCAACGCTGGGGTGGCTGAGCCGAGAATGATAGGAATTTGTTCGCTATGGGCGCGATAAACCGCGAGGTCGCGCGCATGATAACGCCAGCCTTCCTGCTGTTTATAAGAGCTGTCGTGCTCTTCGTCGATGACAATCACGCCCAGATCTTTAAACGGCGTGAACAGCGACGAGCGCGTGCCGATAACAATTGCCGCTTCGCCATTTTTCGCCTTCAGCCATGCCGAAAGACGTTCACTGTCATTTAAACCCGAGTGCAGGACTTCGACCGGCGCATTGAAGCGTTCGCGAAAACGGGCAATAGTTTGCGGCGTCAGGCCAATCTCCGGCACCATTACCAGCGCCTGTTTGCCCTGGGCGAGCACATTTTCCAGTACGCTTAAATAGACCTCTGTTTTACCCGATCCTGTCACGCCCGCTAATAGCCAGGCGCTAAAACTGTCTGATGTGCTGTGGATCGCCCCGACGGCGGTGGCCTGTTCGGTATTCAGCCGCAGACGCTCACCGGAAACCGCGTAGTGCGTACGCCAGTCGCTAAAGCCTGGCGTTTCGCTCGCCAGGGAGCACAGCCCTTTTTTCCGCAGTGCCTGTAATGCGGCGTCATTAAATTCCAGTTCAGCCACCTGGTCGCGCCAGATTTTTCCCTGGCGTAGCGCAGCCAGCGCCTGTTGCTGCTTAGGAGAACGCTTCAGGCTGTTGAGGTCAATAACTTGGCCTTCTTCAGTGGCAAACCAGTACCACATGGGCGCGTTTGTCGCCGGACGTCCCTGGCGCAGTAAAATTGGCAGAGCGTGAAACAGTACGTCACCGATAGGATGATGATAATAATCCGCCGCCCACAACAGCAGACGCCAGACAGAGGTCGAGTAGACCGGTTCGCTGTCCAGCACTTCGAGAACGGCTTTCAATTCGCTCCGCGGTAGTTCACTGTGCTCGCTGACGGACAGGACGATACCCACGCGCTCCTGCTGCTTGCCAAAAGGCACGCGTACACGACACCCGGCTTTGGCGCTCAAGCCTTCCGGCAGGAGGTAGTCAAAGGTGCGAGGTAGCGGAACAGGTAAGGCAACGTGCGCAACGGGCATTGAATCATCCTGACTTGAAATCTGGCGGGTTAGTATACACATTAGTGGAGGGTAGAATGCGGATCAGTTTGCATGAGCAGGTTAATTTCTGTATGATTCGCCGCCTTTGATACAAATTTGTATCACTGACCTATACTATTAACATCGCGTGGTGTCTGGCGTTAGGGCTGGAAGAGCGACGCGGCCTTAAACCGAGGTTTTCCCATGAAAAAAGATATTCACCCGAAATACGAAGAAATTACTGCAAACTGCTCTTGCGGTAACGTCATTAAAATCCGCTCTACTGTCGGTCACGATCTGAACCTCGACGTGTGCAGCAAGTGCCACCCGTTCTATACTGGCAAGCAGCGTGATGTTGCTACCGGTGGCCGTGTTGATCGCTTCAACAAGCGTTTCAGCATCCCAGGCAGCAAGTAAGTTCAGCTGTCAGAAAAAAGCGCCTTATGGCGCTTTTTTTGTATCTGCGCTTGAAGACTAAAATTTATATTGATGTGTTGAATAGTGTTTTTATTTAACAAATGAAACGGTGTTTTTATTTTTTAGGTAAAATGTTTCTACTGGTGATCTGCGTCATTTTTATCTTCTGATTTCTGCCACTCATGCCAATTGTTGGCAAAATACCAAAGGTTTCTGCTTTCTTTCTAAAATACACTTTCATGGAAATATAAAATTATTCTTAATCCTTCATCGTTTCCCATTAATGGACGGGACGAGTTGGGTAATTTCCGTTGTTGAGTGTGAAGAGGGATTGTCATGAAATTTAAATCTGCGTTATTACTGATTCCATTATTCTCTGCGGCCGCACAAGCGGGTTATGTTGATTACCGGCATGAATATTATGACGATGGGCGTAATTACGATCGTGTTTATATGTCTCACCGTTTTGCGACTGGTTTTGGTGTCGCAGTCGAAGCCATTTCACGTTCCGAAGATACGCAATCTAATGATGCGTGGAATAATATGGAGAGTAATGGCAATGAGTATACGGCAAGCTACCAGTTTACCTGGCGGGATCTTATCTGGCAGCCAGGTATTGCGATCGAAACGGGCGATAACATCACGATTTATAAACCTTACATCCGCGTGCAGTACAACATTAACGACAGCTGGTGGACCGCGTTCCGCTATCGTCAGGAGTACATGCGCAGAAACACTGACGGCAAAGATGACCGCATGGTCTATCGTCCGGAAGCCTGGCTTGGTTATAACGTCAATGACTGGATGTTTGAGCTAAATGGTATTTATAAAATTGCCGATAGCGAAGATTTATATAACAACCGGAAAGATGATTATGAATATAACTTCCGCGTGGCGTATAAACTAGGCTCCTGGGTTCCATTTGTTGAGGTTGGTAACGTTTCCTCGGGTTATAACACAACAACGACTGACGATCGTCAGACCCGTTATCGTGTCGGTCTTGGTTATAACTTCTAACCGGTAATAGCTTTCATATCGACTGATTATATCGATAAGCATAGTTTGTGTGAATAATATGTCTAAGGAGTTGACATCATGTCTAATGATGGAACTATTATCGGAAATAATGAAACCACTGCCGTCAGACCTTTCGGAATTCGAGATAAAATTGGTTATTTATGTGGTGACCTCGGAACCTGTTTTATTCTTGGCTTAGTTAATAGTTTTTTAATGATTTATTACACTAACGTCCTCGGTATTTCCGGCGTTATTGTTGGCTCACTCTATTTTGTGACCAAACTCTTTGATGCGTTCGTTGATGTTGGTGTAGGGCGCTTATGCGATACCTCTAAATTGACGGTACATGGACGTTTTAACCCGTGGGTGCGTCGTATGAAGTATCCATTTTGCATCATTGCGGTTGTCCTGTTCCTGCCGTTTGTGAATGATTTTTCTTATACGGCGAAAATTATCTACATCTGTTGCTCCTATTTCATTTACGGTTCGCTGTTATCGACCGTGAGTATTCCGTACGGCGCTATGTCTGCGGCGATTAGCTCGAATCCGGATGATCGTGTCTCGCTGTCAACCTGGCGCAGCGTTGGGTCAGCTATCGGCGGTGGGGCAACTGGCTTTTTCATTCCGATCCTGATGTACACCACCCTGGTGGACGGAAGCCAGGTGATTTCCGGGCAACACTTCTTCTGGATTTCCATTGGTTGCGCAGTGCTGGGCTTTATCTTTTTATCCTTGACCTGTCAGTTAACGACCGAACGCGTGCGCGTGGAGAGAAAAGAGAGCATGCCCGTTTCGGTGTTGCTGAAGGGACTGGCACGCAATAAGGCGCTGATTGTTTTAGTGGTTGTGGATTTGCTGATTGTGATTAATCAGGGATTGTCCGGTACCAATATGACTTACCTGTTTAATGACTATTTCCACAATAAAGAGGCGATGTCAGTCGCGTTGCTGTTTACCTTTGGTTCCCTGGTTTTGCTGGCACCATCGGCATCCTGGCTCACGAAGCGGTTTGGTAAAAAAGAGGCCAGCGTCGGCGCGCTACTCTTTGCAGTAGCGATGTATTTGATTATGTACTTCATCCACATTACCGACGCGAAAGTCTATTTGGTTTTCCTGTTCCTGGCGACGTTGGGGGCCGGACTATTCAACCTGATGATTTGGGCGTTTATGACCGATGTTTGTGATTATCACCAGTATGTCACCGGCGATCGCGAGGATGGTACCGTCTATGGTGTGAACTTCTTTGCCCGCAAGGTTGGTCAGGCGTGTGCAGGGGCCATTGGCGGCTTTATGTTGGCCATCATTGGTTATCAATCATCGTCAACAGGTGGCGCTGTGCAAACCAGCATTGTGCAGGAAAACATCTATACGATGGCGAATCTTTTACCGGCGTTATGCCTGTTTTTGGCCGCGGTTATTCTGATTTATTTCTATCCATTGAACCGTAAAGAGACGCTCAAAATGGAAGAAACATTGAATAAACTTAATGGTATCAGTAAGTAACATAGCGAGAATCGGCGGGAGCAATCCCGCCTTTTCTCATCTGTTCTAACAATCAGTATTCCCACGTTTCCGGGTTGATACCCAGTTCACGCATGATTACCTTTGCTTCTTCCGGGATTTCATCACTGCGCTCTTTACGCAGGTCTTCATCGTTGGGTAATGGTTGCCCGGTAAAAGCATGCAGAAACGCTTCACACAGCAGTTCACTGTTGGTGGCGTGGCGCAGGTTGTTCACCTGACGACGCGTGCGTTCATCGGTAAGGATTTTTAACACCTTCAGAGGAATGGAAACCGTAATTTTTTTGACTTGCTCACTCTTCTTACCGTGCTCAGCGTATGGGCTGATATATTCGCCGCTCCATTCAGCCATGAGATACCTAATCCTCTTTGTCATTAATATTGAGGCCAGAACCTGAGCCCGGACCATAATTGCGCGTAGTTTATCGTAGTGGCGCGGCCCTGACACGAAGTAGCCGACGCAGATGTACGCTAATGCATATAATTTTAACGGCTATTTCCAGTTTGCTCAATCTATACGCAAAGAAGTTTAGATGTCCAGATGTATTGACGGCTATAGTAACAATGATTACTCTGGTGCCTGACTTTTCACCGACTCAGCCAGGATCTTCTCAATATGACGCGTAAACAGGCCACCATCGCAGTGCGTAGCGGGTTAAATGACGACGAACAGTACGGTTGCGTTGTCCCGCCGATTCACCTCTCCAGCACCTATAACTTTACCGGATTTAATGAACCTCGTGCTCATGACTATTCGCGTCGCGGCAACCCAACGCGTGATGTCGTTCAACGTGCGCTGGCGGAACTGGAAGGTGGTGCAGGTGCTGTACTGACCAATACTGGCATGTCGGCGATTCATTTGGTGACCACTGTCTTCCTTAAGCCTGGCGATCTGCTGGTTGCACCGCACGACTGCTACGGCGGGAGCTATCGACTGTTTGACAGTCTGGCAAAGCGTGGCTGTTATCGCGTCCTGTTTGTCGATCAAGGAGATGAGCAGGCATTGCAGGCCGCATTGGCGGAAAAACCGAAGCTGGTGCTGGTAGAAAGTCCAAGCAACCCGCTGCTGCGCGTGGTGGATATTGCGAAAATCTGCCAGTTGGCGCGCGAGGCTGGCGCGGTCAGCGTGGTGGACAACACTTTTTTAAGCCCGGCACTGCAAAATCCACTGGCATTAGGCGCCGATCTGGTGTTGCATTCATGCACGAAATATTTAAACGGTCACTCAGACGTGGTGGCTGGTGTGGTTATAGCCAAAGATCCGGAGACGGTCACTGAACTGGCATGGTGGGCGAATAATATTGGTGTGACCGGCGGCGCGTTTGATAGTTATCTGCTGTTGCGCGGCCTGCGTACTTTGTCTCCTCGTATGGAGGTGGCGCAACGTAATGCTCAGGCGATAGTCGATTATCTGCAAACTCAGCCGCTGGTGAAAAAATTATATCACCCGTCATTGCCGGATAATCAGGGCCATGAGATTGCTGCGCGTCAGCAAAAAGGCTTTGGCGCGATGTTAAGTTTTGAACTGGATGGCGATGAGCAAACGCTGCGCCGTTTCCTCGGCGGGTTGTCATTGTTTACGCTGGCGGAATCGTTAGGGGGCGTTGAAAGTCTGATCTCCCACGCCGCAACCATGACACACGCGGGCATGGCACCAGAAGCGCGTGCTGCTGCCGGAATTTCCGAAACGCTGCTGCGTATCTCCACCGGTATTGAAGATGGCGAAGATTTAATTGCCGACCTGGAAAATGGCTTCCGGGCTGCAAACAAGGGGTAAACATGAGTGTGATTGCGCAGGCAGGGGCGAAGGGTCGTCAACTGCACAAATTTGGTGGTAGTAGTCTGGCAGACGTGAAATGTTATCTGCGTGTTGCAGGCATTATGGCGGATTACTCGCAGCCTGATGACATGATGGTTGTTTCAGCCGCAGGCAGTACCACTAACCAGTTGATTAGCTGGCTGAAATTAAGCCAGACCGATCGCCTTTCTGCGCATCAGGTTCAACAGGCGTTACGTCGCTATCAAAGT
This sequence comes from Citrobacter sp. Cf116, assembly GCF_030336505.1. Classification (NCBI taxonomy): domain Bacteria; kingdom Pseudomonadati; phylum Pseudomonadota; class Gammaproteobacteria; order Enterobacterales; family Enterobacteriaceae; genus Citrobacter; species Citrobacter sp. Cf116. The sequence goes on along the minus strand of NZ_JAOWEQ010000033.1, from coordinate 32,346 downwards.
GAGCTTATCAGCGGTTTGTTACCTCCCGAGGTGGCGGATGGACTGATTGGCGCGTTTATTCACGATCTGGAGCGTCTGGCCGGGTTACTCGACAGCGGCGTGAACGATGCCGTCTATGCTGAGGTTGTTGGGCATGGCGAGGTATGGTCCGCGCGTTTGATGTCTGCCGTCCTTAATCAACAGGGGCTGGAGTCGGCCTGGCTGGATGCGCGCGATTTTTTACGTGCTGAACGCGGTGCCCAGCCGCAGGTAGATGAAGGTCTTTCTTACCCATTACTGCAGCAACTGTTGGCGCAGCATCCGGGTAAACGCCTGGTGGTTACCGGCTTTATTAGCCGCAGCAATGCCGGTGAAACAGTGCTACTGGGGCGTAACGGTTCTGACTACTCGGCGACGCAGGTTGGTGCGCTGGCGGGCGTTTCCCGAGTAACCATCTGGAGCGATGTCGCTGGGGTTTACAGCGCGGATCCGCGTAAAGTAAAAGACGCCTGTTTGCTGCCGCTGCTGCGTCTGGATGAAGCCAGCGAGCTGGCGCGTCTGGCGGCACCGGTTCTCCATGCCCGTACCTTACAGCCGGTTTCCGGTAGCGATATCGATCTCCAGTTGCGTTGTAGTTATACCCCTGAGCAGGGTTCAACGCGTATTGAGCGAGTACTGGCCTCCGGTACCGGGGCGCGTATTGTGACCAGTCATGATGACGTCTGCCTGATTGAGTTTCTGGTTCCGACTGGCCAGGATTTTAAGCTGGCTTATAAAGAGATTGACCAGGTTTTAAAACGTAGCCAGGTGCGTCCGCTGGCAGTGGGCGTGCATCCTGACCGCCAGCTATTGCAATTTTGCTACACCTCCGAAGTCGCTGACAGCGCGCTGAAAATTCTGGATGAAGCTGGCCTGCCTGGCGAGCTGCGTCTGCGCCAGGGGCTGGCGCTGGTGGCGATGGTCGGGGCGGGCGTCACCCGTAATCCGCTGCACTGCCACCGTTTCTGGCAACAGTTGAAAGGTCAGCCGGTTGAATTCACCTGGCAGTCGGAAGAGGGCATCAGCCTGGTCGCGGTACTGCGTACTGGGCCAACGGAGAGCCTGATTCAGGGTCTGCATCAGTCAATCTTCCGTGCTGAAAAACGCATTGGTCTGGTGTTGTTCGGCAAAGGCAACATTGGGTCGCGCTGGCTGGAGCTGTTCGCTCGCGAGCAGAGCACGCTCTCGGCGCGTACCGGATTAGAGTTTGTGCTGGCGGGTGTGGTTGATAGCCGTCGTAGCCTGCTGAATTACGAAGGGCTGGATGCCAGCCGCGCGTTAGCTTTCTTTGATGACGAGGCGGTAGAGCAGGATGAAGAGTCTCTATTCCTGTGGATGCGTGCTCACCCGTATGATGATTTAGTGGTGCTGGATGTGACAGCGAGCGAGCAACTGGCGGATCAGTATCTGGATTTTGCCAGCCATGGTTTCCACGTTATCAGCGCCAACAAACTGGCCGGGGCGAGCAGCAGTAATAATTACCGCCAGATTCATGACGCTTTCGAAAAAACGGGTCGCCACTGGTTATATAACGCCACCGTGGGTGCAGGTTTGCCGATCAACCATACCGTGCGCGATCTGATTGATAGTGGCGATACCATTTTGTCGATCAGCGGGATCTTCTCCGGCACGTTGTCGTGGTTGTTCCTGCAATTTGATGGCACGGTCCCATTCACCGATCTGGTGGATCAGGCATGGCAACAGGGTCTGACTGAACCCGATCCGCGCGTAGATCTTTCCGGCAAAGATGTGATGCGTAAGCTGGTGATTCTGGCGCGTGAAGCGGGTTACGACATCGAACCGGACCAGGTTCGCGTGGAATCGCTGGTGCCTGCGCATTGTGAAGAAGGCTCTATCGACCATTTCTTTGAGAATGGCGATGAACTGAACGAGCAGATGGTGCAGCGTCTGGAAGCGGCGCGTGAAATGGGGCTGGTGCTGCGCTATGTGGCGCGTTTTGATGCTAACGGCAAAGCTCGCGTTGGTGTTGAAGCGGTTCGCCCTGAACACCCGCTGGCGGCGCTGTTGCCGTGCGATAACGTATTCGCCATAGAGAGCCGCTGGTATCGCGATAACCCGCTGGTGATCCGTGGACCGGGCGCGGGCCGTGACGTCACCGCTGGGGCGATTCAGTCTGACATCAACCGTTTAGCGCAGTTGCTGTAGTTTGTGTTGCCGGATAGCGCTTACGCTTATCCGGCTTACATATGGCATGAACCGTAGGCCCGGTAAGCGGCAGCGCCACCGGGCAAATCGCGCTGGGTGATCAGGGTGTTGTATTGCTCCGCCAGAGTCCTTATCGTCTGAAACACCGAATGAGCCGAGTAACGGGCGCTATCCCGAAACTCCACCTGCTGCTGTAACCAGACGAGAAAATGGTGGCCTGCCGCCAGTGTGATTGACGCCCCTTTTTCAACCTGACCCTCCGTTAACAGACACACCATTTTGCGTGTGTCGCCTTGTTGCCAAATTTGCCACTGGTTTTGCCACCACCCCTGCCAGGTTTTACCCAGCAATCGCCAGGGCAGTGTGCACTTATCGCTATTGATCTCTTCATCAATAAACCAAAGCGAAGCGTGATGATCGCGATATTGCTGCGCCCATGCGGTAATCGCCGCGCCGCGCAGAAAACATTCGTGGGCAATAATGTGCGTTTTTACCTCAGGCCAGAGATGGCTCAGTATGCGGAAATGTCCGTGCGCGGTAATGACCGGGCGTAAAACTGCGCCGTTGGCATTTCGTTTGAGCATGGCACTGCCGTACTGGATTTCATCAAACTGGCTGCGGCGTAAAAACAGGGTTTCCCTCTGTCTTACTCGTTCAACGATATCGTCATGAATGACCGTAGGTTCAACGTTGTTACGCCAGCGGTATCGTAATGTATCCCCTACGAGATGGGGCGTGAAATTACTGGAAATATGCAAAATATTGCCGCGAATAGCGTCAAAACTGAGTAATACATAAAGTTTCTGGTCGGTGCAGGCTCCCTGAAAAGGGACGATTAAGGGAACCGTCGCTATTTGTTCTGGTGGAACAATGGTGGTGAGCGGCTGCTGCTTTGGTGTCCAGACTTGTTTGCAGCTCCAGCACTGAATGCGTTGGCTGCCCTGAGGATTATGCCCATAGAGGATGGTTTCCCGCTGATAACATCGTGGGCAAAAATGACCGCTTTGGGCGGCAAAATCCGTTAAATATGCTGACAACCACCCACCAAACTGTTCCTCATTAAACAGCGGGGGATAGCTGCCGCATGCCCGGCAATGCAGCGCAGCATAACCCAACCGATACTCGGGCCAGCTGTAATCTGGTGAGCTCGCCAGCCCCAGATTTTTACAGCCGAAGGACTTACAGCAATTGATGGTGAACAGTGACGTCATCGTATTACCAACGATTTTTAATGGTCGTTGATTTTGACCCGCGACTATCACCAGTGGATGTGAGTTTTCTCACATAAAAAAACCTTTCAGAACGTAACGTAGCGATTCTTTATATGACTGAAAGGGATTGATTATGAAGTTAAAAATGCTTGCTGTTGGTGTTCTGGTATCGTTGCCGCTTTGGGCGAGTGCCAAAGATGTCACGATTATCTATACCAACGATCTTCACGCCCACGTTGAACCTTATAAAGTCCCATGGATTGCTAATGGCACGCGTGATATTGGTGGTTGGGCTAATATCACGACGATGGTGAAGCAGGAAAAAACGAAAAATAGCGCCACCTGGTTTTTTGATGCCGGTGATTATTTTACCGGGCCGTATATCAGCAGCCTGACCAAGGGTAAGGCGATTATCGATATCATGAACACCATGAATTTTGATGCTGTAACCATGGGTAATCATGAATTCGATCACGGTTGGGATAACACGCTACTACAACTGAGTCAGGCGAAATTCCCCATCGTGCAGGGTAATATCTTTTATCAGAACAGCAGCAAAATGTTCTGGGATAAGCCTTACACCATTATTGAAAAAGATGGCGTGAAGATTGGTGTGATTGGCCTGCACGGCGTGTTTGCTTTTGATGATACGGTTTCTGCTGCGACACGTGTCGGTATTGAAGCGCGGGATGAAGTGAAGTGGTTGCAACGCTATATCGATGAGCTTAAAGGTAAAGTCGATCTCACTGTGGCGCTGATCCATGAAGGTACGCCAGCGCGTCAGTCTAGTCAGGGAAGTACAGATGTGCGCCGTGCATTGGATAAAGACATCCAGACCGCAGGTCAGGTAAAGGGGCTGGATATCCTGATTACCGGCCATGCGCATGTGGGCACGCCGGAGCCGATTAAAGTCGGTAACACTCTGATTCTTTCTACCGACAGCGGCGGTATTGATGTGGGTAAACTGGTGCTGGATTATCAGCAGAAACCGCATCAATTTACCGTGAAGAACTTCGAGCTGAAGACCATTTATGCTGATGAGTGGCAGCCAGACCCGCAGACGAAACAGGTCATTGATGGCTGGAATAAAAAGCTTGATAAGGTGGTACAACAGACGGTTGCAAACTCCCCGGTTGAGCTGACGCGTGCTTACGGTGAATCTTCTTCGTTGGGCAATCTGGCGGCGGATGCGTTGCTGGTGGCGGCAGGTAAAGATACTCAATTAGCGCTCACTAATTCGGGCGGTATCCGTAATGAAATCCCAGCAGGTGCTATCACGATGGGTGCAGTCATTAGCACCTTCCCGTTCCCCAACGAGCTGTCAACAATGGATCTCACCGGTAAACAGTTGCGTAGCCTGATGGAGCACGGCGCGGGTTTAAGCAACGGTGTATTGCAGGTGTCCAAAGGACTGGAGATGAAGTATGACAGCAGTAAACCAGTCGGTCAGCGCGTCACCGTACTAACGTTAAACGGTAAACCGATTGAGGATGCCACGGTTTATCACATAGCCACCAATAGCTTCCTGGCAGACGGCGGTGATGGTTTTACGGCATTTACCGAAGGAAAAGCGCGAAATACCTCCGGAGGTTACTATGTCTCTAATGCTGTCGTTGACTATTTCAAGGCGGGAAATACGCTGACGGATGAGCAGCTTAAAGGCATGCGTGTGGCAGATGTGAAACCATAGTGAGCTCAGGCCAGCAGACAATCCGCTGGCCTGTTGTTTTAGCCTCTGTGAGAGGCAAATACCTCTTTCGCGGCGAACAAACCATTGAGTGCGGCAGGGAAGCCGGCATATACGGCCATCTGCATAATCACTTCAACGATCTCATCCTGCGTTAAACCAACGTGTAATGCCGCGCCAATATGCACTTTCAACTGCGGGGCGGCATTGCCCATTGCCGTTAAAGCGGCGACAGTGGCAATTTCTCGGCTGCACAGGTCCAGACCTGGACGTGCATAGATGTCGCCAAACGGAAATTCCAGCAGGTAGCGGGCAAAATCCGGCGCGATATCCTTCAGGCTCTCAACGACGGCCTCTCCCCCTTTACCATCTACCTGTTGCAGCATTTTCTGGCCGGTAATAAAACGTTCTGATTCCATGATTTTTCCCTCGTAGGTGTGGCGTATGGCGAGAGAATAGGGGGCGTAGAATGATTTGGATAATACCGTTTCCGTGATACCTTTTCGGTATGACAACATCGCAATTACACTCTCTGGATATTCGCCTGCTGCGCTACTTTTCCGTAGTAGCGGAAGAGAACAATATGAGCCGGGCTGCGCAGCGCTTGTTCATGTCGCAACCGCCGTTGAGCCGCCACATTCGCCAGCTTGAAGATCGCCTGGGGGTCATACTGTTTGTCCGTCATACCCGTGGATTAACGCTGACGGAGGACGGCCAGCACGTACTTGAAATGGTGCGCCCGCTGCTTGATCTCCAGGACAAAACCTACGCTGCGTTGAGTCAATTAACGCAAATCGGGGGGCCATCTCTGCGCTTAGGGCTAAGTACAGCGTTTGAACAGGGCGTTTTTGCGGCGCTTGAGTCACAACTGACTACGCATGTGCAGAAGCGACATATTGTCCGTCATGGTTCGCCTGAACTCGCGCGTCTGGTGCGTCGTGGAAAGCTGGATGCCGCGCTGGTGGCGTTACCGCTTGAGACTTCGGGGCTTAGCGTCACGCCGCTCGGCTGGCAAGAATCGTTGATCGTCGCCTTACCCGCGCTCTGGCCAGAGGCGGCGCTGCCTTCGCTCTCGTTAATGTCGCTGAGCCACCGACCACTGTTCTGGTTCAAACGTGAACGTAACCCTGCCTTTTTTGATTATACCCGACATATTTTTAGTCATGCTGGTTACTCTCCTGCCTGTATTGAAGAACCGCTGGAACATGATGTGTTGTTGGCGCGGATCGCGCAGGGTGAAGGTCTGAGCCTACTTCCGGCCTCCTTTTCCGCTATCCAACGTCGGGGGGTGATATTCCTGCCGCTTACCGATACCGAATTGCGTATTAGCACGGGGTTGCTGATGCTGCCTGAAAACGTAAAAAAATTAGCATGGCTGCAGACGGTCATGGCGCAATCCCTCATCAATTCAGACTGATGTGAATTTTTTTCACGTTGGCTGAGTATTCCTCACCTTTAGCGATGATTTTTGTGTTGACGCCAGCATGCTTTTCCGTCATTTTTACATCTAGACGTCTAAACGTATAGCAGTTCACAACACAACATATAACGACAAAAGATTGATGAGGTAAGGTATGAGCTTTTTTCACGCCAACCAGCGGGAAGCCCTGAATCAGAGCCTGGCAGAAGTTGCCGGTCAGATTAACGTTTCATTTGAGTTTTTCCCGCCGCGCACCAGTGAAATGGAGCAAACCCTGTGGAACTCCATCGATCGCCTGAGCAGCCTGAAGCCGAAGTTTGTTTCAGTCACTTACGGTGCAAACTCTGGTGAGCGCGACCGTACGCACAGCATTATTAAAGGCATTAAGGATCGCACTGGCCTTGAAGCGGCTCCGCACCTGACCTGTATTGATGCAACCCGCGATGAGCTGCGGACTATTGCTCAGGACTACTGGAACAACGGTATTCGTCATATTGTTGCCCTGCGCGGTGACCTGCCGCCGGGAAGCGGTAAACCGGATATGTATGCTTCTGACCTGGTGACGCTACTGAAAGACGTTGCAGACTTTGATATCTCCGTTGCGGCTTACCCGGAAGTGCACCCGGAAGCGAAGAGCGCTCAGGCCGATCTGCTGAACCTGAAGCGTAAGGTTGATGCCGGTGCGAACCGTGCGATTACCCAGTTCTTCTTCGATGTAGAAAGCTATCTGCGCTTTCGTGATCGCTGTGTGTCTGCGGGAATCGACGTGGAAATTATTCCGGGTATCCTGCCAGTCTCCAACTTTAAGCAGGCGAAAAAATTTGCCGACATGACCAACGTCCGCATTCCGGCGTGGATGTCGACCATGTTTGATGGTCTGGATGATGACGCGGAAACCCGCAAGCTGGTGGGCGCTAATATCGCTATGGACATGGTGAAGATTCTCAGCCGCGAAGGGGTGAAAGATTTTCACTTCTATACCCTTAATCGTGCCGAGATGAGCTACGCTATTTGTCACACACTGGGTGTAAGACCGAACTAAACAGATGCCCCAGCCCTCTACGGAGGGCTTTTTGTTGATCATTTTGATCTACATCTCTGTAACGTAAAATATAAAAGGAATTAGCTATCGAATCTGTGGGTTATTTCGACTATATCTTATCTCTGGTGGTGTATATCGTAGTCAGAACACTGTAAAGGGAGCATATAGATGAGCATGTCCGACGATAGCCAAAACGCATCAACTGCCGGTAAGTGTCCTTTTCATCAGGGCGGTCACGACCAGAGCGCGGGAGCAGGAACGAACAACCGCGACTGGTGGCCAAATCAACTGCGCGTTGATCTTTTAAACCAACATTCCAACCGTTCTAACCCGCTGGGTGAGGACTTCGACTACCGCAAAGAGTTTAGCAAACTCGACTACTCTGCCCTGAAAGGGGATCTCAGAGCCCTTCTGTCCGAATCTCAACCGTGGTGGCCCGCTGACTGGGGAACCTATGCTGGATTGTTTATCCGCATGGCATGGCACGGTGCAGGGACCTATCGCTCCATCGATGGACGCGGTGGCGCGGGTCGCGGACAGCAGCGTTTTGCACCACTGAACTCCTGGCCGGATAACGTAAGCCTTGATAAAGCGCGTCGTCTGCTGTGGCCAATCAAGCAGAAATATGGCCAGAAAATTTCCTGGGCCGACCTGTTTATCCTCGCGGGTAACGTGGCGCTGGAAAACTCAGGCTTCCGCACCTTCGGCTTTGGTGCTGGTCGTGAAGATGTCTGGGAACCGGATCTCGACGTAAACTGGGGTGATGAAAAAGCCTGGCTGACTCACCGTCACCCGGAAGAACTGGCCAAAGCGCCGTTGGGCGCAACCGAAATGGGCCTTATCTATGTGAACCCGGAAGGGCCGGACCATAGCGGCGAACCGCTTTCAGCGGCAGCAGCTATTCGCGCGACCTTCGGTAATATGGGTATGAACGACGAAGAAACCGTGGCGCTGATTGGCGGTGGTCATACGTTGGGCAAAACCCACGGCGCTGCACCGGCTTCGCACGTAGGCGCCGATCCTGAATCCGCACCGATTGAAGCACAGGGCCTGGGCTGGGCGAGCAGCTACGGCAGCGGCGCGGGCGCGGATGCCATTACATCCGGTCTGGAAGTGGTCTGGACGCAGACGCCAACCCAATGGAGCAACTATTTCTTCGAGAACCTGTTCAAATACGAGTGGGTACAAACCCGCAGTCCGGCAGGCGCTATTCAGTTTGAAGCGGTTGACGCGCCAGAAATTATTCCTGATCCGTTTGATCCATCGAAAAAACGTAAGCCGACGATGCTGGTTACCGACCTGACGCTGCGTTTCGATCCTGAGTTCGAGAAAATCTCCCGCCGTTTCCTGAACGATCCGCAGGCGTTCAACGAAGCGTTTGCCCGTGCGTGGTTTAAACTGACGCACCGTGATATGGGGCCAAAAGCGCGTTACATCGGACCGGAAGTGCCAAAAGAAGATTTGATTTGGCAAGACCCGCTGCCGCATGCGTTCTTCAACCCAAGCGAAGAAGATATCCTGAAGCTGAAGGCGACCATCGCCGCTTCCGGGCTGTCCGTGGGCGAACTGGTATCGGTAGCATGGGCGTCGGCATCGACTTTCCGCGGTGGGGATAAACGTGGCGGCGCTAACGGTGCGCGTCTGGCGCTGGATCCACAGCGCGGCTGGGATGTGAATGCCACCGCAGCACGCGTTCTGCCTGTGCTGGAAGGGATTTATAAGTCTGCTCATACCGCCTCGTTGGCCGATATTATCGTGCTGGCAGGTGTTGTCGGTATCGAGCAGGCGGCAAGTGCTGCGGGTGTCAGCATTAAGGTACCTTTTGCGCCGGGCCGCGTGGATGCGCGCCAGGATCAAACGGATATTGAGATGTTTGAACTGCTTGAGCCGATCGCCGATGGCTTCCGTAACTACCGCGCCCGTCCTGACGTATCGACCACCGAGTCGCTGCTGATTGATAAAGCACAGCAGCTGACGTTAACCGCACCGGAAATGACAGTGCTGGTGGGCGGTATGCGCGTACTGGGCACCAACTTTGATGGTAGCCAGCACGGTGTCTTTACCGATCGTCCAGGCGTACTCAGCACTGACTTCTTCGTCAATCTGCTGGATATGCGCCATGAGTGGAAGGCGGTTGATGAGTCACAAGAGCTGTTTGAAGGTCGTGACCGTCTGAGTGGCGAAGTAAAATACACCGCAACCCGCGCCGATCTGGTATTTGGTTCTAACTCTGTACTGCGCGCAGTGGCTGAAGTTTATGCCTGCAGCGATGCCCACGAGAAGTTCGTGAGAGATTTCGTGGCCGCATGGGTGAAAGTGATGAACCTGGATCGTTTCGATCTGCTGTAACAGACAATGCCGGATGCCGCTTGCGCGGGTCCGGCATGGTAGGAATAAAAAAATCCCCGCATTTGCGGGGATTTTCTATTTGCAGGTTATTCCCACTCTTGCAGGTAACGTTGACCGTACTGGTCAGCCACAAGCAGGGCGGCATACACCTGGTCCGGCGTTGCGCCGCCAGGCATGTTGTGGATGGTTTCGCCTTCGGCACAGGCTGCCTCAGCCACAATGCGCATTTTCGCCTGAATATCCTGTTTGATATCCAGTTGCGCCAGGGTAATCGGCAAGCCAACGGAATGGCACAGCGCGGCAACGGTTTCAATCTCATCGACCGGCGCGTTTTCCAGCACCAACTGCGTCAGCGTACCGAATGCCACTTTCTCGCCGTGGTAATAATGATGTGCATCCGGGATTGCGGTCAGACCGTTATGAATGGCGTGAGCCGCTGCCAGACCACCGCTTTCAAAACCGACGCCACTCAGATAGGTGTTGGCTTCAATAATGCGCTCCAGTGCTGGTGTAACCACGTGCTGCTCTGCAGCCAGCATCGCTTTTTCACCTTCTTCGATCAGCGTATTAAAGCACAGCTCTGCCAGCGCCAGCGCCGCCTGAGTACACTGACCGCCCGCCATTGTGGTTGCGCCGCTGCGTGAACAGGCACGCGCTTCGAACCAGGTCGCCAGCGCATCGCCAATACCCGCAGCTAACAGACGCGCCGGTGCGCCCGCGACAATTTTGGTATCAACAATGACCCTGTCCGGGTTATTGGGCAGCAGCAGATAGCGATCGAATTCACCGGCATCGGTGTAAATGACGGACAGCGCGCTGCACGGCGCATCGGTAGAGGCGATGGTTGGCGCAATGGCGACAGGCACGCCCATAAAGTGCGCCAGCGCTTTGGCGGTATCCAGCGTTTTACCGCCACCAATACCAAGTACTGCCGCACACTGCGCTTTTTCCGCTACGACGCGCAGACGGTCGATTTCGTTTTGTGAACATTCGCCGCCAAACGGTGCAATCTCCAGCGCCAGTCCGGCATCCTGGAAGCTTTTTTCCAGTGCACCCTGGGCAAAGCCTAAGACAAACTTGTCTCCAACGACCAGCCAGCGCTCTGCCAGTGGTTTGAGGTAGCTGCCAAGACGGGTAATAACATCAGCACCCTGGATGTACTTACCAGGTGATTGAATAATGCGATCCATACTTTATTTCCTCACAGGTTGATGTGACCAAATGCGTTGTTCCAGTCCTGCTCAAACTTCTCTATTGCTGACTCTACCGCAGGGGTATTGAGCATTTGTTGCGCTACGTCTAATGGTAGGGTGATTGCTTCACATCCTGCCAGCAAGCAATCCAGCGCCTGACGTGGAGTTTTAAAGCTGGCCGCCAGTACCATGCTGTTCGGTGCATGCAGTTCCAGCAATGTTTGCAGTTCCTGTACTGTGCGAATCCCGTCGCCGCCCTGCGCGTCGATACGGTTAACGTAAGGCGCGATATATTTCGCTCCTGCCAGCGCAGCCAGTAGCCCCTGAGAAGCACTGTAAACGGCGGTTCCCAGCGTGGTGATACCCTCTTTTTTCAGCATCTTGATCGCGGCCAGACCTTCGGATGTCACCGGGATTTTCACTACCAGACCGGGCACCGCATTGCTCAGGCGTTTAGCTTCTTCCACCATGCCCTGCGCATCCCGGCTCATGGTCTGGGCAAACAGAATGCCCTCTTTTCCAATGGCGTTCTGCAGGCGTGGCAGCACATCCCAGATGGATTCTTTGCTTGCTGCCACAATGCTTGGGTTGGTGGTGACGCCCGCGATAGGGAAGATGCGGGCCAGACGTTCGACTTCCGCGACGTTGGCGGTATCAAGATAAAGTTCCATACAAAAACACCCTCTACGTTTTCCGTTAGCTACCCGTTGCCGGGTTGCTTTGCTATGCACAGGATAAGAGTGTTTCGTCACGCAGTGCTATCTGACAAATCTGCCAAAAGCTGGATAAATGTAATATGGCTATAAAAGTGGGAGATACTTCACATGTAAGTGATATGTGCTGGCATATGTTTTTTGATAATACAAAAATCCAGTAAATGTTACCTTTGTCTCCGTTTTCTGTCCCAGTATGCGATTATTACTGGTCAGTTTTTTTCTCCGTCAGCTGGCTGTGATACTGCCGACGATACTCTGACGGCGAACGCTCAGTATTCTTGCGAAACAGGCGGCAGAAGTAGTTGCTGTCAATAAACCCACAGGTGTGCGCCACGTCTTTGATCTTCAGCTCGTAACCCTTTAATAGCGTTTTTGCATGTTCCAGTCGCGTATGATTCAGGTATTCGTTAAACCCGATAGCGCCCGTTTTTTGAAACAGGTGGGAGAGGTAATTGGGTGAAATGTAAAACGCCTGCGCGACGGATTCTCGGGTGAGCGGCGAAGCGTAGCGTTCGTCAATATAGCCGCGAATGGCGTCGAAAAGCGCCTGACTACGTGATGCGGTTTGGATCTGGCTGCCGAGTAGATCGCGACAGTGACTCAGCAAGCTTGCAACGATTAGCCTGGCCGTTTGCTGCTCCTGCGGCTGCATTTGCATCTCATGGAGCGTTTGCAGCAGAAAAGAGCCAATACGCGGCCCACGCCGTGCGACGTGCTGGCGGGTAAGGTTTTGATATTGCTTGCCGTCCCATTGGACGACGCTGAAATCCAGTTGCTGTTTGCCGAAAAGAATGCTGAGTGTCGTGACCGGTGTGACCCACTGCGGAATATTCCAGCCGCCAGCCGGAACAAACAAGACATCGCCGGGAGTAAGCACCTTATCGATGCCAGAATCCGCAAATTCACCTTCCAGCACAATTTCCAGCCGGGGAAAATCGACCTGATACGCCAGTTCCGGCGTTGTGCTATTGGTGCTGGCGAAATAAATCTGCCGCAGCGGCGTGGGGCCGTTAATCAGGCGGGAGAGAAGATGGCTGACGTCGTGATACATGTTAATCCCTTGCAGGCAGCAGACAGGGAAACAGTAACGTTGAAAACAATCGCCCTCAAGTGATTATTGCCGGATGGCGGCTAATGCCATATCCGGCCTACAAGTCTTTGCGAGCTGTAGGCCGGATAAGCGTAGCGCATCCGGCAGACGGTTATTGATTACCGATTTGATCGCCGTAAGGCAGGGAATCGTAATCTATCAGGGCATTTTTCTTGTACGGATTGCCAATCCAGCGGGTTGTCTCTTTGAACTGCGGACTGGTAATGGCGCGAGTTGGATCGAAGCCATCGTAGGTGAAGCCCGCTAAGTCAGACCATGTATGGATAAGCTCTGAGCTGCTGTATTTACGATTCACATCCTGTGAGAAGTCGCGCGGGTGCGCGGCCTGCCATTTTTCCGAAGTCCACAACAGGAACGGCACCGTGTACATATGGCGCGTTGGGTTGTCTTCATTACGACCCTGCGTTTTGTGCGGTGGCGTATCGTAAACCTCTTCGCCATGATCGGAGAAGTACAGCAGGAAGCCGTTCGGATCGGTCGCTTTATAGTCTTTGATCAGGCTGGCAATAATATGATCGTTGTAAACATTCGCGCTGTCGTAATCGTTGTAGGCTTCCAGCTCATCGTTACTCAGGCCTGCGGGAACATGGTCGATATTATTATCGAACTTACCCTGGCCATCCGGATAGCGGAATTTGTACTTAATATGCGTACCCAGCAGATGCACGATGATGAACTTTTTCGGTGCCGGGTCGGCCAGGACTTCTTTAAATGGCGCCAGCACGTTGCTGTCATATTCGCGCGCACTTTGCGTACGCTGCTGGTTCATATAGAACTGTTTATCCGTCTGCTTAGAGAACACCGTCAGCATGGTGTTGCGGGCGGTCATCGTCTGCTGATTAGTGATCCAGAAGGTTTTATAACCCGCCTGTTTCATCATGTTCATCAGGGACGGCTGAGTCAGATACAGATCCGGGTTCTTTTCGTTAGCGAAGGTCAGCGCCTGCTGCAGGATTTCAATGGTGTACGGACGGGAAGTCACGACATTATTGAATACGGTGAAGTTAGGATCGGATTTATGCAGCGCATCCAGTTCTGGCGTCGTTTCACGCGGATAGCCATACAGGCTCATGCGGCCACGTTGCGTTGACTCACCAATCACCAGTACCAGCGTACGCGGTGCGTCACCTGAACTGTCTTTAAAGTTGGCCAGCGGCGGCAGGGCATTGTTCTCATTCAGCAGGCTATTGAGCGAGGTCAACTGCTGACGATACTGATAATACCCGGAGATGAATTGCCACGGCGCGGCGGGCTCCATACGTGAAGCAAGGCCATCCAACGTTTTTTCAAACGGCTTATGTTTGATAAATGTGTTCACTGTCATCGGATGCAGAATCAATCCGTATAACAGTGCAAACGACACCAGATAGCGCCAGGGTGATGGAATATGTACCGGACGCAGACGTGTCCATAGCAGAATTGCCATTGCTGTATATGCCAGCGCAATTAAGACGATCTTCAGGCTGAAGTATTGACTCAGGTACTCGCTGGCTTCGTTCGCATTGGTTTCAAACATTACGTACAGAACGCTTTGCGAGAACTCTTGCCCGTAAATGACGTAATAGCTCAGAGCTGCCAGCGAGGCCGCCCATAGAATTACGCCAATGACGGCAGCAATAATGCGGATACGGTTTGGAAATAAAAATACCGGGATCAACCACAGCGAGCTGAACAGCAGGGAGTCGCGTAGGCCGGTAGATCCGCTATAGCCGCTAAAATAGATAACGGCCTGTAGTAATGAGGAAAAAAACCAAAAATAGAGGAGCGCCCAACCCAGGGCTTTCCAGCTAAAGGCGGGTTTAGACTGGAGTTGTAAGGATTGCATAATGTGAGCCTGTCTTTAATCGTAGCGCCAAGAGTAGCGACTAAACATTAAGAGGAACTGAAGCATCACGATCTCAGGATCGTGTTTTGCTGTTGTAATATTCACGTAGTGAATATGTTCAGGCAGGAATATATTGAAAATGAAGTGGTTGTAACAGCGGTTTTTACTGTCGCCTTCGTACAGTAGCACGAAGGCGACAGCAGGAGGGGACGTTAGCCTGTATTGCGCATACCGGCGGCGACACCCGCGATGGTCACCATCAGCGCTTGTTCAACGCGTGGATCCGGTTCATGACCTTGCTCTTCGGCCTGGCGTGAGCGGTGTAACAACTCTGCCTGTAAGACGTTCAGCGGGTCAGTATAAACATTCCTTAACTGAATGGACTCGGCAATCCACGGCAGGTCGGCCATCAAATGTGAGTCGTTGGCAATCGCCAGTACGACATCGATATCTGCTGCCAGGCGTTGGCGTAGCTCTTCACCCAGCGGCCACAGCTCTTTTTTGACCAGGCGCTGATCGTAATACTCTGCCAGCCACAGGTCTGCTTTCGCGAAAACCATTTCCAGCATGCCAAGGCGTGTGGAGAAGAATGGCCAGTCGCGGCACATCGCTTCGAGTTCGCTTTGCTTACCATCTTCAACCACTTTTTGCAGCGCGGTACCAGCACCAAGCCAGGCCGGGAGCATCAGACGGTTCTGCGTCCAGGCAAAGATCCACGGTATAGCACGCAGAGACTCAACGCCGCCGGTCGGACGGCGTTTTGCCGGACGTGAACCGAGCGGCAATTTACCCAGTTCCTGCTCCGGTGTAGCTGAGCGGAAATAAGGGACGAAGTCTTTGTTTTCACGCACATATCCACGGTATAGCTCGCAGGAAATATCGGAAAGCTCATCCATGATATGACGCCAGTTATCCTTCGGTTCTGGCGGTGGTAACAGGTTGGCCTCCAGAATTGCTCCGGTATACAGCGACAGGCTGCTGATGGTCACTTCCGGCAGGCCGTACTTAAAGCGGATCATCTCCCCTTGTTCTGTCACGCGCAGACCGCCTTTCAGGCTGCCTGGTGGTTGAGAGAGCAGCGCCGCATGCGCAGGCGCGCCGCCGCGACCAATGGATCCGCCGCGACCGTGGAACAGCGTCAGTTCGATACCGGCTTTTTCGCAGGTTTTGATCAGCGCGTCCTGAGCCTGGTATTGCGCCCAGGACGCTGCCATCACGCCCGCGTCTTTTGCGGAATCAGAGTAGCCAATCATGACCATCTGTTTGCCCTGGATAAAGCCGCGGTACCAGTCGATATTCAGAAGCTGGGACATGACGTCATCGGCATTGTTGAGGTCGTCCAGCGTTTCAAATAGCGGAGCGACCGGCATAGCAAAACCAATTCCGGCTTCTTTCAGCAGCAGATGCACGGCCAGCACATCCGACGGCGTTTTCGCCATCGAGATAACATAGGCGGCAATGGAGCCATACGGGGCTTCGGCAATGACCCGACAGGTGTCGAGCACTTCACGGGTGTCATTGCTCGGCTCCCAGTTACGCGGCAGGAGCGGACGCTTGGAATTCAGTTCGCGGATCAGGAAAGCCTGTTTATCTGCTTCCGACCAGTTTTCGTAGTCGCCAATGCCCAGATAACGAGTCAGTTCGCCCAAGGCTTCAGTATGACGGGTGCTTTCCTGACGAATATCAATACGCACCAGCGGCACGCCGAAACACTTCACGCGGCGCAGGGTGTCGAGCAATTCGCCATTGGCGATGATGCCCATACCACAGGCCTGTAGAGACTGGTAGCACGCGTAAAGCGGGTCCCAGAGCTGTTCGTTTTGGGTGAGAAGTCCCGCAGGTTTCGGCAATTTCTCGCCTTTCAGACGGGCTTCAAGCCAGGCCTGGGTCGCCATCAGACGAGAACGCAGGGTTTTCATCAGGTAGCGGTATGGTTCAGCTGCGCCTTCTTCACCTACCAGCGCCATCAGTTCCGGAGTGGCATCCACCATCGACAGCTCAGAAATCAGAAACTGGATGTCTTTCAGGAACAGGTCTGTCGCTTTCCAGCGGCTGAGCAATAGCACGTGACGGGTGATATCCGCCGTTACGTTCGGGTTGCCGTCACGGTCGCCGCCCATCCAGGAGGTAAATCGAACCGGGACAAAATCAACCGGCAGCTTATATCCAAGATGCTCTTCCAGTTGTTCATTCAGCTCGCGCAGGTAGTTCGGCACACCTTCCCACAGGCTGTTTTCAACAACCGCGAATCCCCATTTAGCTTCATCAACCGGGCTTGGGCGCAGTTTGCGGATTTCATCCGTATGCCAGGACTGAGCAATGAGCTGACGCAGACGGCGCATCAGTTGGTTGCGTTCATAATCGACGAGGTCTTTGTTATCAAGCTGCTTGAGGCAGGCGTTCACTTCACCCATTTTGTGGATCAGCGTACGACGAGTGATCTCGGTCGGGTGGGCGGTGAGTACCAGCTCCAGAGAGAGTGATTCTACGGCTTTCTTGATGGTGGCGTCATTGAGGTTGGGCTGCTCTTTCAGTTTACGCAGAGTGCGAGCAATCACTTCCGGGTTGCTGGCGGCTTCGCCTTTTGGCGAAATGCTGTGGTGCTGCTCGGCGGTGTTGGCCAGGTTCAGGAACTGGCTAAATGCGCGGGCAACCGGCAGCAGCTCGTCGTTAGACAGATTTTGCAGTGTGGTGAGCAATTCCTGGCGATTAATTTCATTGCCAGCGCGAGATGATTTGGACAGCTTTCGAATTGTTTCTACGCGATCAAGAATGTTCTCTCCCAACGCATCCTTGATGGTCTCTCCCAGCACTTTGCCGAGCATACTGACATTACTACGCAACGCGGAATATTGTTCGTTCATATTAACCCAGACACCCCATCTATTTTGAATATGTCCTGTATCTTTCGCGCCTGACTATCACGCAAAATCTTGCGGACTTAACTTTTTAGCCGTCTTTTATAAAGCCACGTAAAACACGTGACGTCAATTGCTGCGAAATCGGTTCAGCAAACGAATAAATGCCGTGAATTTACGTTATTTAATTCACATCCAATCAAATAAGCGTTGCTTATGGAAATGTTAAAAAATCGCCCCGCTTACCACTAAGGGATTAGCGGGGTGACAAGCAGTTAATGCCAGCAGAAATGGTGCACAACCTGGGTGATTAATTCGCGGGTTGGCTTAATAAAGCGCGTTTCCAGATACTCATCCGGCTGATGCGCCTGGTTAATGGAGCCTGGACCCAATACCAGCGTTGGGCAAAGCGTCTGGATAAACGGCGCTTCGGTGCAATAGTTCACCACTTCAGTCTGTGCGCCCAGCAGTTTCTCAACCACCTCTACCAGTTGATGGTCAGGTGGGCACTCATAGCCTGGAATTGGCGGATGCAGTTCCGATACGGTCAGGCGACCCGGCCAACGTTCGCTGACAGGGGCCAGCGCTTCGTTAAGTAACCCATTGAGATCGTTTAGCGTCATACCCGGTAGCGGGCGAATATCCATATGCAATTCGCAGCAGGCGCAGATTCGGTTGGCGGCGTCACCGCCGTGGATGTGGCCCAAATTTAACGTTGGATACGGGACGGTAAAGGCATCATGGTGATAGCGCGCTTTCAGGTCATCGCGCAGATGCATGATATGGCCGATGGCATCATGCATCAGTTCAATCGCATTAACGCCACGCGCCGGATCGCTTGAATGACCCGACTGTCCCAGAATGCGTATCGCATTAGAGATATGGCCTTTGTGCGCGCGCACCGGTTGCAGGGATGTGGGTTCGCCAATGATCGCGCAGTCCGGGCGCAGAGCGGTAGTTTCAGAGAAGTAGCGAGCTCCCGCCATGCTGGTCTCTTCGTCAGCAGTGGCCAGAATGTACAGGGGTTTTTTCAGTTTCGTGACGTCGACATCACGCAACGCGTCGAGGATAAAGGCGAAGAAGCCTTTCATATCCGCCGTACCCAAACCATACAGCTTATTGTCATGCTCGGTTAGAGTGAACGGATCGCGCGTCCAGCGTCCGTCGTCAAAGGGTACCGTATCGGTATGGCCCGCCAACAACAGGCCGCCAGCGCCCTGTCCAATGCTCGCCAGCATATTGAATTTATTTCGCGTATCGGGAACCGGTTGGACCTCAACATTGAAGCCTAAATCTTTAAACCAGCCCGCCAGCAGAGTGATTAAACCTGCATTGCTTTGATCGAGCGCTTCTTCGGTGGCGCTGATCGATGGCGTGGCAATCAGAGCGCGGTAAATCTCGATAAATGGCGGTAAATTGTTTTTCATTGTTGACACACCTCGGGTCATGATAGTATCAATATTCATGCAGTATTTGTGAATAAAAATACATTAACGTTGAGCGTAATAAAACCCACCAAGTGTAAGGTGAGGTGATAAAGGCTTATACCTGGCAACAGAATCTAAGAAGGTGAGCTGCCCCGATGTTGAATACGCTGATTGTGGGCGCCAGTGGCTATGCCGGCGCAGAGCTTGTGACCTATGTAAATCGCCATCCTGATATGACCATAACCGCTTTGACCGTCTCAGCGCAAAGCAATGATGCAGGAAAATTAATCTCCGATTTGCATCCGCAGTTGAAAGGCATTGTCGATTTACCGTTGCAGCCAATGTCAGATATCAGCGAGTTTAGCGCAGGGGTGGATGTTGTGTTCCTCGCAACGGCTCATGAGGTGAGTCATGACCTGGCTCCGCAGTTTTTGCAGGCCGGTTGCGTGGTGTTTGACCTTTCGGGCGCGTTTCGCGTAAACGACGGCGCGTTCTATGAAAAATATTATGGCTTTACGCATCAGCATCCTGAGCTGCTGGAGCAGGCCGTTTATGGGCTGGCGGAGTGGAACGCGGATAAACTGAAAGAAGCGAATCTGATTGCTGTGCCAGGTTGTTACCCGACGGCGGCGCAGCTTTCGCTGAAACCGTTGATTGATGCCGGGCTGCTGGATCTCAGCCAGTGGCCGGTAATTAATGCGACCAGCGGCGTGAGCGGTGCGGGGCGTAAAGCGGCTATCTCCAACAGCTTTTGTGAGGTGAGCCTGCAGCCGTATGGCGTGTTTACCCATCGTCATCAGCCGGAAATCGCCACTCATCTGGGGACAGAAGTGATTTTCACCCCGCATCTGGGTAACTTCCCGCGCGGAATTCTGGAAACTATCACTTGCCGCCTTAAGGCGGGCGTAACCCATGCACAGGTGGCTCAGACGCTGCAACAGGCGTATGGCGATAAACCGCTGGTGCGTCTGTATGACAAAGGGGTTCCGGCACTGAAGAATGTGGTTGGATTACCGTTCTGCGATATCGGGTTTGCCGTACAGGGTGAACACCTGATCGTCGTGGCGACGGAAGACAACTTATTGAAAGGCGCGGCGGCACAGGCGATGCAGTGCGCAAATATTCGTTTTGGCTTTGCCCAAACGCAGTCTCTTATTTAGGGTGCAACAATGAATCCATTAATTATCAAGCTGGGCGGCGTTTTACTGGATAGCGAAGAGGCGCTGGAGCGCTTGTTTACCGCACTAGTGAATTATCGTGAGTCGCACCAGCGTCCGCTGGTCATTGTGCACGGTGGCGGCTGCGTGGTCGACGAGCTGATGAAGCAGCTGAATCTGCCGGTGAAAAAGAAAAATGGTCTGCGCGTCACGCCTGCCGATCAAATTGACATTATTACCGGTGCCCTGGCGGGAACGGCGAATAAAACCTTGCTGGCTTGGGCGAAAAAACATCACATCGCGTCTGTGGGTCTGTATCTTGGCGATGGCGACAGCGTAAAAGTGACGCCGCTCGATAAAGAACTGGGTCATGTTGGACTGGCGCAGCCGGGTTCGCCTAAGCTGATTAACACGCTGTTGGAAAGCGGTTTTCTGCCGGTAGTGAGCTCTATTGGCGTCACTGATGATGGGCTGCTGATGAACGTGAATGCCGATCAGGCGGCAACAGCGCTGGCGGCAACGCTGGGTGCGGATCTGATCCTGCTCTCTGATGTGAGCGGTATTCTGGATGGTAAAGGCCAGCGTATTGCCGAAATGACCGCAGCGAAAGCGGAACAGCTGATTGAACAGGGCATTATTACCGATGGCATGATCGTGAAGGTGAATGCGGCGCTGGATGCCGCGCGTACGCTGGGTCGTCCGGTGGATATCGCCTCCTGGCGTCATGCAGAGCAACTCCCGGCGCTGTTTAACGGCACGCCAATTGGTACGCGTATTCTGGCTTAACTATTAATGTGCCGGATGGCGGCTTCGCCTTATCCGGCCTACGTGGGTTTTGTAGGCCCGGTAAGCGCAGCGCCACCGGGCAAAAATATCATATTAAGGAAATTCGTTATGGCACTTTGGGGTGGGCGTTTTACACAGGCAGCAGATCAGCGGTTCAAACAGTTCAACGACTCGTTGCGTTTTGACTACCGCCTGGCAGAACAGGATATTGTTGGCTCTGTGGCCTGGTCCAAAGCGTTGGTAACGGTCGGTGTACTGACTGCTGATGAACAGCTGCGGTTGGAAGAGGCGCTGAATAATCTGCTGGAAGAGGTTCGTGCGAATCCTCAGCAGATTCTGCAAAGCGATGCCGAAGATATTCACAGTTGGGTGGAAGGTAAGCTGATTGATAAAGTCGGCCAGCTTGGTAAAAAACTGCATACCGGACGTAGCCGTAACGACCAGGTCGCGACCGATCTCAAGCTGTGGTGCAAAGACACGGTTATCGAATTACTATCGGCCAATCGTCAGTTGCAAACTGCGCTGGTGGTGACGGCGGAGAATAACCAGGACGCCGTCATGCCGGGTTACACCCACCTGCAACGTGCGCAGCCGGTGACGTTTGCTCACTGGTGTCTGGCCTATGTTGAAATGTTGGCGCGTGACGAGAGCCGCCTGCAGGATGCGCTCAAACGCCTGGACGTCAGTCCGTTAGGCTGCGGCGCGCTGGCGGGTACGGCGTATGAAATCGATCGCGAGCAGCTGGCGGGTTGGTTGGGCTTTGCCTCGGCTACGCGCAACAGTCTGGACAGCGTTTCTGACCGTGACCACGTTCTGGAGTTACTCTCAGACGCCTCTATCGGCATGGTACACCTGTCGCGTTTTGCTGAAGACCTGATTTTCTTTAACACCGGCGAAGCGGGCTTTGTCGAGCTGTCCGATCGTGTGACTTCGGGTTCATCTTTGATGCCGCAGAAGAAAAATCCGGATGCGCTGGAGCTGATCCGTGGCAAATGCGGTCGCGTGCAGGGTGCGTTGACCGGCATGATGATGACGTTAAAAGGCCTCCCGCTGGCATACAACAAAGATATGCAGGAAGACAAAGAAGGGCTGTTCGACGCGCTCGACACCTGGCTGGACTGTCTGCATATGGCCGCGCTGGTGCTGGATGGCATCCAGGTGAAACGTCCGCGTTGCCAGGAAGCAGCGCAGCAGGGTTATGCTAACGCCACTGAGCTGGCGGATTATCTGGTGGCGAAAGGTGTCCCGTTCCGCGAAGCGCACCATATCGTAGGTGAAACGGTGGTCGAGGCGATTCGACAGGGCAAACCGCTGGAGGCGCTGTCGCTTGCTGACTTACAAAAGTTTAGCCAGGTGATTGGCGATGATGTTTACCCGATCCTCTCGTTGCAATCGTGCCTGGACAAGCGTGCGGCGAAAGGCGGCGTGTCACCCCAGCAGGTTGCACAGGCGATCGACTACGCGAAGGCACGTCTGGCATAAAGTGATGGGTAATCATTCGAGCCTGGCGTCACGCCGGGCTTTTTTATGCAAAAAAAATGCGGACACAAGGTCCGCAAAAGTTCACGTTGGCTTTAGTTATTTCGAGTATGAGAGAAACTCTCAGAACGGACAGTAGCTTCAAGGGTTAAAGGGGTACCGTTCCGTTTCTGTGGTGCATTATTAAACAGAAAGCTTGATAGGGATAATCGTTCGTTGCTATGCTACCTATCGCTACGAACTATCGTGGCGATGGAGGATGAATAATGAATATTCGTGATCTTGAATACCTGGTAGCGCTAGCCGAACATCGTCACTTCCGACGAGCGGCAGACTCCTGTCACGTTAGCCAACCAACACTGAGCGGGCAGATCCGCAAGCTGGAAGATGAGCTTGGCGTCATGTTGTTGGAGCGTACGAGTCGCAAGGTGCTGTTCACCCAGGCTGGTTTGCTGCTGGTGGATCAGGCGCGCACCGTGCTGCGCGAGGTCAAAGTGCTCAAGGAGATGGCAAGCCAACAAGGCGAGACAATGTCTGGCCCGCTGCATATTGGTTTGATCCCAACGGTGGGGCCATACCTGCTGCCGCATATTATTCCGATGTTGCACCAGACCTTCCCAAAACTGGAAATGTATCTCCATGAGGCGCAGACACATCAGCTGTTAGCGCAACTGGATAGCGGCAAGCTCGACTGCGTCATTCTGGCGCTGGTGAAAGAGAGTGAGGCGTTCATCGAAGTACCGCTATTTGATGAGCCTATGCTGCTGGCGATCTATGAAGATCATCCGTGGGCAAACCGTGACTGTGTACCGATGTCCGATCTGGCGGGTGAAAAACTGCTGATGCTGGAAGATGGCCACTGCCTGCGCGATCAGGCAATGGGCTTCTGCTTTGAAGCGGGTGCTGATGAAGATACCCATTTTCGGGCAACCAGTCTGGAAACGCTGCGTAACATGGTGGCGGCAGGAAGCGGTATTACCTTACTGCCTGCGCTGGCTGTTCCGCCGGAGCGTAAGCGTGATGGTGTCGTTTATCTGCCATGCATTAAACCCGAACCGCGTCGTACGATTGGTCTGGTGTACCGTCCTGGTTCGCCGCTGCGCAGCCGTTATGAACAGTTGGCAGAGGCCATCCGTGGATCAATGGATGGCCATTTCGACAGTGCGTTAAAACAGGCGGTTTAAGCCATTTAGCGCTGCTACCCGATAGGCTTCTGCCATGGTTGGGTAGTTAAAGGTGGTGTTAACGAAGTACTCGATAGTGTTACCACCACCTTTTTGCTCCATTATCGCTTGCCCGATGTGAATAATTTCGGCCGCGCGCTCCCCAAAGCAGTGGATCCCCAGAATCTCTTTGGTTTCGCGATGGAACAGGATCTTCAGCGTTCCGACACTCATACCCACGATTTGCGCACGTGCCAGATGCTTAAACTGGGCGCGGCCAACCTCGTATGGAACTTTCATTGCCGTGAGTTGCTGTTCGGTTTTACCAACGGAGCTGATTTCTGGAATGGTATAAATCCCGGTCGGGATATCTTCAATCAGATGCGCGGTGGCTTCGCCTTTTACCAACGCCTGGGCGGCAATGCGTCCCTGGTCGTAGGCTGCCGATGCCAGGCTCGGATAACCGATCACATCCCCTACAGCATACACATGCGGCAGCGCCGTCTGGTACATGCTATTCACTTTGAGCTGCCCACGGCTGTCGGTTTTCAGGCCAATGTTTTCCAGCGCCAGCGAATCGGTATTACCGGTACGGCCATTGGCGTACAACAGGCAGTCTGCCTTCAGTTTCTTACCGGATTTCAGGTGCATGATGACGCCGTCATCGCAGCCTTCAATCTTCTCATACTCTTCGTTATGGCGAATGACCACACCGCTGTTCCAGAAGTGGTAAGAGAGCGAGTCGGACATCTCTTGATCTAGGAACGCCAGCAGACGATCGCGGGTGTTGATTAAATCAACTTTGACGTCCATTCCACGGAAGATCGACGCATATTCACAGCCAATGACCCCCGCGCCATAAATCAGCACATGGCGTGGTTCGTGGTGCAGGCTCAGGATAGAGTCGCTGTCGTAAACCCGTGGATGCGAAAAGTCGACATCAACAGGGCGATAAGGACGCGAACCGCAGGCAATAACAAACTTATCCGCAGTCAGCGTTTCCACCGTACCGTCGTGACATTCCAGGGCGATCGTGTGTTCATCAACAAAACGGGCATTCCCCTGCAAAATTTCGCAGTGATTGCGCTCGTAAAATCCTTGCCGCATACGCGTTTGCTGATTAATAACGTTATCAGCGTGGTTGAGAATATCGGCAAAAGAAGAACGAAGGAGTCGGGAGTGGTCGCTGTACAGTGGGTTCTGATTGAATTCAATAATGCGGCTGACGGCGTGGCGGAGGGCTTTCGACGGGATGGTGCCCCAGTGGGTACAGCCTCCGCCGACGTTATGATAGCGCTCAATCACCGCGACGCGCGCTCCTTGCTTAACCAGACCCATTGCAGCGCCTTCGCCGCCGGGACCGGAACCTATTACTATTGCATCGTAATCGTAGGAATGTGACATGGTCAGGCTTACCTGTTCTTATACATAAAAGCAACAGAATAGTAACATCGTTGTCAGGATAACCCAATTATCGTTGTGCTTTTTTGCGAAGTCGAAGCACAAACTGCGCGTAAACAATCATTCACAAAGCCATGCCAACCGCCTAATCTCTGGTATAGTGCCAGCAAGGTATGTGGAAGGATTCAGACATCGTGATGGGCGTTAGAGCGCAACAAAAAGAAAAAACCCGGCGTTCGCTGGTAGAAGCCGCATTTAGTCAACTGAGCGCTGAGCGTAGTTTTGCCAGCCTCAGTTTACGCGAAGTTGCTCGTGAAGCGGGCATTGCGCCAACCTCGTTTTATCGCCATTTCCGCGATGTGGATGAACTCGGCCTGACGATGGTGGACGAAAGCGGTCTGATGCTGCGTCAATTGATGCGCCAGGCGCGCCAGCGTATCGCGAAGGGCGGGAGTGTGATCCGCACCTCGGTCTCAACATTTATGGAGTTCATCGGCAACAATCCCAACGCCTTCCGTTTATTATTGCGCGAGCGTTCGGGGACATCCGCAGCGTTTCGTGCAGCGGTCGCACGTGAAATTCAGCACTTCATTGCGGAACTTGCGGACTATCTGGAACTCGAAAACCATATGCCTCGTGCGTTTACTGAAGCGCAAGCCGAAGCCATGGTAACCATTGTTTTCAGCGCCGGGGCAGAAGCACTGGATGTTGGCGCTGAACAGCGTCGACAGCTAGAAGAGCGGCTGGTATTGCAACTGCGTATGATCGCGAAAGGCGCATTTTATTGGTACCGCCGTGAACAAGAGAAGATGACGCACCACTCCGAGTAACGAGAAGGACAAGCAATGAAACAGTCAGGTCAAGATAAAGGTACGCTGCTGCTGGCGCTGGTTGCTGGCTTATCGATCAATGGTACATTTGCGGCGCTGTTTAGCTCCATTGTGCCATTCTCCGTATTCCCGATTATTTCGCTGGTGCTGACGGTTTATTGTTTGCATCAACGCTATCAGAACCGCACCATGCCTGTGGGATTGCCGGGCCTGGCCGCCGCCTGTTTTATTCTCGGTGTTCTGCTGTACAGCACCGTGGTACGCGCTGAATATCCGGATATTGGCTCTAACTTCTTCCCGGCGGTGCTGTCGGTGATTCTGGTGTTCTGGATCGGCTTTAAAGTGCGTAACCGTAAACAGGAAATTGTGGAGTAACAGTTGTCGCTGTAGGCCGGATAAGGCAAAGCCGCTATCCGGCAATCTGAACCGGTAGTGCTTATCCGGCCTCCGTTCAGTCTTACTTCTTCGTTAACAGTACTCCGCACTCCATATGGTGCGTATACGGGAACTGATCGAACAGAGCCAGACGTGAAACATTGTGCGTCTGGCTTAACGTTTCCAGATTCTTACACAGCGTCTCCGGATTGCAGGAGATGTACAGAATGCGCGGATACGCCTGCACCATTTTCTCCGTTTCGCTGTCCAGACCGCTGCGCGGTGGGTCAACGAAGATAGTTTCACACTGGTAACTCTTCAGATCGATTCCCTGCAAACGGTTGAACTCGCGAACGCCGTTCATCGCCTGTGTAAACTCTTCGGCCGCCATGCGGATAATTTGTACGTTATCAATATGGTTAGCCGCGATGTTGTACTGCGCAGCAGCCACGGACGGCTTGGCGATTTCCGTCGCCAGTACGCGGTTGAAGTTTTGCGCCAGGGCTAACGAGAAATTGCCATTGCCGCAATACAGCTCCAGCAGATCGCCTTTTGAGCCCCTGGTGACATCAATCGCCCACTCCAACATCTGAATATTCATGGCGGCGTTCGGCTGGGTGAAGCTGTTCTCAACCTGGCGGTAGATAATCTCTTTACCTGCAACCGGCAAGCGTTCGTCAATGTAGTCCTGGTCCAGCTCAATTTTGGTTTTGGTAGCCCGACCAATCAAATGCACGTTCAGGTTTTGCGCCCGCAGCGCATCTCGCAGCGCTTCGGCTTCCTTACGCCATTCATCATCCAGCTTTTTATGGTACAGCATCGAAACCACCGCCTGATCGCTCAGGGTTGTGAGGTAATCAATCTGAAACAGTTTGTGGCGCAGGACATGGTTGTTGCGAACGCCGTCGATCATTGCCGTCATCAGCGTGTTAATGAGCTCGCTGGCAGCCGGGAAGCTGTCGACGCGAATACGGTTTTTGGTCTGGCTGTCGAACATGATGTGGTACAGGTCATCACCGTCATGCCACAGGCGGAATTCGGCGCGCATACGGTAATGGCTGACCGGTGAGCGAAACACTTCCGGAGCCTGTGCATAAAATGGCGTCATTAAGCTCTGCAGACGCACTACTTTCTCAGCTAACTGGGCGTCGTACTGTTCTGTCGGAAGGTGTTCGGGGGTCATGATGCGTCCTGAAAAATAAAAGTACGCGGGGATTGTAGGGATTGCTCAACAGATGTCCAGTCATTGATGATTTCCGATAATGTGATACGCGGTCTGGACACCAGGTTGTAACAAACTGTAGCATCCGTTTTCCGGTCCTGTGAGTTAAAAGGGAATCCAGTGTAAATCTGGAGCTGACGCGCAGCGGTAAGGAAGGTAAGAGATGAGCGCACCTGGTGCAGACACTGCGGATTGCCGCGGGAAGTCATCGTCTCTTTAAGTCGCCTCCAAGCCCGAAGACCTGCCGGCTAACGTCGCATCTGGTTTTCATCATCGCGTACTATCGGTGGGACCTGCGGCATCCTTCTTAAATTGTGGATGCTTTACAATGATCAAAAAATCATTGCTGTGCACGGCGCTGTCCGTCACGGCATTTTCTGGTTGGGCACAGGACACTCGCCCGGATACTCTCGTCGTCACTGCCAACCGTTTTCAGCAGCCTGTTAATACTGTTCTTGCCCCCACCGATGTGGTCACGCGTGAAGATATTCAGCGCTGGCAGTCAAAAGATCTGAATGATGTCATGCGTCGATTGCCGGGGGTAGATATCTCGCAGACCGGTGGGATGGGGAGCAGCTCTTCTCTATATGTGCGTGGGACTGAAGCGCGTCATGTGCTGGTACTGATTGACGGTGTTCCAATGGCACGGCCAGGCATTTCCAATGGTGTTGATATTGGCCAGATTCCGGTATCGCTGGTGCAGCGGGTTGAATACATTCGCGGACCGCGTTCAGCGGTGTATGGATCTGGTGCGATCGGTGGTGTGGTTAACATCATTACGATGAGTGATGAAGAGAAATCGCAGATCAACGCAGGCATGGGTAGTAACGGTTATCAGACTTACGATGGCGCTATCAACAAGCGTTTCGGCGACACGGTGGTGACCGCTGCCGGCGCATATCAGACGACGAAAGGCTTTAACATTCAGCCCGATTCACCCTACAGCGGTGACAGCGACCGGGATGGTTACCGTAACAAGTTGTTCTGGGGCGCGGTACAGCATAAGTTCGACAATAATTTCTCCGGTTTTTTCCGTGGCTACGGCTACACCGCGAATAGCGATTACGACCAAGGGGCGTGGGGTTATCCGGGCGGTAATGACGAAGCCCAGAATTACAACCAGTCCTGGGATACGGGTTTACGGTACAACTCTGGCATTTACTCTTCTCAGTTAATTGCTAACTACCAGCGCCTGAAGGATTACAACTACAGTAACGAGCTTGGCCGCTACGCAGGAGATGCCACGCTGGATGATATGGAACAGCGTTATATCCAGTGGGGGAATAGCATTGAGGTTGGACATGGGGCGATCAACGGCGGTGTTGACTGGAAACAGGAAAAACTGACCTCCAGTAGCACGACGTTATCCGACAGCTATAAACGTGATACGACCGGGCTTTATCTGACCGGACAGCAACAAATTGACAGCGTCACGCTGGAAGCTTCGGGGCGTGAAGATCATGACGAACAATTCGGCTGGCATGGCACCTGGCAGACCGCAGCCGGCTGGGAGTTTGTTGATGGTTATCGCGCAACGCTCTCTTACGGTACTGGTTTCCTGGCACCCTCGCTGGGTCAGCAGTACGGGGCGACGCGCTTTGCCTCATCCTATGGGCCGGGTATTGCCGCCAACCCGAACCTGAAACCGGAAGAATCCAAACAGTGGGAAGCAGGAATTGATGGATTGACAGGGCCGCTTGATTGGCGTCTTTCCGCATACCACTATGAAATTCAAAACCTGATCGACTACAAGAATAACCAGTACGTCAACGTTAAATCAGCCACGATTAAGGGGCTGGAATGGACCGGAAACATTACGACTGGCCCTGTAGAACATCATCTAACGCTACAATACGTTGATCCGCGCGATGATGACACAAACAAGGTGCTCTATCGCCGTGCAAAACAGCAGGTTAAGTATGAGTTAACCGGACAGGTCCAGGATCTGGGCTGGAACGTTGCGTATCAATATATAGGTGAACGTTACGATAATGATTACGACAATAATCGTGATGTTAAATTGGGCGGCGTCAGCTTATGGGATATCGGATTATCATATCCAATCACCTCACAGCTGACAGTTCGTGGTAAAATCGCCAACCTGTTCGATAAAGATTACGAGACAGTTTATGGCTACGCAACTGCAGGACGGGAATACACCTTGTCTGGCAGCTACACCTTCTGATCCCCGTCCCACCGTGCTGGTGTTTGATTCCGGCGTCGGTGGGTTGTCGGTCTATGACGAGATCCGGCGTCTTCTGCCGGATCTCCACTATATCTACGCTTTCGACAACGTCGCCTTTCCTTATGGAGAGAAGAGCGAGGAGTTTATCGTCGAGCGTGTTGTTGAGATTGTGACTGCTGTCCAGCAGCGTTATCCCCTCTCTCTTGCGGTCATCGCATGTAATACAGCAAGCACGGTGTCGCTTCCTGCGTTACGTGAGAAGTTTGCCTTCCCGGTTGTGGGCGTGGTGCCTGCGATTAAACCGGCGGCGCGACTCACGGCGAATGGCGTAGTGGGGCTGCTGGCTACGCGTGCAACGGTGAAGCGCTCGTATACCCATGAGCTGATTGCGCGGTTTGCTAACGAATGCCAAATTGCAATGTTGGGTTCTGCTGAGCTGGTGGAACTGGCGGAAGCGAAGCTGCACGGTGAAACACTTTCTCTGGAAGAGCTGCGGCGTATTCTGCGTCCGTGGCTGCGGATGTCGGAACCACCCGACACGGTAGTGCTCGGGTGCACTCATTTCCCTCTATTACAGGAAGAGCTTTTACAGGTCCTGCCCGAGGGGACGCGGCTGGTGGATTCTGGTGCCGCGATTGCGCGCCGCACGGCCTGGTTATTAGAACATGAAGCGCCAGATGCGAAATCAACAGATGAGAACGTTGCATTTTGTATGGCAATGACGACAGAAGCCGAACAACTATTGCCCGTGCTACAGCGCTATGGCTTTAAAACGCTCGAAAAACTGTCAGTTTAAGTTGTTTTGATGAAAAAATACGCACTCGGAAGATTATTTTAAATTTCCCCTTGTCAGCCCGAAATAACTCCCTATAATGCGCCTCCACTGACACGGAATAACGGATTACAAGCCGCCGGGTCAGCGGGGTTCCACTGAGAATCTCGTAGAGAAAAGCAAAAATAAATGCTTGACTCTGAATGAGGAAAACGTAATATACGGGACCTCGCGACAGAGCGCTAAAGCGCGTCGCAACTGCTCTTTAACAATTTATCAGACAATCTGTGTGGGCACTTGAAGATACGGATTCTTAACGTCGCAAGACGAAAAATGAATACCAAGTCTCTGAGTGAACATACGTAATTCATTACGAAGTTTAATTCACGAGCATCAAACTTAAATTGAAGAGTTTGATCATGGCTCAGATTGAACGCTGGCGGCAGGCCTAACACATGCAAGTCGAACGGTAGCACAGAGGAGCTTGCTCCTTGGGTGACGAGTGGCGGACGGGTGAGTAATGTCTGGGAAACTGCCCGATGGAGGGGGATAACTACTGGAAACGGTAGCTAATACCGCATAACGTCGCAAGACCAAAGAGGGGGACCTTCGGGCCTCTTGCCATCGGATGTGCCCAGATGGGATTAGCTAGTAGGTGGGGTAACGGCTCACCTAGGCGACGATCCCTAGCTGGTCTGAGAGGATGACCAGCCACACTGGAACTGAGACACGGTCCAGACTCCTACGGGAGGCAGCAGTGGGGAATATTGCACAATGGGCGCAAGCCTGATGCAGCCATGCCGCGTGTATGAAGAAGGCCTTCGGGTTGTAAAGTACTTTCAGCGAGGAGGAAGGCGTTGTGGTTAATAACCGCAACGATTGACGTTACTCGCAGAAGAAGCACCGGCTAACTCCGTGCCAGCAGCCGCGGTAATACGGAGGGTGCAAGCGTTAATCGGAATTACTGGGCGTAAAGCGCACGCAGGCGGTCTGTCAAGTCGGATGTGAAATCCCCGGGCTCAACCTGGGAACTGCATCCGAAACTGGCAGGCTAGAGTCTTGTAGAGGGGGGTAGAATTCCAGGTGTAGCGGTGAAATGCGTAGAGATCTGGAGGAATACCGGTGGCGAAGGCGGCCCCCTGGACAAAGACTGACGCTCAGGTGCGAAAGCGTGGGGAGCAAACAGGATTAGATACCCTGGTAGTCCACGCCGTAAACGATGTCGACTTGGAGGTTGTGCCCTTGAGGCGTGGCTTCCGGAGCTAACGCGTTAAGTCGACCGCCTGGGGAGTACGGCCGCAAGGTTAAAACTCAAATGAATTGACGGGGGCCCGCACAAGCGGTGGAGCATGTGGTTTAATTCGATGCAACGCGAAGAACCTTACCTACTCTTGACATCCAGAGAACTTAGCAGAGATGCTTTGGTGCCTTCGGGAACTCTGAGACAGGTGCTGCATGGCTGTCGTCAGCTCGTGTTGTGAAATGTTGGGTTAAGTCCCGCAACGAGCGCAACCCTTATCCTTTGTTGCCAGCGATTCGGTCGGGAACTCAAAGGAGACTGCCAGTGATAAACTGGAGGAAGGTGGGGATGACGTCAAGTCATCATGGCCCTTACGAGTAGGGCTACACACGTGCTACAATGGCATATACAAAGAGAAGCGACCTCGCGAGAGCAAGCGGACCTCATAAAGTATGTCGTAGTCCGGATTGGAGTCTGCAACTCGACTCCATGAAGTCGGAATCGCTAGTAATCGTGGATCAGAATGCCACGGTGAATACGTTCCCGGGCCTTGTACACACCGCCCGTCACACCATGGGAGTGGGTTGCAAAAGAAGTAGGTAGCTTAACCTTCGGGAGGGCGCTTACCACTTTGTGATTCATGACTGGGGTGAAGTCGTAACAAGGTAACCGTAGGGGAACCTGCGGTTGGATCACCTCCTTACCTTAAAGAA
>NZ_JAOWEQ010000032.1:0-2963 GCF_030336505.1 Citrobacter sp. Cf116 | reverse complement strand
CGTGCGAAATCGATCATGGATTTATCCTCTTGCGTTGCCCTTGTCGCCAGGCTGGCGGAACGTTGAACCTGCTGCGTGTTTACACTAGTCATCTCATCCGGTGATTCGTATGCCGCCGGCTGCTACTTCGTGGGCGTCCTGCCTCGATGACGTTTTTCAAAATGTGTTTATATTTAAACTCTAAATGTGTTTAAAAGTCAACACAGCATGTGTTTAAGGTGATGTGGATGATAACGATATGGGAAAAGGGAGTGGGAAAGGCATAAAAAAACCAGCCAAGGAGGCTGGTTAGAGTGCTGAAAATTGTAGCTTAGTCGTCAGTTGGCTTTAATCGTCCCCGAAGGTATTTCTCAACATACTCATCAATTTCTTTCAGCCGTAATTGAAAGGTATCGATCATTCTGTCTTGTTCAGACTCCGGCAACTGGTCAAAAAGAGTAATCAACTTACGATGTTTTGGCGTTAACCATGATTCGGCGTGATCATCACCAAACATTAGCTCAGCCGGGCTAATGCCGAGAGCTTTAGATATCGTTATAGCGTCGTCAACGCCAACATTGCGGCGACCTGCTTCATAGTTCCCGATGCGTGACTGAGCCCACCCACATAACTCTGCGAGTTTAGATTGCGACATATTTTTCTGTTCGCGTAGCTGCTTCAGTCTGGCGGCAATTGCAGTGTTTATATTCATTACTGATTTTTACCACGTTACGTGTTAACGCTCAAAGAACGTTTCGTCTTGACTATCTAACACATTGTGTGTTTAATTCAGCTAAACACTATATGTGAGGACAAGATGAACAACATCGCCAAAGAACGGCAAGCGCTCGGTTTAACTCAAGAGCAATTAGCCAAATTATTCGGGTGGCGTCAGTCAAGGCTCTCAAATTATGAGAACGGAACACGCCAACCAGGCCTACCGGAATGCAGATTGATTGTGGAGAAGCTTAACGAGTTAGGGCGCACCTGCTCTCTTGATAGTGTATTTCCGCCACAAAGCGAGGTCTGAATGATGCAATCAGTAGCTTATACCCATAATAAACCACGAGTAGCCGCTCCGGTGAAATCGCAAAATCAATTTAAACCCCAGCGCCGTGACGGCATCCACCACCGCGTCATATTGGCCGCCGTTCGTGAATGGGAATCGACATTACCAGGACAGGCACAGGAACGGATCGCTCAGCTGGTGGCTGAAGAGTGGGCCAAAGTAGATAGCCGCGGAATTACTGTTAATAAACAGAATTTATTCAGATATCTGAAAAACGAGGGCGGTTCGGAAAAGTACACGGCTTACATTATGCAGCTGTCAGGTTCAATTATTGCCGCTATGCCAGTTCAGATTGCCAGAAAGCACGGGTTAAGTAATGCGAGCACAGAAGCAGAGCTGGTGGCGAACGCTATCAAAGAGTGCAGTGAGGCACACCATGCGAAATTAATTGGCGCGCCATTACAAAAGCTCGAGAAGGAAATTCGTGAGGCGGCAATCGCATTATTCAACATGTTACCTGCTGATGCGACGGGACCACTACTGGCGAGCATAAGCGCCGTAGCGCCGCAATTGTTTTAATCGAGTTTTGACCAATGACCATTATTACTGCAACTCGCGGGGTGAAGTATGCCTAATCCTTTGGCTAAGGCCATGCCTAAGAGTAAGGCTAGTAACGAGCCTTACCGTAAGGTGAAGATCACCATGTGGGATGATCCTAAATTTCGAGCCTTATCACCACTCCCGCCAAGTGGGCAGAGTCTGTTTATTTACCTGCTTACAGGCCCATTCACGGGGATTATACCCGGGCTGTATAAGGCGGGAAGGGCGGCTATGGCCGAAGAATTAAACTGGGAAGTCGAAGCCTTCGACTTAGCCTTAGGCGAAGCCATAGCGTTAGGTATGGTGGAAGCCGACCTTAAAGCCAGAGTTTTTTGGTTGCCTAACGCGGTGAAACATAACCCTCCAGCATCAGTGAACGTGATCAAATCATGGGCAAGATCGTTTGAATTACTTCCTGAATGTTCACTGAAAGATAAAGCATATGAAGCTCTCAAAGCCGCCTGCTACGGGGTTTCTGACGCTATGGGGACGGCTTTTGATAAGGCTTTCGCTTTGCCTAAGGATAAGGCTAAGTCTTTGGCTAAACCTTTGCCATCAGGTATCCAGAAAGCAGTTAGCAGTAAACAGATCTTAAACCCCTCTCTTAACGCGGGCGCGATGAAAAATCCGAATGGGGATGAACTGCCATCCCCGGTCATGCCCCGATACCTGGACGGTGTTGATGAACCGATCGGGAAATTCAGCATGACAGATAGCTGGCTTCCCTCCAGAGACTTCCGACAGCGCGCTGCATCGTGGGGTATCCCCCTGCCTGAACCAGATTACCTTCTGACTGAACTCGCAGAATTCACCGCGTATTGGGAGTCGGAAGGGAAAGTTTTTACTCAAATCCAGTGGGAACAAAAATTTGCCCGACATGTAGCCCGGGTGAGAACGCAGGTAAAACCAGAAACCGGAGGTAACAGTCATGTGGGAGCAGGATCCGAACCAACAGCATCCCGGGCAGTTCAGCAAATTCAGTCAGCACACGCAGAGTGGCGCCGCAGGAATGGACTTGATGGCGACGGAAACAGCCTGGCGACTGTGGCAGGTCATGGGGGAGGTGTATTCGAACCGATGGACCCAGAAGAACGGGGCGGAGCCTTCGCCTATCTGGATAGCCCAGATAGGTTCGATGACTGAACCTCAAATTCGGCTGGTCTGTCAGCAGTGCATGGAGCGCTGTGCGATGGGAAATACATGGCCGCCTGACCTGGCTGAGTTTGTTTCTCTGGTTTCAGTGAGTGGAGCGAATCCATTCGGACTGACATCGGAGCAGGTTATGACGGAATACCGGCGCTGGCGCAATGAGTCATATCGGTATTCAGGAAGCGATAAATATCCATGGCCTCAGCCCGTGCTGTATCACATCTGC
>NZ_JAOWEQ010000031.1:0-38298 GCF_030336505.1 Citrobacter sp. Cf116 | reverse complement strand
TTTGGAGCGGGAAACGAGACTCGAACTCGCGACCCCGACCTTGGCAAGGTCGTGCTCTACCAACTGAGCTATTCCCGCAAATTTGTTGCTGTCGTAATTCGCATTTCTGCGTCGTTACGGGAGGCGCATTATACGAGAAATCCGTTTAGCTGCAACCCCCTTGAATACGTTTTTTTCGAAAATTCGTTCAAGTGATTACTTTGCAATCAAGCTGAACAATTTAGCGTCAAAAAGCCGGTGACGCAAGCCACCGGAGAACAAAATCAAAGCTTAATAAAATGTTCGCGATAGTAAGCAAGCTCAGCAACAGATTCACGAATGTCGTCCATCGCCTGATGTGTTCCCTGCTTGGTGAAGCCAGCCAGGATTTCCGGCTTCCAACGACGCGCCAGTTCTTTGAGCGTGCTGACGTCCAGATAGCGATAATGGAAATACGCCTCCAGCTCCGGCATGTATTTAAACAGGAAACGACGATCCTGACCAATGCTGTTGCCACAGATAGGTGATTTCCCTTCCGGAACCCACTCTTTCAAAAAAGCCAGCGTGGCCAGTTCTGCTTCACGATCGCCCATGGTGCTCGCCTTCACGCGTTCCACCAGCCCGCTACCGGTGTGCGTACGTACGTTCCAGTCATCCATTAATGCCAGTTGTTCGTCGGACTGGTGCACCGCAATTGTCGGTCCTTCTGCCAGAATATTCAGATTGGCATCCGTCACCAGCGTGGCGATCTCAATAATGCGATCGCGCTCGGGATCCAGACCTGTCATCTCCAGATCGATCCAAATCAGGTTGTTTTCATTGGCACTCATGCTATTTTCCACCCTTCAGCGTCACATTCAGTGTGACTACATTGATCTAAAATTGTGTGTATCATAAATGTTTTGCCCATCATGGGCGACCAGGAGCCAGTCCGATTGAGTAAGAATAAACTCTCCAAAGGCCAACAGCGCCGTGTGAACGCCAATCACCAGCGTCGTCTTAAAACGTCCACGGAGAAGCCCGACTACGACGACAACCTGTTTGGCGAAACCGCTGAAGGCATCGTTATCAGCCGTTTTGGCATGCATGCCGACGTAGAGTCTGCTGACGGTGAAATTCATCGCTGCAACATCCGCCGTACAATTCGCTCGCTGGTTACTGGCGATCGCGTAGTCTGGCGCCCGGGTAAAGCGGCGGCTGAAGGCGTGAATGTCAAAGGTATCGTTGAAGCGGTACACGATCGTACCTCGGTACTGACACGCCCCGACTTTTACGACGGGGTAAAACCTATTGCCGCCAACATCGACCAGATCGTTATTGTCTCAGCCATCTTACCCGAGCTGTCACTCAATATTATCGACCGATATCTGGTAGCCTGCGAAACGCTACATGTTGAACCAATTATCGTACTGAATAAGATCGATCTGCTGGATGATGAAGGCATGGCCTTCGTTAACGAACAGATGGATATCTATCGCAACATTGGCTATCGGGTGTTGATGGTATCCAGCCGTACTAAAGACGGCCTGAAACCGCTTGAAGAAGCATTAACCGATCGCATCAGCATTTTTGCCGGTCAGTCGGGCGTAGGTAAATCCAGCCTGCTCAATAATCTTCTCGGCCTGCAAGAAGAGATCCTGACCAACGATGTCTCCGACAACTCCGGTCTTGGACAGCACACTACCACGGCCTCTCGCCTGTATCACTTCCCGCACGGCGGCGACGTTATCGACTCCCCTGGCGTACGTGAGTTCGGACTGTGGCATCTGGAGCCGGAACAAATCACGCATGGCTTTGTCGAATTTCATGACTACCTGGGCCATTGCAAATACCGCGACTGCAAGCATGATACCGATCCAGGCTGCGCTATCCGTGAGGCTGTAGAAAAAGGGGCCATAGCCGAAACCCGGTTTGAAAATTATCACCGCATCCTGGAAAGCATGGCGCAGGTAAAAACGCGTAAAAACTTTTCTGATACAGACAACTGACAACTAAGCTAAGCATCGCTAGAATCGTCCCCCTTTTTTCAGGATCCGGCCCACATGCCGGATCGGGAACAAATTATGGCCTGGAGGCTACCTTGTTAAACTCATTTAAGCTTTCGCTACAATACATTCTGCCGAAACTATGGCTCACTCGCCTGGCGGGTTGGGGTGCGAGCAAACGAGCGGGATGGCTGACCAAATTGGTTATCGATCTGTTCGTGAAATATTACAAGGTCGATATGAAAGAGGCGCAAAAGCCGGACACCGCCAGCTATCGCACCTTTAACGACTTCTTTGTTCGCCCGCTGCGCGACGATGCTCGCCCGATTAATACAGATCCAAACGTACTGGTCATGCCCGCTGACGGCGTGATCAACCAGTTAGGCAACATCGAAGAAGACAAATTGCTGCAGGCTAAAGGGCACAGCTATACCCTTGAAGCGCTGCTGGCTGGCAACTATCAGATGGCGGAAAAATTCCGCAACGGTACGTTTGTAACCACTTACTTGTCTCCACGCGATTACCACCGTGTACACATGCCGTGTAACGGTATCCTGCGTGAAATGATGTATGTGCCGGGCGATCTCTTCTCTGTAAACATCCTGACTGCGCAAAACGTACCGAACCTGTTTGCCCGCAACGAACGCGTAATCTGTTTGTTTGATACCGAATTTGGTCCGATGGTGCAGATTCTGGTCGGCGCGACTATCGTCGGCAGCATTGAAACCACATGGGCTGGCACCATTACCCCACCGCGTGAAGGCGTTATCAAGCGCTGGACCTGGCCGGAAGGCGAAAGCGAAGGGTCGGTGGCGCTGTTGAAAGGTCAGGAAATGGGCCGCTTTAAGCTCGGTTCCACCGTCATCAACCTGTTCGCACCTGGCAAAGTTAACCTGGTTGAGCAGTTGCAGGATCTTTCCGTGACCAAAATCGGCCAACCAATGGCCATCTCGACCGAGACTTTCGTGACGCCAGAGACAG
Source organism: Citrobacter sp. Cf116 (assembly GCF_030336505.1). Lineage (NCBI taxonomy): Bacteria > Pseudomonadati > Pseudomonadota > Gammaproteobacteria > Enterobacterales > Enterobacteriaceae > Citrobacter > Citrobacter sp. Cf116. The sequence goes on along the minus strand of NZ_JAOWEQ010000031.1, from coordinate 35,353 downwards.
AACCGGCCCCGCTGGCGAAAGAAGAGATCGAAGCAGAACACGACGCCAGCCCGCTGGTTGACGACAAAAAAGACGAAAGTTAAACATAGGAATCGCTGCTGTGCGCCTGATTATCACTTTTCTGATGGCCTGGTGCCTCAGCCTGGGGGCGTACGCTGCGACGGCCCCCGATGCCAAACAACTCACCCAGGAACTGGAGCAGGCAAAAGCGGCAAAACCCGCTCAGCCAGAAACCGTCGAGGCGCTCCAGTCCGCGCTGAATGCCCTTGAGGAGCGGAAAGGCTCTCTCGAGCGCGCACAGCAATATCAGCAGGTTATTGATAACTTCCCCAAGCTGTCCGCAACGTTACGCGCACAGCTTAGTAACCTGCGCGATGAACCGCGCAATGTGCCAACCGGACTCTCTACCGATGCATTAAACCAGGAGATCCTCCAGGTTAGCAGCCAACTGCTGGAAAAGAGTCGTCAGGCCCAGCAGGAGCAGGATCGCGCCCGGGAAATCGCCGACTCGTTAAGCCAGCTTCCTCAACAGCAAACCGATGCCCGCCGCCAGCTCAATGAGCTTGAGCGGCGCATTGGTACCGCCAACGGCAATTCCGCGCAGAATCAGGCGATACAAGCTGAATCCGCCAAACTTAAAGCCCTGGTCGATGAACTGGAGCTGGCACAGCTTTCCGCCAATAACCGTCAGGAACTGGCGCGTATGCGCTCCGAACTGGCGGAAAAACAGAGTCAACAACTCGACACTTACCTGCAGGCTTTGCGCAATCAACTCAACAGTCAGCGTCAGCGTGAAGCAGAGCGAGCGCTGGAAAGTACAGAACTGCTGGCGGAAAACAGCGCGGGACTGCCGGAAGGTATTGTCGATCAGTTCAAGGTTAACCGCGAGCTGTCTCAGGCCTTGAACCAGCAGGCGCAACGTATGGACCTGGTCGCCTCGCAGCAGCGTCAGGCTGCCAGCCAAACGCTGCAGGTCCGCCAGGCCTTGAATACGCTGCGAGAGCAGTCTCAGTGGCTTGGGGTTTCAAATATGCTGGGAGAAGCGCTGCGCGCGCAGGTATCCCGTCTGCCGGAAATGCCCAAGCCCCAGCAGTTGGATACCGAAATGGCGCAGCTTCGCGTGCACCGTATGCGCTATGAGGATCTCCTCAACAAACAGCCGCAGCTGCGTCAGATTCATCAGGCCGATGGACAACCGCTGACCGCTGAACAGAGCAGTATTCTCAACGCCCAGCTACGCACCCAGCGCGAGCTGCTGAACTCATTGTTACAGGGCGGCGATACGCTGATCCTTGAGCTGACCAAGCTCAAAGTCTCCAACAGCCAACTGGAAGATGCGCTAAAAGAGGTCAACGAAGCAACGCACCGCTATCTGTTCTGGACGTCAGACGTCAGTCCCATCTCGCTCTCCTGGCCTGTCGACATCGTTCAGGATCTGCGGCGTTTGATCTCATTAGATACGTTTAATCAGTTGGGTAAAGCCAGCATCATGATGCTGACCAGCAAAGAAACACTATTGCCGCTGTTCGCGGCGTTGGTGCTGGTTGGCTTTAGCCTCTCTTCGCGCAAGCACTTCACCCGTTTCCTTGAACGCTCGTCCGCGCGAGTCGGGAAAGTCACCCAGGACCATTTCTGGCTGACAATACGCACGGTATTCTGGTCAATACTCGTCGCTTCTCCGTTGCCGGTGTTATGGGCAACGCTCGGTTACGGGCTGCAGGAAGCCTGGCCTTACCCGCTGGCTGTTGCTATCGGCGATGGCGTTACCGCCACGGTGCCTATGCTATGGGCGGTAATGATTTGCGCCACCTTTGCGCGTCCCAACGGTCTGTTCATTGCCCACTTTGGCTGGCCACGTAACCGCGTCGCGAAAGCCATGCACTACTACCTGATGAGCATCGGGCTGATTGTCCCGCTGATCATGGCGGTGATTATGTTTGATAATCTCAATGACCGAGAATTCTCCGCCTCACTGGGACGTCTGTGCTTTATTCTGATTTGCGGTGCGCTGGCGGTCGTGACCCTGAGCCTGAAACGCGCCGGGATACCGCTGTACCTCGATAAAGAGGGCAACAGCGATAACATGGTCAATAGTATGCTGTGGAATATGCTGATGGGCGCGCCGCTGATTGCCATTCTCGCCGCGGCAGTGGGTTATCTCGCCACATCGCAAGCCCTGCTGGCACGCCTGGAAACATCCGTGGCGATTTGGTTCTTATTACTGGTGGTGTATCACGTCATCCGCCGCTGGATGCTAATTCAGCGCCGCCGCCTTGCGTTTGACCGCGCCAAACATCGACGCGCCGAAATGCTGGCGCAACGTGCGCGGGGCGAAGAGGAACCACCTCATTCCACCAGCCTTGAAGGTACGATCGATGTAGATGAAAGCGAAGTGGATCTGGATGCAATCAGCGCGCAATCGCTGCGCCTGGTACGTTCTATCCTGATGCTTATCGCCCTGCTCTCGGTCATTGTGCTGTGGTCAGAAATTCATTCCGCTTTCGGCTTCCTGGAAAACATCTCGTTGTGGGATGTCACCTCCACGGTGCAGGGCGTGGAAAGCTTAGAACCGATAACGCTGGGCGCGGTGCTCATTGCTATTCTGGTGTTTATCATCACCACCCAGCTAGTGCGCAACCTACCCGCGTTGCTGGAGCTGGCGCTACTGCAACATCTGGATTTAACCCCCGGCACCGGTTACGCCATCACCACTATCACTAAGTATCTTCTGATGCTGATTGGCGGCCTGGTGGGCTTCTCGATGATCGGTATTGAGTGGTCCAAACTGCAATGGCTGGTGGCGGCTCTTGGTGTCGGTCTGGGCTTTGGTTTGCAGGAGATCTTCGCCAACTTTATTTCCGGCCTGATTATCCTGTTTGAAAAGCCAATCCGCATTGGCGACACGGTTACAATTCGCGATCTTACCGGTAGCGTGACGAAAATTAATACCCGTGCCACCACTATCAGCGACTGGGACCGCAAAGAGATCATCGTACCCAACAAAGCCTTTATCACCGAACAGTTTATCAACTGGTCGCTATCCGATTCGGTTACCCGTGTGGTGTTAACCATCCCGGCACCGTCGGAGGCTAACAGCGAGGAGGTTACGCAGATCCTGCTGACTGCCGCACATCGTTGCTCGCTGGTTATCGATAACCCGGCGCCAGAAGTCTTCCTGGTTGACCTGCAACAAGGAATTCAAATCTTCGAACTGCGTATTTATGCCGCTGAAATGGGGCATCGCATGCCGCTGCGCCATGAAATCCACCAACTGATTCTGGCAGGCTTCCGCGAGCACGGTATTGATATGCCGTTCCCACCGTTCCAGATGCGTCTGGAGAGCCTCGGCGGTAAGCAAACAGGCAGAGCATTAAGTTCTGCAGGAAGAGGCAGTCGCCCGGCGGGAAGTTTGTAAGCGGAAGGCTTCACTGTATCCGGCCTACTAAGATGCATCTTTGTAGGCCGGATTGGGCAGGTCGTTTATTCCACCGCCCACTCAGGTTCGTTGGCCGCGCGGCGGCTGTAGTTCTCATAAATCGCCATCGCCAGCAGCGAGAAGAAGATCGGGCCGCCGGTCATCCACAAGGCACTGTTCCAGTCCCGGGCTTCAATTACTGGCTGGATGATGGTGAACACGTTGGCAAACGTCACCACCAGAACGACCACACCCGTTGCCAGCAGCGTCGCCGCTCGGGTTTTAAAGACAACAAACGGTCTTTCCAGACCCGGACGGGCTTTAAAGAACGGAAACGCCAGCGCCAGGAACAGATACGGCAGCGTCATGGATACGTTCGCCATCAGCGTCAGTTTGTTATAGAACGCTGAAGCCGTATCGCCACCAAATGAAACCAACAGGATAAACAGGCTCACCAGCAGGCACTGTAACCACATTGCCGTCGTCGGCATCCCTACGGCATTCAGTTTGGTCATCGGCGCGGGCCACAACGCTTTCGGCGTGCCCTGAATAATCGCTTTCAGCGGTGAGTAGCTGAGGGTGAAAAAAGCGCCGGTATAGGCAAGGAACATGGAAAGCCCGGTAATACGTGCAAACCATACGCCCATCACCATCGCGGTCTCAGGGGAAAGATGCAGCGCATTACCCAACGTCATCCCGAGGCTCTTCATCAGGATATAAGTAATATTGCCGAGGTTGACCGAGCTATTGCTTAATACCTGCTGCCAGTTGGTGCTAACGCCCCATAAAAAGATGGCCAGTGAATAACCAACAGAAATGACAATAGCGGCAAAAACAATGCCTTTAGCAAAGTTCTTTTCTGGTTTTTCTGTTTTATCAACCAGTCCCCCTACAGCTTCAATTCCGCCATAAGCAAAAATGGCAAACACAACAAATGACAACATTGCCAGCCCGGACTGATATCCGGGATTAGGTGAGGAGATGAAATTAATATCCTGTGCAAACTGGCCACCAGTTAATAACAAAATAGCGACACTCACTAACAACAGAACTAAATTAAGACACATTACGGCAATTCCGCCTACTGCCGTAATACGCGCAATCTTATTAATACCCCGGGATGCCACGCAGGTCACCAGGATCATCCAGCCGACGGCGAGCAGCCCGACAACCTGCGTAGGCTCAAGCCCTGCAATACGCCAGTGCTGCGTCATGTCTGCGCCAAACAAGAAGGTTGAAAAAGGTACCCAGACTTTCGCCGCAGTACTGACCATCCATATCACATAAGAAGAAAACCACATAAACGTGCCGATAAAGGCATAGCGCGGTCCAACGCTATTATTCATCCACGAATAGATTCCACCCTCTTCTTTCCGATAGGCAGAACCCATTTCCGCCATCATTAAAGCAAATGGAATAAAGAATAATAATGCAGAAAATATATACCACGGTATTGCACTATACCCCATTAAATAGAATGCGGAGGGGCTATTAGCAAAACCGAAAACTGACGTAAATATCATGAGAATGAGACCTGGCAGGCTCATCTTTTTTATTGTTTGGGTCATTAAACCATCCCTTACTCTGGCAAGCGTTTAGCAAACGCCGCTCACCGGTTGGCACTGCTCTCTTTGCAGAGTTCAGCGATAAAAAAATCAACACAGAATTGATACCTAAACGATATCAAATATCCAGGTGTAAATTGTGGCTATTAGAGGGGGAAATGAAAAAATATGCTACAAAGTGGCGATTAAGCCGCCACTTTGTATTGCGGAAGAGTAAGTTATGCGCGATCGACGGTAAATGCGATAACCTCGGCCAGGCTCTCTGCGCCCAGCGCCAGCATTACCAGACGGTCAACACCCAGCGCCACGCCTGAGCAATCCGGCATGCCTACTTTCAGCGCTTCCAGCAGGTTGGTATCGATAGGTTGCTGCGGCAGACCACGTGCGGCACGTTTGCGGTTATCCTGTTCAAACCGTTGCTGCTGCTCGCGCGCGTCGGTCAATTCATGGAAACCATTTGCCAGCTCAATACCTTTGTAATAAACCTCGAAACGTTCAGCCACGCGGTGATCTTCGGTACTGATTTGCGCCAGTGATGCCTGGCTGGCAGGGAAATGATACACAAACGTCGGTTTGTCTTTACCAATATGCGGCTCAACGCCCATCGTAAACAGCAGCTGCAGTAAGGTGTCCCGGTCTTCTTCGGTATCGGCGATATTGCTGAGATCCAATTTCGCCGCCACTTCCCGCAGTTGGGTTTTATCCGCAGACAGCGGGTCTATCTCCAGATGACGCTGGAAGGCTTGCTGGTAAGAGAGGCTTTCCGCAGGCGAACAGTCCAGCACCTGCTGAAGCAAATCGTCCACCTCATTCATCAGCCGATACATATCGTAGTGCGGACGATACCACTCAAGCATGGTGAATTCAGGGTTATGATGGCGCCCCATCTCTTCATTACGGAAGCTGCGGCACAGTTGATACACCGGGCCGCACCCTGCCACCAGCAGGCGCTTCATATGGTATTCAGGGCTGGTCATTAAATAGAGATTCATCCCCTGGGAGTGTCCAGGGCCAACGAAACGCGTTTCGAACGGGAACAGATGGATGTCCGTTACCGTTGCCTGACTCATACAAGGGGTCTCAACCTCAAGCACGCCACGATCGGCAAAAAAGCGGCGAATCTCCGCTATAATTGCTGCACGTTTTAACAGATTGGGGATGGACGCGCTCGGCTGCCAGGTTGCCGTTTCGCTCATGGTTGTTTCTCCGATTTAAGACAAGGGCACGAAGTCTACTCGTATCGCGCTAACGAGACAAATTTCAGGCAGCAGTAATCAGCACTGGCAATTGGATAAAAAAAGCGACATAGGGTGGTTTAGTAATTAAATTAATCAAATTCAATGATAATTCCCCCCTGTGACACGCTAAAAAAATCGAACACGTCAAATTTCCCGCACATCCCTAAGACTATACTATTGTACCTATAAAGGAGCAGTGGAAACGCGTTCATAACCTGTTTGAAGCCGATGAAGCATCTGATTTCAGGCGGGGATGAAATAACAACAATCTGGAGGAATGTCGTGCAAACCTTTCAAGCCGATCTTGCCATTATAGGCGCCGGTGGCGCGGGATTACGTGCTGCAATTGCTGCCGCACAAGCAAATCCCAACGCTAAAATCGCACTGATCTCAAAAGTGTACCCAATGCGCAGCCATACCGTTGCTGCCGAAGGCGGCTCTGCTGCTGTCGCGCAGGATCATGACAGCTTTGACTACCATTTTCACGATACGGTAGCAGGCGGAGACTGGCTATGTGAGCAGGATGTCGTGGATTACTTTGTCCACCACTGCCCAACTGAAATGACGCAACTGGAACAATGGGGCTGCCCATGGAGCCGTCGTGAAGACGGTAGCGTCAACGTACGTCGCTTCGGCGGCATGAAAATCGAGCGTACCTGGTTTGCCGCAGATAAAACCGGCTTCCACATGTTGCATACGCTGTTCCAAACATCTTTGCAGTTCCCGCAGATTCAGCGCTTTGACGAACACTTCGTTCTGGATATCCTGGTGGACGAGGGTCATGCCCGCGGCCTGGTTGCCATGAACATGATGGAAGGCACGCTGGTGCAGATCCGTGCTAACGCAGTCGTAATGGCAACGGGCGGCGCTGGTCGTGTTTACCGTTACAACACCAACGGCGGCATCGTAACCGGCGACGGTATGGGCATGGCGCTGAGCCACGGCGTTCCGCTGCGTGATATGGAATTCGTTCAGTATCACCCGACGGGTCTGCCAGGCTCCGGTATCCTGATGACTGAAGGCTGCCGCGGTGAAGGCGGTATTCTGGTCAACAAAAACGGCTACCGTTATCTGCAAGACTACGGCATGGGTCCGGAAACCCCGCTGGGCGAGCCGAAAAACAAATACATGGAACTCGGTCCGCGCGACAAAGTTTCTCAGGCTTTCTGGCACGAATGGCGCAAAGGCAACACCATTTCCACTCCGCGTGGCGATGTGGTTCACCTGGACCTGCGTCACCTCGGCGAGAAAAAACTGCTCGAACGTTTACCGTTCATCTGCGAACTGGCGAAAGCTTACGTGGGTGTCGATCCGGTTAAAGAACCGATCCCGGTACGTCCGACCGCACACTACACCATGGGCGGTATCGAAACCGATCAGCACTGTGAAACCCGCATTAAAGGTCTGTTCGCTGTCGGCGAATGTTCCTCTGTTGGTCTGCATGGCGCTAACCGTCTGGGCTCTAACTCCCTGGCGGAACTGGTGGTCTTCGGTCGTATGGCCGGTGAACAAGCTGCGGAACGCGCTGCAACGGCTGGCGCTGCAAACAGTGCCGCTCTTGACGCACAGGTTGCTGGCGTTGAAAAACGTCTGAAAGATCTGGTTAACCAGGAAGGTAACGAAAACTGGTCTAAGATCCGTGATGAAATGGGTATCTCCATGGAAGAAGGTTGCGGTATCTACCGTACGCCGGAACTGATGCAGAAAACCGTTGATAAGCTGGCTGAACTGCAGGAACGCTTCAAGCGCGTACGTATCACTGATACCTCCAGCGTCTTCAACACCGACCTGCTGTATACCATCGAACTGGGTCACGGTCTGAACGTTGCTGAATGTATGGCGCACTCCGCGCTGGCGCGTAAAGAATCCCGCGGCGCGCATCAGCGTCTGGATGAAGGCTGTACCGAGCGTGACGACGTGAACTTCCTCAAACACACCCTCGCCTTCCGCGATGCTGACGGCACGACTCGCCTGGAATACAGCGACGTGAAAATCACCACTCTGCCACCGGCTAAACGTGTTTACGGTGGCGAAGCGGAAGCAGCCGATAAGAAGGAGAAGGCGAATGGCTGAGATGAAAAACCTGAAAGTTGAGGTGGTGCGCTATAACCCGGAAACCGATACCGCGCCGCACAGTGCTTTCTACGAAGTTCCTTATGATGAAACCACGTCACTGCTGGATGCGCTGGGCTACATCAAGGATAACCTGGCACCGGACCTGAGCTACCGCTGGTCCTGCCGTATGGCAATCTGCGGCTCCTGCGGCATGATGGTCAACAATGTACCGAAACTGGCGTGCAAAACCTTCCTGCGTGATTACACAAACGGCATGAAGGTTGAAGCGCTGGGTAACTTCCCGATTGAGCGCGATCTGGTCGTCGACATGACGCACTTTATCGAAAGCCTGGAAGCGATCAAACCGTACATCATCGGTAACCCGCGTACACCGGATCAGGGGCCAAACACCCAGACTCCGGCGCAGATGGCGAAGTATCATCAGTTCTCTGGTTGCATCAACTGTGGTCTGTGCTACGCCGCGTGCCCGCAGTTCGGCCTGAACCCTGAGTTCATTGGACCGGCTGCGATTACGCTGGCGCATCGTTACAACGAAGATAGCCGCGACCACGGTAAGAAGGAGCGTATGGCTCAATTGAACAGCCCGAACGGCGTCTGGACCTGTACTTTCGTGGGCTACTGCTCCGAAGTCTGCCCGAAACACGTCGATCCGGCTGCGGCCATTCAGCAGGGTAAAGTTGAAAGTTCAAAAGACTTTCTTATCGCTACCCTGAAACCACGCTAAGGAGTGCACGATGACGACTAAACGTAAAGCCTATGTGCGGCCAATGACGTCCACCTGGTGGAAAAAGCTGCCATTTTATCGTTTTTACATGCTGCGTGAAGGCACGGCAGTCCCGGCAGTCTGGTTCAGCATTGAACTGATTATCGGCCTGTTTGCACTCAAGCATGGTGCAGAGTCCTGGATGGGCTTTGTCGCCTTTTTACAAAACCCGGTAGTGGTAATCCTTAACATTATCGCCCTGGCAGCAGCGCTGCTGCATACCAAAACCTGGTTTGAGCTGGCACCAAAAGCAGCCAACATCATCGTAAAAGACGAAAAAATGGGGCCAGAGCCGATCATCAAAGGTCTCTGGGCAGTCACTGTGGTTGCTACAGTAGTCATACTGTTTGTTGCCCTGTTCTGGTAAGGAGTCCGGAATGATTAATCCAAATCCAAAACGCTCTGACGAACCCGTATTCTGGGGCCTGTTTGGTGCAGGCGGTATGTGGAGCGCAATCATTGCGCCGGTAATGATCCTGCTGGTAGGCATTATGCTGCCGCTGGGCTTTGTTCCTGATGCTTTCAGCTATGAACGCGTACTGGCATTCGCTCAGAGCTTCATCGGACGTGCGTTTCTGTTCCTGATGATCGTTCTGCCGCTGTGGTGTGGTTTACACCGTATGCACCACGCGATGCATGACCTGAAAATCCACGTGCCGGCTGGCAAATGGGTATTCTACGGACTGGCAGCTATCCTGACCGTTGTAACGGCGATTGGTATTCTGACCATCTAAGTACATGCGTTAATTATCAGGCCCGCCATTGGCGGGCCTTTTTTATTTGTGCAGCACCCCGGTCAACCAACGGGAAAATTCACGCATCGCGGGCGTCTCCGGGCGAGATTGCAAACGCGTTATCCAGTAGCTTCCCAAATCAATCTGCGTTAAAAACGGCTGAACGATACGTTCACTGCTGAGTAAATGCGTGAACATTCTGACTGGCGCAATTGCCACACCGATCCCCGCCTGAGCGGCTTCCAGCATGGTGACGGACGAATCAAACACCATCACATTGTGTGTCGGTGACGGAGGCGCCTCTCCGGCCGCCTGCATCCAAAGCGCCCATTCATCCCGCCGATACGATCGCAATAACGGAAATTTCAGGATGTCCGCAGGCGTTTGAATCTGCGAAGCCAATGTTGGCGAACACAGTGGAGACATCAGCGCGCTACATAAATATTGCGCATCGGTATCGTGCCAGGCTCCCCCACCGTAGCGAATGGTATAATCCAGCCCTTCGGCGGCGGGATCCACGCGATTATTATGGGTAGAAATATGCAAATCAATATGTGGGTAACTGCGCTTAAAATCGCTCAGAAGCGGGAAAAGACAGCCGATAGCAAAGGTTCCCACTACGCCAATTTTAAGTTTTTCCTGGGTCTGTTTAGTGGCAAAACGATCCAACATCCCCGCCATACGATCGAAGGAGTCATTAAGTATAGGTAACAGACTTTCCCCTTCAGTCGTCAACATTAATCCACGAGAACCGCGCACAAATAGCTGACAGTTCAGCTGCTGCTCCAACGATTTTACATGCTGGCTGATGGCAGAATGCGTCACGTTGAGCTCAATCGCAGCGCGGGTAAAACTGAGATGTCTGGCCGCGGCTTCAAAAGCCCGCAGCGAGTTAAGAGGGATATAGCTACGCGTCATCATTAAGCCTGTTAGAAAAACTTATATCTGCTGCTAAATTTAACCGTTTGTCAACACGGTGCAAATCAAACACACTGATTGCGTCTGACGGGCCCGGACACCCTTTTGCTTTTAATTACGGAACTGATTTCATGATGAAAAAATCGATATGCTGCGCACTGCTGCTGACAGCCTCTTTCTCCACGTTTGCTGCCGCAAAAACAGAACAACAAATTGCCGATATCGTTAACCGCACCATCACACCACTGATGCAGGAGCAGGCTATTCCGGGTATGGCCGTGGCGATTATCTACGAGGGGAAACCTTATTACTTTACCTGGGGTAAAGCCAATATCGCCAATAACCACCCAGTCACGCAGCAAACGCTGTTTGAGCTAGGGTCGGTCAGTAAGACGTTTAACGGCGTGTTGGGCGGCGACACTATCGCCCGCGGAGAAATTAAGCTCAGCGATCCGGTCACGAAATACTGGCCAGAACTAACAGGCAAACAGTGGCGGGGTATCAGCCTGCTGCACTTAGCCACCTATACAGCGGGTGGCCTGCCGCTGCAGATCCCCGATGACATTACGGATAAAGCCGCATTACTGCGCTTTTATCAAAACTGGCAACCACAATGGACTCCGGGCGCTAAGCGTCTTTACGCTAACTCCAGCATTGGTCTGTTTGGTGCGCTGGCGGTGAAACCTTCAGGTATGAGCTACGAAGAGGCAATGACCAGACGCGTCCTGCAACCATTAAAACTGGCGCATACCTGGATTACGGTTCCGCAAAGCGAACAAAAGAACTATGCCTGGGGCTATCGCGAAGGGAAGCCTGTGCACGTTTCTCCGGGACAACTTGACGCCGAAGCCTATGGCGTGAAATCCAGCGTTATCGATATGGCCCGCTGGGTTCAGGCCAACATGGACGCCAGCCACGTTCAGGAGAAAACGCTCCAGCAGGGCATTGAGCTTGCGCAGTCTCGCTACTGGCGTATTGGTGATATGTACCAGGGATTAGGCTGGGAGATGCTGAACTGGCCGCTGAAAGCTGATTCGATCATCAACGGCAGCGACAGCAAAGTGGCATTGGCAGCGCTTCCCGCCGTTGAGGTAAACCCGCCAGCACCTGCCGTGAAAGCCTCATGGGTGCATAAAACAGGATCCACAGGCGGATTTGGCAGCTACGTTGCCTTCGTTCCAGAAAAAAACCTTGGCATCGTAATGTTGGCAAACAAAAGCTACCCCAACCCGGCTCGCGTCGAGGCGGCCTGGCGCATTCTTGAAAAACTGCAATAACTGACAGAGGGGTCCGGTAAATCGGACCTCCTTTCTTGCTCTTTTTTCCCTGCTGTCATCTACACTTAACAAAAAACAGTAAGGAAAACACTATGCGCATTCTGCCCGTCGTTGCTGCAGTTACGGCTGCATTCCTGGTTGTCGCTTGCAGCTCCCCAACACCGCCGAAAGGCGTTACCGTGGTGAATAACTTTGATGCCAAACGCTATCTGGGAACATGGTATGAAATTGCGCGCTTCGACCATCGTTTCGAGCGCGGGTTGGATAAAGTGACCGCAACGTACAGCTTGCGCGACGACGGCGGCATCAACGTTATTAACAAGGGCTATAACCCTGACAGGGAGATGTGGCAGAAAACGGAAGGGAAAGCCTATTTCACCGGCGACCAAAGCACGGCCGCGCTTAAAGTATCATTCTTCGGCCCCTTCTATGGTGGGTATAACGTAATTGCACTCGACCGGGAATATCGTCACGCGCTGGTTTGCGGTCCGGATCGCGACTACCTGTGGATCCTTTCACGGACTCCAACTATTTCAGATGAAATGAAACAGCAAATGTTAGCCATCGCGACCCGGGAAGGGTTTGAGGTAAATAAGCTGATTTGGGTGAAACAGCCTGGCGCTTAGTGAGTGCTCAGCTTCAGACCAATAATGCCAGCAACGATCAGTCCAAGGCTCAGCAAACGTGCCGGACTGGCAGATTCACCCAGCAGCAAAATCCCTGTAATGGCCGCCCCTACGGCGCCAATGCCGGTCCAGACCGCATAAGCGGTTCCTACAGGTAATGTGCGCATTGCCCAGGAGAGCATGGCAATACTAACGATCATCGCCGCAATAGTGATAATGCTTGGCGTAAGACGCGTAAAACCGTGGGTATATTTCAGGCCAATCGCCCAGACGACTTCGAGCAAACCTGCAATTAATAAAACGATCCAGGACATATCAGGCTCCAGAACAATGGGGCCGTCCCCGGTGAAAGAAGCGTTTGCAGGTCGTCCTACAAAGCTGATGTGTGAAATGGCATTTTTGCCCGGAAGAAAATGAATTTCAACCTTTTTATTCACTGCCTGCTAAAAGCAAGAATTAAGCATAATTAGCGGCGTAGTTCCCGCATTTGGCACTCATCGGAGTTCTCTATGATGAAGGGCTTTCTGAAACCGGAAAGTCGATTGCCCCTCTTCTGAATGCGAAACGTTTATGCTTAAAATTTTAGTGATTGACCGGTGCCACTTTACCCGCACAGGGATAGAGGCCTTGCTTAATCATTCTGGCAGGTTCAGCTCTTCATTTCTGGTATCAGGAATCAATAATCTCCTGTTAGCAAAAGAGCATATTTTGCAATGGAAACCGCATCTGGTGATCGCGGATTTATACAGTTTTATTAGCGAGACGCACTCCAGTCCGCCAATTAACCCTTTTTTTATGAGTTGTGGCGTCATCCCACTGATTTTACTGCAATCAGCAGATAGACAGCATGCCCCCATCGCGCCCTCTCAATCCGTCGCCCATTCGGTCTTGACCAAGCACACCACGCTGAACACACTCTCCCACACAATTCAGGAAGCACTTCAGGTTCGCCCCGCATTAGAAATACCCAAAAACGCCACGCCTTTGCTTACGCCGCAGGAGGAGAAAGTATTATCAATGTGGATGGATGGTGTGAGTAACAATGCCATTGCCGCCGCACTCAGCATTCATGGCAAAACGGTCTACACCTATAAGCGGAATATCCGTATGAAACTGCACCTGGGGAACCGCTTCTCGCCGTTTCTGTCACTCCCAGGGAAGGGAGATTAACGGTACGACACGACGTCGTACCGTTCTTCATTATTGCTGAGCTTTTGTCGCTGCACCAGAAATGGCGCTACCGCCTTCAGAAATATCCTGTCCTACGCCTCGTGTGGTATTACACGCGGTTAAAACGGAAGAAAGTACCAACACAGAAAAGATCGCAGCAATTGTCTTCTTAACCATAACGTCTTCCTTTTCTAGCCAATATTGTTTGTGTATAGCTACTTAATAATAGACAAGATCTGGGAGTGTGATGGATAAACAATCGTTTTTAAGACTATATGAAAGGATTAGCTGGCAGCGTGAGAGATTGAATTGCCAAGATGTTTGATGTCTTCACCGAAGCCGCGCGCGGTATTGCATCCCGTCAGGAGGGTGCTGGTGAAAAGGAGTAGCATTACAAGACCGAGAAGACGTTTCATCATTCCTGCCCTGGAAAAAGTATGGCGCAGCAACCTGCGCCATAAGATCAAATGGAAGACTTATTTTACGCGAGAAACGTATTCGCCGGAGCGGGTATCCACTTTGATCACTTCGCCGATCTGTACGAACAGCGGAACTTTAACGACTGCGCCGGTAGACAGGGTAGCCGGTTTGCCGCCAGTACCAGCTGTATCGCCTTTCAGACCTGGGTCGGTTTCAACAACTTCCAGCTCAACGAAGTTCGGCGGAGTTACGGAGATCGGCTGACCGTTCCACAGGGTCACGATGCATTCAGCCTGGTCCAGCAGCCATTTAGCGTTATCGCCTACCGCTTTCTCGTCAGCAGCCAGCTGTTCGAAAGTGGTGTTATTCATAAAGTGCCAGAACTCACCGTCGCTATACAGGAAAGTCAGGTTCATGTCGGCTACGTCTGCGCCTTCAGCGGAGTCAGTAGACTTGAAGGTTTTCTCTACGCGAGTACCGGTCAGCAGGCGACGCAGCTTAACGCGCGCAAACGCCTGGCCTTTACCTGGTTTAACGAATTCGCTGGCTTCAACCGCATAAGGTTCGCCGTCCAACATGATTTTAAGACCAGCACGAAAATCGTTGCTATAGTACGTTGCCATAAGGCCCTCTGAAAATTGTTAACTGGTAGCTAAGCCACAAAATGGCGCATATTGTAACCCTAAATACCCCATCCAGAGAAGATTGGTTATCGCAACTTGCCGATGTTGTGACCGATCCCGATGAACTTCTGCATCTTTTGAATATAGACGCAGATGAAAAACTGTTGGCCGGACGCGATGCGAGACGGCTTTTCGCCCTGCGCGTGCCGCGCGCGTTTATTGCCCGCATGGAGAAAGGTAACCCGGACGATCCGCTTTTGCGTCAGGTACTTACCTCCCAGGAAGAGTTTGTTGCCGCGCCAGGCTACTCAACCGACCCGCTGGAAGAACAGCACAGTGTGGTTCCCGGTCTGCTGCATAAATATCGCAATCGGGCACTGTTGCTGGTCAAAGGCGGTTGTGCGGTGAATTGTCGCTATTGCTTCCGTCGACACTTCCCATATGCCGAAAACCAAGGCAATAAGCGCAACTGGCAGGTCGCTCTCGACTACATTACCGCGCATCCTGAGCTGGATGAAATCATCTTCTCTGGTGGCGATCCGTTAATGGCCAAAGACCACGAACTGGACTGGTTGCTCACGCAACTGGAAGCCATTCCGCACATTAAACGCCTGCGTATTCACAGCCGTTTGCCGATAGTGATTCCTGCGCGCATTACCGAAGGACTGGTCGAACGTTTTGCGCGCTCCTCTCTGCAGATTCTGCTGGTCAATCACATTAACCATGCCAATGAAGTTGATGAGACGTTTCGCCAGGCGATGAGTAGTCTGCGCGCCGCGGGCGTTACGCTACTCAACCAAAGCGTATTGCTGCGTGGCGTGAACGATAACGCACAAACCCTGGCTAACCTTAGCAACGCACTATTTGATGCCGGTGTGATGCCCTATTACCTGCACGTGCTGGATAAAGTACAGGGTGCCGCCCACTTTATGGTCAGCGATGATGAAGCACGTCACATTATGCGTGAACTGCTGACACTGGTTTCCGGTTACATGGTCCCCAAACTGGCGCGTGAAATTGGCGGAGAGCCAAGTAAAACGCCGTTGGACCTGCAGTTACGCCAACAATAACCATTATTGAGTGTCCGATTCCGGACACTCGCTATCGATCACGATTATTTAATATCCCTGCAGGTGGAGCCGCACTTTTAATATGTGCTATTTTAACTCGCAGCGCGCAATTAGTTATTTGCAAAAAATATAAATCAAGTCAAATCTAGATTTTCAATAAATATATGGTTAGGGAGAACCTTTGATGGCTATAAGTATTAAGGGTGTTAATACCGGCGTTATTCGTCAAAAGAATGAATTTGTTGCTTTGGCATTAAAGATAAAAGAGCCAAGAAATAAGGAGTCGTTGTTTTTTCTTTCTCCGCTTGGGCTAAGAGATCTGCTTATCGCGCTCGAGAGCAGGCTCTATATGAAGCACCAGCTTAGCGAAGACGCACGTTTGCAATATGAAAAAGAACGTGACAAAGCCAGCAAAAAGATGCACGAAAATATTCCGTTAATTCAGGAGGATGAGCTAAAAAATGCGGATATTAACCGTCGCATAAATTCACTGACGTTAGTGGATGATAAAGGGGAAAACTTAGCATTTTCTCTGACGCTGCATGACGGGAAAACAGATGAATTACTGGTTAATGAATTACAAATTCAGGTGTTGGCGCATGCAATTATTCATGCAATAAATAATGCTGGCATGCGGGATTTAGCGCTACGAATTACATCGCTGCTGGATTTCCTGCCGCTGTACGATGTGGATTGCCAGCAAAACGACAATCTGGAATACGACTCTTATACACAACCCGAATGGAAACATAACCTGTTTAATCATTATCTGGCGATTATTTACCGCTATACGGATGATAAAGGAAAAGCCCATTTCTGTGGTTCGGTAGTAAAAACTCGCGCCGCTTCCGGCAGCAAAGAGGCCGAAGCCATTACTCGCCGTCTGCTCGATTTCAGCCCACGGCTGAAAAAACTTGCCGGTGTACCGTGCCAGGTGTTTATCAGAACGTTGACGGGTGATAAGACGCAAAAGCTCAATCAGGATCAGTGCCTGCGCGCGCTGCATCATTTACGCGTTCAGTCTGCGCATAAGACTCAGAATGCCTGATGGCGCTGCGCTTATCAGGCCTACGATTGCATGAGCCTGTCCAGGCCACTTTATTACACAAAATCATTCAATCTGCATCGCGGCGGCAAGCGAAGAAAATCCCCAGGAGCATAGATAACTATGTGACTGGGGTTTCACAGCGCATCCAACAAAGAGGCTGGTTGAAGGATGAAGTGTAATCAGTTAGGGCACTTATAAACCTGTCCAATCATCTCACTGGCGGTAGGAACAAAGCTGGACAGCATTCCCTGCGATGGGCTGCTGACGCCATAAATCACATTACCGCCCATTGCCGCAGCCTGGTTACGCAGATCGTTTGCTGCGCCACGCATTGAGCCGCCCTCTTCGCCGTGCTGGCCAGAAAGCCAGTTGCTTTGCTTACCGGTTGCAGTGCCTATCAGTTGGCACTCTGCGCCAGGCCTGTCTTCGACAAAGCGTACGCTTTGCCCGGCTGAACTCAGTTCGTTGCTGGAGCTACAACCCGCCATCAGTAGCGCGGCACCAACGATCCCTGCTAAATATTTCACGTGCATGTCATTCCCCATGATCAATTAGTTGGACGTTATGTCCGTAGCTGAATCATATACTAAAAAGATGACCAAAAGAAAAACCCCCGGACATTTCTGCCCAGGGGTTTCTCAATTCTGAGAGGTTCAGAACAACATGATTACATCATGCCGCCCATTCCACCCATGCCGCCCATACCACCAGCAGCACCTAAGTCAGGAGCATCGCCTTTCGGCAGGTCGGTAACCATGCACTCGGTGGTGATCATCAGACCCGCAACAGAAGCCGCGTACTGCAGAGCAGAACGAGTTACTTTGGTTGGATCCAGGATACCCATGTCGATCATGTTGCCGTATTCTTCAGTTGCAGCGTTGTAACCGTAGTTACCGTCACCGGCTTTCACGGTGTTAGCCACTACAGACGGCTCTTCGCCGCAGTTCAGTACGATTTGACGCAGTGGAGATTCCATTGCGCGCAGCGCAACTTTGATACCTACGTTCTGGTCTTCGTTCTGACCTTTCAGGCCGGCAATTTTAGACGCTACGCGAATCAGCGCAACGCCACCACCAGCAACCACGCCTTCTTCTACCGCAGCACGGGTAGCGTGCAGGGCATCTTCAACGCGGGCTTTCTTCTCTTTCATTTCAACTTCAGTCGCAGCACCAACTTTGATAACCGCAACGCCGCCTGCCAGTTTCGCTACGCGCTCCTGCAGTTTTTCACGGTCATAGTCGGAAGTTGCTTCTTCGATCTGCTGACGAATCTGAGTCACGCGACCCTGGATTGCAGCTTCGTCGCCCACGCCATCGATGATGGTGGTGGTATCTTTGTTGATAACAACGCGTTTCGCCTGGCCCAGATCTTCCAGAGTTGCTTTTTCCAGCTCCATACCGATCTCTTCAGAGATAACGGTACCACCGGTCAGGGTAGCGATATCCTGCAGCATTGCTTTACGACGATCGCCGAAGCCAGGTGCTTTAACCGCAGCGACTTTCACGATACCGCGCATGGTGTTAACAACCAGAGTTGCCAGCGCTTCGCCTTCAACATCTTCAGCGATGATCAGCAGCGGTTTGCCTGCTTTCGCTACAGCTTCCAGAACCGGCAGCATTTCGCGGATGTTGGAGATTTTCTTGTCAGCCAGCAGGATGAACGGGCTTTCCAGTTCTACTGCGCCAGTTTCCGGCTTGTTGATGAAGTAAGGAGACAGATAGCCACGGTCGAACTGCATACCTTCAACCACGTCCAGTTCGTCCTGCAGACCGGTACCGTCTTCAACGGTGATCACGCCTTCTTTACCGACTTTGTCCATCGCTTCAGCGATCAGTTTACCTACGGTTTCGTCGGAGTTTGCGGAGATGGTACCAACCTGAGCAATAGCTTTAGAGTCGGAGCACGGTACGGACAGTGCTTTCAGTTCTTCAACAGCAGCAGCGACAGCTTTGTCGATACCACGTTTCAGATCCATCGGGTTCATGCCCGCAGCAACGGCTTTCAGACCTTCAGTGATGATGGACTGAGCCAGTACGGTTGCGGTGGTGGTACCGTCACCTGCAGCGTCGTTCGCTTTAGAGGCAACTTCTTTCACCATCTGCGCACCCATGTTTTCGAACTTGTCTTCCAGTTCGATTTCACGTGCTACGGAAACACCATCTTTAGTGATGGTCGGTGCACCGAAAGATTTATCCAGAACTACGTTACGGCCTTTTGGACCGAGGGTAACTTTCACTGCATCTGCCAGTACGTTTACGCCGCGCAGCATTTTCACACGAGCGTCGTTACCGAATTTTACGTCTTTAGCTGCCATTTTCTCTTTCCCTTAAATTCGTATGTTCAGTGTCGTTCGCGGATTAGGCTTCAACAATTGCCAGGATGTCGCTTTCAGACATGATCAACACTTCTTCATTGTCGATCTTCTCAGATTTAACACCGTAGCCATCGTTGAAAATAACGATATCGCCGACTTTCACGTCCAGCGGCTGTACGGTACCGTTGTCCAGGATGCGACCCTTACCGACAGCGATGATTTCGCCACGAGTTGATTTACCTGCTGCAGAACCAGTCAGTACGATGCCGCCAGCAGATTTGGATTCAACTTCTTTACGTTTGACGATCACACGATCATGTAACGGACGAATACTCATTGATAGCTCTCCTTTGAGAAAGTCTTTATCAGTTATGGGTGACGCCGGCCCGTAAACGGTTTCCCGGCTAGTGACCAGAGAGATGGGGATGGGGTTTTGTGCCTTCAAGGGGGCAAGCGAAAAAAATTTTTTATCAGCAGAAAATCCCGTCAAAATGCCGACCTGCCTCACATTCCATAACGATTTCAGTCACGTCGTCATAAGCAAATCCGATTGTGATACCATCAAAAATCTGCGTTGTAGCCCGGTCAATGGGCATAATCGGATAACCACTTATGAGCGGACTGAAACAAGAGCTGGGATTGGCTCAGGGCGTTGGCCTGTTGTCGACATCATTGTTAGGTACAGGCGTTTTCGCCGTCCCCGCGCTGGCTGCGCTGGTGGCTGGCAATAACAGCCTGTGGGCCTGGCCGGTGCTGATTGTTTTGGTCTTTCCGGTGGCGATTGTCTTCGCCGTACTGGGTCGTCATTTCCCCAGCGCAGGCGGTGTGGCGCATTTTGTCGGCATGGCCTTTGGTTCACGACTGGAGCGCGTCACCGGATGGCTATTTTTGTCGGTCATTCCTGTCGGCTTGCCTGCGGCATTGCACATCGCCGCCGGATTCGGTCAGGCGATGTTTGGCTGGCATGACGAGCAGCTTCTGCTGGCTGAGCTGAGTACGCTGGCATTGGTTTGGTACATCGGCTCCCGCGGCGCAAGCTCAAGCGCTAATCTGCAAACGGTCATTGCCGGACTGATTGTTGCCCTCATTGTTGCTATCTGGTGGGCGGGCGATCTGAAACCAGGCGAAATCCCCTTCCCTGCAATTAGCGATATTGAACTCCCCGGTCTGTTCGCCGCGCTGTCGGTGATGTTCTGGTGTTTTGTTGGCCTCGAAGCGTTTGCTCACCTGGCGTCTGAATTCAAAAATCCGGAACGAGACTTCCCACGCGCGCTGATGATTGGCCTGCTGCTGGCTGGATCTGTTTATTGGGCATGCACCGTCGTCGTTCTCCATTTTGGTGCCTACGGCGAGCAAATGGCCGCCGCAGCATCGCTGCCAGAAATCGTCGTGCAACTGTTTGGTGTACAGGCACTGTGGGTCGCCTGCATCATTGGTTATTTGGCCTGTTTTGCCAGCCTCAACATTTATATTCAAAGTTTCGCTCGACTGGTCTGGTCGCAAGCGCAGTATAAGCCTGAGAGTTATCTGGCTCGCCTGTCCCCCCGCCACCTTCCGCGCAATGCGCTAAACGCCGTATTAGGCTGCTGCGTAGTCAGTACTCTGTGTATCTATATGCTGCAAATCAATCTCGATGCGTTAATCGTCTACGCCAACGGCATCTTTATTATGATTTATTTGCTGTGCATGTTGGCGGGTTGTCGATTACTGAAAGGGCATTACCGCGCACTGGCGATCATTGGTGGTCTGCTGTGCCTACTACTACTGGCAATGGTCGGCTGGAAGAGTTTGTACGCGTTGATTATGCTGGCAGGGCTGTGGCTGTTTTTACCCCGCAGGCCGGATAAGGCAACGTTGACGCCATCATCCGGCCTATAAACACTTTTGCCGGATGGCGCTAACGCTTATCCGGCCTACATACTGAGGCTTAATCCCGACGATCGTCTTTATGTTCGATGCTGTCGCGCTTGTCATCCTTACGCTGAAATTCACCATCAAAAGTCTCACCGCCACCGGTTCCGGCGCTAAAACCACCGCCAGGCATACGTGAAAAACGTAAATGTGGCAACAGTTTCATCGTCAGATGTTTTTGCACCGGGGGTAATAAAAGAAGAAGACCGAGGAAATCGGTGAAAAAACCAGGCAGTACCAACAGCAGACCGGCAATAATCAGCGATACGCTTTTGATCATTTCTGCAGCCGGACTTTCACCAGCAGCCATTTTTTGTTGCATCAGTAAAAAGTTCTTAAATCCCTGATTACGAACCAGAGACATACCGATAACCGACGTAAAAATAACCAAAATCAGCGTCATCAGGACGCCCATCACATGGGCAACCTGAATAAAAATAGATATCTCTATGTAAACATAGAGAAAAATGGCAAGTAATGGTATCCAGCGCAAAGGGATCTCCTGTTAATAACAGCCGTTTTGTTCAACTTCTGTTCGAAAAATTATGTTAATCGCATCGATTTGATATTGTGGTGGTTAGCAAAATTTCAAGTGGCTTGTACACTAATATTTAGGGTTAATCACAAAGGGGTGATCCATTTCACAGAATAATAAATAAGAGGTAAATTCCACGCTTTAAGTGATCCAGATTACGGTAGAAATCCTTAACCAGCATATGATCTCGGGTATCAGACCGATGCAGGGGATAATCGTCGGTCGAGAAACAATCGAAATCACATATATCCTGTGTGTTTAGTCAAATCATTGGCAGCTTGAAAAAGAAGGTTCACATGTTAAACAACATTCGTATCGAAGAAGACTTGTTGGGTACCAGGGAAGTTCCAGCGGACGCCTACTACGGTGTCCACACTCTGAGAGCGATTGAAAACTTCTACATTAGCAACAGCAAAATCAGCGATATTCCTGAATTTGTTCGCGGTATGGTAATGGTTAAAAAGGCAGCGGCAATGGCCAACAAAGAGCTGCAAACCATTCCTAAGAGTGTGGCAAATGCCATCATCGCGGCGTGTGATGAAGTCCTGAATAACGGAAAATGCATGGATCAGTTCCCGGTAGATGTTTACCAGGGTGGTGCGGGTACCTCCGTCAACATGAACACCAACGAAGTTCTGGCCAATATCGGTCTGGAACTGATGGGTCACCAGAAAGGTGAATATCAGTACCTGAACCCGAACGACCACGTTAACAAATGTCAGTCTACCAACGATGCATACCCAACTGGCTTCCGTATCGCTGTATACGCATCCATCATCAAACTGATTGATGCACTGAACCAGCTGCGTGAAGGCTTTGAGAAAAAAGCCGATGAATTCCAGGACATCCTGAAAATGGGTCGTACCCAGCTGCAGGATGCTGTACCGATGACTCTCGGTCAGGAATTCCGTGCTTTCAGCGTACTGCTGAAAGAAGAAGTGAAAAACATTGGGCGTACCGCTGAGCTGCTGCTGGAAGTTAACCTCGGCGCAACAGCAATCGGTACTGGTCTGAACACGCCGAAAGAGTACTCTCCGCTGGCAGTACAGAAACTGGCTGAAGTTACTGGCTTCGCCTGTGTTCCGGCAGAAGACCTGATTGAAGCAACTTCTGACTGTGGCGCATACGTTATGGTGCACGGCGCACTGAAACGTCTGGCTGTGAAGATGTCCAAAATCTGTAACGACCTGCGTTTACTCTCCTCTGGTCCGCGTGCGGGTCTGAACGAGATCAACCTGCCGGAACTGCAGGCTGGGTCTTCTATCATGCCAGCTAAAGTGAACCCGGTTGTTCCGGAAGTCGTAAACCAGGTGTGCTTCAAAGTCATCGGTAACGACATCACTGTCACCATGGCATCTGAAGCTGGTCAGCTCCAGCTGAACGTAATGGAGCCGGTCATTGGTCAGGCAATGTTTGAATCCATTCACATTCTGAGCAACGCTTGCTACAACCTGCTGGAAAAATGCGTTAGTGGTATCACTGCTAACAAAGAAGTCTGTGAAGCGTTTGTATTCAACTCCATCGGCATCGTTACTTACCTCAACCCGTTCATCGGTCACCACAACGGCGACATCGTCGGTAAAATTTGTGCCGAAACTGGTAAGAGCGTACGTGAAGTTGTCCTGGAACGCGGTCTGTTGACCGAGTCTGAACTGGACGATATCTTCTCTGCACAGAACCTGATGCACCCTGCTTATAAAGCAAAACGTTATACTGATGAAAGCGAACAGTAATCGTGTAGGGTAGTACCGGAGAAGGCACGTCATGATGACGTGCCTTTTTTCTTACTCGAAGTTACTTAAAAACAACAATTTAATATCAACTTGTTAAACAACAAGGAAGACTAATATGATAGTTTTAGAACTTATCATCGTTTTGCTGGCAATCTTTTTAGGTGCCAGACTTGGGGGTATCGGTATTGGATTTGCAGGTGGGCTGGGTGTTCTGGTTCTTGCCGCTATCGGCGTAAAACCCGGTAATATCCCGTTCGATGTTATTTCCATCATCATGGCGGTTATCGCTGCCATTTCAGCTATGCAGATTGCAGGTGGTCTGGACTATCTGGTTCATCAAACTGAAAAACTGCTGCGTAAGAACCCGAAATACATCACGATCCTTGCACCTATCGTGACCTATTTCCTGACTATCTTTGCCGGTACTGGCAACATCTCTCTGGCAACGCTGCCGGTTATCGCTGAAGTTGCGAAGGAACAAGGTATCAAGCCTTGCCGTCCGCTCTCTACCGCAGTGGTTTCTGCACAGATTGCGATTACGGCTTCTCCAATCTCCGCAGCCGTGGTTTACATGTCTTCCGTCATGGAAGGTCATGGCATCAGCTACATTCACCTGCTGTCCGTGGTCATTCCGTCCACCCTGCTGGCCGTTCTGGTGATGTCCTTCCTGATCACCGCACTGTTCAACTCCAAACTGTCTGACGACCCGATTTATCGTAAGCGTCTGGAAGAAGGCCTGGTTGAACTGCGCGGTGAAAGACAAGTTGAAATCAAAGCTGGCGCGAAAACCTCCGTTTGGCTGTTCCTGCTGGGCGTGGTTTGCGTAGTTGTATACGCCATCATCAACAGCCCAAGCCTTGGCCTGGTCGCTAAACCGCTGATGAACACCACCAACGCAATCCTGATCATCATGCTGAGCGTCGCGACGCTGACCACGATCGTCTGCCGCGTTGAAACTGACTCCATCCTGAACTCCAGCACCTTCAAAGCCGGTATGAGCGCCTGTATTTGTATCCTGGGTGTTGCATGGCTGGGTGATACCTTCGTATCTCACAACATTGACTGGATCAAAGATACTGCAGGTAGCGTAATTCAGGGTCATCCGTGGCTGCTGGCTGTCATCTTCTTCTTTGCTTCTGCGCTGCTGTACTCTCAGGCTGCAACCGCTAAAGCACTGATGCCGATGGCTCTGGCTCTGAACGTTTCCCCACTGACTGCTGTTGCGTCTTTCGCCGCGGTTTCTGGCCTGTTCATTCTGCCAACCTACCCAACTCTGGTTGCGGCGGTTCAGATGGATGACACCGGTACAACCCGCATCGGTAAATTCGTCTTTAACCATCCGTTCTTCATCCCAGGTACTCTGGGTGTGGTTCTGGCTGTCTGCTTCGGCTTCTTGCTGGGCAGCTTCATGCTGTAAGTTTTTCCTGCAGGGTGCCTGGGCGCCCTGCAGTTCCTACTCCCCACCCCGCTTTAACTAACATCCTTCCCTCGTCCGTTGTATAGTGACCATTCTTTTGCTGGTTACTCTGTTCTTTCGAGGTGTTTATGCTTGATGTAAAGAGTCAGGATATTTCCATCCCCGATACCGTTGTGGTGCTCTGTACCGCCCCGGACGAAGCAACCGCCCAGGATCTCGCCGCCAAAGTGCTGGCGGAAAAGCTGGCTGCCTGCGTGACCCTGCTACCCGGTGCGACCTCCCTCTACTATTGGGAAGGCAAACTGGAACAGGAATATGAAGTGCAGATGATTTTAAAAACCACCGTCACACACCAGCAAGCCCTTCTCGATTGCCTGAAGTCACATCATCCGTATCAAACGCCTGAACTTCTGGTTTTACCCGTCACTCACGGAGACTTTGATTACCGCTCATGGCTCAACGCATCCTTACGCTGATCCTGCTGCTGTGCAGCACATCTTCCTTTGCCGGATTATTTGACGCGCCTGGCCGCTCGCAGTTTGTACCTGCCGATCGGGCGTTTGTTTTTGATTTTCAGCAAAACCAACACGATCTGAACCTCACATGGCAGGTTAAAGATGGCTACTATCTATATCGCAAACAGATAAGCATTACGCCATCTCAGGCCGATATTGCCGAGATAAAACTGCCGCCAGGCGTTTGGCATGAAGATGAGTTTTACGGCAAAAGTGAGATTTACCGTAAACAACTGACTATCCCGATCACGGTCAATCAGGCTAAGTCTGGCGCAACATTAACGATCACATACCAGGGCTGCGCCGACGCCGGATTTTGCTATCCACCAGAAACAAAAACGGTGCCATTAAGTGAAGTGTCTGCCGATATCCAGGCGACACCTGCGCAGGTGCCAGCCACTGTCAATCCGCAAGAGAAACCGCAGCCCGCGGCTCAACTTCCCTTTACCGCTCTGTGGGCATTGCTGATCGGAATAGGCATCGCGTTTACGCCCTGCGTACTGCCGATGTATCCGCTGATTTCCGGGATCGTGCTGGGCGGCAAGCAGCGCTTATCAACCGGGCGCGCACTGTTGCTGACGTTTATCTATGTCCAGGGGATGGCGCTCACCTATACCGCCCTGGGTCTGGTTGTTGCTGCCGCCGGATTGCAGTTCCAGGCCGCGCTACAACATCCTTACGTCCTGATTGGCCTTGCCGTCATCTTTACGCTGCTCGCGTTGTCGATGTTTGGCCTGTTCACACTGCAACTGCCTTCATCGCTGCAAACGCGCCTCACGCTAATGAGTAACCGCCAGCAAGGCGGAGCTCCCGGCAGCGTCTTTGCGATGGGGGCGATTGCTGGCCTCATCTGTTCTCCTTGCACAACGGCCCCGCTAAGCGCGATTTTGCTGTATATCGCTCAGAGCGGGAACATGTGGCTGGGAGGCGGCACGCTGTATCTGTATGCGTTGGGGATGGGATTACCTCTGATGCTGATTACCGTATTTGGCAACCGCCTGCTGCCTAAAAGTGGCCCATGGATGGAACATGTCAAAACCGCTTTTGGCTTTGTCATTCTGGCGCTTCCCGTCTTCTTACTCGAACGTATCGTTGGCGACGAGTGGGGCGTTCGCTTATGGTCACTGTTAGGTGTCGCGTTCTTTGGCTGGGCGTTCATTACCAGCCTGCAGGCAAAGCACACCTGGATGCGTATCGTGCAGATTGTCCTGTTAGCCGCAGCACTGGTATGCGTGCGTCCACTGCAAGACTGGGCGTTCGGCGCGCCGCATACTCAAACCCAGGCACACCTTAACTTCACGCCGGTGGCATCGGTAGATGCGTTAAATCAAGCGCTGGAGCAAGCTAAAGGCAGGCCAGTCATGCTGGATCTGTATGCCGACTGGTGTGTAGCCTGTAAGGAATTTGAAAAGTACACGTTCAGTAATCCGCAGGTTCAGCAAGCGCTAGGCAACACGGTGCTGTTGCAAGCGGATGTGACAGCAAACAATGCCCAGGATGTCGCTCTGCTGAAACATCTACAGGTTTTAGGTTTGCCGACTATCTTGTTCTTTGATGCCGAGGGAAAAGAGCATCCGGAGGCCCGGGTAACGGGTTTTATGGATGCCGCTAGCTTCAGCGCACATTTGCGCGATCGCCAACCGTGAGCGACACTTGCAACAGGAAATACGGAGGAGAATACCGTGCAACGTGAAGATGTCCTGGGAGAAGCCCTGAAATTACTTGAGGTGCAAGGGATAGCCAATACCACGCTGGAAATGGTGGCCGAACGTATCAATTATCCTCTGGATGAACTGCAGCGCTTTTGGCCCGATAAAGAGGCCATTCTGTACGATGCGCTACGTTACCTCAGCCAGCGGGTGGATATCTGGCGGCGTCAGCTTTTGCTGGATGACACCCTGAGCGCTGAGCAGAAATTACTGGCGCGCTACACCGCACTGTCCGAATGCGTGAGCAATAATCGCTATCCCGGCTGTCTGTTCATCGCCGCCTGTACGTTTTACCCCGATCCCGGGCATCCGATCCATCAGTTAGCCGATCAGCAAAAAAAGGCAGCACATGACTTCACCCATGAACTGCTCACGACGCTGGAAGTTGACGACCCGGCAATGGTCGCCAAACAGATGGAACTGGTGCTGGAAGGCTGCCTGAGCCGCATGCTGGTTAATCGTAGTCATGCTGATGTCGAAACGGCACACCACCTGGCTGAAGATATCCTACGCTTTGCCCAGTGCCGAATGGGCGGTGCGCTGACCTAAGCGAGCATTATCTGTTTTAGCCGCATCTGTCGGGGATGATTTGTGCAAACTTCAGGCATAACCATGCAGATTGCCGCAATATTAAGCGGTTGAACAATGTTTCCAGAAATTTGATTGACTGACAGACGTGAATACGGTTTAATGCGCCCCGTTGCCCGGATAGCTCAGTCGGTAGAGCAGGGGATTGAAAATCCCCGTGTCCTTGGTTCGATTCCGAGTCCGGGCACCACTATTCAGAAGAACCCGCCTATGGCGGGTTTTTTGCTTTCAGGGTTCTGCTAGATTTCTGATCGTTCTGTCCACTGCGACTCCTACCCTACCTCATCACGCCAGCTAAACCTTTCAGTGAGACCACGATGGTACTGCAAAAAATATAGCGGTATCAGGAACACCTCTTTTTCTGGCGTGCTTAACCGTAGGCCAGATTTGAGTAATTTATCTGAACAACCTTGGGCACTGAACCAGCGGGTGAAGGAACTGGGCATAGAGTAGCCTGGATTCTGCAGGTAGCGAATAACCCGATCGCGTTGCAAGGTACGCACATTCATCCCCAGGGGCTGGAACTGGTCTCCGCCTCGACATCTGAAGCAAACGCCAGGGAGTAAAAGCCAACCTTCATCTACAATTGCCATCATACCGAGCAAATAGTGAGTCAACGAGGAATCTGGATGGTGAAAACAAGAATCATACAGTCAGCGCAGGGGGCCCATGCCTATCCGTTGCTGATCAAGAGCCTACTGCTGTCGGGTGGGCGTTCTCATCCCGAGCGAGAAATCGTCTACGCCGATAAGCTCCGTTACGACTATCGTACCCTCAAACAGCGCATTCATCGCCTGGCAAACATGCTGACAGCGGCCGGTGTCATGCCTGGAGACACCGTCGCCTTGCTGGATTGGGACAGCCATCGTGCCCTCGAGTGTTTCTTCGCGGTACCCATGATTGGTGCCGTGCTGCACACGGTGAACGTCCGCTTCTCGGCGGACCAAATCGCTTACACCATGAATCATGCCGAGGACAACCTGGTACTGGTGCACGACGACTTCTTGCCGGTTGTCGAGTCACTGGCAGAGACACTGACCACTGTCCGGGGATACATCCAGCTTAGCGACGAAGAATCGAAGGCGACCAGCCTGCCGGTGCTAGGGGAATATGAGACCCTGCTGGCCGCAGCGGGAGAACTCTTTGACTTCCCCGACTTCGATGAAAACTCGATAGCTACCTTGTTCTATACCACTGGAACCACGGGCAATCCCAAGGGAGTCTACTTCAGCCATCGCCAGCTGGTCCTGCACACGCTCAATGAACTGGGTCTCCTGGCAGCCCACGAGGGACAGTCGCTGCTACGATCGAACGATGTCTACATGCCGATCACCCCTATGTTCCACGTGCATGCCTGGGGCGCTCCCTATGTCGCAACAATGCTGGGTGTGAAGCAGGTATATCCCGGTCGTTACGAACCCAACAAACTGGTGCGGTTTTATCACGATGAGGGTGTGACCTTCTCGCATTGTGTGCCAACCATTTTGCAGATGATCCTTGAGTGCGAAGAAGCCACGCAGACTGATCTGTCAGGATGGAAGATGTTACTGGGTGGCAGTTCACTGTCCCTTGGACTGGCGACACAAGCCCACCATAGGGGCATACGCATTCACGCCGGCTATGGCATGTCTGAGACCTGTCCCCTGCTCTGTATGACCCACTTAAGCGATGCCGAGCTGGCCCTTCCCATGGATGAACAGTTACCCCTGCGGATTCGGACCGGCCTGCCTGTCCCGTTGGTGGATCTGCGTATCGTCGATGGCGAAGGTCGGGAGGTGGTGCACGACGGAGAAGCCCTGGGCGAAATAGTGGTGCGAGCCCCTTGGTTGACTCAGGGCTACCTGAAGGAACCCGAGAAAGGGGCTGAGCTATGGAATGGCAGTTGGCTGCACACCGGCGACATAGCCTCTATCGATCCCCATGGGATAGTGGAAATCAAGGATCGCATCAAAGACGTAATCAAGACGGGCGGTGAGTGGATAAGCACGCTGGAGCTTGAGAGCCTCATCAGCTCACACGCGGCGGTCAGGTCGGTAGCCGTCGTCGGGATACCTGATGAGCAGTGGGGCGAACGCCCCTGGCTCTGGTGGTTTGCAAGGAAGGGGAGGACCTGGAGCCGCAAGCCATAGCGACACATCTACAAGGATTCGTCGACCGCGGCCACATCACTAAATGGGCGATCCCACGACAGATAAGGATAGTCCCGGATATTCCCAAAACCAGCGTTGGCAAGATCAACAAGCGCCTGATTCGGGAGCTCGAAGCCAGCAATGGGAAGGATATTATTTAAGCGATCTGTCGCATGCACAGCGTAAGGTTAACAACAGTCACACTGCTTATATTTCAGGTAGTTTGCCGATATCAATGCTCTGCCGGGGAACTCACCGTCCCCGCGCGGATGCTGATCCCCCCTTTAGCAACATGGGGTTCTGGTCGATGTCAGGTCCTGCTGGACGAAAACCCGTCCTCAGCGCCTTCCATCCAGCCTGATCATTTACCTAAATCTGCTTTATTCAAAAACGCCAGATTCACCCTCACTCATGCTTTCTTTGCTTTGAATAAACCGCAGCGCCAAATAAAGGTCTGGTGCCATAATCATGTCGTCGTCCTTCATTGTCGGTCGACTCTCTTTAAACCAGCGTGTTAACTCCGTTTTCCGGCCCGCAAGAATTAACTTAATCTGCCGCCCCTTCAGGTCCCGTTTTAACTCATTAATGGTTGCCAGGACGCTGATATCTGAATAGGTAAAGCAAGAAACGGCGTCAATGACCACCCATTTAGGTTGTAGTACTGCACCATCGACTAAATTCAAAACGCGGCGCTTAAAATAGGCCACATTAAAATAGGTCAGCGGTGAGTTAAATCGGTACATCAACACGCCAGGGATCATTTTCACATCAGTTGAATTACCTAGTGAGTGAATCATCCCATTTTCGTCAATTCCCAATAAGTGCTCAGTAGGACGAAAAACTGTGCGCAGGAACTGCAATAGACCCAGCAATACCGCAAGGCCGATCCCCTGAATAACACCAATAATCAGAACACAGCCAAAGGTGAAGAACGCCAGGCGAAATGCGGGTTTATTTCTTCGCCTCAGATTCCAGAGTCCGCGTAAATCAATCAATGACCACGATGCATAAATAAGAACAATGCCTAATGCAGATACCGGAATAAATGGTAATGGCTGCGTGAAAAATACCACGACAATTCCGATGATTAAGGCTGCAACAACGGAAACCAGCTGGCTTTTCCCTCCGGTGGAGTCATTTACCGCAGTCCGGGAATCGGCTCCGCTAATCGCAAACCCCTGAGATAAGCCAGACATCAGATTCGCAACACCCAAAGCCCTGAACTCAGCATCAGCATTTATTTCGTATCCATTTTTCGCGGCAAAACTGCGAGCGGTTAGCATCAGGCTAACAAAACTGACTAATGCCAGGTTCAGCGCAGGGATCAATAAATCACGCGCCAGACCAGGCTGAAATGAGCCCCAGTGAACAACAGGCAAACCAGACTGGAAGCCCGATCCCCCAATAGTGGCAATACCATACTGCTGTGCAGATGTGACCCATACCAGCGCCGTTGTTATCACAATTGCAATCAACGGTGCTGGCCATTGGCTACGAAACGTTTTGATAGCTATTAAAATCGCTAACGTTAGGATGGAGATCCCTAAGGTTAATAAATGAATTTCTGAGAGTCGGCCTGGCAGGGCAATAATCTTCTCAATCACTTGCTCTTCATCAAGCGTAATCCCCAGCACCTTACCGAGTTGCCCGACAATAATCGTCACGGCAACGCCGTTAAGCAGCCCCGTTAGAATGGGATGAGAAAGCAGATCAGCAAGCGCACCCAGGCGAAACTTACTGGCAAGTAGACACCATCCTCCCATCATCACGGTCATGACGATTGTTAACTGCCAGTGGAGTTCTGGATTTCCGGCAGAAAGAGGAACCACAACTGCCGCAATTACCGCGCAGGTCGTGGCATCAGGGCCAACAATCAATTGGCGGGAAGAACCAAACAGTGCATAAGCTAGCATTGGCAAAACGCAGGAATATAACCCGACGATAGCCCCGACTCCCGCCAACTCAGCGTAAGCAATCGCAACCGGTAGTGCTACGGCAGCAACGGATAACCCGGCTTTAACATCATGTTTTAGCCAGCTTTTATCGTACGCTAATAAATTTTTTAGACCCGGCATGTAGTTTAATACCATTTTTCCGAACACTTTATTCTCCGGATTGACCCTTACTAATAGATAAAGGTACACGTAACTGCCGCAGGAGATCCTGATATTTTCGGGAGGTAATACAGATAATTCAGATTGGGTGTTTATCGCGTATGCCGCAGAATGGCTTGTGTTATGCAGGCTCTGGATATTGCTTTGCACCCGATGGTGCGATGTCGTGATCTGCCTGATGCGCTGCGCTTATCAGCGCCTGCAAATACGTTCAGCCCGGCGGATTTGTCCTCCTCAGGAGAGCGCTCACCGACAGATCACAGATAAAACAAAAGGCCCGGTCTTTCGACCGGGCCTTTCGCTTTTATTTAATGCCTGGCAGTTCCCTACTCTCGCATGGGGAGACCCCACACTACCATCGGCGCTACGGCGTTTCACTTCTGAGTTCGGCATGGGGTCAGGTGGGACCACCGCGCTACAGCCGCCAGGCAAATTCTGTTTATCAACACGCTTTGGCATGTCGATGTAATCTGTATCAAGCTGAATGTCGTCTCTTCGCCAAAACATCTTCGGCGTTGTAAGGTTAAGCCTCACGGTTCATTAGTATCGGTTAGCTCAATGTATCGCTACACTTACACACCCGACCTATCAACGTCGTCGTCTTCAACGTTCCTTCAGGAGACTTATAGTCTCAGGGAGAACTCATCTCGGGGCAAGTTTCGTGCTTAGATGCTTTCAGCACTTATCTCTTCCGCATTTAGCTACCGGGCAATGCCATTGGCATGACAACCCGAACACCAGTGATGCGTCCACTCCGGTCCTCTCGTACTAGGAGCAGCCCCCCTCAATTCTCCAGCGCCCACGGCAGATAGGGACCGAACTGTCTCACGACGTTCTAAACCCAGCTCGCGTACCACTTTAAATGGCGAACAGCCATACCCTTGGGACCTACTTCAGCCCCAGGATGTGATGAGCCGACATCGAGGTGCCAAACACCGCCGTCGATATGAACTCTTGGGCGGTATCAGCCTGTTATCCCCGGAGTACCTTTTATCCGTTGAGCGATGGCCCTTCCATTCAGAACCACCGGATCACTAAGACCTGCTTTCGCACCTGCTCGAGCCGTCACTCTCGCAGTCAAGCTAGCTTATGCCTTTGCACTAACCTCCTGATGTCCGACCAGGATTAGCTAACCTTCGTGCTCCTCCGTTACTCTTTAGGAGGAGACCGCCCCAGTCAAACTACCCACCAGACACTGTCCGCAACCCGGATTACGGGTCCACGTTAGAACACCAGCCATTAAAGGGTGGTATTTCAAGGATGGCTCCATGCAGACTGGCGTCCACACTTCAAAGCCTCCCACCTATCCTACACATCAAGGACCAGTGTTCAGTGTCAAGCTATAGTAAAGGTTCACGGGGTCTTTCCGTCTTGCCGCGGGTACACTGCATCTTCACAGCGAGTTCAATTTCACTGAGTCTCGGGTGGAGACAGCCTGGCCATCATTACGCCATTCGTGCAGGTCGGAACTTACCCGACAAGGAATTTCGCTACCTTAGGACCGTTATAGTTACGGCCGCCGTTTACCGGGGCTTCGATCAAGAGCTTCTCCTTACGGATAACCCCATCAATTAACCTTCCGGCACCGGGCAGGCGTCACACCGTATACGTCCACTTTCGTGTTTGCACAGTGCTGTGTTTTTAATAAACAGTTGCAGCCAGCTGGTATCTTCGACTGATTTCAGCTCCACGGGTAAACCGCTTCACCTACATATCAGCGTGCCTTCTCCCGAAGTTACGGCACCATTTTGCCTAGTTCCTTCACCCGAGTTCTCTCAAGCGCCTTGGTATTCTCTACCTGACCACCTGTGTCGGTTTGGGGTACGATTTCGTGTTACCTGATGCTTAGAGGCTTTTCCTGGAAGCAGGGCATTTGTTACTTCAGCACCGTAGTGCCTCGTCATCACACCTCAGCGTTAAAAGGTACCGGATTTACCTGGAACCTCCGCCTACATGCTTAAACCGGGACAACCGTCGCCCGGCTAACATAGCCTTCTCCGTCCCCCCTTCGCAGTAACACCAAGTACAGGAATATTAACCTGTTTCCCATCGACTACGCCTTTCGGCCTCGCCTTAGGGGTCGACTCACCCTGCCCCGATTAACGTTGGACAGGAACCCTTGGTCTTCCGGCGTGCGGGTTTTTCACCCGCATTATCGTTACTTATGTCAGCATTCGCACTTCTGATACCTCCAGCAACCCTCACAGGCCACCTTCAACGGCTTACAGAACGCTCCCCTACCCAACAACACATAGTGTCGCTGCCGCAGCTTCGGTGCATGGTTTAGCCCCGTTACATCTTCCGCGCAGGCCGACTCGACCAGTGAGCTATTACGCTTTCTTTAAATGATGGCTGCTTCTAAGCCAACATCCTGGCTGTCTGTGCCTTCCCACATCGTTTCCCACTTAACCATGACTTTGGGACCTTAGCTGGCGGTCTGGGTTGTTTCCCTCTTCACGACGGACGTTAGCACCCGCCGTGTGTCTCCCGTGATAACATTCTTCGGTATTCGCAGTTTGCATCGGGTTGGTAAGTCGGGATGACCCCCTAGCCGAAACAGTGCTCTACCCCCGAAGATGAGTTCACGAGGCGCTACCTAAATAGCTTTCGGGGAGAACCAGCTATCTCCCGGTTTGATTGGCCTTTCACCCCCAGCCACAAGTCATCCGCTAATTTTTCAACATTAGTCGGTTCGGTCCTCCAGTTAGTGTTACCCAACCTTCAACCTGCCCATGGCTAGATCACCGGGTTTCGGGTCTATACCCTGCAACTTAACGCCCAGTTAAGACTCGGTTTCCCTTCGGCTCCCCTATACGGTTAACCTTGCTACAGAATATAAGTCGCTGACCCATTATACAAAAGGTACGCAGTCACCCCATAAAGAGGCTCCCACTGCTTGTACGTACACGGTTTCAGGTTCTTTTTCACTCCCCTCGCCGGGGTTCTTTTCGCCTTTCCCTCACGGTACTGGTTCACTATCGGTCAGTCAGGAGTATTTAGCCTTGGAGGATGGTCCCCCCATATTCAGACAGGATACCACGTGTCCCGCCCTACTCTTCGAGTTCACAACCTGTGCATTTTGGTGTACGGGACTATCACCCTGTACCGTCGGACTTTCCAGACCGTTCCACTAACACACAAGCTGATTCAGACTCTGGGCTGCTCCCCGTTCGCTCGCCGCTACTGGGGGAATCTCGGTTGATTTCTTTTCCTCGGGGTACTTAGATGTTTCAGTTCCCCCGGTTCGCTTCATTACGCTATGTATTCACGTAATGATAGTGTGACGAATCACACTGGGTTTCCCCATTCGGAAATCGCCGGTTATAACGGTTCATATCACCTTACCGACGCTTATCGCAGATTAGCACGTCCTTCATCGCCTCTGACTGCCAGGGCATCCACCGTGTACGCTTAGTCGCTTAACCTCACAACCCGAAGATGTTTC
>NZ_JAOWEQ010000030.1:0-5265 GCF_030336505.1 Citrobacter sp. Cf116 | reverse complement strand
GGCGCTGGCGCAATGAGTCATATCGGTATTCAGGAAGCGATAAATATCCATGGCCTCAGCCCGTGCTGTATCACATCTGCATCGAAATGCGCAGAACGGGCGTTGAACGACAAATGACAGAGGGGGAACTGAAACGACTGGCGGAAAAGTTACTTACGAAGTGGTCGAAGCATGTTGGTAACGGACTAAGTGTGCCACCAATTCGACGTCAACTGGCGGCGCCGCACCATCCGGCGGGACCAACGCCAGCGCAAATACTGATGGAAGAATACAAACGCCGCAAGGCGGCAGGTTTAATTAACTAAAACGAGTATTGACCAATGACCATAGAAATCTCTCAGAAAGACCGGGTAGCGATAGTGGTGCGCCATACCCCGAACTGCGTATTACGTGACGTATGTGAAGCACTGGATATTCCATCCGGTACCCCTGGTAAGTTTCTGCGCGCGCTGACTGTCAGTGGCACAGTCCTGCGCACTCACAACGGAACTCAGTATGTTTATAACATCGCTCCGGATGCAGAATTACCTGACGTAAAACTGCCCTTCATGGAAGAGAAAAGCGATCCGGTTGAAACGCAATTAGCGGAGAAAATGGCGAAAGACCTGAAGTCCAGAGGACTCTGGCGGCGTGCGGCAAAGGTATATACCGACATGTTAGACATTGCCCGTAGTTCAGCTGAAGTGTCACGTATAGCGCAGCAACGTAATGAATGTCTACGTATGGCCCGGAGATGATCAGCATGCCAAGACCAAATACACCAGAAGAGCAGGCGGCACTTATTCGGGTGATCATTGAAGAGGTGAAAATCCGTGGACGCTTAACCGTTAGCGAGGCATCACAGATGTTGTCGCTGCATCGTCAGACTGCTGAGAAGTATTTCCGCGTAGCAGCCGAACGCGGCGAACTCATTCGTTACGGTCGTCTAGGTTTGTTCAGGGACCAAAAGGCTGTAATTGATTTCGATCTCCAACGATTCTCATACGGTTCGAGTAAGCCTCTGATTGAGTTACCAGCAGATTTTCGGGGAAGTGCGGTTATGCGTCGGGTTATAGATATCGTGGGGAGGATGCCAGCATGACAACCGAAAAACTGGCGTTGAATTATGACCCAGCCGATCCCGACAAGATGCGATTACCGGCTGGCATAACATGTGGTAATTGCCACGATATCCATCGTTGTAAAGCAATTTTTGGACACACGGAGTCGAACACATATTGCGATTGGTCACCGTCGCGATTTACTGCTGGCATTGGCGTGAAGGGGGTGTGAGTCAGTGGAAAAATGTAATCGCTGTATTGTCGGCCTGATTGGGTCGCAGCCAGTTCTTTCCAGTGACTGGGCTAATGCGGTCGTAAATTTTGAAATCGTAATTGCTGACTGGAACGAGAAAACCAAACGCTTTGCCGTTCCGCATCCTGGATTCGCCCATAAGTTCAATTACTGCCCGCATTGCGGAAACAAGGTAGAGGACTAACCCATGACAACTAACAACCACCCGGCGCACGGTCCTGTATCACTCGATCGCTTGCACCAGATACGCGAAATACTCAGCAAAGCAGCAGCACAAAGCGACGGCGGTAATCTCGGCTACGCAATGGCTGATGCAGTGAAGGTGATTGATGGGGTTCTGGAGTCGATAGCCCGTGAGCAGGTACGCTGTGAACGTGCAGCATGGTCAGATGAAACATTCGGCGATGTCGGTCCAGTTGGTCCGCTGAAGCACCTTTCCAAAGAAGCTATCGAGGCTGCTGCGGAACCAGACGAGATGAGCGAATGGGCTGACATGCAATTCCTGTTATGGGATGCGCAACGTCGTGCCGGTATCAGTGATAAGCAGATTACCCTGGCGATGGTAGAAAAGCTGGCGGTTAACAAAAACCGCCAGTGGCCAGAGCCGAAAGACGGTGAACCGCGACTGCATATCAAAGCGCAGTCAGAATCGGTGCTTCCTGGAATTGAATGCGATATCTGCGGACATGTATCTACTGACCCAGAGGGACGGCACTACTACTGCGAGGATAACAGTAATGATTGATAAATACCGTTTGGAGAATATGCGACGCGAAAGCGGCGAAAAGGGAGAACTCGGGACATGCCGTTTGAAGGTGACATGCATAATGCCCTAGTCGATGCGAAACATCAGGCTATGTATGTCTCAGCCATCTGGAAGCTGCTAATCATCACCCCAGATAACAGCGAGGCATAACATGACTGAGCAACCTGATGATCTCCTCACTCCGGGCGAGGTATGCCAGAAGCTGGGAGTTACGCAAAAAACATTATGTAAATGGAATACAGAACACCTACACCGGTCTACATTGGCCCCGTGTAAAGTTCAGCGCTAAGGTTGTTCGCTATGAGCGCCGTAGCATAGAAGCTTTTATCCAGAAATGCCGGAACCAATATTGATCTAATGTGGGGCTATTGTTTTTTAACAAATGCCCCTCATTTAACTTTTTTGTGTGTTAAGTCCAATTCTGACCCCACACATAAAATCACCAATACCTGCGCCAACACTGTTCCCATCAGCAACATAATCACCTTTGAAAGCTAATTTCCCATCCATATAGAAGAATCTTATCTCCCCATATCCACTATCACAGTCGGCATCTTTAATACTAACTTTGTAGTACTCTACTTTTTTATTTTTTGTTTGATACATGAACAAGGCAGATGAATCACCTTTTACATTTCTAAATGTGCCTTTTTTTGCTGAAAAAATGCCATCATCAGCTGTAGTAACCTCAACCCAGTTACTTGTCGTTTCAGCAAAAGCAACACTTGCAACAAAAAGAGCAGAAAAGCCCAGTAATGCGATTTTCTTAGCCATAAACAATATTCCATTTATTTAGGATTTTTCTTGATTCTATCTGTGTTTTAAATAACGTTCAACTACACACCGCATGCCTTCTTAAATGGGCATGGAGAGCCATTCAACCCCGTAGCCTTAGCAACGCAAGTTGCGCGAGAATGTTCCGCTTTTAAGTCGCAGCGAGACAAGACTCATGAGTAACATAAAGTTAACCCGCTACGTCGGTTTTTCACTCTCTATTGTATATGCTATTTTTTATGCAATAAGAGCGATTCGTAGGACTCTTCTGGGGAAGGTATGGATTCAACAATCGACGAAGAAAAACGCATAGAATTTGAAAAATTCATCATTGAAAGGTTTGGTGATGCAGTTAATCTCCGCAGAGCGAAAAATGGCGGTAATGGATATATATCATGGGAGGCGGCTGTAGCATGGATTGTCTGGAGGGAGCGCTCATCCCATCATGAAGCAACGCCTACCTCTGACGGGAACTGAATTAGTATGGTGCTGCCCGGAGCATCCTGTCATTCACTATGTACTCCCGCTTAGCCACGTCATTTTAGATTTGATTTTGGTCCACCATGAGCGAGAAGCGGACCTGGAGAGGCGTTAGTACCGCGAACATGGTCACAGCAAAGCCAGAGCTATTTGGTTGCTCCGAACAGAATATTTTAGTTAGGGCTCGAAACGAGACTGTCGTGAAAACCTTATGTCTCTTCTATCCTGCATCTTCTTCGACATTGTATTTTCGTTGCTCAATATCCCATGGAAGCGCAGGTTGTTTGCGAACTAGTTTTCTTTTGCCGTTTGAGAAAAAATAAGTTCTGAGTTCTAAAAAATGGCGGCGTTTTTTCGTTTGAGGCTCATAGGTGATAAGAAAAAAAATCAAAGGCCTGCTTGCTTCACTCCATATTCTACTTGCTTTTTCAATAACAATATTGATGTTTTCATGCTGACAATATGAGATGAATGTGGAGAAATAGCACTTGTCGTTTTTTTCAAGCAGTTTGTCTAACTCGTTAACGCTATCTCTGTCTGCCTGATTATACTCCCACTCAACATAGGTTAAAATTTGATTGTCTGGATATTGTAGGACCGCATCGGTACGCCCGCCCTGTTCAAAAAATGTTCTTGCGCCCATTAACTTTGCACACTCGCGCATGACCAGGCCAACATGAATGGTCCAGTTGGAACGGTTGATATATTCACCTTTGAACACAGGGAAATCTTGATACCACACACAATTAAACAGACAGATAAAATCGCGCTCTACTCGCTTCAACGCCTCCCCCCATTTTTTCAATAGATGATTTTTAAACTGATAAGCAATATCTCATATCGGCTATTTGTTACTAGACTTTAGGATTTTAATATCTGTGTTCCGATTCATGTGCTTCAGGTTGTTAATTCGGATTGATTTCACCTCTTATCACTTATCCATAGCTGATTTATCTACCATGAAGTGAACAAAGCCCACTCACAGCACTAACCACTCCTTTGCTGATTGAAAAAGATGAATGCAAGTTGGATAACGCTTTGCCTCATGGTCATACAGGTGCTCATTGATGATGCGATACAGAGGGCGAATCTCTCGGGATTGTGCCGGCAGAAAGAAATTGCCGCTTAATATAACACTGCTAATTCAACCCACTACGTCGGGTTTTCTTTTTTTACTACTGACAGGAAATTAACAATTTGTGCTCTTAAATCGTTGATCATTTCCGCGCATAGGTATACTGTATAAAAACACAGTATATGCAATGGGGGCCATTATGAAAGTTGAATTAACCATTGATCGCATGAAAGAACTTCCTAAAGGCGCGGTACCAGCACTGGAGAAAGAATTGCTTAAGCGTCTGAATGATCACTATGACAATTGCAGGCTCACAATCCGCCGTGCCGGTTCAGATGGGTTAAGTGTTTTTGGCGGTGACAAGGACGACAAAAAGAAAATTGAATCAATCCTCCAGGATATCTGGGAAAGCGCTGACGACTGGTTTTATTAATTATTTTGGGTGTTACTTTGATCCCGTTTGCATGGGGGAGTTTAAGTGAAAGAAAAAGTAGAATTGCCCAAAAAAGGCTACGCAGTCATCAGATGTCACGATGGGGTCATCGTTGCCAGACTGCAATCATTTCCAGAATGTGAGCGTGCCCTGATGTACCGGCGCGGCAGCATGGTGTCTTTCATGCCTCTTCAGGATGATGAAATTATTGGTACACCAACGTTGTTTACTCAGATGCTGGAAAGGGCTGGTTATCGCGTTACCCAGAATTCTGTTACACTCCCGTCATAGGCCTGAACAACCTATACCTGCTGCGCCACAGGAGAAAGCCCCATGGCGCAAGATCAATTCAAGCAATCCCGCGTACTGACGTTAACCAACGCCAGCGATTTTCTTTTTGCCGCATCCAGAGGTGCGTTATGAAGAAAAGCTGGTTTCAACATA
>NZ_JAOWEQ010000029.1:0-126169 GCF_030336505.1 Citrobacter sp. Cf116 | reverse complement strand
TTGATATTTCAGTCGTGAAATTATTCACGATGTCGAAATGGTTAAATATTGTTCATCATCATGGATAACGAACTGAAAAACCTTCGCCTCAATATCAATCAGCTGGCAGCGGTGACCGATCTTCATCGTCAGACGATCTCCAGCAGGCTGAATAACGTTGAGCCTGCTCCGGGCAGTAATTCTCGTCTCAAGCTTTATTCTGTTGTCGATATTCTCCGGGAACTGCTGGGCCGGACCACGGCACCCGAGCTGGTGGATATCGATAAGATGTTACCGCCGGATCGTAAGGCATGGTTTCAGTCTGAACGCGAGAGGCTTAAATTCCAGCAGGAAACAGGTGAGTTAATCCCGGCATCGACAGTGACCCGAGAATTTTCATCGATGGCAAAAGCCGTCGTTCAGGTGCTGGAAACGCTGCCGG
Source organism: Citrobacter sp. Cf116 (assembly GCF_030336505.1). Classification (NCBI taxonomy): domain Bacteria; kingdom Pseudomonadati; phylum Pseudomonadota; class Gammaproteobacteria; order Enterobacterales; family Enterobacteriaceae; genus Citrobacter; species Citrobacter sp. Cf116. The sequence continues at coordinate 125,748 of NZ_JAOWEQ010000029.1, read as the reverse complement.
ATATTCTTGAACGTGATTGCGCGATGACGCCTGCAGCTGTCGTTCGGGTGCAAAAAGTCATTGATGACCTGCGAGATCAGATAGCCCTGAAGGTTGAGCAGGCAGATACACCGGAACAGGAGGACAGTTCGCCAGAAGAGGAGTAAGCCATGCGACAGGCCACGGCGGCGGAGCTAAGAAAAAACACTGCCGGGATCATCAGAGCACCGCGCCGAATGCCTGTAGCCGAAGCCGTACATAAATATATGCGTGTTCCGGTCGGTGTGGGTAACTCCGTTGAGTGGGATCCTAATCTTGCCCCTTATGTTGTGGAGCCGATGAACTGCCTGGCATCACGCGAATATGATGCTGTCATTTTTGTTGGCCCTGCCCGAACGGGTAAAACCATTGGTCTGATTGATGGCTGGGTGGTGTACAACGTTGTCTGCGATCCGTCTGACATGCTCATCATTCAGATGACGGAAGAGAAAGCGCGCGAACACTCCAAAAAACGTCTGGCCCGAACATTTCGTGTCAGCCCGGAAGTGGCATGCCGGCTGAGTCCCTCACGCAATGACAACAACGTGCATGACCGGACTTTCCTTGCCGGGAACTACCTGAAGATAGGCTGGCCGTCTATCAACATCATGTCATCCTCAGATTTTAAGTGTGTGGCGCTGACGGATTACGATCGCTTCCCGGAAGATATCGACGGGGAAGGGGATGGATTTTCGCTTGCTTCAAAACGTACCACCACCTTTATGTCGGCGGGGATGACGCTGGTCGAGAGTTCACCGGGCAGGGAAATCACCAATACGAAGTGGCGGAAAAAGTCACCTCACGAAGCCCCTCCCACGACCGGGATCCTGTCTTTATATAACCGCGGCGATCGTCGCCGCTGGTACTGGCCATGTCCACATTGCGGGGAATACTTTCAACCAGCCATGGAGGCGATGACAGGCTACCGGGAAACGTCTGACCCGGTAAAGGCCAGTGAAGCGGCGCATATTGATTGTCCGCATTGTAGCGGCATGATTACCGCCGACAGGAAGCGGGAACTGAACGGAAAGGGTGTCTGGTTGAGAGAGGGACAAACTATCGACCGTGAGGGCAACATCACCGAAGAAGCCCGACGCTCGCGCATTGCCTCGTTCTGGATGGAGGGACCAGCGGCGGCATACCAGACATGGGCGCAACTGGTCTACAAATTACTGACGGCGGAACAGGACTATGAGGCCACCGGAAGCGAAGAAACGCTCAAGACCGTAATTAATACTGACTGGGGGCTTCCTTATCTTCCCCGTGCAGCCAGTGAGCAGCGACGTGCTGACGTGTTGATGCTGCGGGCAGAAAATTATGGCAAACGACTTGTGCCGCCGAAAGTCCGTTTTCTTCTGGCGTCGGTGGATGTGCAGGGTGGGAAGAAGCGCCGTTTTGTCGTCCAGATCATCGGGTACGGTGAAAACGGCGAACGCTGGCTGGTGGACCGCTATAACATCCGCCAGTCCCTGCGTTGTGATGAAAATGGTGAGGCACAGCAGGTGCATCCCGGATCCTATCCGGAAGACTGGCAACTGCTCATCACGGATGTCCTCGAAAAAACCTATGCATTGCAGTCAGACCCTTCACGACGGATGCCCATTCTTGCAATGGCTGTCGACAGCGGCGGGGAAGATGGGGTAACGGATAGCCGGTGCGGTTGTTGAGGTTATGGGCGTTCGTGGTGCGATGACCATTCGAGTAACTACACCAACAGCCGCAACAAGCGGAGTTACCAATGCTCAATTTACTTACATCAATCATGGTGATGACTATTTGCCGGGCTGGCGACGGGATTTTAACACCGCAAATCCCCCGCCTGTATCTTATCCGGTGGGTGCCCCCATTCCCTGGCCTTCAGATACCCCACCTGCTAACCACGCCATTATGCAGGGGCAGCCATTTGATAAGTCTGCCTATCCACTACTGGCTGTAGCGTATCCGTCCGGGATCATCCCTGATATGCGAGGTCAAACGATTAAAGGTAAGCCTGATGGTCGTGCAGTATTGTCACAAGAGCTTGATGGTATTAAGTCACACGACCACGGCGCAACGGTCGCAAGCACCGACCTCGGAAACCGAGACACCACCGGATTTGATTACGGAAACAAAGAAACAACAGGTTTTGATTACGGAACAAAAACAACCGATGTTCAGGGTAATCATGCGCACAATTACACATTCCTGGAATGGAAAGCAGGTTGGGGATTTCCAGGAGGCAATGAAAATATGGGCTCTGTTACACGAACTACCTCCACCAATGGTGCTCATGCACACAACGTTTATATAGGTGCGCATAGTCATATTGTTGGCATTGGGGCACATGCCCACTCTGTTTATATTGGCGCGCACAGCCATGGTGTAACAGTTTCACCGTCAGGGCATGCGGAAAACACCGTAAAAAATACTGCATTTAATTATATAGTGAGGCTTGCATGATAAAATTAATTCTTTCAGCTCCTGTTCCTGAAATCGCGAAAGCATTTGAGCGGCATTTTTATGATGATGAAAATGTAGAAATTATCAGCAAGCCTTTTGAAACAATTCCAGACTTTGACTGCATGGTCAGCGCTGCTAACTCTTTTGGACTGATGGATGGCGGTGTCGATGCAGCTATTACAGCGTTTTATGGCAAACAGCTGATGAGCAGGGTTCAGCAGCATATTGTTAATGAGTATTTGGGGGAGCAGCCTGTTGGTTCTGCTTTTATTATTGGGAGTGGAGATCATAAACATCCTTGGCTGGTTCATGCTCCTACGATGCGTGTGCCTTTGATTATCAGCGGCACTGATGCAGTTTACCTTGCTACACGGGCAGCATTGCTTGCTGTATATCACCACAACAAAACACAATCTGAACACAATAAAATTGGGCGTGTTGTTTTCCCTGCTATGGGGGCAGGATGTGGGCAGGTATCGCCTGACAGTGTAGCAGCACAAATGAAACTTGCGTGGTGCAGTATTATAACCCCGTCATCCTGTATTAACTGGCAGTATGCTCTTGGAAGACAGAATGCTGTTTATTCATCCTACAATGGAGTTTTATAATGACTTTTAAAATGAGCAACACCAATCGCACTATTACTATTTACAATCTATCATCTTCCACAAATGAATTTATCGGTAAGGGAGATGGATATATCCCAGCAAATACTGGTTTGCCTGCTTACAGTACTGACATAGCACCACCAGCTGCGAAAGATGGATTTGTCGCTGTGTTTGATTATGAGTCTGGTAAATGGTCACTCGCAGAAGACCATCGAGGGAAGATTGTCTACAATATCCACACGGGGGAAAGTATCACAATTAACCAGTTAGGGAAGTTGCCTGATGATGTCGTTTCCGTTGCTCCTGAAGGCCATTTTGTTAAGTGGGACGGGAAAAAGTGGGTGCATGATGCTGATGCAGAAAAAACAGCGCAGATTACTCAGGCAACACAACAAAAAGAAAACCTACTGGCTCTGGCCGCCTCAAAAATCGCTCCTGTACAGGACGCAGTTGATCTTGATATTGCAACAGAAGCGGAAGCGGCACTTTTACTGGCATGGAAAAAATACCGTGTTTTACTTAACCGAATAAATCCAAATGACACACCTGATATTAACTGGCCTGAGCAACCTGCAGAACAAAGTATAAGTGGTTAAATCATAGTTGAATGGTGGGGCTTAGGGATGCTAAATCCTTCAGAAAGCAGCCAAAAATAGGCTGCATATTGTTTATACTTTGGTTCGATCAGATCTAAGCTGATATTTAATCTTCTTTATGAGGCAGTATTCTCGAATAAATAACAAATTAATTCTCTTGCTAAATTTTTGTGTGCCAGAGAATGGGGTAACTGCCTTTTTTATATAATGGATTTGTTCTTCGTTAAAGGAGCAATAACCATTAATTTTTGTACTTATTCTTTTGGCTAGACTATATGTCTGATGAACAGAGGGTGCTATAGTCTCAATTTCGCTCTTGCCTTTTTTATTAAGTAATTCATTGAAAACTCCCATGGCACATATTATATCATCGATATCTTTTTTTTGAGGTGCGTTAGTTATACTATTTTTTCGTACTCGATATAAAACAAGGGTATCGGTCATACGTTTAATTTTTTTTGATAGAAGATATGTTTTGGGTATTAATGCTATATCTTCGTAATGTCTGCCAACTGGAAATCTTAACGTATTAAATATAAATCTTTTGTAAACTCTTGCCCATGGGAACCATTCATTTTTTAAAAATGTTTCACGAAGATTACTTATTGAATCTATTGTCAAAGTCTCGTTTGTAGATACGATTGATACTTCTGTTACTTTTTCCTTGTTGTCGTCATAAAATCTATTCGCATTAAACTCAATTAAATCAATATCATTAAGCTTTAGCGTTGGGGTGATCTTTTCCCAGAATGTTGAATCCCAAAGATCATCACCATCTAAAAATGCTAAATACTTACCTGAACATACATCAATACCTGCATTTCTGGCTGCAGACACCCCTTGGTTTGTTTGGGTTATTAATTTAATCGATTTGTTTTTATTTTCACTTATGAATGATTCTATTTCTTTAAGGGAATTATCCGTCGACCCATCATTAATCACAATGATCTCAACACTATCATCTATTTGTGATGATACAGATTGCAAACATTCATAAATGTAATCTTGGCAGTTGTAGCAGGGGATTATGACGCTTAACAAGAAAGGGGTATCCATTAAATGCATCCTTGAGTTAAAAACTTAATCCAATTTAAACTTCTTACGAAGCTGATGACCTTCTTCGGCTTTTTATTTTACCATGCTGGAGTAGGAAATCATCGTGTAATTGCATACAGTCCAAGAGGATTTCCAGTAACAACGGGCTGTTCTTGTCCAGTATGGCGACTTAATATGTTTAATCTGAAACCAGCCACATATCCGCCTCTTCAAACATTTCCTGAACAGTACGACTTATCTGTTCCTTCTCATGCTTGCTGGCGTCAGTGTTGATCGCCGGCAGTGTCATCATCGGTTTTACCCGAACATCCGCATCGGGGAAGATCCGGTGAACCCTCTTGGTCAATTCGCCCAGAATGATATCTTTTGCACCGGGCAGCCCATCAAAATTTCTTTTGTCATAAACGAGTTCCACGAACATTACTCATTGCTCCTTTACTGGATGGATATACAGTATTTATACTGTGTTTTTATCCGGTATTCAAGAGAGGGCGTGATGATGTCACGACGCAGCGATACTGAAATAGCCTGGTATGCTTCGATACAGCAGGAACCAAATGGCCGGAAGACCGTCACCACGCAACGGTTTGTCCAGGAACTGAGCAAGGTTAACTGGAACTGGACGATGAAGCAGGCCAACGAATGGATCGAGTGGTATGTGACAACATTCCGCGATGTATCAACGCAGGAAGGCGAGAACCGTACTTTTCAGCTGTTCAATCCAAACGGAGGGCTATAGCCATGGGCTTTCCTTCACCTGCGGCAGATTACGTTGAAACAAGGATCTCCCTCGATCAGCAGCTAATCAGTCAGCCCGCAGCGACTTATTTCATGCGGGCATCGCGTTCACATTTCAGGGAAGGGATAATCCAGGGGGCGCTACTTGTTGTTGATGCGTCACTTTCTCCCTGTGATGGCTCGCTGCTGATATGCGCGATAGACGGAGAATTCAGGATCAAGAGATATCGGACTCATCCTCAGCCCCACCTGGTTAATCTGGAGAACGGGAGAAGGGAGGCGCTGCCAGCAGATGATGACGGTTACAGTTCTGCGCCCGCTATATTCGGAGTGATCACGTACATCATTAATGATGCCAGGAACGCGGAGTTTGATGACTGCCCGGTTATGTAGATAAAAACGTATCCATGAGGAAGGATAATTATGCTTGTTTGGTGGCTATTTAACCACTCATTACTTTGTTGGAATTTAAGTTAAAAATATTAGATATCAATCACAAAGATTTAATGACAACCATCTTTGTAATGACTATAAAGTTACCCCCTCGCTAGGGATAAAGCGTATCCAATATGCATTGCTGTGTAATTACGGGGTCTGTTGATGTCACCAGACCCCGTCTTTTCATCATCGACTACACACAGCTGCTATCCTGCCAGGCGAATTCTAATTTGGGCGGGGTTTCTCCCCAGTAATTCCCCAAAGTTTCCCCGTGCAAAAGGCAGGCATAAAAAAACCAGCCGTAAAGGCTGGTTCTTAAAGGAGTTTTTGGTCGGCACGAGAGGATTTGAACCTCCGACCCCCGACACCCCATGATGGTACGCAACTATCTCAATGGCAACTATGTGTCAAGAGTGGACCTAAATTCGCAACCAGAAATTGTTTAATACTTGGGCAGTTCAGTTTTTTTAGATTTAATTAGTTATGCTCAAAATTGATTAACTGGTTTTTTCATTTCTGATATGATAGAGATTGTAAATCTAATGATAGTGAAGTCGTAGGGTTTAATTTCATTATTTTTATCTTGTATTTATACGTTAATAATGTAACCAGTATTAATGTGAACAGGAGTGAGTTTTGAAAATTGAGTGGAAACAAGTTTTTCTATACGCATTAACCCCAGCACTGATAGCCGGTTTTTTCTCTGTGTTACCAAAACTATATGATATTGCTGTGGAGCCAAAGGCGGAGCTTACATACTCAGTAACTAATGGGCCTGAAATACAAGCATCCGATAGTTTTCAAAGAATAGTATCAATTACTATTAAAAATAGTGGAAAGCGCTACCTTACTAAAATATCTGCGGATTTAAGTGTAAATAAAGGAGTTGTTCAAGCATATAAATTATATGACCTCAGAGGGTTAGAGCCGAAAGTATCATCTTTAAGTGATACCTTGAAAATAGAACTGCAGAAAATGCACCCTAATGAGCAATTTGTAATCTCTGCTTTGTTATCTAGCGATACAAGTAATATTAATCCTGATTTTACTTTAAGAAGCGAAGAAATTCTTGGTACAATAACTAAAGATGCTGATTCTAAAAAAGATAATTCAATATCTGGTGGGATACTTGCCGGCATTGCTGTTTTCATTATGTCTATACTATTTTTGGGAAGGTTTTCGAAACCTGTTTCTTATTATAAGCAAGATTTCATGTTCTACATAACTGCTCGACTCGGGCTGCCTGAAATATCCAAGGTTATTGGGTTTGATGATTCAAATGTTACATATTTAAGAATGGCCGATATATTACTGGCACATGGTTTATTATGTAAAGATCGCTCTAGATTTATTACGGCTTTAAAATCACTTTTGTTGATTAAAAACATGGCATCAACATCTAAGGAAATTGTAATTAGCAATATTAAAACCCTTGAAGGGGATAAGTATGATCAAGATGAAATTAATAACTTAGAATCTAAATCAATAGCATCAGTAAAAATTATTGATTTTAGAAAGTTAGTAGATGAGCTTGCCGAAAAAGAAACAATTCAAACTGATTGTTAATAAAGCTATGGTGGTGCTAATGATTAGTGATTAATTATGCACCATTATAAATCTACTATCTTTGTATTGAATCTGCAATGTCCACTCTTCGCTCAAAGCAGATGTTTTTTTCTCTGTCGCTTCGTACATCAACGCAAAGCTTCTATTAATTCTGGTCCTTGATTCTTAACATCCCCAATGGCACGCGTCACGGCGTGCCATATAAATTTATCAGTCGGAATGATAAAGTCGGATGCAATCTCAATTGCTTCTTTTCCTCCAACATCCAGCCTCATCCATTCGCGTGCGGCTTTCGGTGACAGTACCAGCGGTCGCCTATCGTGAATATCTATCAGCCCTTTATCGGCAGCAGCCGTCACTATCAGAAATCCTTCAGCTTCATCTCTACGCTCAAATGGTGTGCTGCCAATAGCCGCCATGAATATCGGTTGACCATCGGCCCGATGAATGAAGTAGGGTTGTTTCGTGTCGCCTTCCTTTTTCCATTCGTACCAGCCATCAGCAAAACAAATTGCCCGGCCATGTTGCCAGAGTGGTTTAAACATTCTGCTGGTGGCCGCAGTTTCAGAGCGAGCATTAATTAGCGGTGGTTTATCCCACCACCTAGGGGCATATCCCCAAATGACAGGGTCAAGGTGCAGTTGTTCATCACGTTCGCTCAGAAGCAGAACTTTGGTGCCAGGCGCTACGTTGAAACGTCCTATGGGTTCTGGATCGTATGGAATGTCGCGTCCAGCTTCTTCTGAGAGCAGGGCGAGATAGTCTTCACGCGTCATTGACTGGGAAAATCTTCCACACATTTTCACCTCCAGGTTGTACTTGGAAGTATAGGTATTAGCTCAGAAAGTGTTGGTATATTAAGTACAGATAAACGAGTAACTAGTTGAATTTTATGATGTAGAAATATTGCGGATATACCAGTGAGAAAAGTTAAGTTATTGAAAATATTACCAATGAAATCGGTCTCGAAAACCGGAGTAGGGGCAACTCTACCGGGGGTTCAAATCCCCCTCTCTCCGCCACTATTCAAACACTTAGCTCAATTCCTTTCAACGACGCATGTCACACTTGGTATAGTGTTGATATATTCGCTTAGTATAAAGCTCGCCATCATCATGTTCTGATTTGCCCAATACTGGAAGATCCAGTGTGGGGGAAATTTTCACTTTTCTGTCATAAACCGCAACCTGGCGTTCAGTTTTGTGATCTGAGAATAGTTGTTTGTCCTTTCTCGTTTCTATCAAGTTTTTTTCCTGCGGCTCAAAGTTAAACCAGGGGCAGGGTAGCTAAAGTTATTTTGGCTTTTATGCTAGAAGAAGATAGCCCCAGAAACCAGGCCGTCAGAGAAATTAGCAACAAGCCTCGAGAATAAATCTGACAGTTATCTTTGAGCGATGAGCGGACGCACAAGACGGTGACAAGATTGCAATATTTGTTGGGGTTATGCCCACGACTTGTTTTGGATAAACTCACTTAACCCTTTGTGATACGATAATTATCTTAGATTGTCACATGGGGCCAGATTTTGAATTCATACATTTTCCTTGCCGGGGCCATTGTAGCTGAAGTAATAGGTACAACCCTGATGAAGTTCTCTGACGGATTTACACGTCTATGGCCATCTGTCGCAACCATTGTGTGCTACTGCACTGCTTTTTATCTTCTCGCTCAGACGCTGTCGACGATTCCAACGGGTATTGCATACGCAATTTGGTCAGGTGCTGGAATCGTATTAATCAGCCTTTTGGGCTGGTTGGTAAGTGGGCAAAAGCTGGATTTCCCGGCGATCGCAGGCATGTTCCTGATTTGCGCTGGGGTTCTGGTTATCAATATTTTTTCAAAATCTTCCCCGCATTAATTCTAAAAGAGTGTCGGATATCTGGCGCTGTTAGCAGAGCTTATCCCTGTGCGGTGAAAAAGCCCGCTTGGTATGAAGCGGGCTTGCGTATTTTTGTCGTAATTAGAACTGATAGACTAAACCAACGGCAACGATGTCGTCAGTTGCGATACCATTGCTTTCATAGAAGCTGTCGTCTTCGTCCAGCAAGTTGATTTTATAATCAACGTAGGTGGACATGTTTTTGTTGAAGTAGTAAGTCATACCCACTTCAACATATTTGACCAGATCTTTGTCGGTGTAGCGTGGGGTGCCATTGCTATGGTGATCCCAGCCACCTAAGTCGACACCTTTAGATTGCAGGAATGCAACGGACGGGCGCAAACCAAAGTCAAACTGGTATTGTGCAACAACTTCAAAGTTCTGCGTTTTGTTGGCGATACCGCCTTTGTCATCACCATAAGCAGTCATATTGCGGGTTTCGGCATACATTGCAGCAAGGTATACGTTGTTAGCGTCATATTTCGCGCCAATAGTCCATGCATCTGCTGTTTCACCACCAGCATATTTACTGGTGTAGCTACGATCATTGCGACCTTCAGCGACCTGGTTGTTAGTACGATCAGAACTGGAGTATGCCGCGCCGAGGCTTAAACCGAAGTCGAAGTCATAGGAGGTGGACATACCGAAACCGTCACCGTTTTCTTTCGCCAGTTTGCGGTTTTCACTATTACCAGAACCTTCCTGACCTACGCTGCTACCTTCATTATTCCCCTGATATTGCAGGGCAAAGTTCAGGCCATCAACCTGACCAAAGAAGCCTTTATTACGATAGGTAGCAACGCCGTTGGTACGGCCCAGCATGTAAACGTCGGTCTGAGTGTAGGTATCACCACCGAATTCTGGCAGCATATCGGTCCAGGCCTCAACGTCGTACACGACGCCGTAGTTACGACCGTAGTCGAAAGTACCGTTTTGACCAAAACCTAAACCGGCAAAGGCCAGACGAGTCCATGAATCGCCTTTGTCACCTTCGGTACCGTTGGCCTGAATGTTATATTCCCACTGACCATAGCCAGTCAGCATATCGTTGATCTGCGTTTCGCCCTTAAAGCCCAGACGCGCATAGGTCATGTCGCCGTCGCTGCCTGCATCATCAGAGAAATAACGCAGACCATCGACTTTTCCGTACAGATCCAGTTTATTGCCGTTTTTATTATAGATTTCAGCCGCATTTGCTGCGCCTGCAGCTAATAAAGCAGGGAGAAGCAGTGCCAATACTTTTCTTTTCATTATGTATTCCCTTTGCATGATAATTAAAATGAATATGTAGTACTATCCAAGAAACTACATTTGGATACTATCCATGAAGTTCATTTAATTTAAAATATAACATGTAACAAATGTATTTAAAATATTTCTAAATATTTCATTGGTGTGTTTTTATAACTATAAATATATGTTAGTTAAATTGTTATTTGTCACATAAATTATTTTTAATCAATATCTTATGTATATCGGATTATTTATTTGAAACTTGAATTTTATTTGTGTGGAGTATTTGTTTTTGTTATTCATATAATATAGTTGTTGATGTTGAGATTATGGTTTTTATAAATTCATGTGAATTTTGTTTTCGGTGTGATAATAAAAATTAATTATGTAATGGGGCAGGCAGTGGTTTGCAATGAAAATTGTTGCTAAGGTGATTTTCTTTCTACAAAGGGAGATAGCATGAAACTGCACGACTGGCAGTCGCAATTTGAAGCTTGGTTAGCTGATAACCATTCCGGACAAGATGCTGCGCATGACATCTTTCACTTTCGTCGTGTGTGGATGACGGCGCAAAAGCTGAGTACAGATGCTACTGTAGACTGGCTAGTGGTGCTGACCGCGTGCTACTTCCATGATCTCGTCAGCCTGCCAAAGAACCATCCTGAGCGTCATCGTTCGTCGGTACTGGCAGCTCTGGAAACGCGTCGCATTTTGATGCGCGATTTTCCGGATTTTCCACAACAAAGAATACCTGCCGTGTGCCATGCCATTGAGGCGCACAGTTTTAGCGCCAAAATTGCACCAGAAACCCTTGAAGCGAAAATCGTGCAGGATGCGGACCGGCTTGAGGCGCTGGGGGCTATCGGTCTAGCGCGCGTATTTGCTGTGTCTGGTGTGTTAGGCGTGGCGCTATTTGATGCGGAAGATCCGTTTGCCCGCCAGCGTGGCCTTGACGACAAACAGTACGCGCTCGATCACTTCCAGACCAAGTTATTGACGTTGCCGTCGACGATGCAAACTGAACAAGGACGACATTTAGCGCAGCATAATGCTGACTTCTTACTGACGTATATGGCGAAGCTGAGTGCGGAGTTAAAAGGAGAGTATGAAATGCTGGATCTTGACGCGATTCAACCCTTTAAAGCACGTTAGTCGCCAGCACAGCCGCAACGTCAACCGCACTATTTTATGTTAATCTGTCGGTTATCCATTTCGGCCGGTTAAATGTATGCAGGATAATTTTTCAGTAGCAGGCTCCATGAACCCGATGACAGATGATAACAAGGCCGCCGCGCAGGTGATTTTGGCTAAGTTGCTTGAAATATATGACGTGAAAACCCTGGTTGCTTATCTGAACGGTGTTGGCGAGAACCGCTGGAGTCCGGCCATCTTTAAGCGAGTGGTGGCGAACGAAACATGGCATCGCCTCAGCGACAATGAGTTTACTTATCTGAATTCCTTACTGCCGACGCCACCTGCGCATCATCCGCATTATGCCTTTCGATTTATCGATCTGTTTGCCGGCATTGGCGGGATTCGTCGCGGCTTTGAGGCAATTGGTGGGCAGTGCGTGTTTACCAGCGAGTGGAACAAGCATGCGGTGCGCACCTACAAAGCGAACAACTATTGCGATCCCTTCCAGCATCACTTTAATGAAGATATTCGTGATGTCACGCTGAGCCATCAGGATGGGGTGAGCGACCAGCAGGCGGCAGAACATATTCGCCAGCACATTCCAGAACATGATGTACTGCTGGCGGGATTTCCTTGTCAGCCCTTCTCCCTGGCCGGAGTGTCAAAGAAAAATGCGTTAGGGCGGGCCCACGGTTTTGCCTGCGATACACAAGGCACACTCTTTTTTGACGTGGTGCGCATTATCGACGCTCGTCGACCAGCAATATTTGTGCTCGAAAACGTCAAAAACCTGAAGAGTCACGATCAGGGCAAAACGTTTAGCATCATTATGCAGACGCTGGACGAGCTGGGTTATGACGTGGCAGATGCGGCAGATAACGGTCCGGATGATCCGAAAATTATCGATGGGCAACATTTTTTGCCTCAACATCGCGAACGTATCGTGCTTGTCGGTTTCCGACGCGATCTGAATTTGAAATCAGACTTCACGCTGCGGGATATTGTCACGCGTTATCCGCAGCGGCGTACTACGCTGGCGGAACTGCTTGAGCCGACCGTCGATGCGAAATATGTGCTGACGCCGGTGCTGTGGAAATACCTCTACCGCTATGCGAAAAAGCATCAGGCGCGGGGAAATGGATTTGGCTATGGCATGGTGTATCCCGGTAACCCTGATAGCGTAACGCGCACATTATCTGCGCGTTATTATAAGGATGGGGCGGAGATCCTGATTGACCGTGGCTGGGATATGGCGCTGGGTGAAAAAGATTTTGACGATCCGCAGAATCAGCGACACCGCCCACGCAGACTTACGCCCAGAGAGTGCGCGCGCCTGATGGGGTTTGAATCTCCGCAAGGCTATCAGTTCAGGATCCCCGTGTCAGATACTCAGGCTTATCGCCAGTTTGGTAATTCGGTGATCGTTCCGGCATTTGCGGCGGTGGCCAGGCTGCTGGAGCCAAAAATCAGGCAGGCAGTTGCTATTCGCGAGAAAGAGAACCTGCATGGCAGACGTTCACGATAAAGCAACACGCAGTAAAAATATGCGGGCGATAGCCACCCGCGATACCGCAATTGAAAAACGCCTTGCCAGCGTGCTGACAGAGCAGGGGGTAACGTTTCGCGTGCAGGATGCGACGTTACCCGGTCGCCCCGATTTTGTGGTGGATGATTATCATTGTGTGATTTTTACTCACGGTTGTTTCTGGCACCACCACAATTGCTATTTGTTTAAAGTACCCGCGACACGAACGGAATTCTGGCTGGAAAAAATAGGCAAAAATGTCCAACGCGATGCGCGGGATTGTGAAAAATTGCAGGCTCTTGGCTGGCGCGTACTGATTGTCTGGGAGTGCGCCCTGCGTGGTCGCGAAAAGCTGGATGATGAAGCGTTATCTGAACGTGTCATCGAGTGGATCTGCGGCGGTGGCGACACCGCGCAGATCGACACTCTCGGTATTCATTTACTGTAATGTTTTTTCCGACGAACTCGCGACGACATCCGCTTTAACAGGGAACAGGTATTTCCCCAACGTTACCAGCACCACAGCAAACACGATCACTCCGAGCGCCAGCCATTCGATAGGGGCCAGTCTTTCTCCCCCCAGACCGGTACCTAACAGCACCGCAACAACCGGATTGACGTAGGCGTAGCTGGTGGCTAGCGCCGGGCTGACATTGCGGATCAAGAACATATACGCATTAATGGCAATAATGGAGCCAAACAGGGCCAGGTAAGCCACCGCCATAAAGCCTGAAAATGTTGGCATGGTGGTCAGTTTTTCCCCGGAGAGTATCGATGCGCACATCAGCACAATACCGGCTGCTAACATTTCAATGGCTCCGGCCATCATGCCAACGGGCAGCGTAATGCGTGAACCGTACACCGAGCCAAACGCCCAGCTTATCGAACCGATCAGGATTAAAATAGCGCCCCACGGATTGCCACTTAAATTGCCCCCGCTGTTCAGCATGATGATCCCTGCGAGCCCAATCGCTATTCCCAACCATTCCAGTTTGCGCGTTTTGATGCCAAAAAAGTGGCTAAAACACAGCGTAAATAGCGGGACGGTGGCGACCACCACGGCGGCAATACCGGAAGGGACATTTTGATGTTCTGCGACGGTGACCAGTCCATTACCCACAGCCAGCAGCAGGATACCAATTAACGCGGCGTTCAGGATTAAGCGTAAGGGGGGGAGCTTATGCCCGCGAATAAGTAAAAAACTTGTTAACAAAATTCCCGCAGAGAGAAAACGTACGGCTGCCATCATTAACGGCGGCCAGCTTTCAACACCAATGCGAATAACGAAGTACGTGGAACCCCAAATGATGTACAGCGCGAATAGCGCACTGAAAAGCGGTAACAATTGCCTGAAACGCATAATCCCTCACGGTAGAAATAAAAAGGTGCAACATAGTAAACGTCAAAACTATCTTACTGGCGAGATTTATAATTACGTGTCGATGTTAAAAACTTGTTGACCAGAAAGGTCAGTTTCAGCATGGCGTGTTTTACTTCATACTTATGACTGCAAAAAAATAATATTGAGGGTCAAAATTTTGGCAGGAAGTAGCTTACTAACCTTACTCGATGATATCGCCACGCTGCTGGATGATATATCAGTGATGGGAAAATTGGCCGCGAAAAAAACCGCGGGCGTGCTGGGAGATGATCTGTCGCTTAATGCGCAGCAGGTATCGGGCGTGCGGGCGAACCGTGAACTCCCGGTGGTCTGGAGCGTGGCGAAGGGGTCGTTTGTAAACAAAGTTATCCTTGTACCGTTGGCGCTATTGATAAGCGCATTTATTCCCTGGGCGATCACCCCCTTATTAATGGTAGGTGGGGCGTTTCTCTGTTTTGAAGGGGTAGAAAAGGTTCTGCATACCCTGGAGGCGCGTAAGCACAAAGAAAGCCCGGAAGAGCGTCAGCAGCGTCTGGCTGCTCTGGCCGCACAGGATCCACTCACCTTTGAGAAAGATAAAATCAAAGGGGCAATACGTACTGACTTCATTTTGTCTGCCGAGATTGTTGCGATTACGCTGGGTATTGTAGCGGATGCACCTTTGCTGAATCAGGTGTTGGTGTTATCGGGTATCGCGTTAGTGGTGACCGTGGGCGTGTATGGCCTGGTCGGGATTATCGTTAAGCTTGACGACATCGGGTACTGGCTGGCAGAAAAACGTAGCCAACTTGCCCAGTCGCTGGGGAAAGGGTTGCTGGTGGTTGCCCCCTGGCTGATGAAAACACTTTCTGTGGTCGGTACATTGGCGATGTTTTTGGTGGGGGGCGGTATTGTGGTACACGGAATATCACCGCTGCATCATGCGATTGAACATTTTGCTCAACAGCAAAGTACATTGATTTCGCTAATGCTTCCGACCCTGCTTAACCTGGTGCTCGGCTTTATCATCGGTGGGATTGTCGTTCTGCTGGTGAAAGCTGTCGCCAGACTGCGCGGAGTTTCGCACTAATTGTTACAGGACTGATTATGCAAAACGCCTCTTTGTCATCTAAGGTGTAAAGGTTTCTCTTGATACAGGAGGCAGGTATGGTCTTTTCTGTCAGTGAGGAAGTCACCTCCAAAGAGGGTGGCCCACGTATGATCGTTACCGGGTATGCCAGCGGAATGGTGGAGTGTCGCTGGTACGACGGCTTTGGCGTTAAACGGGAAGCATTCCGTGAAGATGAACTGGTGGTGCCGGGCGAGCGAAGACAGCTCTGTCAGGATGCCTGAACATTTGACTCGACCGTAACCTGGTGATCTCTCACCCATTAGTTATATTTATCATTTTGGTGAGAATTATTTACTTGTCAGGCAAAAAAATTGCAGATAAGGTTTGGTTCACATCAGATTTTCTGGTGTAACGAATTTACAAGTGCTTCTTGCATAAGCAAGCTTGATCCCGACCCGATAAGGGCCGGGATTTTTTTCGCCCTCAGTCAGCGATTGATCTCCGATACGCTAAAGTCATGGATATCAAGCTCGAACGCGTCGGCCAGTTCATGCCATGTATGGTAATCTCGGCCGTCGACGCTAACGCGCTCCGGGTCATCCTGGCTGCGATGAATTTCACTCTCGCAGATTTCGTTGATTGCCTTTAGCAGCGCGTCGACATCGACGCTGACTTCACGTTTGGCCGTATCGCTGTACTCTTTCGCGGTTTTCATCCTCATACCTCTCAACCGTTAAGGATACCGGGGGAGCGTACCCAAACATCAGATACGCACAACTTAAGTATAGACCGTCGATAAAACCCGCAATCGCGCGTGCAGAGCGCTGCCAGAAAAAGGAATTTGTTCTACACTGGCACAAAGCCACAGGAGGAAAACTATGAAGGTGAATGATCGGGTCACAGTCAAAACGGACGGCGGTCCTCGTCGACCGGGCGTGGTACTGGCAATCGAAGAGTTTAGTGAAGGCACCATGTACCTGGTTTCGCTGGAAGACTACCCGCTCGGTATCTGGTTCTTTAATGAATCAGGTCATCAGGATGGTATCTTTGTGGAAAAAGTGGAGTGAGATGAGTTCCGCTGTTTGATTCTGACTGGTGGAGTCGCCACCAGTCAGAACGTCTTAGCGCATATTCACAAAGATACCATTGGTGACGTTGTCCGTAAGTCTCACAACGTGATAGATAACTTGCTTATTATGCGTCTTAATCTTTCGTTTTATATTCCCCTTATGGGATGACACCGTCTTGGCTTTGATATTCATTTGATCTGATATCTGTATTGTTCCCTGACCCTCCATCCACATACGCAACATGCTGGATTCGGTTCGACTTAATGATAATGTCGGCAGATTCACATCAATAGCAATATCTACTTCTTTTTTCAGAATATCGCCAAGTAGTTTATCCAGTGAGTCAGGTTTAATCGATTTAGAACTAATCAATAAATTTTTTCTGACGAGTAGATATTCATCAAAATGCACGTTGGCAATTGCCATAAACACAATAAATAATGTGCTGGGATGCTGATTAATGATTTGCTTTATTTGCTGGCTATTAGCAGGTTCGTGGATAAAGCAGTCCTCATTAATAAACACCACAGCGGGTTGTTGAGAAACACAGGCGAGACTGAGTTCATCAACGTTGGAAATGTTGTTGATTTCCCTTTTTTTCACTCCCCGACTTACCAGATATCCGGTTAACCCTAGTCGAGTGTAACTGCATAAATCCATAATAATCGTTGACATGGCATACCCTCACTCAATGCGTAACGATAATTCCCCTTACCTGATTATTTCATCACAACTAAACGGAATAATAACGACCCAAGATGACGCTTTCGCTGTTTTTCAGGCGAATTTACTATCCCGTAAAGTTGCGTATAATTTGCCAGGAAACATCTTAAAGTAAAGTGAATGTTGCGTTATGTGAGTGAGGCAAAAACAAATAAGCCGCGACAGAGATATCCTGGTGGATGTTGTTACTTTTTAAAATTAGGACAATCCTTAGTAAAACAGGATAAAAATTAAGGGTTATTATTTTCCAGGCATTTCGCTGACGATATCGGCCAGTAAATTAAAAATTTCACTGAATAATCGTTCGCAGAATGGCGCAATTAATGGCATTAGCGCCGCCATCAGTGAAATACCTACGGTCAGAGTGAGAGGAAAGCCGATGACGAAAACCGACAGCTGTGGCGCCATGCGATTTAACAAACCAAGTGCGAGGTTCAGCGTGAGTAGCAGCGTCATTACCGGCAGGGCCAGCATTAGCCCGTTGAGGAAAATCAGGCTACCCGCCCGTGCCAGCGCGAGAAACGCATTGCTGTTCACCGGATTGCCACCGATGGGCAGAGTATGAAAAGTATCTACCAGCAGCGAAATCAGCCATAAATGGCCATTAAAGGTCAGGAACAGCAGCATGGCGAGCATGTCGATCAGTCGTGCCAGAACCGGCATATTCAGACGGCTACCGGGATCGAAGAATGTCGCGAAGGAAAGGCCCATTTGCAGGCCAATTAATTCCCCGGCGGTACGTACTGCGGCAAACGCAAACTGCATGGTGAAGCCTAAAGCGATACCGATCAGGATTTGTTGCATTGCCTGCCATAGTGCGCCGATCGAAAAGATGGGGACGTCAACGGCGGGAATTGATGGGGCGATAACGACAGTTATCATCAACCCCAGCCCCAGCTTTACCCGTTTGGGGATGGCTCGTTCACTGAGGATGGGGGCCGTTGAGATGAGCGCCAGTATGCGCAGCAAAGGCCAGAAGTATAAATTCAGCCAGTGGAGCCACTCAACGCTGGTCACCTGCAACATAACGTTGTCTACCCGATGATGTAGGGGATATTGCTGAACAGCGTACGCACGTAGTCGAGCAGCAGGTTAAGCATCCACGGGCCAGCAACAATGATGGCAATAAACACCGCGACAATTTTGGGAATGAAGGACAGCGTCATTTCGTTAATCTGGGTCGCCGCCTGCAGAATACTGATGATAAGACCTGTGACGAGAGCGACCAACAGCAAAGGTGCAGCAAGGGCCAGGGCGACTTTCATCGCCTCTGTGCCCATCATCATGACCGATTCAGGAGTCATTTCGCGCCTCTAACTGTAAAAGCTTTGTGCCAGCGAGCCGACAAGTAGCTGCCAACCGTCTACCAACACAAACAGCATCAGCTTAAACGGCAACGCGATTGTGGCTGGCGGTACCATCATCATCCCGAGCGCCATCAGTACGCTGGCAATCACCAGGTCGATAATCAGAAACGGAATAAAAATGGTAAAACCTATCTGGAATGCTGTTTTCAACTCACTGGTGACATAAGCGGGTAGCAAAATTCGCATCGGCACGGCTTCTGGTCCCTGTAATGGACCGCTGTTTGCTAAGCGCGCGAAGAGTGCCAGATCGGCTTCACGGGTCTGGCGCAACATAAACTCACGCAGCGGCTGGGCGCCTTTCTCCATAGCTTCCTGCATGGAGATCTTCTCTTCGCTGAACGGTTGATATGCGTCGACGTAGATTTTATCGATCACCGGCGACATGATGAAAAAGGTCAAAAAGAGCGCCAGGCCCAGTAGCACCTGATTAGGTGGTGCAGAGGGGGTACCCAGCGCATTTCGCAGGAGACCGAAAACAATGATGATGCGGGTGAAGCTGGTCATCATCAGCAAAATTGCAGGCAGGAACGTCAGCGAGGTGATGAACACCAGTGTCTGCACGGGCAAAGACCAGCTTTGTCCGCCGCCCGGCAACGGCTGACTAACTAGACCCGGGAGTTGGGCGAGGGCAACGGGACTGAAAAGCCACAAGCCTGCCAGCGTGAGGGATAACAAACGGCGCATCAGGATCTCCCAGAACGCTTAAGCAAACTCTTCATCATGGCCTGGAAATCCGCAGGGGAGGCCGTTTTTTCTTCTGCATCGGCAGGTGCCGGGGGCAGGGTGTGCAGGACGTTAATCTGCGAGGCTGTGACACCCAGTACCAGACGGGCATCTTCGACCTCGACAATCACCACGCGCTCACGTGGACCCAATGAGGTGCTGGCCGTGACTTTCAGCCCGCGTGTACCGGCACTTTTGGGGGCAAACCCCAGACGTTTAATGACCCAGGCCACCGCCAGGATCAAGACGATGATCCCGAGCAGCGCGCCGCTTACCTGCACCAGCGGTGAGCCGGGAACGGCGGCGGGTTGAGAAACGGTAGCCTGGGTATTCATGATTAACGGCTCAGACGGCGCATTCGTTCAGATGGGGTTATAATGTCAGTGATACGCACACCGTATTTATCCGCGACCACGACGACTTCGCCCTGGGCAATCAGATAACCGTTGATTAGGATATCCAGCGGTTCGCCTGCCAGGCCATCCAGTGCGACAACCGACCCCTGCGTCAGGCGCAGCAGCTCTTTGATGGTCATGCGGGTACGGCCCAGTTCGACGGTCAGTTTGACCGGAATGTCCATGATCAGGTCGATGTCCTGCAAAGCACCGCTGACGTCGCCGCCACCTAACTGCTGGAATACCGCATCGGCCGCACTTTTGGTGGGCGTGGTTTTTTGCTCATTTAACGCGTCAGCCCACAGATCGTCCAATGCGCCAGTGTTCTCATCGGACGGATTATTCATATCACTCATTTGGGCTGTTCCTCATTCAGCGAATTCAAAATCGGGTTTATCAGATGTTCTACGCGTAACGCATACTGACCGTTTACAGTGCCATACTGGCTGGTCAGCACAGGCACGCCGTCCACATGAGCAATAATGCGGTCGGGTTTTTCAATCGGCAGTACATCGCCGGGTTTCAGTTTTAAAATCTGGGATAGCCGCAGCGGAATGTCGGCAAAGTTTGCCACCAGCTCCAGCTCAGAATGCTGAACCTGACGCACCAGATTATTGCGCCAGTTCTGATCTTCATTACGCGAGTTTTCCAGCGGCGGATTCACCAGCAGCTCACGCAACGGCTCAATCATGCTGAATGGCAGACAGATGTTAAATTCACCGGTCAGGTTGCCAATTTCAACGTGGAACGGGGTGTTCACCACAATGTCGTTCGGGGAGGTGGTGATATTGGTAAATTTCACCTGCATCTCAGAACGGACGTATTCCACTTCCAGCGGGTTGATGGCCTTCCACGCGTCGCTGTAGCTTTCCAGCGCCAGCTTCAGCATGCGGTTGATAACGCGCTGTTCTGTGTGCGTAAATTCGCGGCCTTCCACTTTCGTCGGGAAACGACCGTCACCACCGAACAGGTTGTCTACGGCGATAAATACCAGACTTGGTGAGAACACCACCAGACCCGTACCGCGCAGCGGCTTCAGGTGGATTAAGTTCAGGTTGGTCGGAACCGGCAAGTTGCGCGCAAATTCGTGGTAAGGCTGGATACGGATCGCACCCACGGTAATATCCGGACTACGGCGCAATAGGTTAAATAACCCCATACGGAACTGGCGCGCGAAGCGTTCGTTAATGATCTCCAACGCCTGTAAACGCTCACGTACCACGCGACGCTGAGTGTTGGGATCATAAGGACGAATATCGCCTTCTTTTGCGATACCTGAAATGGGTTCGTCTTTGGTTTCGCTATCGCCGTTCAGCAATGCGTCGATTTCTGCCTGAGAAAGAATACTGTCGCCCATGTCTTTACCGCAGAATAAAAGCTGTATAAAGAACGTCGGTGACAACCTGTTTCGGCTGCCCAACAACAAGCGGAGTCGCCAGCGTCTCTTTGATGGCGGTAATCAGCTGTTGCTTACCTTCCTCGGTGGCGAGTGTGGCCGCATTCTGACGAGAAAATAGCAGCAGCAAGCGGCTGCGCACTTCCGGCAGATATTCGTTAAGACGTGAACGTGTCGCCTCATCTTTCATGCGCAGTGTGATACCGATATACAGCACACGGTCTGCATCACCCAGATTGACGGTAAAGGTATCCAGCGCAAAGAACACCGGGGCTGGCGGTGGAGCCGGTTCCGCTTTGACGCTGGCGGAAGGCTGCTGCTGCATGCGCCAGTAGCTATAACCTGCAGTTGCGCAGGCGGCGAGGGTAATTAATACCAGCAGAGGGATCCAAATAGCGCGTTTACTTTTTTTGTTAATCGCGGAGTCAGTCATCAGATACGGGCTTCCTGTTTCGGTACAGCTTATGGGCTGATTATCCCGTGTCCTGTCCACGACAAAGCGTGGAAAAGACGCGGATAATCATGCTACCTCTGGCGTTAGGCGAAGATGTCTACTGCGCCATCGCCGCGGGCAGCGGCTTGCAGCGAGGCTGGGGTTGCCAGTATTGCGTCATCTTCAGCGGCAAAAATGTCTTGTCCTTGAGCGCGACCAGACTGCTGTTGCTGTCCGGAAGACTGCTGATGGTCAGCGAAGCTTTCACTGCTGATGTTGCTTTGCCCCAGTTGGATCCCGCTTTCAGCCAACTGTGTACGCAGCATCGGTAATGCGGCTTCCAGTGCGGCGCGCACGTGGCTGTGCGGTGAAACCATTTGTAACTGCGCGAGGTTATCGTCCAGCTTGAGCGAAATATGTACCTGACCCAGGTCCTGCGGATGCAGACGCAGCTCTGCGCTTTGCTGGCCCTGGCGCGTGAACAAGGTGACGTGCTGGCTCAGCGATTGCTGCCATTCATGGCTACCTAACGGAGCGCTTAACACCGGCGCGGCCGTCGGTAACGGTTGTGCGTGCGTTTGTGGACCACTTAGCGGGGCCGCAGTCATGCCAATGCTGGTCGGCGACGGGGTGCTGTCGATTTCAGCTCTGGCGTTCGCTGCTGCCGTCAGCGGGGTTAATGTTGGATTGTTTGCCTGATTAGCACCACCGCCAGCAATCGTGACATCCGCTTTGCCTTTTTTGGCATCACCAGGCAGTAATTCGTCTGCATTATCAGTTGCCGCGCCGTGTACCGCGCCTCGTGACAATGCGGAAAGCGCCGCATCAACAGGGGCTGGTGCGCTGTCGACGGCAGGCGTAGCCAGTGGTTGTCCTGGCAGCATGGCGAACAACGCGCTCAGGTTGGCGAGATCGTCATCACTCAGCGTAGTGTTTTTTTCGTCCTGCTGAGCGACTTTGCTCAGTGTAGTCAGGGCATTCGCTTTCAGTGAAGGCGTGAGAGCGGACAACAGTTGCTGAGCGTCAGTCATGTCGGCAAGAGAAGTCTCGGTTTGCAGCTCCTGTTGCGCCAGCAGATCGGTTAATTTGACCGACTGTGTGGCATCGCCATTTTTTTGCAGCAACCCTTTTTGCAGCTTACTGCTGGCCGCCTGTAAGTCAGCAAGCGACAGCGGGGCGTCTTTACCTTGTGCGTCGCCCGCACCTAATGCGCCAGCCAGTAGCGCTAAAAAATCCTCGGGTGAATCTACCGCTTTGCCTGACTGAAGACCTGCGGCTACATCGGTGTCGGTGGTAATCAGTTGGGGTAAAGTAATCATTCGGGTTTCCTCATAGCTGCGCGCTGAGCAAATTCATCCATTTTTTTCTGATCCAGACGGTTTTCGGCCAGTAACGCCGCCGAGGTTTGTCTGTCCTGCAACGTCTGCCACGCCTGTAATCGTTGTTTTTTGTCGCGCCAACTGTTCAATGCCTGGTCTACTCTCTGTGTCCATTGATTGAGCTGTTGGCGATGTTGCTCAATCGCTTTTTCCAGCGTCTGAATAAATTGTTGGTAATTGATCCAGCGATTGCTGGTAATACCCTGGCCCATGTCGTTGTTCAGATTGTTGCGATACTCATGCTGATAATCGATCAGCATTTTCAACTGCTCTTCCGCCTGCTGACAGCCAAGACGCATCTCTCCCAATAAGACAGCAGCGTCATCTACCTCTTTTTCAGCCAGGTCTTTCAATGTTGCTAATGCACCATGTTGTGCCATGACCTATGCTCTCCTGCTTAATCACACACTAGGGAAAATCAGTTCCAAAGCTTGTAGAGAATCTTCCCAGTCAGCCCGTTCAAAAATACCTTGCTGTAAGAATGCCTCCAGCTGCGGCCATAAGGCGATGGCTTTATCCAGCATCGGATCGCTGCCTTTCGCATACGCCCCCACGCTGACCAGATCGCGGTTACGTTGGAAACTGGACAGCAACTGTTTAAAGTTACGCACCCGTGCATAGTGTTGTTCACTAATGAGCGCGGTCATGGCACGGCTGATCGAGGCTTCAATATCGATAGCCGGATAGTGACCCGCCTCGGCCAGATGACGAGACAGCACAATGTGACCGTCCAGAATCGCGCGCGCGGAATCGGCAATCGGGTCCTGTTGGTCGTCACCCTCGGTCAGTACCGTATAAAACGCGGTGACTGAACCGCCGCCGTGGATACCGTTACCGGCCCGTTCGACCAGCGCCGGTAACTTAGCGAATACTGAGGGTGGATAACCTTTGGTTGCCGGTGGCTCGCCGATCGCCAGGGCTATCTCACGTTGTGCCATCGCGTAGCGGGTGAGGGAGTCCATAATCAGCAATACATGCTGTCCGCGATCGCGAAAATCTTCGGCGATGCGCGTGGCGTAGGCCGCGCCTTGCATACGTAACAGCGGCGAGACGTCCGCCGGAGCGGCAATCACTACCGAGCGTGCGCGACCGTCAGCACCGAGAATATTTTCAATAAAATCTTTAACTTCGCGACCACGCTCGCCAATCAGACCCACGACGATAACATCGGCCTGGGTATAGCGCGCCATCATGCCGAGCAGGACGCTTTTACCGACGCCGGAACCGGCGAAAAGCCCCATACGCTGGCCGCGGCCAACGGTTAACAACGCGTTGATGGGGCGTACGCCGGTATCCAGGACGTGTTCAATTGCGGTCCGTTGCAGGGGGTTAAACGGAGGTGTAATCAGCGCGCCGGTTTCGGTGGTATCCGGGGCGGGCAGTCCGTCGAGCGGTTTGCCGCTACCGTCCAGCACACGACCCAGCAGAGCAGGGCCAAGCGGTAATTGCTTCCCGCTTTGCAGACCTTCTCCGGCAATATTCTTCGCGTATACGCGTGCGCCGGGCAGAACGCCTTCGACCTCTTCGAGCGGCATCAAAAACAGACGTTGACCGTTAAAGCCCACGACTTCGCTTTCGACCTCCTGGGTTTCGTTGCCGTCCTGGCGTTCAATGACGCAGGTGGCACCGAGCGGCAGCTGTAATCCTGTGGCCTCCAGCACCAGCCCGGTTGCGCGGGTCAGGCGACCATAACGACGCACCGCAGGCAGCAGTGACATTTTCTCTTCGAAGTTGTCCAGCGTATTGAGCCAGCGAGTCAGGCGAGTGGTCATTACACGACTCCTGGCGCTGCCAGACGGCAGAGTTCTTGCCAGCGTGTGGCGACGCTGGCATCCAGATCGCCTTCGTCGGCGGAGACTTTACAGCCGCCGTGATGCAGAGTCGGGTCGCCGCGCAGCCGCCAGCCGTGCAGGCTGAGAGTGGCACCGAGCATCTCCTCTACACGCTGGAGATCGTCCGGATGTACGCGCAGCTGAGGCTTACCGCTAAACAGCGGTTCCTGTTGCAATAACTGTTGGATTTGCTTAATCAGCGCCGCGTTATCCACGATTGGCGTCTGACCAATCACCTGACGCGCAGCTTCCAGCGCCATTTGCATCAGTCGCGAGGCAATGACGCTATCCAGCGCGTCCAGCGTATTCTGAAATTCACTCACCAGCTGCTGCATGCGGGCATGGATCGGCGCATGCTGTGCTCGCGCCTGGTTCTGGCCTTGCTCCAGCCCCTGGCTCAGACCTTCCTGATAGCCTTGTTCGTGACCTTTTTGTCGACCTTCCGCCAGCCCCGCGTTATACCCTTGCTCATGGGCCTGCATTTGCAGCTGTGCGAGCTGCTGTTCAAGCTGTTGCTCTGCGGAAAGCTGTGGCTCTTCAGCTTCTTCTGACAGCGGCGTTTCGCTGTGGTCGGCCAGTACGAACTCCGCCATCGGTGGGGCGAGGTCGTCCGGAGTCCAGACTTTCCACGGCAGTTCGTTAGACATAGGTATCCTCGCCGCTGCCTATCACCATCTCTCCAGTTTCCGCCAGACGACGCACAATAAGCAGAATGGCTTTCTGTTCGTTTTCCACCTGCGACAAACGCACCGGGCCGCGGTTGGCAAGGTCGTCACGCAGAATATCGGCAGCACGTTGCGACATGTTGCGCAGGAACTTCTCGCGTAGCGGCTGTTCGGCACCTTTCAGGGCAATCAGCAGAGATTCGGAATCCACTTCCTGCAACAGGCGCTGGATACTGCGATCGTCGACGTCCACCAGGTTTTCGAACAGGAACATCTCGTCGATAATTTTCTGTGCCAGCTCGCCGTCGAATTCGCGTACGGCGGTAATAACCGCTTCTTCCTGCTGGGTTTTCATCAGGTTGATAATTTCTGCTGCCGTTCTCACGCCGCCCATTTTGCTGCGCTTGAGGTTCTGACCATCGAGCAGACCGTTCAGTACCTCGGTCAGTTCTGCCAGCGCGGCAGGCTGCACGCCGCCGAAGGTGGCGATACGCAGCATCACGTCGTGACGTAAACGCTCGTCGAACAGCGCCAGAATATCGGCGGCCTGGCCCCGTTTGAGGTGTACCAGAATGGTGGCGATAATCTGCGGATGCTCGTCGCGGATAAGGTCGGCGGCGCTTTGCGGTTCCATAAAGTTGAGCGTTTCAATGCCGCTGGTGGTATCGCGGGTTTCCAGAATATCTTCCAGCAGGCTGGAGGCGCGTTCCTCGCCCAGCGCTTTCACCAGCACGGAGCGCAGATATTCGTTGGCGTTGATATTCAGCGCGGCAAACTGTTCTGCTTCTTGCTCAAACTCGGCCAGTACTTCCGTCAACTGTTTGTTGGAGATCTGGCGTACGTTCGCCATCGCTGTACTGAGCGCCTGAACTTCGCGCGTGGAAAGGTGTTTAAACACCTCAGCCGCGCGATCTTCGCCAATGGTCATCAGCAGGATGACGCTTTTATCGGTACCGGTAAGGGCATTACTCATGATCGTTACTCATCCACTGGCGAATGACCAGCGCCACGACGCGCGGATCGTTATCTGACATTTCACGAATACGCTGGCTCATCACTTCTGCACCCAGACGTTGATTCGTACGACGCTGCTGGGTTTGTTCGTCTTTGCTGAGGCGAACTTCTACCGCTTCTTCGGTTTCCTGACGGATGCGCGTTTGTTCTTGTACCGCTTTTGCTTCTTCGCTGCGGCGAACCAACTGCGGGCGAACAGCCTTACGCCACAGGATCCAGGCAACAAGCAGCACCAGCAACCAACGGCCAGCGGTCATCAACTGTTCAATAAAGACCTGCTGTTTCCAGAACGGCAGCTCGCCAAGGGAATCGTCGGTCGCCGTGAAGGGTGAATTCACCACGTTCAGGGTATCGCCACGCTTGTCGGAGAAGCCCATCGCTTCGCGGGTCAGGTCCTCAATCTGTTTCATCTGATCGGCGGTTAACGGCAGCGGTTTACCGTCCGGCAACGTTTTATAGTTGACCACCACTGCAACCGAGAGACGCTGCACATCGCCGACGTTCATTTTGGTGTGGCGAATGGTACGGTCGACTTCATAGTTGCTGGTTTCATTACGCTGCGTACTGCGTGGACCAGCATTATTGTTGTTATTTGCCGTTTGCGTGGTTTGCGCATTTTGCTGATTAGCCGGAGGGGTGGCGATTGGCGCGGTATTAGCCGGTGCTGGTTGATTAGACAATGCGCCCGGTACGCCGCCTGGCGCTCCGCTCCCGATCTGCTCGCTGACGTTTAACTGGCGTGAACGCAGCACGGCCTGGGAATCATCACCGTTTGGACGGTACTGTTCTTCGGTTTGCTCTTTATTAGCAAAATCCAGTTGTGCGGTGACCTGCGCATGTACGTTACCGTTGCCGACAATCGGCGACAGGATCGATTCGATACGACGTTGAACGCGCCCTTCGACATCGCTGGCGTATTTCAACTGCGCATCGTTAAGATCGCGGCTGCTGGTGTTTGACTGAGTTAACAGATGACCCGCCTGGTCGACCAGCGTAACGTTGCCCGGTGGCAAGCCTGCAACAGCGCTGGAAACCAGATGCGTGACCGCACTGATTTGACCTTCATCCAGTGCGCGGCCAGGTTCAAGGTTAACGGTCACGGAGGCTGAAGGTGCTTTTTGCTCACGCACAAACAGCGACGGTTTTGGCATTGCCAGATGCACGCGGGCGCGTTTTACCGGTCCCAGCGTTTCAATGGTACGGGCTAATTCACCTTCCAGCGCACGCTGGTAGTTGACCTGCTCGCTAAACTGGCTAATACCAAACTTTTCCTGATCCAGCAGCTCAAAGCCAACGGCGCCGCCCTTCGGCAGACCTTGTTGTGCCAGACGTAACCGCAATTCGTGAACTTTATCGGCAGGAACTTCTATAGCACCGCTTCCCTCAGTAAAACGATAGGGAACGTTCATCTGCGTCAGTTGGGTGACAATCGCGCCACCATCCTGATCGGATAGGTTGCTGAACAGTGTGCGGTAGTCAGGTGTTTTGGCCCACAGGACCATCGCCACGATGATAGCGACGGCAGCGGCTCCCGCCACAATCAGAGGAATTCTGGGATTCGCGCGCAGGCGGTTTAACCACTCGAGAGGTTTAAGCTGGGTTGCAGTCGATGCTGTCGCACTCATCTCGCACCTCGTGGCTTATCGTGGACGGCGTTTTTTGCAAAGTGGAACAAGACTCACTCCCGGGTCAGCAAACTCGAAAAATTGACGGTCTCATTATTTGCGGTTTCGAATTTTTCTATGCGTTAAAAACCGTGGTTTTTTATCGTTATTTAACGCCTTTATCTTATTGACTAACTGGTAATCTCAGCTAAGTAAAAAATCATCCAGGGGATCAGCATGTCGGCAATACAGGGGATTGAAGGGGTCATCAGCCAGTTACAGGCCACGGCGATGTCAGCAAAAATGCAGGATATGCAGCCACAACCGACCGTGAGTTTTGCCGGTCAACTGCATGCGGCGTTAGACAGGATCAGCGATGTGCAAACCGCATCTCGCGTGCAGGCAGAAAAATTTACCCTCGGTGAGCCGGGCATTGCGTTAAATGATGTGATGACCGATATGCAAAAAGCGTCGGTATCAATGCAGATGGGTATTCAGGTACGTAACAAACTGGTGTCGGCGTATCAGGAAGTGATGTCGATGCAGGTGTAGGTTTAACGTGCAGAGACTGGTTGCCGGATAAGCACAGCGGCCATCCGGCAACCAGTTACTTCTGAATCAAATAGCGGATCGTTGGGCCATCCTGCTGAATATCCAGCACCGTATAGCCGTGATTACGCGCATCCAGTGGAATATTGTTGATTGACTGCGGGCAATCGCTCACCACTTCCAGAATTTCACCTTTCTTCAATTGCGGCATCGCTTCCAGCGTGGCGACAGCCGGGTATGGACACGGTTCGCCGACCATATCGAGGCGATAATCAGGCACGATATTTTTCATACAGACTCCTTGGCAGGCGTCAGTCCTGCGCGACGGAAGAAGCGTTTTTCCCAGCCGATAATGAGCATCAGCGCGGCAAACAACAGCAGATAGGTTACCAGCAGACCGCCGAGCGGACCGAAGGTGTTGAGCAGATTCACTTTGTCCCAGTTGGTGGCAAGCGCGGGAGCAAAATCATCCCAGTAGTAGGCCAGAATGGTCGAGCCAATAACGTTGCCCAGACCAACCCACCAGTAATGCACCTGGCCTTCAACGGCGCGGTACATCCAGCCGGTTTCGCATCCGCCCGCTAAAACGATGCCAAAGCCGAACAGCAAGCCGCCGATCACCGCATTTGGACCCGCCCACATGATTTTAGGCTCGACGCCCAGTTGCACGTAGCTAAAGATACCGATGGCGCTGACCGCCATCCCGAAGATGATTGCTTTTGCCATATGGGTGCGACCAGAAATCCACAGGTCGCGGAAGGCGGAGGTGAAGCAGATTTGCGCCCGTTCAATCAGCAGACCGAACCCAACGCCAAACAGCATCGCCAGACCGAGCTTGGGTTTATCCATCGCGGTGAGCAGCGCCCAGCCGATCATGCCGATAAACACCAGCATGCCAAGGCGGAAACGGCGACGGGCCTGATCTGGCTTTTGCGTCAACGGCGAAGCGGCGGAGACTTTCTGCATTTTGACCGGAATACGAAACATCGGCAGCAGGGTAAAGCGTGCGCCAAACCATGAGCCGATTGCCGTTGCCAGCGCGAAAAACCAGGCATGTAACGAGAACTGTGGAATGCCGGTGAAGAATGCGGCCAGGTTGCAGCCCATCGCGAGCCGGGCACCGAATCCGGCGATCATCCCGCCGACTATCGCCTGCATAATGCGCACTCGGCTACGCGGCATGCGTAATTTGACGTTGTTAGCCCACAGCGCGGCAGCAAAACAGCCGCCGAACATACCGAGGATCATCATGCCGTCAATGCGGGTCAGGGGCGAGCCTTCGAGATGGATCAGCTTGTAGTATCCCCACTCTTCGGCGTGCACGCCAAACAGTTGCAGGATTTGCCCACCCCAACGGGTGAATTCACCGGTAACGGCCCAGAAGGTTCCCGTAATGCCGAAATAATAAGTGGAGAGAATACCCGCTGCGATGACCGCAGGGGCGGGGGCCCAAAATTTAATTAACCAGGCCTGTTTGAAGTGTTGCCATGACATGCGTTGCGCCTCTGAACTCAGAAGGTATGTAACAAGAAGTGTGGATACTACACCGTTCAGAATTTTTGACTATGAGTAATAAGAGGTAATACCGTCTGGATCAATCTTTCTCAACGCTGCCGAAAGGCTGGCGACATCAGGCCTTTAATGCCACAATCCCATTTTCTTCGCATGCAGGATGAATGATGAAAAAATTAGCAATCGTTGGTGTATTTCTGGCGCTTACCGGATGCGCCGAAGTAGAAAATTATAACGACGTGGTGAAAACGCCAGCGCCAGCCGGTCTGGAAGGATACTGGCAGTCAAAAGGTCCGCAACGCAGTCTGGTAAGCCCGGAAGCGATTGCCAGCCTGGTGATAACGAAAGAGGGCGATACGCTGGATTGTCGCCAGTGGCAGCGGGTGATCGCGCTGCCGGGGAAACTGACGATGCTCTCTGGCGATCTCACCAACGTGACGGTGAAACGCGAGCTGTATGAGATCGAGCGCGAAGGCAATACGCTGGAATATGACGGTATGACGCTGCAGCGGGTGGATCGCCCGACGCAGGAATGTGCTGACGCGTTAAAGAAAACGCCGCTGGCCACACCGCTGCCATAAACCGTACGCCCCGGTAGCCTCTGGCCACCGGGGTTGAACTTTACAACACGTCCTCAATCACCCACACGCTGACGCTACCACCGTTACAGAAAAACGTTGCTTCACCGTTTTCATCGGTGACCACGCTTTCCTCGCGATTTCCCAGATAGTCACGCCAGGTTTTATTGCCGTAATTGGCGCCGAGATTGATGGTCTTTTCCCCGTCATCGCCGTTTGACAGTACCACCACACAGCCGGGATCGTCGTCTGTTCCGCTGCGGCTAAAAGCGATACAGTTAGGATGATCGAAAAAGAGCGTCTGTACCCCGTGTGCGAAGCGCTGGCGCGCGAGGATCAGTTCATCAAGCTGTTCGATGATCGGCATGTCGATAGGATAGGTTTCGCCATCGCCGCCGGTGTCTTCGTAATGCGCTCCGTAGAGGTCAGGGTAAAACACCGACGGTACGCCATTTTCACGCAGCAAGATCAGCGCATAGGCCAGTGGCTTAAACCACGGCTCGACGGGGGCTTCGAGTGCCTGTAAAGGTTGGGTGTCGTGATTGGCCACCAGCGTGACGGCATGAAACGGATCGGCTTCTACCAGGGTATCGGCGAAAATCTGGCTCATGTCATAATCGCGGCCCTGACGGGACGCTTCGTGGAATTTCATCTGCAAAGGGGCGTCGAACAGCATGGTTTTCCCCTCCACCTGATTAATGTAGGTTTGCAGCTTGTCGACTTCGTGGGACCAGTATTCCGCGACGATAAACAGCGGTTTTGGCGCCACCTCCTGCACGTGCTCAATCCATTCTTTATAAAACCAGGCCGGAATGTGCTTGACGGCATCCAGGCGAAAGCCGTCGCAATGGGTTTGATCCATCACCCAGCGCGCCCAGTATTTGATTTCCTCGGTGACGGCGTGATTACGAAAATCGATATTTTCTCCCATCAGATAATCAAAATTACCCAACTCATCATCAACCTGGTCGTTCCAGCCTTCGCCGGTGTAATCGTTAACGATTTTAAAAATCCCGTCTTCGGTGGGATTCTCGATATGGTCAATGCCGCTGAAGCATTTGAAGTCCCATATGAATTGCGAGTACTGGCCTGCGCGGGCAGGGAAGGTGTAGCGCGTCCAGCCTTCGCATTCGATAATCTCATCGTCTATTTGCGTGCGATCCTCGGCGTTAACCCGTTGGACGCGGATCTTTTCTTTCTCATCTGCGCCCATTTTGTGGTTAACCACCACGTCCAGCAGTACGGCAATATCATTGTGCTTAAGCGCGTCTATCGCCGCCAGCAGCTGGTTTTTATCGCCGTATTTGGTGGCGACGTTTCCCTTTTGGTCGAATTCGCCCAAATCAAACAGATCGTAGGAATCATAGCCAACGGAATAACCGCCGGACGCGCCTTTATAAGCGGGGGGCAGCCATACCATATTGATGCCGATATCATTGAGTCCGCCTGCGCGTTCGGCAAGCTCGGGCCAGAGTTGACCGCCATCAGGGTAATACCAGTGGAAGTACTGCAATAACGTGGGATTTTTCATCTTCCGTGCTCCAGAAGTCGTTTGGCCGACCTCTGGAGTATGGAAGATAATTCAGACGAGACGGGAAATTATTGTGGCGTAGTGGGGGCGTCGGGTACCAGCAGCATACCGGAAAGACGACCATAGGCGTTATTCAGCGTCTTTTGGCGTGTCGACTGGCCGATGAGGTTGCTGAGTTCATCCAGGCGCTGCTGCAACAACGTTTTGAGTAATTGTTCATTATCCAGCGTCTGTTTAATGTACCCGGCCACCAAGTCCTGAATACTTCGCGTAATGCCCGGTGGAGTTTGCTCTTCCATGACCACTTCAATACTTTGCAGATAGGTAACTTCCTGTTCCAGTAAAAGGTCCCATTCACCGCGCTGCGCCAGTTCCAGCAGTGAGTGACTGAGCAGCGCGATGCGCTGCCAACGGTTGATAAACTCCACGGCTGAGGTCATTAACGAGACTCCTGGGACGTCGCTTTCGGTGAGATCTGTTTCCAGGCTTCCGCAATGTTGCCGAGCAACCCTTCGACTTCTTCAATGGCCTGACAATCATTACGCAAGTTAGCTTGCAGTAAACGGCGGATCATATAGTCATACAGCGAGGACAGGTTAGTAGCGATTTCACCGCCATTCTCCTGATCCAGACCTGCTTTCAGACCATTGTCGATAATGTTAATGGCTTTGCTTAAGGCCTCACCTTTGGCGACGATATCACCCTGCTGCATAAACAGGCGAGCGCGCACGAGGGCGCTGTTCGCGCCATCAAACAACATTTCAATCAGCTGATGCGGGCTGGCGCTCATTACGCCACTCTCTATACTGACTTGTGCATAGGCTTTGGTACCGCTCGCGGTATACATACTTACCTCGTGTTATCAGGAATTACTCATCGCAGTAAATTGCTGGCCCAAATAGGTACTGGTGCTGTTCAGTTTGCTCATCATGGTGTCCAACTGCGTAAACTGCGCTTTATAGCGCGCGACGGTATCATCAATGCTGTTGCTGACGGCCAGATATTGTTTGGTCAGTTTTTTCAGCGTGGCGTTAATATTGTCCTGGGCTACATCAATAATGCCGTCATCGGCTAGGTAGCCTTTTACTTCAGTGGCAATTTTTGTGGTAATTCCGGTTTCTTTACCATCACCAACCAGCAATTGACGGGTCGCCGCGGTGTTATCTTTCAGCGCTTTTGCCAGCTTGGTGTCGTCAATTTTCAGCTTGCCGGAGGTTCCGTCAGTGGTAATCCCGATTTCACCCAACGTTTTGAATGCACCGTCGCTGGCGCCATTGGAAAACTGGGCGCGAATCCCTATCTGGATAGTTCTTACTGCGCTGTCGCCGATCAGTGCACCGTTATTTTTATCTTGTGCTTCGGCTCCTGGATCTACTT
Source organism: Citrobacter sp. Cf116 (assembly GCF_030336505.1). Lineage (NCBI taxonomy): Bacteria > Pseudomonadati > Pseudomonadota > Gammaproteobacteria > Enterobacterales > Enterobacteriaceae > Citrobacter > Citrobacter sp. Cf116. The sequence continues at coordinate 91,938 of NZ_JAOWEQ010000029.1, read as the reverse complement.
CAGTGTATTTGGTCAGCGTTGAGAATGTATCCAGCAGCGAGTTATAGGCATCCACCCAACCTTTGATCGCTTCTGTTGCTTTATCATTGCTCTTGGTGACGGTGATTCGCGCGTCAGTAACTTCTTTAGTCAGATTCAGCGTTACGCCCTGAGGGGCATCGGTAATGGTGTTGCTTGGGCGTTCAATATCAATGCCGTTAACCTTTAACAGCGCATTTTTGGCTTCCACCAACTGTTTCATATTTCCGCTACCGGCGGTGCTGTCATAGGCCAGTAAGTCATTAAGCTTACTGTCGCCGCTGACGGAAATAGTCATCTTATTATCGACACCGCTGTCGGCAGTTAATACCAACTGATAATCATTTTCCTTAACTTTAACGATACTGGCGGAAATACCGCTGTCGGCGTCGTTAATGGCATCTCGAATTCCTTCCAGCGACGTCTGATCTTTGCTGAGCTTAATCTCCAGCGGTTTTTCACGGCCTTTTTGTTCAATTTTAATGGTACGGCTTTCGGAAGATGTATCACCTAACGCTTCCTTCGTTGAGCTGATTCCACTTTTGGTACTTAATGATTGCGCCTGCGCTAGTTGCGTAACGCTAACGGTATAGATCCCAGGTGCGGCACCGGCAGAGGTCGATACCTTAAGGTCTTCCGTACTGCTGGTGACGGTGGTGCTTTTAAATAGATCGGCACTATTTAATGTGGTATTTGCCGTCTGGAATTTTTCCAGCGCGCTTTTTAGCGTCCCGTAGGCTGTCAGTCTCGCGGTGTTCGAACTCTGTTGCTGAGTAATTGGAGTTAAACGTTTTTTTTCAGCAGTCGTCAGATTTGTCAGCAATGTATCCAGCGGTAAGTTTGAGCCGACGCCCAGTGATGTAAATGAAGGCATGCCTAATTCCTTGTGATTGCAAACAGTAGTTAAGCGGGTTATCGGCAATCTGCGCGCAAAGTTTAATGATAGTTTTGTAAAAATAATGCGCAGAATAATGGCATATAAAGAGGGTATTTCAGGGGCTAAGAAAAAAGAGGGCGGAAAGTAAAAATTTTCTAAAGTTCGAAATTAAGGTGCCGATACAAGGGTTACGGTGAGAAACCGTGGGCAACAGCCCAATAACATCAAGTTGTAATTGATAAGGAAAAGATCATGGCACAAGTCATCAATACAAACAGCCTGTCGCTGTTGACCCAGAACAACCTGAACAAATCTCAGTCTACTCTGAGCTCCGCTATCGAGCGTCTGTCCTCTGGTCTGCGTATCAACAGCGCGAAAGACGATGCTGCTGGTCAGGCGATCGCTAACCGCTTCACCTCTAACATCAAAGGTCTGACTCAGGCTTCCCGTAACGCCAACGACGGTATCTCCATCGCGCAGACTACTGAAGGCGCGCTGAACGAGATCAACAACAACCTGCAGCGTGTCCGTGAACTGTCCGTTCAGGCATCTAACGGCACCAACTCCGATAGCGACCTGAGCTCCATCCAGGCTGAAATCACTCAGCGTCTGAGCGAAATCGACCGCGTTTCCGGCCAGACTCAGTTCAACGGTGTGAAAGTACTGGCGGGTGACAACACCCTGAAAATCCAGGTTGGCGCTAACGATAACGAAACCATCTCCATTAACCTGAAAGAAATCACCAGCAGCACGCTGGGTCTGAATACTTTCAGCGTAACTGGCGATAAAGCAGCTACCGCTGACCAGTTGGTTAAAGATTTCGGCGCAACGGGTACCATGAACTATAAACTGGCTGCTGATAGCTATTCTGTTGATGTAAAATCGGGTGCTGTTAAAATTGATGTTGGTACCACTGGTACATTTGCTGCGGCTTTCGTTGGTGCAGCAGATGGTAAATTAACCGCTAGTTCTGCAAACGTACAAGTTACCTCAGGTGCAGGGGCAACTGCTGACGCAGCTGCAACTGCTGCTGCTGCGGTAACCGCAGGTGGTCCTAACGCTAAATTTACCTTTAAAGGTGCCGAATGGACTGCTGCTGCAACAAACACAGCAAATGCTGACGGTAACGGTAAATTCACCACAACTATTGATGGCACCACCATTACCATGGACATCTCAGGTGCGACAACCGGTACCGGTGGTACCATGACTCTTTCTGGTGGCAGCATTTATGAGCAGGGTGCCGCAGGTAGTAACAAACTGACTACCCATGCAACCAACGTTGCAGCAAAAGAGTCTGATCTGGTTGCAGCTAAAGCATCTAAAACGGGTGGAGCTTTATCTATTGGTGCTACCAATTACGCAGTTGATGCTAACGGTGTTGTTACCAACGGCGGTGAAACAACTTTCGTTAAAAATGCAGGTACTGCAAATGCTTCTCTGGTTAAACAAAGCCAGGCAAGCGAAGCAACGCGCAACCAGTTGAAACTGATTGATACCGCGCTGGCTCAGGTTGATACCTTACGTGGTGACCTCGGTGCGGTGCAAAACCGTTTCGATTCTACCATCACCAACCTGGGCAACACCGTTAACAACCTGACTTCTGCTCGTAGCCGTATCGAAGATGCTGACTACGCGACCGAAGTGTCCAACATGTCCAAAGCACAGATCCTGCAACAAGCAGGTACTTCTGTACTGGCACAGGCCAACCAGGTTCCGCAGAACGTTCTGTCTCTGCTGCGTTAATTTACGCTTATCGCGCAAACCCCGCTCCGGCGGGGTTTTTTATAATTAGCTTTACCCGTAACCCCCAAATAACCCCTCATTTCACCCACTATTCACCCAATTAAAACCCCTGCAGAAACGGATAATCATGCCGATAACTCATTTAACGCAGGGCTGTTTATCGTGAATTCACTGTATACCGCTGAAGGTGTAATGGATAAACACTCGCTGTGGCAGCGTTATGTACCGTTGGTGCGTCACGAAGCATTGCGCCTTCAGGTGCGTTTGCCGGCGAGCGTAGAACTGGATGACCTGCTACAAGCGGGCGGCATCGGGTTATTGAATGCCGTTGACCGATATGACGCTTTGCAAGGAACGGCATTTACCACTTACGCAGTGCAGCGTATTCGTGGGGCAATGCTGGACGAACTACGTAGCCGGGATTGGGTGCCGCGTAGCGTTCGGCGCAATGCTCGCGAAGTGGCACAGGCGATGGGACAACTGGAGCAGGAATTAGGGCGCAACGCGACGGAAACCGAAGTGGCGGCGCGTCTGGCTATTCCTGTGCAAGAGTATCGTCAGATGTTGCTCGATACCAATAACAGCCAGCTCTTCTCTTATGACGAGTGGCGGGAAGAGCATGGCGATAGTATTGAGCTGGTGACGGAAGAACATCAGCAGGAAAACCCGTTACAACAGCTTCTTGAGGGTAACCTCCGCCAGCGCGTGATGGACGCGATCGAGGCGTTGCCGGAGCGCGAAAAGCTGGTGTTAACGCTGTACTACCAGGAAGAGCTGAATCTGAAAGAGATTGGCGCGGTACTGGAAGTCGGGGAATCACGGGTCAGCCAGTTGCACAGTCAGGCCATCAAACGTCTACGCACCAAGCTGGGTAAGCTATAGGGGTACATCATTACCCCTGAACAATGCCGCATTACGAATTGACTACCAGGAGTTCTCATGACGGTGCAGCAATCAAAAAGACGGCCTCTAAGCCGCTACCTCAAAGATTTCAAACACAGCCAGACGCATTGCGCCCATTGCTTTAAGTTGCTCGACCGGATCACGCTGGTTCGTCGTGGGCAAATTGTGAATAAAATCGCCATCGCCCGACTGGACACTTTGTTGGATGAAGCCGAGTGGGAGCAGGAGAAAAAAGAGTGGGTGGCACTGTGTCGTTTTTGCGGTGATTTGCATTGCAAAGAGCAGAGCGACTTTTTCGATATTATCGGTTTTAAACAGTTTTTATTTGAGCAGACCGAAATGAGTCACGGCACGGTACGTGAATACGTTGTCCGCCTGCGTCGCCTCGGGAATCACCTGACCGAACAAAATATCTCTCATGACCTGCTGCAGGAAGGGTTCCTCGACGAAAACCTTGCCCCGTGGCTACCGGAAACCAGCACCAACAATTACCGCATCGCCTTACGTAAGTATGAGCAGTTTAAAGCCCATACGCATATAGGGCATATGCAGAAATCCTCCTGGACAGCCAGTTCTGATATATATTAAAAACGAATAAGGTGTAACAGAGTCGTGTTTGTGGATCACAGCAAACGTTTTACACTGTAGTCATAAATGATAGTCACTAATGACAATATTCGGGGTAACTATGAAATTAGCACTTCTGGGACGTCAGGCTCTGATGGGTGTAATGGCTGTTGCACTTGTCGCCGGAATGAGCGTAAAGACTTATGCAGATGAAGGTCTGTTAAATAAAGTTAAAGAGCGCGGCACGCTGCTGGTGGGCCTGGAAGGGACCTATCCCCCGTTTAGTTTTCAGGGCGATGACGGCAAGCTGACCGGTTTCGAAGTGGAATTTGCTGAGGAACTGGCCAAGCACCTTGGGGTGAAAGCTAACCTGAAGCCGACCAAGTGGGACGGTATGCTGGCCTCTCTTGATTCCAAGCGCATTGATGTGGTCATCAACCAGGTGACCATCTCTGACGAACGTAAGAAAAAATACGATTTCTCTACCCCGTATACGGTTTCTGGTATTCAGGCGCTGGTGAAAAAAGGCAATGAAGGTGTTATTAAGACCGCTGCCGATCTGAAAGGTAAAAAAGTCGGCGTTGGTCTGGGCACCAACTATGAAGAGTGGCTGCGCCAGAACGTGCAGGGCGTGGATATTCGTACCTATGATGACGACCCGACTAAATACCAGGATCTGCGTGTAGGCCGTATCGACGCCATTCTGGTTGACCGTCTGGCGGCGCTGGATCTGGTGAAGAAAACCAAAGACACGCTGGCTGTGACCGGTGAAGCGTTCTCCCGCCAGGAGTCCGGTGTGGCGCTGCGCAAAGGCAATGAAGATCTGCTGAAAGCGGTTGATGCGGCCATTGCTGAAATGCAGAAAGACGGTACGCTGAAAGCCCTGTCTGAAAAATGGTTTGGAGCGGATGTGACGAAATAATCGGCATCCGATGAAAAAAGGCGCCTTTAACAGCGCCTTTTTTTATTTCATTGCGCCTGAGCGTGCATAATAAAAAGAACATCACAACAACGAATACCGGAGGCTGTATGCCGCTGCATAACTTAACGCGCTTTCCACGTCTGGAATTTATTGGCGCGCCAACGCCGCTCGAATATCTTCCACGTTTCTCCGACTACCTCGGGCGCGATATTTTCATCAAACGCGATGACGTCACGCCGATGGCCATGGGCGGCAATAAGCTGCGTAAGCTGGAGTTTCTGGCCGCAGACGCGCTGCGTGAAGGCGCTGATACGCTGATAACCGCGGGTGCCATCCAATCTAACCACGTTCGTCAGACTGCGGCGGTAGCGGCTAAGCTTGGCCTGCACTGCGTGGCGCTGTTGGAAAATCCGATTGGCACCACGGCGGAAAACTATCTCACCAATGGCAACCGTCTGCTGTTGGATCTGTTTAATACGCAGATCGAAATGTGCGATGCGCTAACCGATCCGAATGCGCAGTTGCAGGAGCTGGCGACGCGCATTGAAGCGCAAGGGTTCCGCCCGTATGTGATCCCTGTTGGGGGCTCTAATGCTCTGGGGGCGATGGGTTATGTGGAAAGCGCGCTGGAAATTGCCCAGCAGTGTGAAGGGGCCGTTTCGCTCTCTTCCGTGGTGGTCGCGTCGGGCAGTGCGGGAACGCATGCCGGGCTGGCGGTGGGGCTGGAGCAACTGATGCCAGACGTCGAGCTTATCGGCGTGACCGTTTCGCGCAGCGTCGCCGATCAAAAACCAAAAGTTGTCACGTTGCAGCAGGATATTGCCCGCGAACTGGAACTGACGGCCTCAGCGGATATCCTGTTATGGGATGATTATTATGCGCCGGGCTACGGTACGCCAAACGAAGAGGGCATGGAGGCGGTAAAACTGCTGGCGCGCCTCGAAGGCATTTTGTTGGATCCGGTGTATACCGGTAAGGCGATGGCGGGTTTGATTGACGGCATCAGCCAGAAGCGCTTCAAAGATGAAGGGCCAATCCTCTTTATCCATACCGGTGGGGCGCCTGCACTGTTTGCCTACCATCCTCACGTGTAACAACCAGGTCGAAAAACGCTAATGCATGAAAGTATCCAACTGGTAATTGATTCCCTGCCGTATCTGCTCAAAGGCGCGGTTTTTACGCTGCAACTGAGTATCGGCGGGATGTTTTTTGGCCTCGTGCTGGGGTTTATCCTGGCGTTGATGCGTCTGTCGCCGCTGCTGCCTGTGCGCTGGCTGGCGCGTTTTTATATCTCTATTTTTCGCGGAACACCGCTGATTGCCCAGCTGTTTATGATTTATTACGGTCTGCCGCAGTTTGGAATTGAGCTTGATCCTATCCCGGCGGCGATGATTGGCTTGTCGCTTAATACAGCCGCCTACGCTGCGGAAACCCTGCGTGCGGCAATCTCTTCCATCGGCAAAGGACAGTGGGAGGCGGGTGCCAGTATTGGTATGACGCGCTGGCAGACCATGCGCCGGGCAATCCTGCCACAGGCTGCGCGCGTTGCGCTGCCGCCGCTGAGCAACAGCTTTATCAGTCTGGTGAAAGATACCTCTTTGGCCGCTACTATTCAGGTACCGGAACTGTTCCGTCAGGCGCAGCTGATTACCTCGCGTACGTTAGAAGTCTTTACGATGTATCTGGCGGCCTCGTTGATTTACTGGGTGATGGCGACGGTGCTTTCTGCGCTGCAAAACTATTTTGAAGAACAACTGAACCGCCAGGAGAGAGAGCCGAAATGAGTGCTATCGAAGTCAGAAACCTGGTCAAAAAATTTCATGGGCAAACGGTGCTGCATGGGATCGATCTTGACGTCAAACCTGGTGAAGTAGTAGCGATTATCGGGCCGAGCGGATCGGGCAAAACCACGCTGCTACGTAGCATTAATTTGCTGGAGCAACCGGAGGCGGGCACCATTAAAGTGGGTGAGATTACCATTGATACCGCGCGTTCGTTAACCCAGCAGAAAGGGCTGATTCGTCAGTTACGCCAACACGTCGGTTTTGTGTTCCAGAACTTTAATTTGTTTCCCCATCGGACAGTGCTGGAAAACATTATTGAAGGGCCGGTGATAGTCAAAGGTGAACCAAAAGCTGAAGCGACAGCTCGTGCGCGTGAATTGCTGGCGAAAGTCGGGCTGGCAGGTAAAGAAACCAGCTATCCGCGGCGTTTATCGGGTGGACAGCAGCAGCGCGTAGCGATTGCCCGGGCGCTGGCGATGCGACCTGAGGTTATCCTTTTTGATGAACCGACCTCCGCGCTTGATCCTGAACTGGTTGGCGAGGTACTTAATACCATCCGCCAACTGGCGCAGGAAAAACGCACCATGGTAATTGTGACGCATGAAATGAGCTTTGCTCGCGATGTCGCCGATAGAGCGATATTTATGGATCAAGGACGGATAGTAGAGCAGGGACCAGCAAAATCCTTATTCACGCATCCGCAGCAGCCACGTACCCGTCAGTTTCTTGAAAAGTTTTTGATGCAATAAATAGTGTATATGGCACTCGCCGGGATTGTTTCTGGCGAGTGCTCTTCGCATAACTATTTATAATTATTGCTTTATTATTAACATTTGATTCTGTTACTTACTTCCGCTGTTGAGTAATACTCAAGTAATTGTTCATTTGTCCGATAATTTGCATATATAAAATACATTTATGTGTTAGCTTGTTTCATATGTTTGGATGATTATCAATCTCAGGGGCATTACCACTTAGTATGCAGGATCTTGATTTCTTCACCTGGCGACGGAGCATGCTGTTACGCTTTCAGGAAATGGCGACGGCAGAGGATGTCTATACGGAATTACAACAACAGACGCAGCACTTAGAGTTTGATTTTTACGCGCTCTGTGTTCGTCATCCGGTACCTTTTACCCGACCTAAAACGTCACTTCATACGACCTATCCCAAAGCATGGGTGGCGCATTATCAGTCCGAAAATTATTTTGCCATTGATCCGGTGCTGAAACCTGAAAACTTCAGTCAGGGGCATTTACCCTGGAACGATACTCTGTTTCGCGATGCGCAACCTTTGTGGGACGCCGCGCGCAATCACGGTTTACGCAAAGGGATGACGCAATGCTTAATGTTGCCTAACCGGGCGTTGGGTTTTTTATCTGTATCGCGTGCAAGTATCCGTAACAGTCGCCTTGCGAGCGATGAAGTGGAGCTCAGAATGCAGCTTCTGGTACGGGAAAGTCTGTCTGTACTGACGCGACTGGAAGATGACATGGTTATGGCGCCAGAGATGCGTTTTAGCAAGCGGGAAAAGGAAATATTGAAATGGACGGCTGAGGGGAAAACCTCTTCAGAGATAGCCATCATTCTGTCGATTTCTGAAAATACCGTGAACTTCCACCAGAAGAATATGCAAAAGAAATTCAATGCGCCAAACAAAACGCAGATAGCCTGTTATGCCGCGGCAACCGGGCTTATCTGAGTAAATTATCGTTCTGAGTGTCAGACGCAAAACCGGCTGAGAGCATTGCTATCAGCCGGTTTCTTATTACTGGCGGTAAGCTTGTTTAATTTGCTTAACCGTGTTGGAAAATACCGCAGCCTGTGATTGATCTTCAATCAGCGCGAGCTGTTTTTCCATTTTAAGAATCACGCGGCCTGCATCGGCTTGACCCATTGCCTGCAGCATCAGCGTTAACATGGCTTTCAGGCAGGCGACTTCATTGGCCAGTTCCTGGTTATTCTCAGCAGTGGAAAAGTCAGGCGTACTCATTTATTTTCCTCGTTATGTTTCAATGAAAAAGTGCGATGTCAAATCTTAAGGCGGCGGAGTATACCATAAGCGAGACTAAAAATATCTGTGGTTGTTTTTTGCGCGGACCAATGTTGTGGACATTAAAATAAACAACATGTTGCAGTGCATATATTTTCTCCACATGTTGTTTATTTCGAGTATTTTCCTCGTTAATTATTGTTACAACTTTGACTGCCTGGTTTGCATTCAGCGAAGGAATATGATCTTTTTGTCACCATTATGAAACAGCTACACAGATATAACCGTGGCAAAAGGTTACCAGTACTGAAAGTTTCCACTCGTCGTACAATCTAATTTCCAAAAACGAGAGCAAAATCGAAAGTCGGGCGTTTTTTACATTTCAAAGTTGAGATAAAACCCGTTAACATAGGACCGATTAACTATCGGTAGCGTTATCCCTATTCTGGAGATATTCCTTTGATCAACGTTTTTCTTGTTGATGACCACGAACTGGTGCGCGCAGGGATACGACGCATTCTGGAAGATATAAAAGGCATAAAAGTTGTCGGCGAAGCGTGCTGCGGTGAAGATGCGGTAAAATGGTGCCGCTCAAATTCCGTTGACGTTGTGCTGATGGATATGAATATGCCCGGTATTGGCGGTCTGGAAGCAACCCGCAAAATTGCGCGTTCCACGGCAGACATTAAAGTGATCATGCTGACGGTACACACCGAAAACCCATTACCTGCAAAAGTTATGCAGGCAGGGGCCGCAGGGTATCTCAGCAAAGGCGCCGCCCCCCAGGAAGTAGTGAGTGCGATTCGTTCGGTTTTTTCCGGGCAACGGTATATTGCCTCCGATATCGCTCAGCAAATGGCGCTCAGCCAGATTGAGCCTGAGAAAACGGAAACCCCGTTTGCCAGTTTGTCTGAACGCGAGTTGCAGATTATGCTGATGATCACCAAAGGTCAGAAGGTTAATGAGATCTCAGAGCAACTGAATCTTAGTCCTAAAACGGTGAACAGCTATCGCTATCGAATGTTCAGTAAATTAAACATTCATGGCGATGTAGAGCTGACTCACCTGGCAATTCGCCATGGCCTGTGTAATGCGGAGACATTAGCAAGCCAGTGACAGATCAGTTTGATGCCAAAGCGTTCCTGAAAACCGTGACCAGCCAGCCCGGCGTCTATCGTATGTATGATACCGCCGGAACGGTTATCTATGTCGGGAAAGCGAAAGACCTGAAAAAAAGGCTTTCCAGCTACTTCCGTAGTAATCTTGCGTCACGCAAGACCGAAGCGCTGGTCGCGCAAATCCAGCAGATTGATGTCACGGTAACGCACACTGAAACCGAAGCGTTATTGCTTGAGCACAACTACATCAAGCTATATCAGCCGCGTTATAACGTATTGCTGCGTGATGATAAATCCTACCCCTTTATATTCCTTAGCGGCGATACCCACCCGCGTCTGGCGATGCATCGTGGGGCAAAGCATGCCAAAGGCGAGTACTTTGGACCGTTCCCTAACGGTTATGCGGTGCGTGAAACGCTGGCGCTGTTGCAGAAAATATTCCCTATCCGCCAGTGCGAAAACAGCGTTTATCGCAACCGTTCTCGACCTTGTCTGCAATATCAGATTGGCCGCTGTCTCGGCCCGTGTGTCGCGGGTCTGGTGAGCGAGGAAGAGTATGCTCAGCAGGTCGAGTATGTTCGTCTGTTCCTGTCCGGAAAAGACGATCAGGTGTTAACACAGCTGATTACCCGCATGGAAAAGGCCAGCCAAAATCTCGAATTTGAAGAGGCTGCGCGAATTCGTGACCAAATCCAGGCCGTACGCCGTGTGACCGAAAAACAGTTTGTCTCTAACACCGGAGACGATCTGGATGTCATTGGCGTGGCGTTTGACGCCGGCATGGCCTGTGTGCACGTTCTGTTTATTCGCCAGGGTAAAGTGCTGGGCAGCCGCAGCTATTTCCCTAAAGTACCAGGTGGTACGGAACTGGGCGAGGTCGTCGAAACCTTTGTCGGGCAGTTTTATCTGCAGGGGAGCCAGATGCGTACCTTACCCGGGGAGATCCTGCTCGATTTCAATCTTAGCGATAAAACCCTGCTGGCAGACTCTCTGTCTGAACTGGCCGGACGGAAGATTAACGTGCAGACGAAACCGCGAGGGGATCGCGCGCGTTATCTGAAGCTGGCGCGGACCAACGCGGCAGTGGCGCTCACCACGAAACTTTCTCAGCAGTCGACGATTACGCAACGTCTGACGGCGCTGGCCTCCGTATTGAAGTTACCTGCGGTGAAGCGTATGGAGTGCTTCGACATTAGCCATACGATGGGGGAACAGACGGTAGCCTCCTGCGTGGTTTTTGATGCCAATGGCCCGCTGCGTGCAGAATATCGGCGTTACAATATTACCGGCATTACGCCGGGTGATGATTATGCGGCGATGAATCAGGTCTTACGTCGGCGTTATGGTAAGGCGATTGAAGAAAGTAAGATTCCGGACGTCATATTGATCGACGGCGGTAAAGGTCAGTTAGGGCAGGCGAAAGCCGTTTTTGCTGAACTGGACGTTCCCTGGGACAAACAGCACCCACTCTTGCTGGGGGTGGCAAAAGGGGTCGATCGTAAAGCAGGTCTGGAAACACTGTTCTTTGAGCCGGAAGGTGAGGGCTTTAGTCTGCCGCCGGATTCGCCTGCATTGCACGTTATCCAGCATATCCGCGATGAATCTCACGATCATGCGATTAGCGGGCATCGTAAAAAGCGGGCGAAAGTGAAAAGTACCAGCACGCTTGAGACCATCGAAGGTGTCGGGCCAAAGCGTCGCCAGATGTTGTTGAAATATATGGGAGGTTTGCAAGGTCTTCGTAATGCAAGTATCGAAGAAATTGCAAAAGTGCCGGGTATTTCGCAAGCTCTGGCAGAAAAGATCTTCTACTCGTTGAAACATTAGGCCCTCTGTAGCAACATAGGGGTAATTTCACTGACAACAGATAGTTATCCGTCATATGCAATTTAATATCCCTACGTTGCTCACGCTGTTTCGCGTCATCCTGATCCCATTCTTTGTACTGGCTTTTTACCTGCCATTCACCTGGGCTCCTTTTGTTTGTGCGCTGATCTTCTGTATCGCAGCGGTCACAGACTGGTTTGACGGTTTTCTGGCTCGCCGCTGGAACCAAAGCACGCGTTTTGGCGCCTTCCTCGATCCGGTCGCTGATAAAGTGCTGGTAGCTATTGCGATGGTACTGGTGACAGAGCATTACCACAGCTGGTGGGTGACGCTCCCCGCTGCAACAATGATTGCGCGTGAAATCATCATCTCTGCACTACGTGAATGGATGGCCGAACTGGGTAAACGCAGCAGCGTAGCCGTATCCTGGATTGGTAAAGTGAAAACCACTTCGCAAATGGCTGCACTGGCCTGGCTGCTGTGGCGTCCAAATATCTGGGTTGAGTATGCTGGGATCGCACTTTTCTTCGTCGCCGCGATACTGACTTTGTGGTCAATGTTCCAGTATTTGAGCGCTGCACGTGGAGATTTGCTTGATCAGTGATCGTTTCGACGCAAATTTCAGCAAACGATCGTTAGTGGTGAAAAATATCGTTGACTCATTGCGTCAGGTAAGTAGAATGCAACGCATCGAACGGCAGCACTGATTGCCAGACGATAACAAAATCAAGTGATTAACAAAGTTACTTGGTGATGCGGGAATAGCTCAGTTGGTAGAGCACGACCTTGCCAAGGTCGGGGTCGCGAGTTCGAGTCTCGTTTCCCGCTCCAAATTAGAGACATCGGCAATCGCGGATGTCGGCTGTAAAGCCAGAAGATTTCGGCGCGTTAGCAAAGCGGTTATGTAGCGGATTGCAAATCCGTCTAGTCCGGTTCGACTCCGGAACGCGCCTCCAATTTCTTCCCGAGCCCGGATGGTGGAATCGGTAGACACAAGGGATTTAAAATCCCTCGGCGTTCGCGCTGTGTGGGTTCAAGTCCCACTCCGGGTACCATGGGAAAGAACAGAATAATCAAAGCAATAAGCAGTGTCGTGAAACCACCTACGGGTGGTTTTTTTGTGCCTGTTTTTTACAAGCATAGAACTCACTATTGCACATCAATCTATCGCCGAATCGGCGCGTTAAACAAAAAGCCTCCTCGGGCAGGGTTGTTGATAAAACCATCGCGGGCGGGATTATAGTTGTGGTCCTGGAAACCATTCATCAGGATGGGATCGCCAAAGCCATCCTGTATCGCCAGGTGTCTGTGGATTCGGTTTCGTGCCCTGAACGTGAAAACGAAATCATCCGTCCCGCCAATGATGATCACGCCATTACCGGCTTGAAGTGCCGCGCTTAACTCTTGCTCTCTGACGGCCTGGTTTTGTAACGTGCTGGATGTGGCAGAAGATGACGACAGCAGCAGTAATATGAGAACGGCGCATGAAAATACCGATGGCAGTTTCATGATTAATACCTATTAAAAGTATGGCTATTAAAGTATAGCTTTATGTTGTCATCTCAACTGAAAAGAAAACCAATAATTTAAACCTGCTGTCCATACTGAGTCTGAGGGCCGGAAGAGTAGTGCCGCGCAGTTAAGAACTATAATAAAAACAGTCGGCAGGTGATAACTCCTGTTTGCCAATCGCGCTGGTTCAGGGGGCAGCTATGAACATTTCATCTTCTCCGATAGTCATGTTCGCAGCATTGCTCACCTTTAGTTGTGCAGCATATTCGGTGGAAAAAGGGAATATCTTTTCGCAGAATGCCAGGGCCATGGATCCCATCGCATTTTCTCAACAGTCATTTAAAAACCTGACGTCTTATCAGGTCATGATGCGCTCTTCGTCGCCATCCGATGAAAGCAAAATTATTCGCTATAGCTTTCAAAAGCCTGGGTATGTGCGGATGGATTTTACCCAACCGCATTCAGGAGCGGTGCTTATCTTTAATCCTGTCAGCGGTAAAGTGACGTTATGGCCATTTGGTGTGGGTTTTTTGCCCATTTTGCAACTGTCGCCTACTAATTCATTGATCCAGGATGAGCGTGGTCATCGAGTGGATCGCTCTGATATCGGCGTGTTGTTGGGCAATATTCGTCATCTGCAACGCGAAGGGACAATGACCACTGTTGGCAAGGAAAACCTTGCAGGACGGGCGACGACGCACGTATCTGTGGTTGGGCCTGGAACAATGGTGGTTGATGGTGTTCACCGCTATGACGTCTGGCTGGATAATTATCACGGACTTCCTGCCAAAGTGATCAGCTATGCGCCAGATGGGCAGCGATTAGAAACCGTGCTTCTGGATGCTATGGTCATTAACATCCGTTTTCCCGCCAATTTCTTCTCACCCTGAAGGAGGCTGTATTATGGCTGACTATCAGTTTTCCACCGTCTGGCGGGTTGAGGCTTCTATTCAGGAGGTATGGGATGTTTTTTCTCATCCCGATCAGTGGCCTGAATGGTGGGAAAGTCTGGAACGCATTGTTGAGATTAAAAAAGGTGATGTACAGGGCATTGGGGCGCTGCATCGTTATACCTGGAAAGGAGCGCTTCCCTATCGCTTAACCTTTGACATCAACGTGTTAAATATTCTGCCTTGCTCGCTGCTTGAGGGACAAGCCAGTGGGGCGGTAGAAGGGCGAGGTGTGTGGTATTTTTCTGCCAGTGGCGCTGAGACCATCGTCAGATATGACTGGAATGTTCGCACCACGATTCGTTGGATGAATTACCTGGCCCCGCTGGCGGCACCCGTTTTTCGCTGGAATCACGATACGGTCATGCGCGAAGGGGCCAGAGGATTAGCCCGCAAACTGGCAACGAATGTACATATATTTTGAGTTCAGTCAGCGTTGAGGATTAATTAGCGTCCTGATATTTAAAATTGCCTCCACTACTGATTAATAACTTAGCGATCTCAGTCAATTTCTTATCATACACGGCGGCATTTTGTAGGCCTGCCTTGCGCAGAAGTTCTAAGTTTTCACGCGATGCGTTATCCAGCGTTGGATCGGCGCCGTATAGTTCAGGCTGAATTCTGTAGTATTTAGAGTTTTTTACCGTTGAGGCAATTTGTTGCAGATAATACGCGGTCATCTGTGGCCCCCCCTCTAGCGCGATATCAATAGCCGGTTTTGCCCAGCCAAAGGGGCCCCAGTCCTTAACTTCGGAATAAGAATACCCCTGCAATTTCTTGCCGGTGCCCAGTGAGACAATAATCATATCCTTAATGCCAGCGACATTACTGAATTTAATCGCTTCGGAATAGGCGCAGAGTGCCGGGTCGTTTGCCACCACACCGCCATCAACCAGGACAAATTTTTCGGGTACCGGGGGTAATGAATAAATACGCGCTGCCTCGAAATAAGTGGGAGCTGCTGAGGTACCCCGTAAGCATCCCTGACCAGGAAGTCCCGATTCTTGGCGAGGGCGGAGTGTTGTTTGAAAATGACAGGAAGACGACTGCTTACGTCATAAGAAACAAAGCAGGTTGGTCTTAATAATTCACTGATTTTTGTTTCACCAAATGCTGTTTTTAATACCCTCTCCAGCTCCTTTGCAGAATATTTTTCATCGCTAGCACCACCCAGTGAACTGATTGTTTTCCAGACGCCGACATCAAAAATTTCATCCCCATCCTGAAGGTAGAAATTGACGGCTTCCTGAGCGGAGAACTTGGGCTTTCCTTTCGCATCAGGGCAAACGTAAGCAGAACACAGAATGGCCCCGGTACTGGTACCGGCAACGAGATCGAAGTAATCCGCAATTCTGGCGGCAGGATTTTGTGATATATCCTGCAATTTCTTCTCCAGTGCCACAAGTAGCATACCCGGCAGGATGCCTCTGATCCCGCCACCATCGATAGACAGTATTCTCATTGCCATTTTTATGTCCTCCAAAGATAAGAAACGGGATTTAGGGGTAGGGTTGTTTCCGCTATGGCTGCAGTTAAATATAGACAGGATTTACGCTGAGTTTGTTTCATAAGAAGGGGGCTGGCAGATTGATATCCGCTCACTGCTGTACTTTTTTGCCTGTAAATGACTTAATAGCGACCTTGTAGTATCTTATTTCATTCACAGTTAACAGGTCTGTTATTGATGAATAACCTCCATCGGCTCACCTTTTTATGTCAGCGTCTGTCTGCTGTGATGATCGTATACGGTTTTTACCTGCTTAGCCGTAGTTCAACTCTTACAACATGGACAGACAGCAATGCAACGTCGACAATTTCTCAAAAATAGCGTTCTCCTTTCGGCCGCCGGTTTAGTCGGTCCTGCGGTTATTAGTCAGACGGTTCGCGCCGCTGAGCCATCCGTTGCACCAGTCGCGCGTCGGCGCTTTGTGTTATCCCAGACCTATAAACTTAACCCTCCTAAGGGCTCGAGCGGTGTAGTAAAACTGTGGATCCCGCTTCCTGTAGATACCGCGTTTCAACAAATGACGGCGCTTGCCTTTAGCGGAAACTATAAGCAAGCGTATGTCACCACTAATAATACTTATGGCGCGAAAACGCTGTTTGCCACCTGGCCTGACTCGCAGGGCGAACTGTTGATTAACGTTGATATCGACATTGAAACCGCCGACTGGGAACCGCTGAAGCAGGACGCGTTGAAAACCTGGCAAGCGCCGGAGCAGATTATTTACCCGCTGGATGTAAAACCGTACCTTTTGCCGACGGCACATACCCCAGTTGATGGGCTGGTTCTGGAAACCGCACGTAAAATCACCGGTAATGAGCAGGATCCGCTGAAAAAAGCACGCCTGATTTACGAGTGGGTGAGTAGCCATATGGAGCGCGATAACGACGTTATCGGCTGCGGCACGGGGGATGTAGCGGAGATCTTAAAAAGCGGTAAGCTCAAAGGAAAATGCACCGACATGAGCTCCGTTTTTGTGGCTCTGGCGCGTGCCAGCGGCATTCCGGCGCGTGAACTGTTTGGTATCCGTCTGGGCAAAGCCAATAAGCTCGAACGTTACTCGAAAAGTGCATTTGGCAAAGCAGACAGCGCAGGCGTTGCTGATGTGAGCGGTGGGCAACATTGTCGTGCCGAGTTCTATCTGGCCGGTTACGGTTGGTTACCTTGCGATCCTGCTGATGTGACCAAAATGCGTCTGGCAGAGAAAAAATCGCATCAGGACGCCGATGTCCAGGCGGTAAACACTTTCCTGTTTGGTAACTGGGAAATGAACTGGGTTGGATTCAACTACGGGCGTGATTTCGAGCTGTATCCGGCAACGGAGCAGGGCGCGGTGAACAACTTTGGTTATCCTTATGCTGAAGTTGATGGCGACCCGATCAATTTCTACGATCCTAAAGCGTTCTCCTACAGTTATGTCGCCACAGAACAACGCTAAAGGGGCGGGACTCACCCTGTTGACGGCCGCGATAGCTGCCGTCACCGCGGGCTTATGCTGCGTTGGACCGCTGCTCTACCTGCTGTTTGGTATTTCGGCGGCGAGCTTTGCTGTTTTCACCCAGTTTGAGTTTTTGCGAACGCCTCTGGTGCTGCTATCCCTGGGATTATTACTGCATGTCTTCTGGCGGCTCTATTTCTCCAGGCGGCTGTGGTGCTCAGGGTGGCTAACGCTGAGGCAAGCGCGCATGTTCTACTGGTGCGCACTGGCATTGATTTTGCCAGTGTTATTTTACCCAACGCTTGTTGCCTGGTTTTATGAGGTATTTGAATGAAGATCTTCACGTTAGTTGCATGCTTGCTATTACCGCTGTGGGCTCAGGCGGCAAACCAAAAAGTGGTGCTGGATATACAAAATATGACCTGCTCGCTATGCGTTATTTCGGTCAATCAGGCGCTACGTGAAACCGACGGCGTGATTAAAGCAAAGTCCACCCTAAAAACCCGACAAGCAGAAGCGATAGTGCCAGAAGGTTTCCCAACCGATACTTTACTTAACGCGGTAGCGAAAACGGGCTATACCGCAACGCTCAACCGTATTGAACAACAGTAAATCACCTGCGGGTGGTTTTATTGTGTTTTCTCGGTATGATGCCCGGCGGCTTAGTGTTCTCTTTTGTGCGTTAACTTCCGGAATTCCCCTCGTTTCCTGTTAACCTGAACAGGCGGCAACTGTATGCCGCATATGCCCATTTGTATCTGTTATCCCTCCAGCCATGTAGGATGATCACAGGCAAGATTTTTTGACTAAGGAAAAGCGTTATGAAAACGGGACCATTAAACGAGAGCGAACTGGAATGGCTGGATGATGTACTGACTAAGTACAATACAGACAAGGCTATTCTGGATGTGTCAGAACTGGATGGTTTGCTGACGGCGGTGCTGAGTTCACCGTATGAAATTGAACCAGAGCAGTGGCTGGTCGCAATTTGGGGCGGCGCGCAGTATGTCCCTCGCTGGTCCTCCGAAAAAGAAATGACGCGTTTCATGAACCTGGCGTTTCAACATATGGCGGATACGGCCGATCGTCTGGATGAATATCCTGAGCAGTTTGAGCCGTTGTTTGGTTTGCGTGAAATTGACGAGCATGAACTGACCATCGTTGAAGAGTGGTGCTTTGGTTATATGCGCGGCGTTGCACTGTCAGACTGGTCCGCGTTACCGGACACGTTAAAACCAGCACTTGAGGCTATTGCGCTGCACGGTACGGAAGAGAACTTTGCGGTGGTTGAGAAATTGACACCTGAAGCGTTTGAAGAGAGCGTCGATGCCATCCGCCTGGCTGCGCTGGACCTGCATGCTTACTGGATGGCGCATCCTCAGGAAACGCCGGTCAAAGTACCGGTGAAAGTGGATGCCAAAGTAGGGCGCAATGACCCTTGCCCCTGTGGCAGCGGCAAGAAATATAAGCAGTGCTGTTTGCATTAACAGAAAGGGGCGAAAGCCCCTTTGTTTTAACCCACTTCTGGTAGTAATCCTGCTGCAATAGAAAACTGTACTGCGATCACCACAATGCCGCACAAAAATACCAGTGCCAGCGCCGGAGCACCGCCGGCTACGCGGTAGTTGGCCTGCGGATTATGTTTTCTGCTCTGCCAGGCCAGCATCGAGGGAATGAGCAGCGCCAGCACCGCCAGGGCAACGCCCGCATACCCTAATGCCATGACAAAACCACGCGGATAGAACAATGCGAATGCCAGCGGCGGCAGGAAGGTCACCACGCCGGTTTGCATTCTTCCCGCTACGGTATTGCGGCGCTGGAAGAGGTCGGCCAGGTAGTCAAATAATCCCAATGCAACGCCGAGGAAAGAGGTTGCCAGCGCGAGGTCGGCAAACAGATGTACCGCCAGTTCGACGTGCGGCGAAGCCACGACTTCACGCAATGCCTGCAATAAGCCGTTTAAGCCTGCGTGGTTGGCTAAAAGCCCCATGAACGTTGTCGAGTTAATGCTGCCAAGCGTCGCCAGTTGCCAGAAGATATAGGCGACCAGTGGAATAGCGCTACCCGTAATAAACACCCAACGCAGTTTACGGATGTTACCGTTCATATAGCTGACGATACTGGGAACACTGCCGTGAAAACCGAACGAGGTGAAGATGACCGGGATTGCGGAGAGCGCCAGCCCCTGTTGCAGCGGCAGCGTAAGCAGGTTCACTTTATGGATATGCGGCATTAACAGAGCCAGCATCGCCACCAGGAAGATTATCTTGGCACTGAATAGCAGACGGTTGAACAGATCGACCAGCGAGGTCCCAACACAAACCACGCCTCCGGCAACAAAGGTGAACAGCAGTACGCCTGTTGTCGGGGATATATTTGTTCCGGTCCAGTCGCTGATGCTGGAGGCCAGCAGTTCACCTGCACCACTGATGTACGCCGCCGTCAGGGCATACATTAAAAACATCATACTAAATCCCGTTACCCATTGTCCGTAACGACCAAGATACCGTTTTGCCAGCGTACCCAGCCCGGTGTCTGCCGGGACATGTTGATATACTTCAAGCAGCAACAGCGCGGTGTAGCACATCAACGCCCAAAGACTGACTAACAATACCAACGTGACGCTAAACCCCACGCCTGCCGCAGCCAACGGCATTGCCAACATACCGGCACCAATCGTGGTTCCCGCCACGATAAAAATACTACCCAGGGTTCTGTTTTTCACGCTTTCCTCTGTCCCAGAGATAATCAACGGTTATATCTGCGGCGCAGGTTAAGGCAAAACGCTATGTTCGTCAAATCGTCGTTACAATGGTTGTACATTAATGTTTACGATATTTTTGACCATTAAGATGCATAACAAATGACATTTATCTGCGGATAAACCTGCGTTAGCGCAAAGCAGCGCCGTGCGGTTCACATTAGGCTACGGTCTTTATTGAGGAGGTAGTATGGAATCTATTCACGGTCACGAAGTGCTCAACATGATGATTGAATCTGGCGAGCAGTATTCAAATGCCAGCCTTGAAGCGGCGATTACGGCACGTTTCGGCGAGCAGGCGCGTTTCCACACTTGTTCTGCGGCAGATATGACGGCAGGCGAGCTGGTGGCGTTTTTAGCGGCGAAGGGAAAGTTTATTGCAAAAGAAGACGGCTTCTCTACGCACGAAAGCAAGATCTGCCGTCACTGATTTTAATGGGTAATGATGGCGGGTTGCCTTCATTACCCCAAATTATTAATTCTGCGTATCAAGCGTAGCCAGTTCTTTATCGATGAAATAAAGACCTTCGCCGCTTTTCCCTGCCAGCGACAGCTTATCAATAACAGATTTAAATAATTTCTCTTCTTCATGTTGCTCGGCAACATACCACTGCAGGAAATTAAAGGTTGGATAATCCTGGTGGGTCATTGCCGCGTGTGCCAGCTCATTAATTTTCTGGGTGATCAACTGCTCGTGTTCGTAAGTGACACGGAACAGTTCATCCAGAGACGCATATTCAGCAAAAGGTGAAGAAACGGTATTAATACGCGGCAAGCTGCCGGTATCGGTCAGGTAATCGAACAGACGCTGCATGTGCGTCATCTCTTCCTGGGCGTGACGGCGCAAAAACGCGGCGGCACCTTCGAAGCTGTGATAGCTGCACCACGCGCTCATCTGTTGGTAGAGCAGAGATGAATATAATTCAAGATTCATTTGCTCATTCAGTTGGTCGATCATTTCTGTTTTCAGCATGGTTCTGCTCCACAAACATTATTATATATTGACGTGGCGTCACTATAGTTTGTTATTTAATTATTTGCAAAAGGTAAAATAATAAATTTATTTATTAAAAATGCGAATGGGAATAAAACGCATTAACGATATTAAGCGGGGGATATAAATAATAAAGTGGTAAAAGACCAGCAAAAATGTGCTGGTCGGAAATATTAATAATTGAATGAGGGGGATTGCGATACCGCGACACCATGACACTGCCAGGCGAGTGTAATTTTGGTATTTAAGCACAGAGAACCTGCATATACGCTGCAGGTTGACACCGGCTGGCCAAACGCTTCAGCGCTGGCATAGCCCAGGCGCTGACACTCTTTGGTGGCTGTCCCTTGGGTAACGTAGTCATCGGTACGTGCTGTTTGTAACATAGCCTGATTATAAGTCAGGCGAACCACACCAGTGATGGCGCTGGCTTCGCTGACCTGTGCCTGTTTTGTAATTGTGCATCCTGTCAGCACGAGCGGCAAAAGCGCTAGGATAAAGGTCTTCATGAGATCGCTCTGAAAGTTCGAAGATACACTATCATGGCATACAGAGGCCCTCATCAATGGCTTGAATAGCCCGAAGATCACCTGTGATTAATCACAACGAGGTCATTCGTTTGAGGCAATTCTGAACTCTTCAGACAAGAATGTGAGCGCAACTTTGTTTTTTAAAACTAAATTTCATTAAATTTGAAAGTGTGATTGCAAAATAGTAATGTGGCTGAATGTTATGACTTTCAGCGGGCTACCGCAGCGCATTCAGGAGAGTACAGAATGAAAATTGCATTGATGATGGAAAACAGCCAGGCAAGCAAAAACGCCATCATCCATAACGAGCTTAAAGCCGTTGCGGATGAGAAAGGTTTTCCGGTCTATAACGTTGGGATGAGCGATGAAAATGATCATCATCTGACCTACATCCATTTAGGAATTATGGCCAGCATCCTGCTTAATTCCAAAGCGGTTGATTTCGTGGTCACCGGTTGCGGCACGGGCCAGGGGGCAATGATGTCACTGAATATCCATCCGGGTGTGGTGTGTGGTTATTGCCTCGATCCTGCAGATGCGTTCTTGTTCTCTCAGATCAACAACGGCAACGCGCTTTCTCTGGCATTCGCCAAAGGCTTTGGCTGGGGTGCTGAGCTGAATGTGCGCTATATGTTTGAAAAAGCGTTCACCGGGCGTAACGGCGAAGGCTACCCACCGGAGCGTAAAGAGCCGCAGGTGCGTAACGCCGGTATTCTGAATCAGGTGAAAGCGGCTGTAGTAAAAGAAAATTATCTGGACACGCTGCGCGCTATCGATCCTGAGCTGGTGAAAACCGCTGTATCGGGCCCGCGCTTCCAGCAGTGCTTCTTTGAAAACTGCCAGGACAAAGCAATCGAAGCGTTTGTACGCGAGGTAATTGGCTAAATCCTGTTGGCCCGGCAGCGTTCACCCTCCGGGCTACTTGTTCTTGTTCGATACTGCACTTCCTGCATCACGGGCGAGCCGCAGCGTATCCACCATACCTACCAGACAAATAATGGCAATAGCGACAAAGGCCAGCCGGAAACTGATCCCTGGAATATTGCCCAATGCCAGCCTTTCACTGACCACATCGCCAATGCGGATCCCAATAGCGGCTAAAGAAATGCCCAATCCTACCGCTAATTGTGTCGCTGTACTGAACAGCGTATTAGCGTAGCTCATTTGTGCCGCGGGGACGTCCGCGAAGGCAAGCGTGCTGACGCCGGTAAACTGAATTGAGCGGAACACACCGCCCAGATACAACACCAGCAAAATAACCCACACGGGGGTCTGCGGCGTAATTAATGCACAGGCCAGCAGCGCCAGAACGTTAAGCGCACCGTTAATCAACAGCAGTTTCTTAAAGCCCAGCCAACGTATCAACGGTGTGGTGGCCGGTTTAATCGTCAGATTGCCCACAAATACCGCCAGCACCAGCGAACCCGCGTGGAAAGCGTTCATGCCAAAACCTACCTGAAACATTAACGGCAGCAGAAACGGCACGGCGCTGATAGAGGCACGAAACAGCGATCCGCCATACATGGTGACGCGAAAAGTAGGGACGTTCATGGCATCAAGGCGAATCATTGGCCATGCGGCGCGACGAAAATGATGCAGGGCAAACAGAAATGTCACTGTTCCTAGCGCCAAAAGTCCGGCGGTCAGCCAGCCCTGAGGCTGTTGGGTTCCCAGTAACTCCATGGCATACACCAGGCTTACCATCGCAACAGAGGTTGCGATAAATCCCGTTATATCAAATGGGCGGCGCTCGTCGTCATGAATATCCGGGATAAAACGAAGCGCCAGCGCAATCGCCAGTATCCCGAGCGGTACATTGATGAAGAAGATCCAACGCCAGTTGGCATAGCTGGTAATGAATCCGCCAAGGGGAGGGCCAATGATGGGGGCGACTAACGCGGGCCAGGTCAGGGTCGCAATAGCGGTGATCAACTGATGTTTAGGCGTGGTACGCAATACCGCAAGTCGGCCAACCGGAACCATTAGCGCGCCACCTACACCCTGTAAGATTCGCATGGCGACAAAGCTCTCAAGGCTTTCGGACAAACCGCATAAAACCGAGGCGAGAGTAAATATCGCCAGCGCCAGGGTAAACACCTTTCGGGCACCGAAGCGATCCGCAATCCAGCCGCTGGCGGGAATCAGCACCGCGAGGGTGATCAGATAGGCGCTGATACCTATGTTCAGGTCTACCGCTTGCACGGCAAAACTCTTCGCCATGTCGGGCAGTGCGGTGGCAATCACCGTGCCGTCAATAAACTCCATAAAGAAAGCCCCGGCAACAAGTAATGCAGCCGGGGATAGACCGCGTTTGTTCTCAACCGCTAAATGTTCACTCATCATGTTGTGCTTGCCATCTCAAAAGAAACTGACTGGATCTATTTTTATTTTCCAGCGCATTCGTAATGCATGCGCGGCTATCGTTTCGTTCGTTGAATAGGTACTATGACGACCTTTCTATAAGGAGCTCACTATGTCCCAAACACTGAATGCCGATCAGGAACTGCTCTCGGACGTTGTTGCCTGTCAGCTGGTTATCAAGCAGATTCTGGATGTTCTTGATGTTATTGCCCCAGTAGAAGTGCGGGAGAAAATGTCCAGCCAACTGAAAAGCATCGATTTCTCCAGCCATCCTGCGGGCGCCGATCCGGTTACTATGCGCGCAATACAAAAAGCAGTTGCCTTGATCGAGTTGAAATTCACGCCGCAGAATGAATCTCACTAAAATAAACCGTTGTTTCAGGTTTTAGAAAGGTTTTTTTGCGCCTCGCAGAATGAGAGGCGTGAGCGTAGAGAAAATTAAGCACCAGCCGGATAAGGTGCGTCGCATCGTTATCCGGCATTAACACGATGAAAATTGAAGATTAGTGATGTTGATAATTCACGACGTTCAGCAGATGCTTATCGGTTTGCGCCATGCACAGTCCCGCACGTTTAGCGCTGCGGACTTCATCAAGAATCGTTTGTAACAGCACGCCATCCTGCTGCTGCTCTTTTTCCAGATCGTGAAGAAAATCAATGGTTGTTGCATCATTCAAGGCTTCTGCTTCATTGGTCAAGCGTGATAGCTTGCTGTAACGCTGTTGGTATTCATCCAGCGTTTTCTGAAACAGTTCTTCAAGAGAAGTTAGTTCATCACCCGGAACATCAATAGCCTTGACGATGGGGTTAGCCCCGGCACTTTTCATAAAATTGAACATACGCATCATTTGAGTCACGTTACCTTGTGCCTGAGTGCGTAGAAAGGTTGCGGTGCCAGTCAGGCTGTGTTCGTAACACCATTCACTGAGATGCAGGTAAAGATTCGATGCGTAGAACTCGAGGTTCATTTGTGTGTTGAGTTTATGAACAATTCCAACTGCAGCCATATCAATATCCTTATTTCCAGAAAGGGGGATGTACGTTACTTACGTCAGTGCAACGGGCTGCCGCTACACATCACCTCTACGTACAATTAAAACTGTTAGCAGAATAAATCCGTTCCGCCGGTCCTTTAGTGATCACGAATTATATTCGCTCCCGATCGAGATTCAGCATAACTCCTGTTCCGACTTAAGAAAATCCTTAAATCTGCGTATTTATGATTTTTTACATATTGTCATAGCAATATTAGTGATTTTTCTGCTTGTGTATATAAGTGGTGTGAATATAAGGGATTGATATTTATGGGATTAAATCCAAGCATTAATATTGAAATGATGTTTCATATCACGAAATGGAATTTCACAATCAGGTATTGTCTCTCACCGGATGATTATCCGGCCTTGGGATGGAGAAATTTCATTATCGGGACGTGTCGGTGAACGTTATCTGCTGGCTAATTTTTTGCGCCAGATCAGTTTTGTGGAAATTAATAAAGTTAAGCGCCTGAATGATTCGGCATTTATGGTTTGGTGTATTTGGAAAAATCGAGGAGTGTGTATGAAAAAGGTTGCCGTGCTACTGGCACCTGGTTTTGAAGAGGCGGAAGCCATTGTTACCATTGATATTCTGCGCCGCCTGCAGATCGAAGTTGAAACACTGGCCTGCGCCGAGTCCCGTGCGGTGGTGAGCTATCATGACGTGCCGATGGTGACGGACAGCACGCTGGCTGCGCGTCAGACGGATCTTTACGATGCCGTTGTGTTACCGGGCGGGCCGCAGGGCAGCGTTAATCTTGCCGCCAGTAAGGCTGTCATCCAGTTTATCGCTCGCCATGACGAGGCAGGAAAACTCATTTGCCCGGTGTGTTCCGCGGCTGCGCGCGTGCTGGGTGGCAACGGCCTGCTGAAGGGGCGTCGCTACGTGTGTTCGGGGGATCTGTGGCAAAACGTAACGGATGGGGAATATATCGATGCGCCGATTGTGGAAGATGGCAACCTGATTAGCGGTAAAGGGGTAGGGCATATTTTCGATTTTGCATTGACGCTTGCGGCGCGTCTATTGGGAGATGATATTCCGGTTCGCGATCACGCTGATCACATTTATTACCGATGGTAAGCATTTTCCCGAATACTCCGGTATTCGGGAACAAGGATTCGTTGGCTGATGTTATGGACTAATCTGCTATTCCTCTTTTTTCCCGTCGACAAAACCGCGTTTTTTTATGTCATTTCCCGCTGAATTTATGTACGCAATTACTGTAATTCTATGGTGTGATGCCGCTCTCTTATGGAGAATCAATTTCCCGCTACAAATACTCTCAGCACTGGCATTGATCTTATCAATAAAAGGTAATGCCTTGTTTTACGTCCGAATTACAAAAAATCGTCTGATTTTACCCTACATAAAAGAACGTTAAAGCTGGAGTTAACCATGCACAAATTCACTAAAGCGCTGGCTGCCATCGGTCTGGCGGCCATTATGTCACAATCCGCTATCGCTGAATCCATGAAGCTCGGTTTCCTGGTCAAACAGCCGGAAGAACCGTGGTTCCAGACTGAATGGAAATTTGCCGATAAAGCCGGCAAAGACCTTGGTTTTGAGGTGATTAAAATTGCCGTCCCGGATGGTGAGAAAACCCTTAACGCCATCGACAGCCTGGCTGCAAGTGGAGCAAAAGGGTTTGTTATTTGTACGCCAGACCCAAAACTGGGGCCAGCTATTATGGCTAAGGCGCGTGGCTACGATATGAAAGTCATTGCCGTCGATGACCAGTTTGCCAATGCCAAAGGTAAGCCGATGGATACCGTACCGCTGGTGATGATGGCGGCAACCAAAATTGGTGAGCGCCAGGGCCAGGAGCTGTACAAGGAGATGCAAAAACGCGGTTGGGATGTGAAATCCACCGCCGTAATGGCCATTACCGCCAACGAACTGGATACCGCACGTCGTCGTACTTCTGGTTCAATGGAAGCGCTTAAAGCCGCAGGCTTCCCGGAAAAACAGATTTACCAGGTCCCAACAAAATCGAATGACATCCCCGGCGCATTCGACGCCGCTAACTCCATGCTGGTTCAGCATCCTGAAGTCAAAAACTGGCTGATTGTCGGCATGAACGACAACACTGTTCTGGGCGGCGTACGTGCGACCGAAGGGCAGGGCTTCAAAGCACCAAACGTAATTGGTATTGGTATCAACGGCGTTGACGCAGTAAGCGAACTGTCTAAAGGCGAAGCGACCGGGTTCTACGGTTCACTGCTGCCAAGCCCGGACGTTCACGGCTACAAGTCCAGTGAAATGCTCTACAACTGGGTAACGAAAGGTGCAGAGCCACCGGCATTCACTGAAGTGACGGATGTGGTGCTGATTACCCGCGATAACTTCAAAGAAGAGCTGGCTAAGAAAGGCTTAGGCGGTAAGTAACACAAATGCCGGATGCGACGTCAACGCGTCTTATCCGGCCTACGAATTGCGTCCTCAGAAGGCCGGATGAGGCAAAGCCCCCCTCCGGCATAAAGATCTGACTCACGGAGACGTTATGCAACAGTCTACCCCGTATCTCTCATTTCGCGGCATTGGCAAAACGTTCCCCGGCGTTAAGGCGCTGACGGATATCAGTTTCGACTGCTATGCCGGACAGGTGCATGCGCTGATGGGCGAAAATGGCGCCGGGAAATCAACACTCTTAAAAATTCTCAGCGGTAACTATGCGCCAACGACGGGATCATTGACGATCCGCGGACAGGAAGTTTCCTTCGCGGATACCACTGCCGCGCTCAACGCCGGCGTCGCCATTATTTATCAGGAACTGCATCTCGTCCCGGAAATGACCGTTGCCGAGAATATTTATTTAGGGCAGTTACCGCACAAAGGCGGGATTGTGAACCGCTCGCTGCTGAACTATGAAGCAGCAATCCAGCTGAAGCATCTGGGCATGGATATCGATCCCGATACCCCATTGAAATACCTCTCCATTGGTCAGTGGCAGATGGTGGAGATTGCAAAAGCGCTGGCGCGAAACGCCAAAATTATTGCGTTTGATGAACCGACCAGCTCCCTGTCGGCTCGCGAGATTGATAATCTGTTTCGTGTCATCCGTGAGCTGCGCAACGAAGGACGCATCATTCTGTACGTGTCGCACCGTATGGAGGAGATTTTTGCTCTCAGCGATGCCATCACTGTGTTTAAAGATGGTCATTACGTCAAAACGTTCACGGATATGCAGCAGGTCGATCACGACGCGCTGGTGCAGGCGATGGTCGGGCGCGACCTCGGGGATATCTATGGCTGGAAATCCAGACCGTATGGCGCAGAGCGTCTGCGGTTGCATGAGGTAAAAGCCCCGG
The DNA here is from genome assembly GCF_030336505.1 of Citrobacter sp. Cf116. NCBI lineage: Bacteria > Pseudomonadati > Pseudomonadota > Gammaproteobacteria > Enterobacterales > Enterobacteriaceae > Citrobacter > Citrobacter sp. Cf116. The sequence continues at coordinate 63,787 of NZ_JAOWEQ010000029.1, read as the reverse complement.
GCGTGCGTACGCCAATCAGTTTATCCGTGCGAAGCGGTGAAATTGTCGGGCTGTTTGGCCTGGTGGGGGCCGGACGTAGCGAATTAATGAAAGGACTGTTCGGTGGTACGCGTATCACGGCGGGCCAGGTATTTATTGATGAACAGCCTATCGATATCCGTAAACCAAGCCATGCCATTGAAGCAGGGATGATGCTGTGCCCGGAGGATCGCAAAGCCGAAGGGATCATTCCGGTCCATTCAGTGCGCAACAACATCAACATTAGTGCACGACGTAAGCATGTTCTGGGGGGATGCGTGATCAACAACGGCTGGGAAGAGACCAATGCCGATCACCATATTCGTTCACTCAACATCAAAACACCGGGTGCAGAGCAACTGATCATGAATCTCTCCGGCGGTAATCAACAGAAGGCTATCCTCGGTCGTTGGTTATCGGAAGAGATGAAGGTGATTTTGTTGGATGAGCCTACACGCGGCATTGATGTAGGCGCCAAGCATGAAATTTACAACGTGATTTATGCCCTCGCAGCGCGCGGTGTGGCCGTATTGTTTGCTTCCAGTGACCTGCCAGAAGTGCTCGGTGTCGCCGACCGTATTGTGGTGATGAGAGAAGGCGAAATTGCCGGTGAGTTACTTCATGAACAGGCGGATGAGCGCCAGGCGTTGAGCCTTGCTATGCCTAAAGTCAGCCAGGCTGTAGCCTGAATAAGGAGAGTATGATGTCTTCCGTTTCTACATCGGGTTCTGGCGCAGCGAAGTCGGCGCTAAATCTGGGCCGCATTTGGGATCAATACGGTATGCTGGTGGTGTTCGCCGTGCTGTTCCTCGTTTGTTCCCTGTTTGTGCCAAACTTTGCCACCTTCATCAATATGAAGGGACTGGGGCTGGCAGTATCGATGTCGGGCATGGTCGCGTGTGGGATGCTGTTTTGTCTGGCATCCGGTGATTTCGACCTGTCTGTCGCATCTGTGATTGCTTGTGCTGGTGTTACCACTGCCGTAGTCATTAACATGACTGAAAGTTTGTGGATTGGCGTGGCTGCCGGACTTCTGCTCGGTATTCTGTGTGGCCTGGTGAATGGGTTCGTGATTGCGCGGTTAAAAATTAACGCCCTGATCACTACTCTTGCGACGATGCAGATTGTACGTGGTCTGGCTTATATTATCTCCGACGGTAAGGCTGTCGGGATTGAAGACGAGCGTTTCTTTACACTCGGTTATGCTAACTGGTTTGGTCTGCCTGCGCCTATCTGGATCACTGTCGTTTGTTTCATTGTCTTTGGTTTACTGCTGAATAAAACCACGTTTGGTCGTAATACGCTGGCCATTGGGGGCAATGAAGAGGCGGCGCGCCTGGCAGGGGTTCCGGTTGTTCGTACCAAGATTATTATCTTTATTCTTTCCGGTCTGGTATCCGCCATTGCCGGGATTATCCTCGCATCGCGTATGACCAGCGGCCAGCCAATGACCTCAATCGGTTATGAGTTGATCGTGATTTCAGCCTGCGTGTTAGGGGGCGTTTCGCTTAAAGGTGGCATCGGAAAAATCTCATATGTGGTGGCCGGGGTGTTAATCCTGGGTACGGTTGAGAATGCGATGAACCTGCTGAATATCTCTCCGTTCGCGCAGTATGTGGTACGTGGCCTCATCCTGCTGGCGGCGGTGATCTTCGACCGTTACAAGCAAAAAGCGAAGCGTACCGTTTGATGATTTAAACCCTAACTTTTTAGTCTAGCTTCTGCCCATCGCCAGCCGCTACCCGGCTGGCGATTGTTTTTCCAAATGGCGAGCATGGTCACACTGTCTATACTTATATCCGTCATACATCATCTATACGCCGCGATCCGCGTGGCGTTCTGACTATGATGAGGAGGATAACCGGGTGACAGCATCACTGATCTTACCCCCTGAACAATCTGTAAACTGTGCTTACTTTTTTGATCTCGATGGGACACTTGCTGAGATTAAACCCTTTCCCGACCAGGTCGTTGTCCCTAAGGCAATCCTGCAATGTTTACATCAGTTAGCGACGCATAATGCGGATGCGCTGGCATTGATTTCAGGGCGCTCAATGGTTGAGCTTGACGCACTCACTACTCCGTTTCGTTTTCCGCTTGCCGGAGTGCATGGGGCAGAACGCCGTGACATCAATGGTCAAACGCACATAGTACACCTGCCTGAAGGTATCGAGCGTGAAGCTGGGGCTTTATTACACGCAGCGTTAGTGACGTTACCGGGGACGACGCTGGAAACCAAAGGTATGGCTTTCGCGTTGCACTATCGCCAGGCACCCGAACACGAAGCTGCGCTGATTACCCTGGCTGAACGCATCACGCGCAGATGGCCGCAGCTTGCTCTGCAGCACGGAAAATGTGTCGTGGAAATAAAGCCTAAGGGCAGCAATAAAGGCGACGCGATAGCTGCATTTATGCAGGAAGCGCCTTTTGCTGGCCGGATCCCTGTGTTTTTCGGTGATGATCTGACAGATGAAACAGGATTTGCTGTGGTTAACCGCGCTGGCGGTATTTCCGTGAAGGTGGGGATCGGGCCGACGCAGGCGACATGGCGTCTGGATGGCGTCAGGGATGTCTGGCGCTGGCTGGAGCAAATTAACTCTTCGCAGCAAGAATCGAAAGCAACGAATAACAGAAGAGGTGGCTATGAGTCGTTTAGTCGTAGTATCTAATCGTATCGCCTCACCAGATGACAAAGGGAGCGCGGGTGGGCTCGCGGTCGGTGTACTGGGCGCGTTAAAAGCTGCTGGTGGTCTGTGGTTTGGCTGGAGTGGTGATACAGGTAATGAGGATAAACCGTTAAAAAAAGTCACGCGTGGCAATATCACCTGGGCCTCGTTTAATTTGAGTGAGCAAGATTACGAAGAGTATTACTGCCAGTTTTCAAATGCGGTTTTATGGCCCGCATTTCACTATCGACTGGATTTAGTTCAGTTTCAGCGCTCTGCCTGGGAAGGCTACCAACGGGTTAATGCCTTACTGGTAGATAAACTTCTGCCGCTGCTTGGCGATGACGACATCATCTGGATTCATGATTACCATCTGTTGCCGTTTGCCTGCGAGTTACGTAAGCGCGGTGTGAATAACCGCATCGGTTTTTTCCTGCATATTCCTTTTCCGACGCCGGAAATTTTTAATGCGCTCCCTCCACATCTGGCGCTACTTGAGCAAATGTGTGACTTTGATTTACTTGGTTTCCAGACCGAAAACGATCGCCAGGCTTTTCTGGACTGTCTCGCAGCCCAGACTCGGGTGTCCACGCATAAAGATAAGCAGCACCTGGCATGGGGAAAAGCGTTTCGCACTCAGGTCTATCCCATCGGTATCGAACCTGATGAGATTGCACGACAGGCGTCCGGGCCGCTGCCGCCAAAACTGGCGCAGCTAAAAGCGGAGCTTAAAAATGTGCAGAATATTTTCTCCGTGGAGCGTCTGGATTATTCCAAAGGCTTGCCGGAGCGCTTTCAGGCCTACGAGGCCTTACTGGAACATTATCCGCAGCACCACGGTAAAATTCGCTATACGCAGATAGCGCCGACCTCGCGTGAAGAGGTGCAGGCCTATCAGGATATTCGCCACCAACTGGAAACAGAAGCAGGGCGAATCAACGGCAAATATGGGCAACTGGGCTGGACGCCGCTTTACTATCTGAACCAGTACTTTGATCGTAAATTGCTGATGAAGATCTTCCGCTACTCTGACGTAGGATTGGTGACCCCGTTGCGCGATGGTATGAACCTGGTGGCGAAAGAGTTTGTGGCCGCACAGGATCCTGCTAACCCTGGCGTGCTGGTTTTATCGCAATTTGCCGGGGCGGCGAATGAGCTAACCTCTGCGCTTATTGTTAATCCTTATGACCGGGATGAAGTGGCAGGCGCATTAAACCAGGCGCTGACGATGCCACTTACCGAACGCATCTCGCGCCACGCTGAAATGCTTGAGACTATCGTTAAAAACGATATCGACAACTGGCAGGCGACGTTCATTAGTGATCTTAAAACAGTCACGCCGCGTCGGAGTCAATGCCAACTGCCAGACAATATTTCTTCCTGTTCTAAACTCGCATGAAGTCCTGGCGCTGTGTATTAATCTCCGGCTAGCGGAACCAGAAGAACGTCCACCTGGCTGGTATGAATCACGCTTTTCGCTGAACAGGAAGCGCGTGAAAAAAAACTGTGGTTATGGTTGCCGTAAATGACCAGGTCAATGGCGTATTTGCGGCATACATCCAGGATATGTTCATTCAGAGCCCCATAGGTAATAAAGGTATGCTCAATGGGGTATTCTGCTTCTTTGCTAAGTTTGTCGATAAAATCCTGAGTTTCTTCCTGCATGACTTCACGCAGGTCTTCCAGCATGGGAGCTGCAAACTGGTTATACAGTTCGGGGTCTGAGACCAGTGTAATCAGGCTAATTCGGGCGTTGACAGGGCGAGCGATAGAAACCGCCTTGTTTAACAACTGCTGACTTTCAGGGGTGGCGGCAACAGCAACAAGAATGTGCGAATAGCTCATAACTCGCTCCTTTTTTTCAAGAATTATGAGAGGGCTTTTCAGCTTTACTCAGCTTACTCCATACTGCAACGTTTCCTTCCTTCATAGTGTGAATGTCATCATGATTATTCATTAATTATTCTTATAAATAGAATAATCGATTCATATTGGTTGCAGATATGTTCAGGTAACTTAAGTAAAACCCACGGCTAATGAAAACAATGTGTTAATAAAAAATAAACATACATTAACATTTGCAAGGTCGTCACATCGCGGTATTAATTAATCGCTCTAAATATTTAAGTCATTGTTTATAAAGAATTTAATTAAAAAAGTTTTTTGAGTTAAATATGTGATCCAGCTCGCTATTTCACGGCGTGATATTAACGGTCGTGAACATAATACTATTCGCTTTTATTGCAAGAATATTCGTACATCAGGAATCGAAATGGATAATGGAAGGTTAAGAAATAAGCAAAGTAAAAGCCACGCTGATGGATTTATGTTAAGTGTTTGGCTGGTTTATGTGATCTTGATCACATATTCTTTAAATTCGCAGCATAGCTCCGTTGTATGTGTAACTGACGGCGGGTAGAGTTGCGTCGAATTAGGAAAAATCTTAGACATTTGTAAGAATTGATGTGAGCTTGTAAGGGACGCTGCCTTCTTAAAAGGGATTGTTTAGACGACGCGTAAGTGTCGTTACGCTGCTATGTATTTGACCTTTTGCTTTTTTTTACCGGGCCTTCCCGGCGACATCACGGGGTGCGGTTTTACCGCATGAAAACAATGTTGGTTATTATGGATGCAAATAATGCATACATCCGAGTTGCTGAAACACATTTATGACATCAATTTGTCATATTTATTGCTTGCACAGCGTTTGATCGTTCAGGACAAAGCATCTGCGATGTTTCGCCTTGGTATCAGCGAGGAAATGGCGGACACGTTGGCAACATTAACACTTCCTCAAATGGTCAAACTGGCCGAAACAAACCAACTGGTATGTCATTTCCGTTTCGACGATCACCAGACTGTTACTCGCCTGACGCAAGACTCCCGCGTTGACGATCTTCAGCAAATTCATACTGGTATCATGCTTTCAACACGCCTGTTAAGCGACATCGATGATGCAGCACGTAAGAAAAGGGCTTGATGATGAGCGAAAAAAGCATTGTTCAGGAAGCGCGTGATATCCAGTTGGCAATGGAATTAATCACATTGGGCGCCCGTTTGCAAATGCTGGAAAGCGAAACGCAATTAAGCCGTGGTCGATTAATCAAGCTGTACAAAGAATTACGCGGTAGTCCTCCGCCAAAAGGGATGCTCCCGTTTTCCACCGACTGGTTTATGACGTGGGAACAAAATATTCATGCGTCGATGTTTTGCAATGCATGGCAATTCCTGCTCAAAACGGGTCTCTGTAGCGGCGTGGATGCCGTGATTAAGGCGTATCGGTTATATCTTGAGCAGTGTCCGCAGCCTGAAGAAGGGCCATTGCTGGCGTTAACTCGCGCGTGGACGCTGGTACGATTTGTCGACAGCGGATTGCTGGAGTTGTCCCAATGCAATTGCTGCGGTGGGAATTTTATCACCCATGCACACCAACCCGCAGGCAGCTTTGCCTGTAGTTTATGCCAGCCGCCATCAAGGGCCGTAAAAAGACGTAAACTTTCCCAGAATGCTGCCGATATTATTCCACAACTGCTGGATGAACAGATCGAACAGGCTGTTTAACTGATACGGTGTGGATGAACACTCCAGCAGCGGTAAGCGATTACCGCTGCTTTTTTTTGTCCTGACCTTACGTTAATTGCCCGACTGCGCATCCTGTCATAGTCAATTGCGAAAGGATGATGTCGTGCTTATCTTATTAGGTTACCTGGTTGTTATTGGTACAGTTTTCGGCGGTTACATGATGACCGGCGGACACCTTGGGGCACTCTATCAACCGGCTGAGCTGGTGATTATCGGTGGCGCGGGTATTGGGGCATTCATCGTCGGTAATAACGGGAAAGCCATCAAAGGGACGATGAAAGCGATCCCGCTGCTTTTCCGTCGTTCGAAATACACCAAAGCGATGTATATGGATCTGCTGGCGCTCCTGTATCGCCTGATGGCCAAGTCACGTCAACAGGGCATGTTCTCGCTTGAGCGCGACATCGAAAACCCAAAAGAAAGTGAAATCTTCGCTAGCTATCCGCGCATTCTTGCCGATGCCGTAATGCTTGATTTTATTGTCGATTATCTACGCCTGATTATCAGCGGCAATATGAATACGTTTGAAATTGAAGCGCTGATGGACGAAGAAATTGAGACTCATGAGAGTGAGGCCGAAGTTCCGGCGAATAGTCTGGCGATGGTCGGCGACTCACTGCCGGCATTCGGGATCGTCGCGGCCGTTATGGGTGTTGTGCATGCACTGGCTTCTGCCGATCGCCCGGCAGCAGAGCTGGGGGCGTTGATTGCGCATGCGATGGTGGGAACATTCCTCGGTATTTTGCTGGCCTATGGATTTATTTCTCCGCTTGCCAGCGTTCTGCGCCAGAAAAGCGCTGAAACAACCAAAATGATGCAGTGCGTGAAGATAACGCTGCTCTCCAATCTGAATGGCTACGCGCCGCCGATTGCCGTTGAATTCGGTCGTAAGACTCTGTACTCCAGCGAACGTCCTTCGTTTATCGAACTGGAAGAACATGTTCGTGCGGTGAGAAATCCAACTGCGCAACAGACGACCGAGGACGCATGAAAAATCAGGCCCATCCCATTATCGTTGTAAAGCGACGCAAACATAAGAATCACGGTGGTGGGGCGCATGGCTCGTGGAAAATCGCCTACGCCGATTTTATGACCGCGATGATGGCCTTCTTTCTGGTGATGTGGCTCATTTCTATATCCAGCCCTAAAGAATTGATCCAGATTGCCGAATATTTCCGTACACCGCTGGCCACCGCGGTGACCGGGGGAAATCGTATTTCGAATAGCCAAAGCCCGATTCCAGGCGGCGGGGATGATTACACCCAGCAGCAGGGTGAGGTGAACAAGCAGCCGAATATTGATGACCTGAGAAAACGTATGGAACAGAGCCGCTTGAGCAAACTTCGTGGCGATCTCGATCAACTGATTGAATCCGATCCCAAACTGCGAGCGCTGCGTCCGCATTTAAAGATTGATTTAGTTCAGGAAGGGCTGCGGATACAGATTATCGACAGTCAGAATCGCCCAATGTTTAAGACCGGTAGTGCTGAAGTTGAGCCGTACATGCGCGATATCCTGCGCGCGATTGCACCAGTGCTAAACGGGATCCCTAACCGGATCAGCCTTTCCGGTCACACGGATGATTACCCTTACGCGAATGGTGAGAAAGGGTACAGCAACTGGGAATTGTCTGCTGATCGCGCAAATGCATCGCGTCGCGAGCTGGTTAGCGGCGGTCTGGATGATGGAAAAGTATTACGTGTGGTAGGTATGGCCGCCACGATGCGTCTGAGCGATCGCGGTCCTGAAGACGCTATCAACCGCCGTATTAGCCTGCTGGTTCTCAATAAGCAGGCAGAAGAGGCCATTTTGCATGAAAACGCTGAAAGCCAGAATGAGCCGGTAAGTGTCTTACAACGGCCAGCGGAACTCCCGCCGGTAAGCGTTCCCACATCGCCACCAGCCAATCCGAGGTGATAGCGTGAGCATGGATATTAGCGATTTTTATCAGACATTTTTTGATGAAGCTGACGAACTGTTGGCTGATATGGAGCAACACCTTCTTGATTTGGTTCCTGAAGCCCCGGACTCCGAACAGCTGAATGCCATTTTTCGTGCAGCGCACTCGATTAAAGGCGGGGCGGGCACCTTCGGCTTTACCATTTTGCAGGAAACGACCCATCTGATGGAAAACCTGCTGGATGAAGCGCGGCGTGGCGAGATGCAGCTCAATGCCGACATTATCAACCTGTTTTTGGAAACGAAAGATATTATGCAGGAACAGCTCGACGCCTATAAAAGCTCAGTGGAGCCTGATGCCGACAGTTTTGAGTACATTTGCCAGGCGTTACGGCAGTTAGCGCTCGAAGCGAAAGGTGAAACCGCACCGTCAGTTGTCAACTCAGCAAAACTGAGCGTTGTTGATAGCACCGCGATGCAGGAAGAGGCGGTTGCAAAGCCTGAACTCGCCAGTGAAGAGAGTAAAAAACGCATTACTCTCTCGCGTCTGAAAGCCAGCGAAGTGGATTTGCTGGAAGAGGAACTGGGGAATCTGGCGACCTTAACCGATGTGGTAAAAGGAAGCGACACGCTGTCAGCTACGCTTGATGGCAACCTCGCAGAAGATGACATCATTGCAGTACTCTGCTTTGTCATTGAAGCTGACCAAATTGAATTCGAAACCGTCAGCGCAGCGCCCGCGACTGTTGAAACTGAAGAGGTAGCCGTTGTCGCGAAGCCGCAGCCGGTTGCCGTTGCGCCAGCGGTGAAAGCCGCCGCCAGTGAAGCGCCACATGGGCGCGCGGAGCGTGAAAAACCAGCCCGCGCCAGCGAGTCGACCAGCATCCGCGTAGCGGTTGAGAAGGTCGATCAGCTTATTAACCTGGTCGGTGAGTTGGTCATCACCCAGTCGATGCTGGCCCAGCGATCTAACGAACTGGATCCCGTCAATCATGGCGATCTCATCACCAGCATGGGTCAGTTACAACGTAACGCCCGCGATTTGCAAGAGTCGGTGATGTCGATTCGTATGATGCCAATGGAGTATGTGTTCAGTCGTTTCCCTCGTTTGGTGCGCGATCTGGCCGGTAAGCTGGGTAAACAGGTCGAGCTGACGCAGGTAGGTAGCTCAACCGAACTCGATAAGAGCCTGATTGAACGCATCATCGATCCGTTGACGCACCTGGTGCGTAACAGCCTCGACCATGGTATCGAACTGCCGGAAAAACGCCTTGAATCCGGCAAAAGCCCAATCGGCAATCTGACGCTTTCCGCGGAGCACCAGGGTGGGAATATTTGTATTGAAGTGACCGACGATGGCGCTGGCCTGAACCGCGAACGTATCCTGGCCAAAGCTATCTCCCAGGGCATGCCGATCCACGAAAATATGAGCGATGACGAAGTGGGTATGTTGATCTTCGCTCCAGGCTTTTCGACCGCCGAACAGGTGACGGATGTCTCCGGACGCGGCGTGGGTATGGATGTGGTGAAGCGAAATATCCAGGAGATGGGCGGCCATGTTGAGATCCAGTCCAAACAGGGACAGGGGACCACTATTCGCATTCTGCTGCCGCTGACGTTGGCGATCCTCGACGGGATGTCCGTGCGTGTGGCGGATGAGGTCTTCATTCTGCCACTAAATGCCGTTATGGAATCGCTGCAACCGCGCGAAGAAGATCTCCATCCGTTGGCCGGAGGCGAACGCGTTCTGGAAGTGCGTGGCGAATATTTACCGTTGGTTGAGTTGTGGAAAGTCTTTGAGGTTGAAGGCGCTAAAACTGAAGCGACTCAGGGCATTGTGGTTATTTTACAAAGTGCAGGGCGTCGCTATGCGCTGCTGGTCGATCAGTTAATTGGTCAACACCAGGTAGTGGTCAAAAACCTGGAAAGCAACTACCGCAAAGTGCCAGGTATTTCTGCAGCAACGATCCTCGGCGACGGCAGCGTCGCGCTGATTGTCGATGTCTCTGCATTGCAGGGATTAAACCGCGAACAACGTGTGGCGATCACAGCCGCCTGATTGAGTGAGAAGGGAAGAATATGACCGGTATGAGTAATGTAACTAAACTGGCCGGCGAACCGTCAGGTCAGGAATTCCTCGTGTTTACGCTGGGGGATGAAGAGTACGGTATCGATATCCTGAAAGTGCAGGAAATCCGTGGTTATGATCAGGTGACGCGCATCGCTAACACGCCTGCGTTTATCAAAGGCGTCACGAACCTGCGTGGTGTGATTGTGCCTATCGTCGACCTGCGCGTGAAATTTAGCCAGAGTGATGTGGATTACAACGAAAACACCGTGGTGATTGTGCTGAACCTGGGTCAGCGGGTGGTTGGGATTGTGGTGGATGGAGTTTCGGATGTGTTGTCGCTGACAACGGATCAAATCCGTCCGGCACCGGAGTTTGCGGTCACGCTGTCGACGGAATATTTGACGGGATTGGGTGCGCTGGGTGACCGGATGCTGATTCTGGTCAACATTGAGAAGCTGCTGAACAGCGAAGAAATGGCGCTGCTGGATATTGCCGCTTCCCACGTCGCATAATCGCCATAACTCATCCGGCCTACAATGATTACTGTTGTAGGCCGGATTAGCGTAGCGCATCCGGCCGATTTCCTTCTTACGCTTCCCGCTCAACCAGCTCAGGTTCTTCTTCCAGTAAACCTTCATCCTGCGCCAGCATCGCCGTTGCAATCCCGTTACCTAATACGTTGATTGCTGAACGTCCCATATCCAGGAAGTGGTCAATACCCATCAGTAGCAGAATTCCGGCAACCGGAATATTGAAGCTCGGGATGGTTGCCGCCAGCACCACCAGTGCTGAACGTGGCACACCTGCAATTCCTTTGGACGCCAGCATCAGCGTCAGCATCAGGACGGCGATTTCTGCGAAAGAGAGGTGAATATTATAGGCCTGCGCGATAAACATGGAGGCAAATGAACAGTAGACCATGGAACCGACCAGGTTGAACGAATAACCGATAGGCAGCACGAATGACACGATGTTGGGTGAGCAGCCAAATTTAGTTAATTGCTCAAGCGTTTTCGGATAAGCGGCCTCAGAGCTGCTGGTGGTGAATGCGACCAGAACCGGGTCTTTCAGCATGCTCACCAGGCGAAAGACCTCTTTTTTCAGCATGACATAACCCACCGCCAACAGAACCAGGCAGGTCAGCAAAATCGCCACATAGTAGCCGCCGATAAACGATGCATAGTTAAGCAGGATCCCCAGACCCTGGGTAGAGATTACGGAAGAGATGGCGGCAAAAATTGCCAGCGGCGCGACGTACATCACGTAGCCGGTCACTTTCAGCATAATGTGGGAAACCACATCCAGCGCGGCAACCAGCGGAGCGTTAAATTTCTCTCCGAGCGATGCTCCACCAATACCGAAGAACATTGAGAACACCACGATTTGCAGGATCTCATTGTTAGCCATTGCCTCGGCTATGCTGGTTGGAATGGTATGTGTCAGAAAACCTTTCAGGCTCATGCCGCCTACGGCCAGACCGGTGTCGGTGGCTTCCAGCGGGATCGTAAGGTTTAACCCGCTCCCGGGTTGCTCAAGGGAAACCACAAACAGACCGACCAGAATAGACAATACAGAAGAGCTGATAAACCAGACCATCGCTTTGCCGCCCACGCGACCGATGGTGGACGTTTCCCCCAGGCGCATAATACCAACGGTCAGGGTGCTGAATACTAAAGGCGCAATCACCATCTTAATCAGACGTAAAAAGATGTCGGTGAGAAGCGTAATATTATCGGCCCAGGCGGTCACAACGCCGGGGGAGGCATAAGAGTGGATCACCGCACCCGACAGGATCCCCGCCAGCATGAAGATCACGATAAACAACGTGAGTTTGTTTGCATTTGCCACTAAAAAGCCCTCTGTAAGGATTTAACATTTATTGATCGGTTACTCATTTTTTATACTTATTAAGTGGTAACGAAGTATTCATCATATAAATTGGATTAAAGCGTAAACGGATACAACTTTTTTTAATTTTTTATCCATTTTGTTGTGGTATTTACGATGCGTATGTGTGATCCAAATCACACAGAAAAGTGTATTTCAGCCAATCTGGCCGTGCTCACTGATGAGTATGAATGTTATTTGCATGATAATTATGGTGTTTTTATGTGAATAATTTGTGGTTGCTGCACACCCGTTTTACCTTCCCCTCGCCAGGCTTCACATCCCTTCAGGATTTCCTTTTTGCAAACGTAAAGTTATCTCTGCCACTGCCGATAACGTTGGTAACTCGTTTTCAGGAAGGTGCCTTATGTTTAACCGTATCCGCGTTGTCACAATGCTGATGATGGTGCTGGGGGTTTTCGCACTGCTACAGCTTGTTTCCGGTGGTCTGTTGTTTTCTTCATTGCAGCAGAATCAGCAAAGTTTTGTTATTTCTAACGATCTTCGACAGCAGCAAAGTGAACTCACCTCAACATGGGATCTGATGCTGCAAACACGAATCAATTTAAGCCGTTCTTCTGCGCGCATGATGATGGATGCGTCTAACCAGCAAAGCAGTGCCAAAAACGATCTGCTGAAGAATGCGAAAGCATCGCTGGCGCAAGCTGAAACGCATTACGCAAAATTTAAAAACATCACACCGTTGCCGGAAATGGCAGAAGCCAGCGGCAACGTTGAGGAAAAATATCAGCAGTACCATGCGGCCTTGGCAGAACTGGTTCAGTTTCTGGAAAGCGGCAATATGGACGCCTACTTTGCGCAGCCTACGCAGGGAATGCAAAACGCGCTCGGCGAGGCGCTGGGCAAGTACGCCAGCGTTAGCGAAAAGCTTTACGTTCAGGCATTTGATCAAAGCGCGCGGGATTACCATTTCGCCCAATGGCAGCTTGGCGTGCTGGCCTTGGTGCTGGTGCTGATTCTGGTGGTTGTCTGGTACGGCATCCGTCATACCCTGCTTAATCCTCTGTCCCGTGTTATTGCCCATATTCGGGAAATCGCCAGCGGTAACCTGACCGCAACTCTCGCCGTTAGTGGCCGTAACGAAATCGGCGAGTTGGCCAGTACGGTTGATCATATGCAGCGCTCGCTGACGGAAACCGTCACTCTGGTGCGTGAAGGCTCTGATGCGATTTATTCCGGTACCAGCGAAATTGCCAGCGGAAACACGGACCTCTCATCTCGTACGGAACAGCAGGCGTCTGCGCTGGAAGAGACCGCAGCCAGCATGGAACAGCTGACCGCAACCGTGAAGCAAAACGCGGACAATGCACGTCAGGCCTCGCAACTGGCGAAAAGCGCCTCGGACACCGCGCAGCATGGCGGCAAAGTGGTTGATAGCGTGGTGAACACCATGCACGAAATTGCCGATAGCTCGAAGAAAATTGCCGACATCATTAGCGTCATCGATGGCATTGCCTTTCAGACCAACATTCTCGCACTGAACGCGGCGGTTGAAGCTGCCCGCGCCGGTGAGCAAGGCCGCGGCTTTGCCGTGGTGGCGGGAGAAGTGCGTAATCTGGCAAGCCGTAGTGCGCAGGCGGCGAAAGAGATTAAAGCATTGATTGAAGATTCCGTTTCCCGGGTTGATACCGGTTCTGTACTGGTAGAAAGCGCTGGGGAAACGATGAACGACATCGTCAATGCCGTGACGCGGGTGACCGATATCATGGGTGAGATTGCCTCGGCCTCCGACGAGCAAAGCCGGGGGATTGATCAGGTTGCGCTCGCGGTCTCTGAAATGGATCGCGTTACGCAGCAGAACGCCTCTTTGGTACAGGAGTCGGCTGCCGCAGCGGCCGCTCTTGAAGAACAGGCCAGTCGCCTGACGCAGTCGGTATCGACTTTCCGTCTTGCGTCACGTCCGGCCTCGACAAAACCACGCGATACACGATTACCTGCAGCGCCGAGCGCATCCTATCCGCGCCAGAGCATTGAACAAGATACGAATTGGGAAACATTTTGACTGACAGTTAAACCGCGGCCAGTGCCGCCTGATGGGAGCGTTGATGTTTAATCGTATTCGAATTTCGACCACGCTGTTTTTGATTTTAATCCTCTGCGGTGTTTTGCAGATTGGCAGTAATGGCTTGTCCTTCTGGGCATTTCGGGACGGTTTTCAGAACCTGAATCAGGTCGAACGGAGTAATCAGCAACGCGCTGCGCTGGCCCAAACCCGCGCTGTGTTATTACAGGCCAGTACGGCCCTTAATAAGGCAGGGACGCTGACCGCCCTGAGCTATCCGCCAGAGGACATCAAAACCCTGATGACCCTTGCGCGCGACAGCCTGGCGCAGTCTGAATTGATGTTTAAACGCTTTATGGCGACGTCGGATTCGACGGAACAAGGCAAGGCGCTGTTAAGCGCGACGGAGAAAAGTTTCAACCAGTGGCACAGCGATCTCGCGCATCAGGCCACCTGGCTTGAAAACAATCAGTTGTCAGATTTTCTGACCGCGCCGGTGCAGGCGGCTCAAGATGCTTTTGATGCGAATGTGAATGCGTGGCAGAGCAATATCGACCGCGTGTTGCAAACGGCAGGAGAGCAGAGTCAGCGCAATTACCATATGTCGGGGGTGATTTTCGCCACCATGGTGGTCCTGGCAGCACTGCTCACCAGCGGTGCGCTGTTCTGGTCACGCAAGATGATTGTTCAGCCGCTGGCGATTATTGGCAGCCATTTCGACAGTATTGCCGCGGGGAATCTGGCGCGGCCAGTAGCGGTTTATGGGCGCAATGAGATCTCGGCCATTTTTGCCAGCCTGCAGAAGATGCAAAAGGCATTACGCGAAACAGTAAATGACGTTCGTCAGGGCAGCTCAGCCATGCATAGCGGTATTTCAGAAATCGCGATGGGCAATAACGATTTATCTTCGCGAACCGAACAGCAGGCGGCCGCGCTGGCACAAACGGCGGCTAGCATGGAACAACTTACCGCCACCGTCGGCCAGAACGCTGATAACGCTCGCCAGGCGTCAGGAATCGCCAAAAGTGCGGCAGACACAGCGCATAAAGGTGGCGAGCAGACGTCCCGGGTTGCCAGCACCATGCATGAGATTTCTGCCAGCTCGCAGAAAATCGGCGACATAATCGGCGTGATTGACAGCATTGCCTTCCAGACCAATATCCTGGCGTTGAATGCCGCGGTCGAGGCCGCCAGGGCAGGGGAGCAAGGGCGTGGTTTTGCCGTCGTCGCTGGTGAAGTGCGTAATCTGGCAAGCCGTAGCGCGCAGGCGGCGAAAGAAATTAAGGGGCTCATTGAGGAGTCAGTCACCCGGGTGCATCAGGGCTCGCAACTGGTGGATATGGCGTCGCGCACGATGACGGAAATTGTCAGTTCGGTGACCCGGGTTAACGACATCATGGGCGAGATTGCCTCGGCATCCGATGAACAGCGCAGAGGCATTGAGCAGGTGGCGCAGGCCGTCAGCCAGATGGACTCAGTGACGCAGCAAAACGCCGGGCTGGTGGAAGAAGCCGCATCCGCCACCGGACAACTCGCCACACAGGCCGATAATCTTTCCGCCTGTGTCGCATTTTTCAAGCTTGAAGAGCAAACCGTAGCAAAACAAGAGTTGGCGCAGCCGCAGGTTGTGCCCGTTGTATCCTGAATGTGATTGAGAAGGCGCTATGACATCATCTCTGCCCACCGGGCAAACGTCATTATTGTTACAGATGACACAGCGCCTCGCGCTGTCTGACGCGCATTTTCGTCGGATATGTCAATTAATCTACCAGCGTGCGGGGATCGTACTGGCCGACCACAAGCGGGATATGGTTTATAACCGCCTGGTCCGCCGTTTGCGTACCCTGGGGCTGGATGACTTTGGTCGCTATCTCAGCATGCTGGAAGCTAACCAGAACAGTGCTGAGTGGCAGGCTTTTATTAACTCCCTGACTACCAACCTGACCGCATTTTTTCGCGAAGGGCATCATTTTCCGGTGCTGTCAGATCATGCTCGTCGGCGCAGCGGTGAATACCGCGTCTGGAGCGCGGCGGCATCAACCGGAGAAGAACCCTACAGCATTGCGATTACGCTTGCCGATACCTTAGGTATGGCACCGGGCCGCTGGCGTGTTTTTGCCAGCGACATTGATACCGAAGTGCTGGAAAAGGCCAGAAACGGCATTTACCGCCTCGATGAGCTAAAGACGCTGTCACCCCAGCAGTTGCAGCGTTATTTCATGCGCGGCACCGGGCCGCATGAAGGGTTGGTACGCGTTCGGCAGGAACTGGCAGGTCATGTTGAATTTTCCAGCGTCAATTTACTGGATAAGCAGTACAACGTGCCAGGCCCTTTTGATGCCATATTTTGCCGTAACGTGATGATCTATTTCGATAAAACGACGCAGCAGGACATTTTGCACCGTTTTGTTCCACTTCTTAAACCTGACGGACTGCTGTTTGCAGGTCATTCAGAAAACTTTAGCAACCTTGTGCGCGAGTTTAGCCTGCGTGGACAGACCGTGTATGCGCATGCGCCAGGTAAGGATAAAGCATGAGTAAAATCAGGGTGTTGTCGGTAGATGATTCTGCATTGATGCGTCAAATCATGACCGAAATTATTAACAGCCACAGTGATATGGAAATGGTGGCGACGGCGCCGGATCCGTTGGTCGCCCGGGATTTAATCAAAAAATACAATCCCGACGTCCTGACGCTGGACGTGGAAATGCCGCGCATGGATGGCCTCGATTTCCTTGAGAAGTTGATGCGCCTGCGTCCGATGCCGGTGGTTATGGTTTCTTCACTGACCGGTAAAGGTTCTGAGGTCACGCTGCGGGCCCTGGAACTAGGGGCGATTGACTTTGTCACCAAGCCTCAGTTGGGGATCCGCGAAGGCATGCTGGCGTATAGCGAGATGATTGCGGAGAAAATCCGCACCGCATCGCGGGCAAAACTGGCCGCCCACAAACCCTTGGCGGCACCGACGACCTTGAAAACGGGGCCATTACTCAGTTCAGAAAAACTGCTGGTCATCGGCGCCTCAACCGGAGGAACAGAGGCAATTCGCCATGTACTCCAGCCATTGCCGCTTTCAAGTCCCGGTATTCTTATTACCCAGCATATGCCGCCAGGATTTACCCGTTCGTTCGCCGAACGTCTGAACAAACTGTGTCAGATTACCGTGAAAGAGGCAGAGGACGGAGAGCGCGTTCTCCCTGGGCATGCGTATATCGCGCCTGGCGACAAGCATATGGAGCTGGCGCGCAGCGGCGCGAACTATCAAATCAAAATTCATGACGGTCCGCCGGTTAACCGGCACCGGCCCTCAGTGGATGTGCTGTTTCATTCGGTGGCGAAACATGCGGGGCGTAATGCCGTTGGGGTGATCCTGACCGGTATGGGCAACGATGGCGCAGCCGGAATGTTAGCGATGAACCAGGCGGGTGCCTGGACCATTGCGCAAAACGAAGCAAGTTGTGTGGTGTTCGGCATGCCGCGCGAGGCCATCAATATGGGTGGCGTAAGCGAAGTGGTCGATCTTAGCCAGGTGAGCCAGCAAATGCTGGTGAAAATTAGTGCCGGACAGGCAATACGTATTTGAATCAGGAGTTTATTTTTATGGCGGATAAAGAGCTTAAGTTTTTGGTTGTGGATGACTTTTCCACCATGCGTCGCATCGTGCGTAACCTGCTTAAAGAGCTGGGATTCAACAATGTTGAAGAGGCTGAAGATGGCGTGGATGCGCTGAACAAGCTGCAGGCAGGGGGATTCGGTTTTGTTATTTCTGACTGGAACATGCCGAACATGGATGGACTGGAACTGCTGAAAACCATCCGTGCAGATGGTGGGATGGCTTCTCTGCCGGTGCTGATGGTCACGGCGGAAGCGAAAAAAGAGAACATCATTGCGGCGGCACAGGCAGGCGCCAGTGGCTATGTCGTGAAACCGTTCACGGCGGCGACGCTGGAAGAAAAACTGAATAAAATCTTTGAGAAACTGGGCATGTGAGGGTGTGATGATGATGCAACCACAAATTAAACCTGCTGACGAACACTCTGCAGGGGACATCATCGCGCGCATCGGCAGTTTGACCCGAATGCTGCGCGACAGCCTGCGTGAACTGGGGCTGGATCAGGCCATTGCCGAAGCGGCAGAAGCAATTCCCGATGCCCGCGATCGTCTCGATTACGTTGTACAGATGACCGCTCAGGCGGCAGAGCGCGCGCTGAACAGCGTCGAAGCTTCGCAGCCGCACCAGGACGCGATGGAAAAAGGGGCCAAAGACCTGACCAAACGCTGGGATGAATGGTTCGAAAATCCGATCGAACTGTCAGACGCTCGTGAACTGGTCACCGATACCCGTCAGTTCCTTGGTGATGTGCCCGGACATACCAGCTTTACCAATGCCCAGTTGCTGGACATCATGATGGCGCAGGATTTCCAGGATCTCACCGGACAGGTCATCAAGCGCATGATGGATGTTATCCAGGAAATTGAACGTCAGCTGCTGATGGTTCTGTTGGAAAACATTCCGGAACAGGGCGCTCGTCCTAAACGTGAAAACGAAAGCTTGCTGAACGGCCCGCAGGTTGACGCCTCGAAAGCTGGCGTAGTGGCAAGCCAGGATCAGGTTGACGACCTGCTGGATAGCCTCGGGTTCTGATGAGTATTTGCCGGATGTGAGGCGTGGGCCTCTCATCCGGCTTACGCGCAATTCTGCTTAAAGCCATAAATCCCGTCTTTTTTACCGCTTACTCTTCCCATTGCTGGATAGCTGTTCTGGCATCATTCTCGCCTATATCTCTATCCAGGGTCTGATGCGTGGCAGAAGAAAGCGACGACGACAAAACAGAAGCCCCCACACCCCACCGACTTGAAAAAGCGCGGGAAGAAGGGCAGATCCCCCGATCCAAAGAGCTAACCTCACTACTTATTTTGCTGGTGGGCGTGTGTATTATCTGGATTGGCGGGGAGTCGCTTGCCCGCAGACTGGCCGGTATGCTGTCGGCCGGATTACGTTTTGACCACAGTATGGTCAACGATCCAAACCTGATCCTCAGCCAAATCATCCTGCTGATTAAAGACGCGATGATTGCGCTGTTGCCGTTGATTACCGGCGTCGTTCTGGTGGCATTAATCTCCCCGGTGATGCTTGGCGGCTTGATTTTCAGCGGTAAATCCCTGCAACCCAAATTCTCTAAGCTGAATCCGTTGCCGGGCATTAAGCGCATGTTTTCCGCGCAAACCGGCGCAGAACTGCTCAAAGCGATACTGAAGTCGACGTTAGTGGGCAGCGTGGCCGGGTTTTATCTCTGGCACAAGTGGCCAGAGATGATGCGGCTGATGGTTGAATCTCCGATTACGGCGATGGGCAACGCCCTGGATTTAGTCGGCATGTGCGCGTTGTTGGTGGTGCTTGGCGTCATTCCGATGGTGGGATTCGACGTTTTTTTCCAGATTTACAGCCATCTGAAAAAGCTGCGCATGTCGCGCCAGGATATCCGTGACGAATTTAAGCAAAGCGAAGGTGACCCGCACGTTAAGGGCAAAATTCGTCAAATGCAGCGCGCGGCCGCTCAGCGTCGCATGATGGCGGATGTACCAAAAGCAGACGTTATTGTCACTAACCCTACGCACTACTCAGTAGCGTTGAAGTATGACGAGAACAAAATGAGTGCGCCGAAAGTTGTCGCTAAGGGGGCCGGGCTGGTTGCGCTGCGCATTCGTGAAATTGGCGCAGAGCACCGTGTCCCTACGTTAGAAGCGCCACCACTGGCGCGTGCGCTCTATCGCCATGCTGAAATTGGTCAGCAAATACCGGGTCAATTATATGCCGCCGTTGCCGAAGTGCTGGCATGGGTATGGCAGCTAAAACGCTGGCGTCTGGCTGGCGGCAAACGTCCACCACAACCTGAAAACCTTCCGGTGCCTGAAGCACTGGATTTCATGAACGAGAAGAATACTGATGGCTAATCTGGTCGCGATGCTGCGTTTGCCCAGCAACCTGAAATCCACGCAATGGCAAATCCTTGCCGGACCGATCCTCATCCTGCTGATCCTGTCGATGATGGTGCTGCCGCTGCCGGCTTTCGTCCTCGATTTGCTGTTCACATTTAACATTGCGCTGTCGATCATGGTACTGCTGGTGGCGATGTTCACCCAGCGTACGCTGGAATTTGCCGCATTCCCGACGATTTTGCTGTTTACCACATTATTACGCCTGGCGCTGAACGTCGCGTCGACCCGTATCATTTTGATGGAAGGACACACCGGCGCGGCGGCGGCGGGGAAGGTGGTTGAAGCTTTTGGTCACTTCCTGGTGGGCGGTAACTTTGCGATCGGCATCGTGGTCTTCGTGATTCTCGTCATCATTAACTTTATGGTAATCACCAAAGGTGCAGGGCGTATCGCCGAGGTTGGCGCGCGCTTCGTGCTGGATGGTATGCCCGGCAAGCAGATGGCGATTGATGCGGATTTGAATGCCGGTCTGATTGGCGAAGATGAAGCTAAAAAACGACGCTCGGAAGTGACCCAGGAAGCGGATTTTTACGGCTCAATGGACGGTGCGAGTAAATTCGTCCGTGGAGACGCCATTGCCGGTATTTTGATCATGGTGATCAACGTAGTCGGCGGTCTGTTAGTTGGGGTGTTGCAGCATGGTATGAGCATGGGCAGCGCTGCGGAAAGTTATACCCTGCTGACCATCGGTGACGGGCTGGTGGCACAAATTCCTGCGCTGGTTATCTCTACCGCGGCGGGCGTTATCGTGACCCGCGTGAGTACCGACCAGGACGTAGGCGAACAGATGGTGACCCAACTGTTCAGCAATCCTAGTGTCATGTTGCTCAGTGCGGCGGTACTTGGACTTTTGGGCCTGGTTCCGGGCATGCCGAACCTGGTGTTTCTGATGTTTACTGCCGCATTGCTGGGCCTGGCCTGGTGGATGCGCGGTCGTGAGCAAAAAGCGCCAGATGAACCGCAGCCGGTGAAAATGCCGGAAAACAACTCCGTGGTGGAAGCCACGTGGAACGACGTGCAGTTGGAAGATTCGCTGGGAATGGAGGTAGGTTATCGCCTGATCCCAATGGTGGACTTTCAGCAGGATGGCGAGTTACTGGGGCGAATTCGCAGTATTCGTAAGAAATTTGCTCAGGATATGGGCTTCCTGCCGCCGGTGGTACACATCCGTGACAATATGGATCTGCAGCCGGCCCGCTATCGAATTTTGATGAAAGGGGTAGAAATTGGCAGCGGTGACGCCTATCCGGGACGCTGGCTGGCCATTAACCCGGGTACTGCTGCCGGGTCGCTGCCGGGCGAGAAAACGGTCGATCCGGCTTTCGGACTGGACGCTATCTGGATTGAAAGCGCATTGAAGGAACAGGCGCAGATTCAGGGCTTTACGGTGGTTGAAGCCAGTACTGTTGTTGCTACGCATCTAAATCACCTGATTGGCCAGTTCGCCGCTGAGCTGTTTGGCCGTCAGGAAGCGCAGCAGTTACTGGATCGAGTGTCGCAGGAAATGCCAAAGCTGACGGAAGATCTGGTGCCGGGCGTTGTGACGCTCACCACGCTACATAAAGTGCTGCAGAACTTACTGGACGAGAAAGTACCGATTCGTGATATGCGCACCATTCTTGAAACGCTGGCGGAACATGCGCCGCTGCAAAACGATCCGCATGAGCTTACCGCGGTCGTCCGTGTTGCGTTGGGACGCGCCATCACTCAGCAGTGGTTCCCGGGGAATGAAGAGGTTCAGGTTATCGGTCTTGATACTCCGCTCGAGCGTTTGCTGCTGCAAGCGCTGCAGGGGGGGGGAGGCCTGGAGCCTGGGCTTGCAGACCGCCTGTTGGCCCAAACACAGGAAGCGCTGTCCCGGCAGGAAATGTTGGGCGCGCCGCCTGTCTTGCTGGTTAATCACGCGTTGCGTCCGCTGCTGGCGCGGTTTTTACGTCGCAGCATCCCGCAGTTGGTGGTGTTATCGAACATGGAGCTTTCCGATAACCGCCATATCCGCATGACGGCGACCATTGGAGGTAAATAATGCGCAAGTTACTGTGGTTGTTGTTTTTTCCTCTGGTGGCGCAGGCCGCCGGAGAAGGGGCCTGGCAGGCAAGCGGTATGGGGATCACCTTAAATCACCGTGGCCAGTCAGCCTCGTCTGCGCCTTTGGTTCCTGGCCAGCCGGTCTCAGGCTTAATGACGCTGGTAGCCTGGCGCTATGAGCTGAATGGCCCCACGCCCGCAGGTCTGCGGGTGCGTTTATGTTCTCAGTCCCGTTGTGTCGAGCTGGACGGGCAAAGTGGGACCACCAACGGGTTCAATAATGTTCCGGCCATTGAACCGATGCATTTTGTCTGGGAAGTCCCCGGCGGTGGTCGCCTGATCCCCGCGTTACGCATTCAGAGCAATCAGGTGATTGTGAACTACCGTTAACACCCTCCGTCATTCAAACCAGCAGTTGAAACTGCTGGTTGTTTCAACATTTCAGTCTCTCATTCAATTAAATAGAAACGCAGTTTTATAAAATAAGTGACGTACGTTGCCGGACTCTTTGTATTGTTGCCATTTCACGAATCCTTCTGGCAGAAATAGAAAGGTTTCACTTCCTGTTTGCTTTTACTGTGCCTCTATAAGGATGCCCATTGTCAAAGCGAGGATTGCGGGGCCTCCCAAATACAGCTGCTGCGCCGCAACAGGGGCAGGTCACAGCATTGAATCCGACATTGACAGAGGTTAAGTAAATGATTGTTTACCCGGTTAAACATAGCCCGTTGTTGCGCCAGCCAGAACATTTTATTGCCAGGGATGAATTAAAAGTGCTGATCAAAAAGGTGACGCATAACCTGGTCAATATTCATGACGAAACTGGTGAGTTCTTGCTGCGTCTGGACGATGGACGCGTAATTGATACCAAAGGCTGGGCGGGATGGGAGTGGACGCACGGCGTCGGCTTGTACGGGATGTATCAGTACTATCTGCAAACCGGCGATGAAACGATACGCGATATCATCGATAGCTGGTTTGCCGATCGCTTTGCTGAAGGTGCAACCACTAAAAACGTTAACACCATGGCGCCATTTTTAACGTTGGCGTATCGCTATGAAGAGACGCGTAATCCAGCGTATCTACCGTGGCTCGACAGCTGGGCTGAGTGGGCAATGCATGAGATGCCGCGTACCGAGTTCGGCGGTATGCAACACATTACGCTGGCGGAAGAAAACCACCAGCAGATGTGGGATGACACGCTGATGATGACGGTTCTACCGCTGGCGAAGATTGGCAAGTTACTCAATCGCCCTGACTACATCGAAGAGGCAACGTATCAGTTCCTGCTGCACGTGCAAAACCTGATGGATAAAGACACGGGGCTGTGGTTCCACGGCTGGAGCTATGAAGGAAATCATAACTTTGCCAATGCCCGCTGGGCGCGTGGCAACAGTTGGTTAACTATCGTGATCCCGGACTTTCTCGAATTACTTGATTTACCAGAAAACAATGCCGTTCACCGCTATCTGGTACAGGTCCTGAACGCACAAATCGCGGCGCTGGCGAAATGCCAGGATGAAAGTGGGTTGTGGCATACCTTGCTGGACGACCCGCAGTCGTATCTGGAAGCATCGGCAACTGCCGGATTTGCTTATGGGATCCTCAAAGCTGTACGTAAACGCTATGTTGGGCAAGAGTATACGCTGGTGGCCGAAAAAGCCATTCGTGGCATTGTGCAGCATATTTCACCGGAAGGTGAACTGCTGCACACCTCGTTTGGTACCGGGATGGGACACAATCTCGATTTCTACCGCAACATCCCTCGGACTTCTATGCCTTACGGACAAGCGATGGCGATGCTGTGTCTTACCGAATACTTGCGTAAGTATTTTTGATATCGGTATTCGATGGCGCTACCGCTATCGGACCTGATGATTGAGTCGTCACTGTTTGTACCGTGTTGTCCTGCGGGGCAAAGAGATGATCCATGATTTGACGCATAACCGGCGCGGCGGTGACACCATCGCTGCCGCCGTTTTCCAGAATTAACGCCACCGCGACCTTCGGGTTCTTATAGGGCGCAAATGCGGTATAGAACACGTGGTCGCGCAAGCGGACAGGGATCATCTTCGCATTGTAGGTCTGATTTTCTTTCAAGCTAAAGACCTGCGAGGTGCCGCTTTTCGCCGCAATGCCGTAAGGTGCGGTGTGAAAGAACTTATAACCTGTACCATTTGGTTCATTCGCCATGCCGAACATCGCCTGACGCACCAGTTCCCAGTAGGGTGACGAGGCTGAGGCGATTTGTGACGGTGCTTCTGGAGCCTGATACGGCGTGAGGGTTTTGCCATTTTCTTCATCGAGTAGCAGGTGAGGGACGATAACCTTGCCGTTGTTAATCAGTGCGACCATGGCTTTTACCATCTGGATAGGAGTGGCAATCCAGTAGCCCTGGCCGATGCCAACTGAGATAGTATCCCCCTGATACCAGGCTTTTTTATGCACTTTTTGCTTCCATTCACGGCTCGGGAGCAGGCCGTTATACTCCTCATCAAGATCGATGCCGGTCGGTTTACCGTAACCAAACTGGCTGAGCATGCTGTTAATCCGGTCGATCCCCATCATATACGCCACCTGATAGAAGAATGTATCGGCAGACTCTTCTATCGCTTTGGTGACATCCAGCATACCGTGGCCCGTTTTTTTCCAGTCACGGTAATGTCGCTCGGTGCCGGGTAGCGTCCAGGTAGGAGCACCGAAGAAACTGGTCTGCGGCGTGATCACACCGTTTAGTAATGCTGACATCGCCATATACGGTTTGACCGTTGAAGCGGGGGGGTACAATCCCTGTGTGACGCGGTTGATTAATGGCAGGTCTTTATCATGGAGTAGCTTGTTATAGTCCTGATAGCTAATGCCTTTGACAAACGGATTAGGGTCATAGCTGGGGTTTGAGACCATCGCCAGTACAGAACCGTCGTGTGGATCTTCAACTAAAACGGCGGCACGCTGGCCAGCCAACAAGCTCTCAATATATTGCTGTAAATGTAAATCCAGCGTCAAATGGATATTTTTTCCGGCAACGGGCGGCACATCTTTGAGCAGGCGTACGATGCGTCCGTGGTTATCTACTTCCACCTCCTGATAACCGGTCTTTCCATGCAGTTCATTTTCGTAATAGCGCTCAATACCTTGCTTACCGATATTGTGATCGGCGGCGTAGTTCTCAGCCTGACCCTTTTGATCCAGAGCTTTCAGGTCGTTGTCATTGATTTTTGAAACATAGCCAAGGACATGTGCCAGCGCCGCGCCATAGGGATACTGGCGGTCTTCGTAGCTATTGATGTTTACGCCGCTAAAATGAAACTGGTTTACCGAGAAACGGGCGATTTCCACATCGGTAAGCGCATTTTTTAGCACGACCGGACGATAGCGGCTGCTGGCTTTTAGCTCATGGCGAAACTGATCAATATCATCAGGAGTGAGGTCAACGATGGGCGTGAGCTGCTGGATTAACGCATTCATATCGCTGATTTTATAAGGCGTAACGGAAATATCGTACCAGGTGACGTTGCGCACCAGCGGGATGCCGTTGCGATCGTAAATCATGCCACGCGTGGGGGCGACGGGTAGCATTTTGATGTCGTTTGCATTCGACCGGGTGGTGTAATACTGGTGCTGACAGATTTGTAAGTTATACAGATTGTAAATCAGGATGCCAAAACAGATGACCACCAGGCCAAAGGCCACCAATACACGCCGCTGAAAGAGTTTTTCTTCCGCCTCAAAATCTCTGAATGTCATTGACCCGTACCCGATTAATTCGCCGCCTAATGATACGGAGGCTTAAACGGGATGACAGGCAAAAAATGTTCCATATCTCTAGGGAAATGTGTCATTCCTTGTGGGCTGTTACAAATTACAGTGAACGTAGCCGCTTCTCGTAGGCCTGATTGCGCTGCCATGAGAACGGGTCAGGGAAAATAAAAAAGCCCGCGACATAGCGCGGGCTTTCACATTACTTGAGGTAATTACATACGTTCTACGGTTTCGATACCCAGTGTATCCAGACCCAGCTTCAGGGTTTTCGCCGTCAGTTGTGCCAGTTTCAGTCGGCTGTTACGAACCTCTTCGTTTTCAGCGCTGAGGATAGGGCAGTGCTCGTAGAAGCCAGAGAACAGACCGGCAACGTCGTACAGGTAAGCACACATCACGTGCGGTGTACCTTCACGTGCAACAACGGTCAGCGTTTCTTCAAACTGCAGCAAACGCGCAGCCAGCTGAGCCTCGCG
Source organism: Citrobacter sp. Cf116 (assembly GCF_030336505.1). Classification (NCBI taxonomy): domain Bacteria; kingdom Pseudomonadati; phylum Pseudomonadota; class Gammaproteobacteria; order Enterobacterales; family Enterobacteriaceae; genus Citrobacter; species Citrobacter sp. Cf116. The sequence continues at coordinate 37,378 of NZ_JAOWEQ010000029.1, read as the reverse complement.
ATCTTCGTTGATAATCACCTGCGCATTTGCCAGCGCGCTTTCGTCGATATCCGCTTTACGGAATACGGACAGTACGCGGGTGTAAGCATACTGCATGTACGGCGCGGTATTGCCTTCGAACGCCAGCATGTTGTCCCAGTCGAAGATATAGTCGGTGGTACGGTTTTTGGACAGATCCGCGTATTTCACCGCGCCGATACCGACCGCATTTGCCAGCTTTTCCAGCTCATCGGCAGGCATGTCCGGGTTCTTCTCCGCGACCAGGCGACGTGCGCGCTCCAGCGCTTCATCCAGCAGATCGGCCAGTTTAACCGTGCCGCCAGCGCGGGTTTTGAATGGTTTACCGTCTTTGCCCAGCATCATACCGAACATGTGGTGTTCCAGCGGTACCGAATCCGGCACATAACCAGCTTTACGTACGATGGTCCAGGCCTGCATTAAGTGCTGATGCTGACGAGAGTCGATGTAATACAGTACGCGATCGGCATGCAGGGTTTCGTAACGATACTTGGCACAGGCGATGTCGGTTGTGGTGTAGAGATAGCCGCCATCTTTCTTCTGAATGATAACGCCCATCGGTTCGCCTTCCTTGTTTTTATACTCATCAAGGAATACGACGGTAGCGCCTTCGCTTTCAACAGCCAGGCCTTTGGCTTTGAGATCGGCCACGATGCCAGGCAGCATCGGGTTGTACAGGCTCTCGCCCATGACGTCGTCACGGGTCAGGGTAACGTTGAGGCGATCGTAGGTTAACTGGTTCTGCGACATGGTAATGTCGACCAGTTTACGCCACATCTCACGGAAGTATTCGTCGCCGCCTTGCAGCTTCACGACATAGCTACGAGCGCGTTCCGCGAAGGCTTCATCTTCGTCGTAATGTTTTTTCGCGTCACGGTAGAAACCTTCCAGGTCAGCCAGCGCCATCTCTCCGGCATTTTCCTGCTGCTGTTTTTCCAGCCATGCGATGAGCATACCGAACTGAGTACCCCAGTCGCCGACGTGGTTGGCGCGGATAACCTTGTGACCAAGGAATTCCAGCGTACGCACCGCCGCGTCACCGATGATGGTGGAACGCAGGTGACCAACGTGCATCTCTTTCGCTACGTTAGGCGCGGAGTAGTCAACCACAACGGTTTGTTTAGCCGGTTGGGTGACGCCCAGACGATCGGAAGCCAGCGCCTGCTGAACGTGCTGCGCCAGAAATGCCGGGTCGAGAAAAATGTTGATAAAGCCCGGGCCTGCAATTTCAACTTTGCTGGCAATCCCGTTGAGATCCAGATGAGTCAGCACCTGCTCAGCCAGTTGTCGCGGCGCCATACCCAGTTTTTTAGCGACAGCCATCATGCCGTTAGCTTGATAGTCGCCGAACTGTACTTTTGCTGACTGACGAACCTGTGGTTCGCAATCTGCAGGCGCGCCTGCAGCAATCATGGCCTGACTGACTTTTTCTGAGAGAAGAGCCTGAATATTCACCGGAATACCTTACATTTATGAAGCGGCCTAAAATTCACCGCACCAGTTTAAGAATTAAGGGCGGGAGTATACTGCAAATGCCCGTTGCCGTCAGCATTGTGTGTACCGCCAGTAGCCTGAAATATAAACCATGCAATGGCGTAAATTTATCCATGATGTGTTCGGAGAAAACAGCGGTTGGATGGCGCAGCGCAACAGAGTAAATTAGCGACTTTGAACATGGATATGAGCTTTTAATATGGCGAACTGGCAAACCGTTGCAGAACTACAGGATATTTCTGCAGATTTACCGCATTTCACGCAGGCATTAACGGAACTTTCTACCCGTCTTGGGCTGGATATCACAGGCCTGGAAGCCGATCACATTTCCTTGCGTTGCCATCAAAATACCACTGCAGAACGCTGGCGTCGTGGGTTTGAACAGTGCGGTGAATTGTTGTCAGAAAACATCATTAACGGCAGACCTATTTGTCTTTTTAAACTGCATGAGCCGGTTTGTGTGCAACATTGGCAATTTTCCATCGTCGAACTGCCGTGGCCGGGCGAAAAACGTTACCCACATGAAGGCTGGGAACATATTGAAATTGTTCTGCCGGGTGAGGCACAAACGCTGAATGCGCGAGCGCTGGCGCTGCTTTCCGATCACGGTCTGAGTCAACCTGGTATATTTGTGAAAACCAGCTCGCCAAAAGGAGAACGTGAACGTTTACCGAATCCGACGCTGGCGGTTAGCGATGGTAGCGTGACGATAAAATTCCACCCGTGGTCGATTGAAACCATTGTGGCAAGCGAACGTCAGGAGTGAGCATGACTATACTGGAAATCTGCTGTTACAGCATGGAGTGCGCGCACACGGCGCAGCAAAACGGCGCGGATCGTATTGAGCTTTGCTCGGCACCCAAAGAAGGGGGCTTAACGCCTTCACTGGGCGTCTTGCGTTCTGTTCGCCAGCACATTTCGATTCCCGTCAATCCCATTATTCGTCCACGTGGAGGCGACTTTTGTTACACCGAAGGTGAGTTCGCTGCAATGCTGGATGATATAGCGATGGTCAGAGAACTGGGGTTCTCAGGACTGGTGACCGGCATTTTAGATGCGAATGGCGATGTCGATATGCCGCGCATGGAGAAAATAATGATCGCCGCCGGTTCACTGCAAGTCACTTTTCATCGTGCCTTTGATATGTGTGCTAACCCACTCAATACGCTTAAAAAATTAGCTGATTTGGGCATCGCCAGAGTACTCACCTCCGGGCAAAAATCAGATGCGGCGCAAGGTTTAACAAAAATAATGGAACTTATTGCGCAGCCTGGTGCTCCAATCATTATGGCCGGAGCGGGGGTTCGCGCCTCGAATTTGTCCCTGTTCCTTGATGCTGGGGTGCAGGAAGTCCACAGTTCTGCCGGAGTATGGCTGGCTTCACCAATGCGTTATCGCAATTCGGGGTTGTCGATGTCTTCGGATGCGCAGGCGGATGAGTATTCTCGCTATGCGGTAGACGGGGCGGCGGTTGCTGAAATGAAAGCAATCATTGCACACCATCAGGCCAGCTGATTTTACCGTTGCATCATGTCGCCCAATATGATGCTTGCTCGTACCAGGCCCCTGCAATTTCAACAGGGGCCTTTTTTTCTCCTTCTCCTGCATATTTCGGTCTGCAACTGTGTTGGCTTTCCTCGCTCACCCTGGTCACGTAGTTATCTACGCTCCCAGGGATTTGCTGCGTCGCCGCCTTGTTGCAAACCGAACTATTTTGGAGAAATGGTGCTTACGTAATAGTCATTTGGCAAAAATGACTACGGTTTACGCGCAATCAATACCGCACGCAGTGGGGCGGGGTAGCCTTCCACCGTCTTGCTGTGGTCGTTCGGGTCAAGGAAGTCGGCCAGCGATTCGGTAATCATCCATTCGGTGCGGCGCTGTTCTTCGGTAGTGGTCACACATACGTCGGCAATGCGCACATCAACAAACCCGCATTTTTCCAGCCAGTTTTTTAGCGCCAGTGCAGACGGGATAAAGTAAACGTTACGCATCTGGGCGTAGCGATCGCCCGGCACCAGCACGGTATTTTCATTGCCTTCGACGACCAGCGTTTCCAGTACCAGTTCGCCATCTTTAACCAACTGATCCTTTAACTGCCACAGGTGTTCCAGCGGCGAGCGGCGGTGATAAAGCACGCCCATGGAGAATACGGTATCAAAGGCGTTGAGCGCCGGAAGCTGTTCAATACCCAGCGGCAGCAGATGCGCGCGCTGGTCATTGCCCAGCAGTTTACGCACCGCCTCAAACTGGCACAGGAACAGTTGGGTCGGGTCGATACCGACCGCCAGATGTGCGCCCGCGCCAATCATGCGCCACATGTGATAGCCACTGCCGCAGCCGACATCAAGAATGGTACGTCCGGTGAGATCAGACAAGTGCGGCAGGACGCGATCCCACTTCCAGTCGGAACGCCATTCGGTATCGATGTTGACGCCGTACAGCGAGTACGGTCCTTTACGCCATGGCATCAGGTTACGCATCAGGGTGTCTATGCGTTTAAGCTGACCTTCGCTGAGCGGCTCTTTGCTTTCTGCGGTAACGCTATGCAGTAAGTCCAGACGATGCGGCGTTAGCTCGGGCAGAAACTCGACGGCGTTTGACCATTGTTTAAAAAGACCGTGCTGATCGCGCTGCCAGGCAGCGATTTGCGCCGGAAGTGTTTCCAGCCAATGGGACAGATGATTTTTGGCAATCAACTGATAAAAGTTACCAAAATCGATCATGCGCTAACCTCAGCTTTCAACGCCACCAGAGAGCCAAAGTTGAAGCACTGGAACCACAATTCGCTGTGCTCAAAGCCGGCCTGATGCAGTCGCGCTTTATGCGTTTCGACCGAGTCGGTGAGCATCACGTTCTCCAGCATGCTGCGCTTCTGGCTGATTTCCAGTTCGCTATAGCCATTGGCTCGTTTGAAGTCGTGGTGCATGTTGAACAGCAACTCGCCTACGTTCGCGTCTTCGAAGCTGAATTTTTCAGATAGCACCAACGCGCCACCGGGATTCAGCCCCTGATAAATCTTATCCAACAACGCCTGGCGCTCAGGTGGCTCAAGGAATTGCAGGGTAAAATTCAGCACCACCATCGAGGCATTTTCGATAGTAATGTTGCGAATATCGCCTTCGACAACCTCAACCGGGGTCGGTGCCTTATAGGCGTCAATATGACGACGGCAGCGCTCAACCATCGCCGGAGAGTTGTCGACAGCAATAATTTTGCAATTCTCGTGATGAATATTGCGACGCACCGAGAGCGTCGCCGCGCCCAGAGAACAGCCCAGATCGTAGACCTGCGTGTTGGGTTGTACGAAACGTTCGGCCAGCATGCCAATCATAGAAATAATATTGGAATAGCCAGGAACGGAACGCTGGATCATATCCGGGAAGACTTCAGCTACCCGTTCATCAAAGGTCCAGTCACCCAGACTGGCGATAGGCGCAGAAAAAAGCGTGTCGCGGTGAGACATAACGTAAAAATCCGGGAAAAATAAAGTGGCGTATTGTGCGCTAATGCAGGGAGAAAACCAACTCCCAGGGCATATACCAAAGATTCGCCAGCACCATTAGCAACAGCGAACACCAGGTTGCGCTCATGCCTGAACGGCGCCAGCGGAAAAGCCGGTGGTGGAATCCGTAATAATGCATCAGTCGTCCGGCAATCAACATCAGCCCGCAAAGATGCACCATCCACGTCTCTGCGCCGTTCATTTCCATAAATAACAGCAGCACTAACGCGACGGGAATATATTCCACCGCGTTACCGTGAATGCGGATAGCGCTTTGCAGTTCGCTAAAACCTCCATCGCCATAGGCAACGCGATATTGCATGCGCAGGCGAACAACGTCAAAGGAGAACTTTATTAACAATAACGCACCCAATACGGCATAAAGCGCGCTTACCATACAAACTCCCTTTTAAAATGGCTGATGGCCTTGACTATGATAGGTGGCATTTTCAGAAAAGAGAAGATTGCTGTGGAATAGACGGCGCTGATCCGATCTCTGGCAGAACATTGCGTAAATCTGCCCATAGCGTATCAACAAGCTCCGGGGCCTGCGCGATGTCCGGCGTATGCAAAAACAGATACGGCGTCGTGGTGTGTTGCCATAGCGACAGCTTGGTCAGCCAGACGGCAAAAAGCGCGCTGTTTTGTGCCATATCATCGCTACCGATAAAGCGTACCATCGGATGGTTTGCCGTCACCACCGCATGCACCGGAACCTTTGGTTTCTTACGCTGGGCGTCACGTATCGCTTCGGTATGTGGGATTGCGGCATGTACCGGACGGCTGTCCAGAATCACCCGGTTTACTCCACGCTCGTGTAACCCGCGATTAAATAGCTGTTCGGCTTCGCCTTTGGCAAAGAAGTCTGGATGGCGAACTTCCACACCGTAGGTAAAACATTTGGGGAGCGCGTCGAGAAACTGCCACAGGGCAGGCAGGTCGCGTGGGCTAAAAGTCGCGGGTAATTGCAGCCAGTATTGTCCAATGCGCGATTCCAGCGGCGACATGCGCATAAAAAATTCCTGTACCAGGTCATCACAATTACGCAGCGCGGCCTTATGCGAAATGGTCGCCGGAAACTTAAAACAAAATCGAAACGTATCGGTGGTCTGTGCCTGCCAGCGGGCAACAATATCGGCTTTAGGCAGCGCATACAGTGTGGTATTGCCCTCCACGCAGTTAAAGTGGCGGGCATACTCTTCAAGGCTTGTGATCCCCAAACGCACCCATTTTGGATGCGACCACTGGGGTAAACCGATATAGATCATAGCGCTTGCAAAATCTCCTCCACGCTGCGAACGCGCGCAATGCGGGGGAAAATGTGAGTCATGCTACCCTGGTGTTGCTCAGCACTGGCGGCGCTACAGGCATCCTCTGCAATGATAAGACTGAAACCCAGCTCCCACGCATTTCGCGCCGTCGACTCAACGCCAATGTTCGTAGAGATGCCGCACAGGACGATGGTATCGATACCCCGGCGACGCAGCTGTAATTCCAGATCGGTGCCATAGAAGGCTCCCCACTGGCGTTTGGTTACTTCGAGATCGCTGGTGCATTTACCCAGAGCAGCCGGGTAATTCCACCAGTTTTCGGGCAACGCTTTTGCTGGAGTCTGAGCATCTACTGGTTGTTTCAGCGCTTCGGCGTAATCGTCAGACCACCCGACGCGCACCATTACCACCGGGGAACCGTGGGTACGGAATTTTTCCGCCAACTGCGCGGTGCGGGCAACCACAGCGTGTGCCGTATGAGGTCCGCCAGCGAAAGGCAGGATCCCTTCCTGTAAGTCAATCACGACAAGGGCAGTTGTTTTTGCGTTCAGTTCCAGCATGTTCACTCCAGTAAAAAATAGAATTCCGTTACACCTTAAGCGCGAATCAGTGTGAAAGGGGCGACAATTTTTGTTATTTTTTGTGAGATTACGCAATGCCCGTCCAGGAAACAGGCGTACAGTCAGTACCGGACTAAGAGTCTATCCCAGTAGGCTCTTATCGTGCGGCAGAATTTCCAGTATAATAGCCGCCTTTTTTCATTCAGTTGTGACATTCAGCTAAAGCTGCGACTTCGTCATCTGCGAGACAGGTGACAATCCGCCTGCGGCAAAGTTAAGGGATATCTCATGCGTACAGAATATTGCGGACAGCTACGTCTGTCCCACGAGGGGCAGCAGGTGACTCTGTGTGGTTGGGTCAACCGTCGTCGTGATCTTGGTAGCCTGATCTTTATCGATATGCGCGACCGCGAAGGTATCGTGCAGGTATTTTTCGATCCGGACCGTGCGGACGCGTTAAAGCTGGCCTCCGAACTGCGTAATGAGTTCTGCATCCAGGTTACGGGCACCGTGCGTGCGCGTGACGCGAAAAACGTCAACGCCGAGATGGCGACGGGCGAAATTGAAGTGCTGGCCTCCGATCTGACCATCATCAACCGTTCAGACTCGCTGCCGTTGGACTCTAACCACGTCAACACCGAAGAAGCGCGACTGAAGTATCGCTATTTAGATCTGCGTCGCCCTGAAATGGCGCAGCGCCTGAAAACGCGTGCCAAAATTACCAGTCTGGTGCGTCGTTTTATGGACGACCACGGCTTCCTCGACATCGAAACACCGATGCTGACCAAAGCGACGCCGGAAGGCGCGCGCGATTACCTGGTACCTTCTCGCGTACATAAAGGTAAATTCTACGCGCTGCCGCAATCACCTCAGTTGTTTAAACAGCTGCTGATGATGTCTGGCTTTGACCGCTACTATCAGATCGTAAAATGCTTCCGTGATGAAGACTTACGTGCTGACCGTCAGCCTGAATTTACCCAGATCGACGTTGAGACTTCCTTCATGACCGCACCGCAGGTGCGTGAAGTGATGGAAGCGCTGGTGCGTAATCTGTGGCTGGAAGTTAAAGGGGTGGATTTGGGTGATTTCCCGATCATGACCTTTGCCGAAGCTGAGCGTCGTTACGGTTCCGATAAACCAGACCTGCGTAACCCGATGGAGCTGGTTGACGTTGCCGATCTGGTGAAAGACGTTGAGTTCGCAGTGTTCTCTGGTCCGGCAAACGATGCGAAAGGCCGCGTAGCTGCTCTGCGTGTACCGGGCGGTGCCGCACTGAGCCGTAAGCAAATTGACGATTACGGTAACTTTATTAAGATTTACGGCGCGAAAGGTCTGGCTTACATCAAAGTCACCGAGCGTGCGAAAGGTCTGGAAGGTATCACCAGCCCGGTTGCTAAGTTCCTGAACGCGGAAATCGTAGAAGCGATTCTGGCGCGTACCGGTGCGCAAGACGGCGACATGATTTTCTTCGGTGCCGACAACAAGAAAGTGGTTGCCGACGCGATGGGCGCGCTGCGTCTGAAACTGGGTAAAGACCTGAACATTACCGACGAAGCCAAATGGGCGCCGCTGTGGGTTATCGACTTCCCAATGTTTGAAGACGATGGTGAAGGCGGACTGACCGCAATGCACCACCCGTTCACCGCGCCGAAAGATATGACGGCCGCTGAGCTGAAAGCTGCGCCAGAAGACGCGGTTGCTAACGCATACGATATGGTTATCAACGGATACGAAGTGGGCGGCGGTTCCGTGCGTATTCACAACGGCGACATGCAGCAGACCGTATTCGGTATTCTGGGCATTAACGAGCAAGAGCAGCGTGAGAAATTCGGCTTCCTGCTGGATGCGCTAAAATATGGTACACCACCGCATGCGGGCCTGGCGTTTGGTCTGGACCGTCTGACTATGCTGCTGACCGGTACTGACAACATTCGTGACGTTATTGCTTTCCCGAAAACCACTGCTGCAGCGTGTCTGATGACTGAAGCGCCGAGCTTTGCCAACGAAGCTGCGCTGGCGGAACTGAGCATTCAGGTTGTTAAGAAGGCCGAGAATAACTGATATGAGATACAAACAGCCTGTCTCGGTGTTAGTCGTGATTTATGCAAAGGACACCGGGAGAGTGCTGATGTTACAGCGACGCGACGATCCTGATTTCTGGCAGTCGGTCACCGGCAGCCTTGAAGAGGGTGAAACCGCGTCGCAAGCCGCTATGCGCGAAGTAAAGGAAGAGGTCGCCATTGATGTTGCATCTGAGCAACTGACCTTAATTGACTGTCAGCGCACGGTGGAGTTTGAGATTTTTAGCCATTTACGTCATCGCTATGCACCGGGAATTGAACGAAATACTGAATCCTGGTTTTGCCTGGCACTTCCCTCAGAACGAGAGATCGTGTTCACCGAACATCTGACCTATCGTTGGGTTAATGCGGTTGAAGCCGCCCAATTAACCAAGTCGTGGAGTAACCGGCAGGCGATTGAAGAGTTTGTAATTAACGTCGCCTGAAAAGGCGCGCTTTTTGGAGATATTATTTATGGCAGGTCATAGTAAATGGGCCAACACCAGACACCGTAAAGCAGCGCAGGATGCTAAACGCGGTAAAATTTTCACCAAAATAATTCGTGAACTGGTGACGGCGGCAAAACTCGGCGGCGGCGATCCGGACGCTAACCCGCGTCTGCGTGCAGCGGTTGATAAAGCGCTGGCTAACAACATGACCCGTGACACCCTGAACCGTGCAATCGCGCGCGGTGTGGGTGGTGATGAAGATTCCAACATGGAAACCATCATCTATGAAGGTTATGGTCCTGGCGGTACAGCCGTTATGATTGAATGTCTGTCTGACAACCGTAACCGTACTGTTGCGGAAGTGCGTCACGCGTTCACGAAAACGGGCGGCAACCTCGGTACCGACGGTTCCGTGGCTTACCTGTTCAGCAAAAAAGGCGTGATCTCCTTTGAACAAGGCGACGAAGACGCCATCATGGAAGCGGCGCTGGAAGCAGGTGCTGAAGACGTGGTGACCTTCGACGACGGCGCAATTGACGTTTACACCGCGTGGGAAGAGATGGGTAAAGTGCGTGACGCGCTGGAAGCGGCGGGTCTGAAAGCGGACGCGGCTGAAGTGTCTATGATTCCATCCACCAAAGCAGATATGGATGCAGAAACAGCGCCGAAGTTGTTGCGTCTGATCGATATGCTGGAAGACTGCGACGACGTGCAGGAAGTTTACCATAACGGCGAGATCTCTGATGAGGTTGCAGCTACCTTAGAATGAGGTGGCTGTACCGCAACCTGACAGGAGGTGCGTGATGTCTATCATTCTCGGCATTGACCCGGGGTCGCGCATCACCGGTTATGGCGTTATTCGTCAGGTCGGAAGACAGCTGACCTACCTCGGCAGCGGTTGTATCCGCACCAAAGTCGACGATCTCCCGTCACGTCTGAAGTTAATTTACGCGGGCGTGACGGAAATCATCACCCAGTTCCAGCCGGACTATTTTGCCATTGAGCAGGTCTTTATGGCGAAGAACGCTGACTCGGCGCTAAAGCTTGGACAGGCACGCGGCGTGGCAATCGTTGCGGCGACCAATCAGGATCTACCGGTCTTTGAATACGCCGCCCGCCAGGTAAAACAGACTGTGGTGGGGATCGGTAGTGCGGAAAAAAGCCAGGTCCAGCATATGGTGCGCACGCTGCTAAAACTCCCGGCGAATCCGCAAGCGGATGCCGCGGATGCGCTGGCGATAGCTATTACCCACTGCCATGTCAGTCAGAATGCCATGCAAATGAGCGAGTCGAGGCTGAATCTGGCGCGAGGTCGATTACGTTAGTGACAAATGAGGCTGGATATCTATCCAGCCTTTTTTTATGATAGCGCATTACCTTTTAGCCCTTAACGCAGGAGCGTCACGTGATAGGCAGACTCAGAGGCATCATTATTGAAAAACAACCCCCGCTGGTCCTTCTGGAAACGGGTGGGGTAGGCTATGAAGTGCACATGCCAATGACCTGTTTCTACGAGTTGCCGGAAGCCGGGCAGGAAGCGATTATCTTCACCCATTTTGTGGTGCGTGAAGACGCTCAACTGCTGTATGGCTTTAACAACAAGCAAGAGCGCACGCTGTTTAAAGAGTTAATCAAAACCAATGGCGTGGGGCCGAAGCTGGCGCTGGCGATCCTCTCCGGAATGTCTGCGCAGCAGTTTGTTAATGCCGTTGAGCGCGAAGAGCTTGGCGCGTTAGTGAAATTACCGGGCATTGGTAAGAAAACCGCAGAGCGTTTGATTGTTGAAATGAAAGACCGCTTTAAAGGCCTGCATGGTGACCTCTTTACCCCGGCGGCGGATCTGGTTCTGACCTCTCCGGCCAGTCCGACAACGGACGACGCCGAGCAGGAAGCGGTTGCTGCGCTGGTGGCGTTGGGCTATAAACCACAAGAAGCCAGCCGCATGGTGAGCAAAATTGCCCGCCCTGATGCCAGCAGTGAAACCCTGATTCGTGAAGCGCTTCGCGCGGCATTGTGAGGTAAAGGATGATTGAAGCAGATCGCCTGATTTCGGCTGTCAGCACGACCCCTGAAGACCTGGTGGATCGTGCGATCCGCCCTAAATTGCTGGAAGAGTATATTGGCCAGCCTCAGGTCCGTTCGCAAATGGAGATTTTTATCCAGGCGGCGAAGCTGCGTGGTGACGCTCTCGATCACCTGCTGATTTTCGGTCCTCCAGGTCTTGGTAAAACCACGCTTGCCAATATTGTCGCCAATGAAATGGGCGTTAATCTGCGCACCACGTCCGGTCCGGTACTGGAAAAAGCGGGTGACCTGGCGGCAATGCTTACCAACCTTGAACCCCACGATGTGCTGTTTATCGATGAAATCCATCGTCTTTCGCCGGTGGTGGAAGAGGTGCTGTATCCGGCGATGGAAGATTATCAGCTGGATATCATGATTGGTGAAGGGCCGGCTGCACGTTCGATCAAGATCGATCTGCCACCGTTTACGCTAATCGGGGCGACGACGCGCGCCGGGTCGTTAACGTCTCCGTTGCGTGACCGTTTTGGTATTGTACAGCGCCTGGAATTCTATCAGGTGGCTGATCTGCAGCACATTGTAGGACGCAGTGCGCGTTTTATGGGCCTGGAAATGAGCGATGAAGGCGCGCTGGAAGTGGCACGCCGTGCTCGCGGTACGCCGCGTATCGCCAACCGCTTATTACGCCGGGTACGTGATTTCGCCGAAGTGAAGCATGACGGCACGATTTCAGCAGATATCGCCGCTCAGGCGCTGGATATGCTCAATGTGGATGCGGAAGGATTTGATTATATGGACCGTAAGTTGCTGCTGGCGGTTATCGACAAATTCTTTGGCGGACCGGTCGGACTGGATAACCTGGCAGCGGCGATCGGGGAAGAGCGTGAAACCATTGAGGACGTGCTTGAGCCATATCTGATTCAGCAAGGTTTTCTGCAGCGTACGCCGCGTGGACGTATGGCAACCGTGCGCGCCTGGAACCATTTTGGCATTACACCGCCACAGATGCCTTAATGCATGATGTCGCTACGCTTATAAGGCCTGGGCGATTTTGTAGGCCCGGTAAGCGCAGCGCTACCGGGCAACGCATGCTTAGCTCGCTTGCTTTTTCATCATGCTGAAAATAAACAGCAGCGCGGCACACAGCACCACGGAGGGACCTGCCGGGGTGTCATAGAAGGCCGAGAAGGTCAACCCGCCTGTAACCGCTATCATTCCCACACCAACGGCAACTCCTGCCATCTGTTCCGGCGTACGGGCAAAGCGACGGGCGGTCGCCGCAGGGATAATAAGCAGCGAGGTGATAATCAACGCCCCGACAAACTTCATCGCCACGCCAATCGTTAACGCCGTAACCAGCATCAGCAGCAGCTTCACGCGTTGCAGCTTCACGCCATCGACAAATGCCAGATCCGGACTGATGGTCATCGACAGCAGGTTGCGCCACTGCCAGAACAGAATCGCCAGAACAATAACCACGCCGATGGCGATGGAGATAAGATCTTCAGGCGTCACGGCGAGCAAATCACCAAACAGGTAAGCCATCAGATCCACACGGATGTTGGACATCAGGCTGACGACAACCAGCCCCAGCGACAATGCACTATGCGCCATAATGCCCAGTAAGGTATCGATCGCGAGGTGAGGGCGCTTTTCAAGCCATACCAGACCGCCAGCCAGCAACAAAGTGACGGCGATAACCGCATAGAAAGGGTTTACATCCAGCAGCAGGCCAAAGGCGACTCCCAGCAGCGAAGCGTGGGCCAGCGTATCACCGAAATAAGACATTCGACGCCAGACCACAAACGAGCCGAGTGGGCCAGCAGCACAGGCCAGCATGATCCCGGCTAACCAACCGGGTAATAACAATTCAATCATGAGTGACCATTTCCCCGGCGTAAGACGATACGACCCTGTAAATCGTGGCGGTGGTTGTGATTATGACGGTAAATTCCGAGTTGTTCGGCGCCGCGTTGCCCGAACATTGAGATGAATTCCGGGTGCATGGAAACCACTTCCGGTGCACCGGAACAGCAAATATGATGGTTCAGGCACAGTACTTCATCGGTTTTGGCCATCACCAGATGCAGGTCATGGGAAACCATCAGTACGGCGCAATCCAGTTCACGTCGCAACTGGTCGATAAGGTCGTACAGTGCGACCTGCCCATTGACATCTACGCCCTGGGTCGGCTCATCGAGCACCAGTAGCTGAGGTTTATTCAATAAAGCACGGGCTAACAGGACGCGTTGCGTTTCCCCGCCAGAGAGCTTTTGCATCGGCGCATTCATCAGATGTCCGGCCTGAACGCGCTTCAGTGCCGGAAGGATATCCTCTTTTTTGGTGCCGGGACGTAAGCGCATAAACCGGCTTACCGTCAGCGGAAGCGTAGTATCGAGGTACAGTTTTTGCGGTACATAGCCAATCCGCAATTGGCCATTACGCTTGATAACTCCCTCATCAGCCGCTACCAGTCCTAATACAACGCGCACCAGCGTAGACTTCCCGGCACCATTTGGGCCGAGAAGCGTTAAAATTTTACCGGGTCGAAGTTCAAGCGATACGTCAGACAGGACGCGGCGTTGACCATAAGAGACCGAGACATTTTCCAGTGAAACCAAAGTCGTCATATCAATTTTAGTCTTGCAGAAGTTATAGAATGTTATAATATCACATTTCTTACATTCATTACGATGATTGGTCGCATTATGTTACATAAAAATACGCTTCTTTTCGCAGCATTATCCGCTGCTCTTTGGGGTAGTGCAACACAGGCAGCAAATGCTGCTGTGGTGGCCTCGCTCAAGCCGCTGGGATTTATTGCTTCGGCCATTGCGGACGGGGTAACAGACACTGAAGTTTTGCTGCCTGACGGGGCTTCCGAACACGACTATTCACTGCGTCCATCAGACGTAAAACGCTTACAGGGCGCGGACTTAGTCGTTTGGATTGGACCTGAGATGGAAGCGTTTATGGAAAAGTCAGTCAAGAATATTCCTAACGCGAAACAGGTAACGATTGCGCAGCTCAATGACGTGAAACCGTTACTCATGAAAGGTGCTGACGACGACGATGACGATCATGGACACAATGATGCTGGCAGTGAAAAAAGTGACGAGCATCACCATCACGGCGATTACAACATGCATCTTTGGCTTTCCCCAGAGATAGCGCGGGCCTCAGCGGTTGCAATCCATGAAAAATTAGTGGAACTTATGCCGCAAAGTCGAGCCAAACTTGACGCCAACCTGAAGGATTTTGAGGCACAATTAGCCGCAACCGATAAGCAGGTAGGTAACGAGCTCGCACCGCTCAAGGGAAAAGGTTATTTCGTTTTTCATGACGCCTATGGCTACTACGAAAAACACTACGGACTAACACCGCTTGGTCACTTTACCGTGAACCCTGAGATTCAACCTGGTGCGCAGCGTTTACATGAAATAAGAACACAGTTGGTTGAGCAAAAAGCAACCTGCGTTTTTGCTGAGCCACAGTTCAGGCCAGCGGTCGTTGAAGCCGTCGCGAGAGGGACATCCGTTCGAATGGGAACGTTGGATCCGCTCGGTACGAATATCAAACTGGGTAAAACAAGCTATTCAGCGTTTTTGAACCAATTAGCCAACCAGTATGCGAGCTGCCTGAAAGGAGATTAATGAGGAAGTGAATACGTGCAACAGATAGCCCGCTCTGTCGCTCTGGCATTTAATAATCTGCCGCGACCCCATCGTGTTATGCTGGGGTCGCTTACCGTACTGACATTGGCCGTCGCCGTCTGGCGGCCTTATGTTTACCATCCCGATTCTGCACCCATCGTTAAAACTATCGAGCTGGAAAAAAGCGAGATTCGTTCACTGTTACCTGAGGCAAGCGAACCTATTGATCAGGCTGCACAAGAAGACGAAGCCATTCCACAGGATGAACTGGATGACAAAACGTCTGGTGAAGCCGGTGTGCATGAGTATGTCGTCTCCACAGGCGATACGCTGAGCAGTATTCTGAATCAGTACGGCATCGATATGGGCGATATCAGTCAACTCGCTGCTTCCGATAAAGAGCTGCGTAATCTGAAAATTGGTCAGCAGCTTTCATGGACCTTAAGCGCGGAAGGTGACCTGCAGCGTCTGACCTGGGAAGTATCCCGCCGTGAAACCCGTACTTACGATCGCACTGCGACGGGTTTCAAAATGAGCAGCGAAATGCAGCAGGGCGATTGGGTTAACAGTCGTATCAAAGGCACGGTGGGCGGAAGCTTCGTCGCCAGCGCCAAAGATGCCGGGCTGACCAGCTCTGAAATCAGCGCAGTGATTAAGGCCATGCAGTGGCAGATGGATTTCCGCAAACTGAAAAAAGGCGATGAGTTCTCGGTGCTGATGTCTCGCGAAATGCTGGACGGCAAGCGCGAGCAAAGCCAACTGCTGGGCGTGCGTTTACGTTCTGAAGGTAAAGACTATTATGCCATCCGTGCTGCAGACGGTAAGTTCTATGACCGTAACGGTACCGGGCTGGCGAAAGGCTTCATGCGTTTCCCGACGGCGAAACAGTTCCGTATTTCCTCGAACTTTAACCCGCGTCGCCTGAATCCGGTGACTGGACGCGTAGCGCCGCACAAAGGTGTCGACTTTGCGATGCCGCAGGGGACGCCGGTACTGTCGGTGGGCGATGGTGAAGTGGTTGTAGCGAAGCGTAGCGGCGCTGCCGGATACTATGTTGCGGTTCGTCATGGTCGCACCTACACCACGCGTTATATGCACCTGCGTAAGCTGTTGGTGAAACCAGGTCAAAAAGTGAAACGTGGCGATCGTATCGCGCTGTCAGGTAACACCGGGCGTTCAACGGGGCCGCATCTGCACTATGAAGTATGGGTTAACCAGCAGGCCGTGAACCCTTTGACGGCGAAACTGCCGCGTACAGAGGGTCTGACCGGCTCGGATCGCACCGATTACCTGGCGCAGGTGAAAGAGGTTATGCCTCAGCTACGTTTTGATTAATTAGCACACTGACAAAGCCGGTACGCTATGCGTGCCGGCTTTTTTATTTTGTACGGCGCACGGTGCGCCGCTACACTATCAGCAGATTTACTTTTCGCGGCACCAGACACTGGAAGAGCATGGAAACGAAAAAAAAGAATATTGAGTATATCCCTGAGTTTCACAAATCATTTCGCCATCCGCGCTACTGGGGCGCCTGGCTGGGGGTGGCGGCGATAGCTGGGATTGCGTTAACACCTGCGTCATTTCGTGATCCTATTCTGGCAAAACTCGGACGGCTCGCCGGAAGACTGGGAAAAAGCTCCCGTCGCAGAGCATTGATCAATTTATCCCTCTGCTTTCCTGAACGTAGCGAAGCTGAGCGTGAAGCCATTGTTGATGATATGTATGCAACTGCGCCTCAGGCGATGGTCATGATGGCTGAATTAGCAATACGTGGCCCGGAGAAGATTCAAAACCGTGTTGACTGGCAAGGCCTGGAAATCATCGAAGAGATGCGGCGCAACGATGAAAAAGTTATTTTTCTCGTTCCACATGGCTGGGGTGTAGATATCCCGGCGATGCTGATGGCGTCCCAGGGACAGAAAATGGCGGCGATGTTCCACAATCAGGGGAACCCGGTATTCGATTACGTCTGGAACACGGTACGCCGTCGCTTTGGTGGTCGTTTGCATGCGCGTAATGATGGCATCAAACCGTTTATTCAGTCTGTCCGTCAGGGATATTGGGGATACTACCTGCCGGATCAGGACCATGGGCCTGAACACAGCGAGTTTGTCGATTTTTTTGCTACCTATAAAGCAACGTTACCGGCGATTGGACGTCTGATGAAAGTCTGCCACGCGCGCGTGGTACCGCTGTTCCCCGTATACGATGGGAGAACGCACCGCCTGACGATCCATGTTCGTCCACCGATGGATGACATCCTGACGGCGGATGACCACACCATTGCCAGACGGATGAACGAAGAGGTGGAGATTTTTGTCACGCCTCATGTCGAACAATACACCTGGATTCTGAAACTGCTTAAGACACGTAAACCCGGCGAGATTGAGCCCTATAAGCGCAAAGATCTCTATCCGAAGAAATAAAAAAAAGCCTCTCAAACGAGAGGCTTTTTTACATTTAAGCGACTTATTCTACGGTCAGAATACGCGTGGTATTGGTTGAGCCAATGGTGCTCATCACATCGCCCTGGGTCACGATCACCAGGTCACCAGAAACCAGGTAGCCTTTATCGCGCAGCAGGTTCACCGCTTCATTGGCGGCAACGACGCCGTCAGTTTCGCTGTCGAAGTGAACCGGGGTGACACCGCGGTACAGGGAGGTCAGATTCAGCGTACGCTCATGACGGGACATCGCGAAAATCGGCAGACCGGAACTGATACGAGAAGTCATCAGCGCAGTGCGACCGGACTCCGTCATTGCGATGATAGCGGTGACCCCTTTCAGGTGGTTAGCAGCGTACATCGCTGACATCGCAATCGCTTCTTCAACGTTATCAAACTGCACGTCAAGGCGGTGTTTAGAGACGTTGATGCTCGGGATCTTTTCAGCGCCGAGACAGACGCGCGCCATTGCCGCGACGGTTTCCGCCGGGTACTGACCTGCTGCTGTTTCTGCAGAGAGCATCACGGCATCGGTGCCGTCGAGGACGGCGTTAGCCACATCCATCACTTCCGCACGAGTCGGCATTGGGTTGGTAATCATCGACTCCATCATCTGCGTAGCGGTGATGACCGCACGGTTCAACTGGCGCGCGCGACGAATCAACGCTTTCTGAATACCTACCAGCTCAGGGTCACCGATTTCAACACCCAGGTCGCCACGGGCTACCATCACTACGTCAGAAGCCAGGATGATGTCATCCATCGCATTCTGGTCGCAGACGGCTTCTGCACGTTCTACTTTGGCGACAATTTTCGCATCGCAACCGGCATCGCGCGCCAGACGGCGGGCATAATTCAGATCTTCGCCGCAGCGCGGGAAGGAGACAGCCAGATAGTCAACGCTGATTTGTGCTGCGGTAATGATGTCGGCTTTGTCTTTTTCGGTCAGGGCTTCAGCAGAGAGACCGCCGCCCAGTTTGTTGATGCCCTTGTTATTGGATAGCGGGCCACCGACGGTGACTTCGGTGAAGACTTTCATGCCCTGAACTTCCAGCACCTTAAGCTGTACGCGACCGTCGTCGAGCAGCAGGATATCGCCAGGCACGACGTCAGCAGGCAGCCCTTTATAATCAATACCGACTTTTTCTTTGTCGCCTTCGCCTTTGCCGAGGTTGGCGTCTAACAGGAACTTGTCGCCAACGTTAAGAAATACTTTACCTTCTTTAAAGGTGGATACGCGGATTTTAGGTCCCTGCAGGTCACCCAAAATAGCTACATGACGTCCCAGTTTTGCGGCAATTTCACGGACTTTATCCGCCCGCAGTTTGTGATCTTCTGGAGAGCCGTGGGAAAAGTTCATACGTACGACGTTCGCACCCGCGGCGATAATCTTCTCAAGGTTGTTATCGCGGTCAGTTGCCGGGCCTAACGTGGTAACGATTTTGGTTCTGCGAAGCCTTCTGGACATGTAATACTCCGTTGACTGAAACAACTTGGTGTTGCGTGAACATTGATCCGGCCGTTCTCAAACATTAACGGTAAATGAACAACCCGGATGATAAAAGGGTAGAACATTGTTATTGCTTTTAGCGGTCATCACTCTTGATGAGTAATTCTTTATCAAAACGCGATTCCTTGAGCGCTTCCTTGACACGCTTCAAGTTATCTCTAAATTTTGCCCCTCGGCGCAAAGTAAATCCTGTAGCCAGCACATCTATCACGGTCAGTTGAGCAAGTCGAGAGACCATGGGCATATAAATGTCAGTATCTTCCGGTACATCGAGGGTAATTGCCAGCGTGGCTTCCCGCGCCAGTGGTGTACCGGGAGAGGTGAGGGCGATAACCATGGCATCGTTTTCCCGCGCTAACTGCGCCAGTTCAACCAGACTTTTGGTTCTTCCGGTATGAGAAATAAGCACAATGACGTCGTCGTCGCTACAATTCATACAACTCATGCGTTGCAGAACAATATCGTCGGAATAAATTACCGGCACGTTAAAGCGGAAAAATTTATTCATCGCGTCATGCGCTACCGCGGCGGAAGAACCTAAACCAAAGAAGGCAATTTTCTTCGCCTGGGTTAATAAATCTACCGCCCGGTTTACCGCCGCGTTATCCAGCGACTGGCGAACGTGGTCGAGGCTTGCCATCGCTGACTCGAAGATTTTCCCCGTGTAAGATTCTACGCTGTCATCCTCATCCACATTGCGATTAACATAAGGGGTGCCATTTGCCAGACTTTGCGCCAGATGCAGTTTAAAATCAGGAAAGCCGCGGGTGTCCATGCTGCGACAGAAACGGTTCACCGTTGGCTCGCTGACATTCGCTTCTACAGCAAGTGCGGCGATGCTTGAATGGATTGCCCGCTCGGGAGAGGCAAGAATAATGTCGGCGACTTTACGCTCTGACTTGCTCAAATGTTCCAGTTTTAACTGGATTTTTTCCAGCATATTCATGATGTAGGTAGACTCATGGGTCATGGGCAAAAACGATTTCAGCGATACGGGGAAACCGATACACAATTTAGTGTATAGATATTACCCCTGCTAATGCAGCAACGGGGCAAAATGGACAGAATAGTTGTTGTTTTTTTTCATTACATGATCGGAGTCGGATTTTCATACTTCGTCATGGGTACGGAAAATACGACTTTTTTATCCATTTTGATGGGTTATACGCCAATAAAGCGGCTGTTCGCGGTAACAGCACGGCTGGATAAGCGTTTACGGTTTCCGGATTCACGTAAAAGCAGTACAGTGCACTGTAATAAAATTACAACCAGTGTCTGGCAAAAGCACCAGGCACTTAATTGAGGAGAATGACATGGCGGTAACGCAAACAGCCCAGGCATGTGACCTGGTCATTTTCGGTGCGAAGGGCGACCTGGCGCGACGGAAATTGCTGCCTTCCCTGTATCAACTGGAAAAGGCCGGCCAGATTAACCCGGAAACCCGTATCATTGGGGTTGGGCGTGCCGACTGGGACAAAGCAGCTTATACCAAGGTTGTGCGCGAAGCGCTCGAAACCTTCATGAAAGAAAAAATCGATGAAGGTTTATGGGAGACCCTCAGCGGTCGTCTGGAGTTTTGTAATCTGGACGTCAATGATACCGCCGCATTTAGCCGTCTGGGTGAAATGCTGGATCAGAAATCACGTACCACTATTAACTATTTCGCGATGCCGCCAAGCACTTTTGGCGCAATCTGCAAAGGTTTGGGTGAAGCAAAGCTGAATGCTAAGCCTGCCCGCGTGGTGATGGAAAAACCGTTAGGAACGTCACTGGCAACATCGCGCGAAATTAACGATCAGGTCGGCGAGTATTTCGAAGAGTGCCAGGTTTACCGCATTGACCACTATCTCGGCAAAGAGACGGTACTGAACCTGTTGGCACTGCGTTTTGCCAACTCCCTGTTTGTGAACAACTGGGATAACCGCACTATCGATCACGTAGAAATTACCGTGGCGGAAGAAGTGGGCATTGAAGGGCGCTGGGGCTACTTTGACCAGGCCGGTCAGATGCGCGACATGATCCAGAACCACCTGCTGCAAATCCTATGCATGATCGCGATGTCTCCACCGTCCGATCTGAGCGCTGACAGCATCCGTGATGAAAAAGTGAAGGTACTGAAATCACTGCGTCGCATCGATCGTTCGAACGTGCGAGAAAAAACGGTTCGCGGTCAGTACACCGCCGGTTTTGCCCAGGGCAAAAAAGTTCCGGGATACCTGGAAGAAGAAGGTGCGAACAAGAGCAGCAACACGGAAACGTTTGTGGCAATCCGTGTGGATATCGATAACTGGCGCTGGGCGGGTGTTCCATTCTACCTGCGTACCGGTAAACGTTTACCGACCAAGTGCTCTGAAGTCGTGGTTTACTTCAAAACGCCTGAGCTGAACCTGTTCAGAGAATCCTGGCAGGACCTGCCACAGAACAAGCTGACCATCCGTTTGCAGCCTGATGAAGGTGTCGATATCCAGGTACTGAACAAAGTGCCGGGTCTGGATCACAAGCATAACCTGCAAATTACCAAACTTGATCTGAGCTACTCCGAAACCTTCAACCAAACACATCTGGCCGACGCTTATGAGCGTCTGCTGCTTGAAACGATGCGCGGCATTCAGGCGCTGTTTGTGCGTCGAGATGAAGTTGAAGAAGCATGGAAGTGGGTCGACTCTATTACCGAAGCCTGGGCAATGGACAACGACGCACCGAAGCCTTATCAGGCCGGGACCTGGGGACCGGTTGCCTCTGTGGCCATGATTACCCGTGATGGTCGTTCCTGGAACGAATTCGAGTAAAATATCATCTAGCCCATAGGTGTTATTTTACCGGTAACATGATCTAACACAGATTGTAGAATAATTTTTGCACTTTTAAGCCTCGCGTGGATTCACCCGCGGGGCTTTTTTTATTACACTGCCTGAAACGATTTTGCCCCTGAGCTACGGCTAACAAGCGATTCAGCTGTTTTTAACCCAACTGAAACACATTGTTTTTCCAACGCTCTGACAGATAAATTTTAGGAGCCTCTATGAATCCGAATTTGTTACGCGTAACACAACGTATCGTCGAACGTTCTCGCGACACACGTTCCGCCTACCTTGCCCGTATTGAACAAGCGAAATCGACTACCGTTCATCGTTCACAACTGGCGTGCGGTAACCTGGCGCATGGTTTTGCTGCCTGCCAGCCGGATGACAAGGCTTCGCTGAAAAGCATGCTGCGTAACAATATCGCGATCATTACCTCCTATAACGATATGCTTTCCGCGCATCAGCCGTACGAACATTACCCGGACATCATTCGTAAAGCGCTGCATGAAGCCAATGCGGTAGGCCAGGTCGCTGGCGGTGTTCCTGCGATGTGCGACGGTGTGACCCAGGGACAGGATGGGATGGAGCTTTCGCTGCTGAGTCGCGAAGTGATTGCTATGTCGGCTGCTGTGGGACTCTCACACAATATGTTCGACGGCGCGTTATTCCTTGGCGTGTGCGACAAAATTGTCCCGGGTCTGGTGATGGCGGCACTGTCATTTGGTCATCTGCCTTCGATCTTTATTCCCTCTGGCCCGATGGCTAGTGGTCTGGCGAACAAAGAAAAAGTGCGTATCCGTCAGCTGTATGCTGAAGGTAAAGTCGATCGTATGGCGCTGCTTGAATCCGAAGCTGCGTCTTATCACGCACCGGGTACCTGTACGTTCTATGGCACGGCAAACACCAACCAGATGGTAGTGGAGTTTATGGGGATGCAACTGCCAGGATCCTCATTCGTGCACCCGGATGCGCCGCTGCGCGAAGCGTTGACCGCCGCTGCGGCTCGTCAGGTAACGCGTCTGACCGGCAACGGCAATGAATGGATGCCGATCGGTAAAATGATCGATGAAAAAGTAGTGGTCAACGGTATTGTCGCGCTGCTGGCGACCGGGGGCTCCACTAACCATACAATGCACCTGGTCGCGATGGCGCGCGCGGCCGGTATTCTGATTAACTGGGACGACTTCTCCGATCTGTCCGATATCGTGCCGCTGATGGCGCGTCTGTACCCGAATGGTCCGGCAGACATTAACCACTTCCAGGCGGCGGGTGGCGTGCCGGTGTTAATGCGTGAACTGCTTAATGCGGGTCTGCTGCATGAAGATGTGAACACCGTTGCCGGGTTTGGTTTATCGCGCTACACCATGGAACCCTGGCTCAACGAGGGTGAGCTGGACTGGCGTGAAGGTGCGGCGAAGTCGCTGGACAGCAACGTGATAGCCACCTTTGACCAGCCTTTCTCCCACCACGGCGGCACCAAAGTGCTGAGTGGAAACCTCGGCCGCGCAGTGATGAAAACGTCGGCGGTACCGGTAGAAAATCAGGTGATTGAAGCGCCCGCGGTTGTTTTCGAAAGTCAGCATGATGTATTACCTGCCTTCGATGCGGGACTGCTCGACCGTGATTGCGTAGTGGTTGTGCGCCATCAGGGACCAAAAGCAAACGGAATGCCAGAATTACATAAACTCATGCCGCCACTTGGTGTATTATTGGACCGTTGTTTCAAAATTGCGTTAGTTACCGATGGACGACTTTCAGGTGCTTCAGGTAAAGTGCCTTCTGCAATCCATGTAACCCCAGAAGCCTATGATGGCGGGCTGCTGGCAAAAGTACGCGATGGCGACATCATTCGTGTGAATGGACAGACAGGTGAATTGACGCTGCTAGTTGATGAAGAGGAACTTGCTTCTCGTCAGCCTCATATTCCTGACCTCAGCGCATCGCGCGTGGGCACAGGCCGTGAAATGTTCAGCGCGTTGCGTGAAAAGCTGTCCGGTGCGGAACAGGGCGCAACCTGTATCACTTTTTAAGACTTATTTTGTAATCAGGCGAGAGAAAACTCTGATGAAAAACTGGAAGACAAGTGCAGAAGCAATCCTGACCACTGGCCCGGTTGTACCGGTTATCGTGGTTAATAAACTGGAACACGCAGTGCCGATGGCAAAAGCGCTGGTTGCAGGCGGCGTGCGCGTTCTGGAAGTGACCCTACGTACCGCATGTGCGATGGATGCCATTCGCGCGATCGCAAAAGAAGTTCCGGACGCTATCGTTGGTGCAGGTACTGTACTGAATCCACAACAGCTGGCTGAAGTTACCGAAGCCGGTGCACAGTTTGCTATCAGTCCGGGTCTGACCGAGCCGTTGCTGAAAGCCGCAACGGAAGGCACTATTCCGCTGATCCCTGGTATCAGCACCGTATCTGAACTGATGCTGGGTATGGACTACGGTTTGAAAGAGTTCAAATTCTTCCCTGCTGAAGCAAATGGCGGTACTAAAGCGCTGCAGGCGATTGCGGGTCCGTTCTCACAGGTCCGTTTCTGCCCAACCGGTGGTATCTCTCCAGCGAATTACCGCGACTACCTGGCACTGAAAAGCGTGCTGTGCATCGGCGGTTCCTGGCTGGTTCCGGCAGATGCGCTGGAAGCAGGTGATTACGATCGCATTACCAAACTGGCTCGTGAGGCTGTTGAAGGCGCGAAGCAATAATTGCGCAAAATGCCCGGTAATCACTACCGGGCCTGCGAATCTGTAACGGGCCATTCGGCCCGTTTTTTTATCCAGTAACTTTCACCTGTGCGGCCGCGTCTTTCGCGCGTATCACCGCATCTTCAATGCTCTGTGCTGTGGCCAGCACAACGCCCAGACGACGGCTCCCGTCGATTTCCGGTTTGCCAAAGAACCTAACTTGCATACCCGCACCTACAGCGGCCTGCACGTTATCAAACGTGATATTCTGACTGGTAAGTTGCGGCAGAATAACAGCGGAAGCAGAAGGCCCATACTGGCGGATTTCGCCAACGGGCAGACCGAGAAATGCACGTACGTGCAGGGCAAACTCAGACAGATCCTGCGAAATTAAGGTCACCATACCCGTGTCGTGAGGGCGAGGGGAGACTTCGCTGAAAATCACCTCATCACCGCAGACAAACAGCTCCACACCAAACAGTCCGTGACCACCCAGCGCCAGAACCACCTTGCGGGCAATCTCCTGCGCGCGCGCCAGCGCTAGTTCACTCATCTGTTGCGGCTGCCAGGACTCGCGATAATCGCCATCTTCCTGTCGATGTCCAACCGGCGCGCAGAAATGCACGCCATCAACGGCGCTAACGGTTAGCAGGGTGATTTCAAAATCAAAATTCACTACGCCTTCGACGATAACGCGTCCAGCACCAGCCCGACCGCCCTGTTGAGCATAGTCCCAGGCTGCAGCTAGCTGATCGGCTGAACGGATAAAGCTTTGTCCTTTACCGGATGAACTCATTACCGGTTTCACGATGCAGGGGTAGCCGATTTCAGCGACGGCTTCGCGAAAGCGGACTTCACTGTCAGCAAAGCGGTAAGAAGAGGTCGGTAGAGACAATTCTTCGGCGGCGAGGCGACGGATTCCTTCCCGGTTCATGGTCAGTTGCGTTGCTCTTGCACATGGCACAACACGCTGGCCTTCCTGCTCCAGTTTTACCAGCATATCCGTGGCGATCGCCTCAATTTCCGGCACGATATAATGTGGTTTTTCACGCTCGACGACCTGGCGTAATGCTTCGCCATCCAGCATGTTGATAACGTATGAGCGATGGGCAACGTGCATGGCTGGCGCGTCGGGGTAACGATCCACGGCAATGACTTCCACACCCAGGCGTTGACATTCAATTGCTACTTCTTTACCCAGTTCTCCCGAACCTAATAACATCACTCGCGTTGCTGCTGGACGCAGCGCTGTGCCTAATAACGTCATAAATTAATCCCCTGTTTTATCTGGGCGCAGTATATACGAAAACGTTTGCGTCTGTCTTTATTACCAGGTTGATTTCAGGGCTTAAAAAGAATATACTGTACATAAATACAGGTAATTTAAGAGGCTGCAAAATGGCGGTTGAAGTTAAATACGTAGTCATTCGGGAAGGTGAGGAAAAAATGTCGTTTACCAGCAAAAAGGAAGCCGATGCGTATGACAAAATGCTGGATACAGCAGATCTGCTCGACACATGGCTGGAGCAATCGCCGGTAGCGCTTGAAGACGAACAGCGCGAAGCGCTTTCCCTGTGGCTGGCTGAGCAAAAAGATGTGCTGAGCGCCATTCTGAAAAATGGCAAGCTGCCTTCGCCGCAGGCTGTCGAAAACGATGCGCACGCTGGGGATGATACTCAGGCTGCCTGAAACGACTTGCGCTCCTGACGTTTTGTACCATGCTTTTCCCTGAATCATTGTGCAATCCCTGACGTTATTTCACGTTGCTACAGGCAATCTGAATGACGAAGGGGAGATTAAGGAGAAAAGAATGTATAAAAAAAGAACGTTATTGAGCCTGCTGCTGCTGTCTGCCAGCGTATCTGTATTTGCGGCAAATATGGAAAGCAAAAACGTCCAGTTCCCCAAGTGTGAGGGACTGGACGCTAACGGTATTGCGGCGAGCGTGAAACGTGATTATCAACAAAATCGCATCGCGCGCTGGGCTGACGATCAAAAGCGCGTCGGGCAAGCCGATCCTGTCGCCTGGGTAAACACGCCCGATATTACGGGCAAAGACGGGAAATGGTCAGTTCCCCTGACTGTTCGCGGTAAAAGTGCGGATATTCACTATCAGGTAAAAGTCGACTGCAAAGCCGGAACAGCGGAGTATCAGCCGCAGTAACGGAGGTATTTGCACATCTTTTGATGACCTGAACACTTCCTGACATCCCCTCGGGTACGCTTTGATGATTATTCGTCTGTACTTGAGGGGCAAAATGGCTAACTGGCTAAATCAACTACAATCTCTTCTTGGGCAAAAAGCTTCCTCCGCGTCATCTTCTGGCGAGCAAGGGCTGAGTAAACTTCTGGTTCCAGGCGCGTTAGGCGGTCTGGCAGGATTACTGGTTGCCAACAAATCTTCTCGTAAATTACTGAGTAAATACGGCACCAGCGCGCTTCTGGTGGGCGGCGGCGCGGTTGCCGGGACTGTGTTATGGAACAAGTACAAGGATAAAGTTCGCGCAGCGCATCAGGATGAGCCGCAGTTTGGCGCACAAAGCTCACCGCTGGATGAGCGAACCGAACGTCTGATTCTGGCGCTGGTTTTTGCGGCGAAAAGCGATGGCCATATTGATGCCAAAGAACGTAGCGCCATTGAGCAGCAGCTCCGTGAAGCGGGCGTGGAAGAGCAGGGCCGCATTCTGATTGAACGCGCCATCGAACAACCGTTAGATCCTCAACGACTGGCGCATGGGATCCGTAACGAAGAAGAAGCGCTAGAAATTTACTTCCTCAGTTGTGCGGCGATTGATATCGACCACTTTATGGAACGTAGTTATCTCAATGCGCTGGGCGATGCGTTGAAGATCCCTCAGGATGTTCGTGAAGGCATTGAACAGGATCTCAAGGAACAAAAACAGGCGTTACCGGGTTAATTACTTACCGCTAAGGCGCATGTTTCGCTTGCATCATTGCTGTCTTTTGCCACCCTTATAGGATGTTTAAGCAAAAGAACAATGACATGCTACCAAAAGCTTCTCGTATTCCCCACGCCATGACGCAGCATGGCGATACTCGTGTTGATAATTATTACTGGTTGCGAGATGACACTCGCTCGCAGCCAGAAGTGCTGGATTATCTGCAACAAGAAAATGCGTATGGCCGTCAGGTTATGGCCTCGCAGCAGGATTTGCAGGATCGCGTCCTGAAAGAGATTATCGACCGTATCCCGCCTCAGGATGCTTCTGCCCCCTATGTGAAGAATGGTTATCGCTACCGGCATATTTATGAACCGGGGTGCGAATATGCCATCTATCAGCGTCAGTCTGCCTTCAGTGAAGAGTGGGATGATTGGGACACTTTGTTGGATGGGAACCAGCGCGCGGCACACAGCGAGTTTTATACGCTGGGAGGAGTGGCGATATCACCGGATAACACCATCATGGCACTGGCAGAAGATTATCTCTCTCGCCGGCAATATGGCGTGCGTTTTCGCAACCTGCAAAGCGGCAACTGGTATCCGGAAGTGCTGGAAAACGTCGAAGCGGATTTGGTATGGGCGAATGATTCTCAGACTTTCTATTACGTGCGCAAGCACGAAACGACGTTATTGCCGTATCAGGTCTGGCGACATACAGTCGGCTCGCCATCGTCACTGGATGAGCTGGTGTATGAAGAAGCCGATGACATGTTTTATGTCAGTCTGCATAAAACCACATCATTGCATTATGTGATTATCCACATTGCCAGTGCGACCACCAGTGAAGTTTTGTTGCTTGATGCAGAACTGGCAGATGCCGAACCGTTGGTCTTTTTAGCGCGACGCAAAGACCACGAATACAGTCTCGATCACTATCAGCACAATTTTTATCTGCGCTCCAACCGTCAGGGGAAAAATTTCGGCCTGTACCGTACCCGTGTTCGTGATGAGCAAGCCTGGGAGACGCTGATCCCACCGCGTGACAACGTGATGCTGGAGGGCTTTACGTTATTCACCGACTGGCTGGTGGTAGAAGAGCGTCAGCGGGGCTTAACCAGCCTGCGGCAGATTAATCGTAAAACGCGCGAAGTGGTCGGGATCGCCTTTGACGATCCGGCATATGTGACCTGGCTTGCCTATAATCCAGAGCCGGAGACATCGCGCCTGCGCTATGGCTATTCCTCCATGACTACCCCGGACACATTGTTTGAACTGGATATGGACACCGGGGAACGTCGTGTGCTTAAGCAGACGGAGGTCCCCGGATTTGATGCGGCGAATTACCGTAGCGAACACGTATGGATAACGGCACGTGATGGCACCGAGGTTCCGGTTTCGCTGGTTTATCATCAAAAGTATTTCCTGAAAGGAAAAAATCCGTTACTGGTTTATGGCTATGGCTCATATGGCGCCAGCATGGATGCCGATTTCAGCAGCAGCCGTTTAAGCTTACTGGATCGCGGCTTTGTTTACGCCATTGCCCATGTGCGTGGCGGTGGTGAATTAGGACAACAGTGGTACGAGGACGGTAAGTTTCTGCGCAAGAAAAATACCTTTAATGATTACCTCGACGTCTGTGATGCGCTGCTAAAAATGGGCTATGGCGCGCCTGAGTTATGTTATGGAATGGGAGGAAGCGCCGGGGGAATGTTAATGGGCGTCGCCATTAATGAGCGCCCGGAACGCTTCCATGGTGTTATTGCGCAGGTGCCGTTTGTCGATGTGCTGACCACAATGCTCGATGAATCAATTCCCCTGACGACCGGTGAGTTTGAAGAGTGGGGTAATCCACAGGACGAAGAGTATTACACCTATATGAAAAGCTACAGCCCGTATGACAATGTAACCGCGCAGGCGTATCCGCATCTGCTGGTCACGACGGGATTACACGATTCCCAGGTGCAATACTGGGAACCAGCAAAATGGGTGGCAAAACTGCGTGAGCTGAAAACGGACGATCGTTTGCTGCTACTTTGCACGGATATGGATTCCGGACACGGCGGTAAATCCGGGCGTTTTAAATCTTACGAAGGTGTGGCTCTTGAGTACGCTTTTTTGATTGGACTGGCGCAGGGAACACTGCCTGCTCAGGCGTGATCCAAATAGTGTTTTAGCGTTAATCGCAGTTCCGGGCTCATATTGTCAAGGTTATTAAATAACCAGCGCAGATAGCCCGGATCGCGTTCAGCCACTTCTGATACCGGTTTTCCGCGGTACTTACCAAAAGTGAAAGTAGTGAGTAACGCGGGACGGCCGGTAATATCGACCATTTGATCGGCTGTCCAGCCTGACGTCTGCATGATGTCGATCAGGAGTGCCGCAGTGATGTAGCAGTCGTACAGGGCGCGGTGATGGTGGAGACCCGCTGGCGTCTGTACGCTCAGCTTGCGCGATTTATACAGCGCCATGTTGCTGTATTTGATCCCCGGCCACAAACGACGGGAGAGCTTCATGGTGCAAATCCACTCTCCGGGCATATCGGGTAATACGCGGCGGTCAAAGCTGGCATTGTGGGCCACGTACCACTCGCTGCCGTAATACTGCGGGATGACGTCTTCAATCCACGGCTTATCGGCCACCATTGCTTCAGTAATGCGATGGATAGCCATCGCCTGTGGGCTGATGGGGCGGTCAGGGCGTACCAGGTGGCTCATTGGGTTGACTATTTTTCCGTCAACCACATCGACAGAAGCAATTTCAACAATGCCTCCCTGTAGACCACAGGTTTCTGTATCTATTATGCGCAACATGCCATGCTCCTGACCCAAAACGACTAGCGTAATGGAATGATATCACCTTGCCAACCCCGTGGCGTGCGTTGACCGGTTAACAGCAAAGAACCGCTGTCTGCGCGAACAATCAATCGGCCTCGCTCATCCCATAACGCGCTGCTGCCACGCGCATTGGCCATTAATACAGCTATGGCAAACTTATGCGAGAAACTCTGGAGACGAGATGTGGAGGAGAGCAATTCGGGTTCGCTAATGGACTGACTGCTGGTGAACAGGGAGTAAGCCGGGTCGATATCGATACCTTCCGGCTGGCTATCCACTACGCTAATGGCATTTTGCTGTCTGGCGATACAGGCTCCGTGACTTTGATGAAACGTTAAGGGCGAGGTCATCCAGGGAGAAAAGAGCGCGATGCCTTTTACGAACCGGTTGTTATGTTCCACCGGTAGTCCCGCAATGATTGTCATACGATAAGTCACGGCGGCATGGGCGAGAGGTTCTAACAGCGCTTCATCGGGTGGGGCAGGAAGCGCGTCATGTTCATCAACACAGCCTAACAAGGAGAGGGAAGGAAAGACCAGCAATTCACATTGGCATTGGGCGGCTGCCTGAATGAATTGCAGGTGATGTGCGACATGCTCGGTAACTGAGGTGTGAAGAGGTTCGTACTGCGCTGCTGCGATTTTCCAGTGTGACATAATGATTTCCTTTTCATAGTGTCTACAATCATCCTGAAAGTATAGATTAAGAATATGCTTATACTGTAGCAGCCATCATGTAAGGAATCGTAACGTAGTATAAGTTTTATTTAACTTTAGGCTCGTAAGGTAAACGTGAAAGGGAAACGGATGCCAGTCGGTGCGCGATGAGTCTTTCGCGAAACCAGTCGCGTAAATGTTCGGGCTGTTCACGCTCAACAACTTCGGCAACAACCGGCATGTTGTATCGCTCCTTAAACGCTACACCTGCAGCGGCCAGGTCAACATTGACCTTATCCATCTCCGCCTGCTCAAGTTTGGCCAGATTGATGTTCATGGGCTTCTCCTTTTCTCTGTCTTTCGGCGCGCAAAGTTACTAAGAGTGTGCATTAATGGCAAGACCGAAATGATGATTCTCGACTCGATCATTGTAGAAGGTTATTCTCTATAGATTAGACATAACAAAAAGGAATAGTTGAAATGGCTTCATCTGCATCTATGCTTCGCAGCGCTCTCATCGTACTCGCCAGCGTGCTGGCAACGCCCGCCGCCCTGGCGCATGCCCACCTCACAAAACAAAGCCCGGCTGCTAATGCCGAGGTTGTGGCATCTCCTCAGGCGTTGACGCTGAATTTTTCTGAAGGCGTAGAGCCGGGATTCAGCGGCGCAACCCTGACAGGTCCAAACAAAGAACAGATCAAAACGGGCAAGGCGTCACGCAGTGAGCAGGACAAAACGCAGCTGATTGTTCCGCTTGATCAAACACTTGAAGCAGGAAAATATACGGTCGACTGGCACGTTGTTTCCGTGGATGGTCACAAGACGAAGGGGCAATATACCTTTAGCGTGAAATAACCGATGCTGGCATTTACCTGGGTTGCATTACGGTTTATCCATTTTACCACTTTGATGCTGGTGTTTGGTTGTGCGCTTTACGGCGCATGGCTGGCTCCCGTTTCGGTTCGTCGTTTAATGATGCGTCGTTTTTTGCGTCTGCAACGGCATGCCGCAACGTGGAGCTTTATCAGCGCGACGCTGATGCTGGCGATCCAGGGTGGGTTAATGGGCTCAGGCTGGCGGGATGTTATCTCTACAGATGTATGGGGCGCGGTGTTGCAAACGCAGTTTGGCGGCGTCTGGTTATGGCAGATTATCCTCGCGCTGGTCACTCTGGTGGTGGTTATTATCGTACCGCGTAGCATGCCGCGACGGCTGTTAATGCTGACGATTGCGCAGTTTATTTTGCTGGCTGGCGTCGGGCATGCGACGCTGCATAGTGGTATTACTGGGGCAATCCAGCAGGTTAACCATGCCTTGCATCTGATATGCGCCGCCGCCTGGTTCGGTGGCCTGCTACCCGTACTTTACTGTATGCGAATGGCGCATGGCCGCTGGCGAGAACAGGCCATCAGCACCATGATGCGTTTCTCCCGCTACGGGCATCTTTTTGTTATTGGTGTTTTACTTACCGGTATTATGAATGCGCTGTTTATTGTCGGTTTTTCTGTTCCCTGGCACATGGCTTACGGGCGGCTGCTTTTGTTAAAAGGTGCCCTGGTCATGCTAATGGTGGCGATTGCGCTGGTGAATCGGTATGTTCTGGTACCACGCATGCAGCAGGATAACCGCGGCATGACTCTCTATTTTATTTGGATGACCAAGCTGGAATGGGGTATAGGAGCCGTTGTGCTGGCAATTGTCAGCCTGTTCGCAACCCTTGAACCTTTCTGATTGATGGACTGGCGAAACGCATGAAAAAAATCATTATCTCTTTATTACTCCTGGCAAGCTCCGGAGCCGCGCTGGCTGCGCCGCAGGTCATTACCGTCAGCCGTTTTGAGGTTGGCAAAGATAAGTGGGCGTTTAATCGGGAAGAGGTGATGCTGACCTGCCGCCCGGGTAACGCGCTGTATGTCATCAATCCCAGTACGCTGGTACAATACCCGTTGAATGATGTTGCCAGACAGCAGATGGAGAGCGGAAAAACCACGGCAAAGCCGATCGAGATTATCCAGATTGATGATCCGGCGAAACCGGGCGAAAAAATGAGCCTGGCACCGTTTGTGGAGCGTGCAGAAAAGCTCTGCTAATTGTCAGATGTAGCGCTCTGATTTCCAATAAAAAACCGCAAGGTTCTCGCACGAGAACTTGCGGTTTTTGCGTTTGGATGTGTAACAAACGTCCTTTTTTTCCGGCCACTTTAGTCGCGGACTGGAAAACCTGGCGCTGTCATCTATTCTTAAATGGCAGGGTAACTTAGCCTGCATTAATGCCAACTTTTAGCGCACGGCTCTCTCCCAAGAGCCATTTCCCTGGACCGAATACAGGAATCGTATTCGGTCTCTTTTTCTCGGGCTTTAATTTCAGTCACTTAGGGTTCCATGTCCGAAAATGTCCGAAATTTGTCCGAATTCAAATATTCGGTCTTTATTCGTTATACCACACCATTTTTAACATTCACAATTCATTTACGAAGAAAAATTAGATCAGCACATACTCTTTTTTTCTCGTATCAAGATACTTCTCAGTCATTTTTTCTGACTTGTGCCCCAGCAGTTTTTGCGCAAAATCCTTCCCGAATTCCTTCTCATACATCCTTCCCGCCAGACTCCGAATTTCATGAAATGAAGGTGGGTTTTCTGAAAACTTTAGACCAGAAAAATTTCGTGCTTTCACAAAACCTTTTGTCAGACTGTCCAGGTTTATGCTTCCGTCTTCGCTGTTTTTTCTGATCCCGGGGCTTATCAAAAAATCGCATCGACTGACAAGCCGGCAGCGATCGATGATGGTCGACAGTCTCAGGCCGGATGCTTTCAACGTCAGTGAAAGTGGGATAGCAAGGCAAGACCCGGTTTTTTGTTGTTCGATGTACAGTCGGTCATCTTTAATGTCACTGAAGCGCATCCGGGCGATGTCTTCACGTCGCTGACCGGTGACCAGGGCGAGATCCATCGCTAGGCCGAACCATGCTGGCATGCGCTCTGCACCAGCACGAACGGCCACAAACATTTCATATTCCAGGCGTTCGCGCAGCACTTTAATTTTCGGTGCTCGAGTTGGGTCCACAGGATTGGAATCAACACGCCCTTCCACAACGGCCTCACGGAAAACATCAGACAGTACTGATCGCATGGTTCCTGCCATCGTTGTTTTGCCGCACTCCGTCCAGCGATCAATAAACTCAGCCACATCTCGGGTGGTTATGCTGGCCAGTATCATTACGCCAAAGTATTCTCTAATGGTCGCCAGCTGTCCGGCGCGAACTTTGTAAGTATTGGTCGCCAGCTTGCGTCGTTGCAGGATAATTTCGTACCGATCGAGCCAGCTGGCCATGGTGTATTCATTAGTACCTTTCAGTTGTTCGAGTAGGGCGATTGGAGTGTAATTTTTATCGATGTAGTGATTTGCTTCAATGGCCTGGGCGATCGCTTCCCTGCGCGAAATTTTACCCAGAGATATCTCTTTTCCGTCGACGGGATTGCGCCAGGAATATGACTTCCTGGCTTTACGATAGGTCAGATTCTTAGGCAAATTAGCGTCATACTTGTCCGGCCTCGCCATCGATAATCCTCTCTATCAATCGCCCTTTTAACGGGTGTCTGCTTTGGTTTGTGTTGATCGTTTTACAATATTTATTTGGTCGGATAAAAACCGCATCCGGCCTAACGCGATACTGGGTGCCTTCCTTCTCTGGTGCTGGGTAGATATTCCCGTTTCGCGCCCATTTCCTTAGCGTTCCTATTGGTGGCGGTACTTCATATCTGAGTTCCGCCCAGCGTTCGAGTGATACCAGTTTCACTTTCACCTCGATAGCCAGCCATTACGATACGCGCAACAGCTGGCACTGGTTGATATTCAATAATCAGTTTGCGGTCAGACGTTGCCAGATAGCAGAGACGTATTTGACCTGATGTCTGGCGTCAGAAAGTGCATTGTGCATGTCGCCTTCAAACGGGATGTCGTAGCGTGGATTGATACCGACAGATTTACCCAGTTCGACCATGGTCCTTACATCCCTGTCATTCCGGAACGGAACAGCGAAGGGAGTTTCTGTTAACGCGTACGCGCGGCGGAGAATGACGTTATCAAACGAGCATCCATTACCCCACATCTGAACGGTGTGACTACCGTTAGCAGCATTTTCAGCAATAAAGTCAGCCAGAAGTTCGAGAGTCTCAAGCAGCCCCATGGCTTCATCGACAAGAATGGCAGAGCGGGCTTCAGACGATTGTTTCAACCACCACTGAATCGTCGACGCATCCGGTTTCATCCCAAACGACATCGATGATTCAAGGCTGACAACCCGATAAAACTCGGCACCAGTGTTGCCAGTTGAAGGATCAAAAAATACAGCGCCGATAGAGACTATTGGGGCATCAGGACTGTTGCCCATAGTTTCCATATCAACCATCAGGTGGGTATAAAAAGCGTTCAGGGGGTCCGTATTAATATGGTGAACGGGTTCATTATTCAGGGAAGCTGACGCGTCACCAGTTGCATCAGCGCTTTTAACTGGCAAAACTGCTGTTTCGCTCTGAGACATTTCAGGATTAGCTTTGACTTCGTTGTTGTCAGTTTCTTCCATCTGCACATCGCTGGTGGCTTCCTCTGTATTGGCATGATGTAATTTATCCTCGACGGCGCGCTGGCGTACCTGGTCTACGATAGAAAGAGCTGGCGTTTGCTGGTTCCCCATCAGGCCATCGATGGAGAACACGCCGTTGCCCATGTTGGTGATTTCTGGTTGTTCGACTACAGCGTTCTGTTCAGCTGTGACTTTCTCGTTAATCTCGTTTTCCCAGCTTTTTTCTGGCACGTGACCGGCTGCCGCCAGGATTTCTTCAGTTGGGTGCTGGTGGTCGGTTTCAGTCAGGTTCTTATTGATGTAACGGCTCAGCAGTTCCGGGAAATGGTGAGTGTTTTCTTCTGCACTGCGAATAAGCGCGAAAATAGCGGCACGGGAATAATCCAGGATGCCAGCGCGTTTGCGCAGAGCGGCGGACCACTCTTTGAACGGACTTTCGTTTTTAGCAATGATCTCTTTTGCACGACGGTAAACGCCACCCGGGATATCGTAGATGTTGAAATCCATTGGAAGTGTGGCCAGCGCAATATCAATGTCCAGAGTTTCCAGTGTGTGGACAAGTTCTGGGTTACGATCGGTCTTATTGCCACCACCAGCGTTGGTTCCGGAATCAGAGCGCTGAATCTGCGACACACGATTGCCCTTACACCACTCTTTAACCAGCAACCCACGGTCAATGTGTTCAGTATTGAACCAAGTTTTAAAGAAATGAATGACGGTAGAGAGATCTACTCGTTTGCCATCAACAGGGAAAATAGTTTTCAGCGCGCTGACAATTTTCCAGATATCGATCTCTGGCGCTTTCCTGAATGGTTCTACATTCTCGGCAGCAAGCAGCAGATTTTGCACGTAGCTGTTATCCACATCCAGCTCAAGTTCCTGAATGGTTTTCTTCTGCTCAGTATCAATATGGTAAGCATATTCTTCAGAAATAAAGTGAGCTAAGAGGCGCTGGCGTAGCGGCAGAGTCGCAACGGTAATAAGTTCTGGCGTTACAGGTGGAGTGGCATGTTCATCACCCGCAACTCGTGCTTTCTTATCATTAACCCACTCCTGAACGGTAAGAGCCCGCTTTTCTGGTTCTTCAATCCATTCGGAAATAAATTGCTCAAATGTAGCAACGGTATAGACCTGCTCACGGTCAAAGACTTCTTTTATTGCATTTGCCAGCTTCCACTCAACATGAGCAGAAAGCTCTTTCACCGACGGCACATTCGCAACGGCCAGTAACAGGTTTTGTACATAGAGATCATTTTCGTCCAGTACCATTTGCCCGATCTGGATGTGCTGCGCTTCACTGATTTCCTTCTCTTCAGTGTCATTGACCAGGTGCGCAATCAGTCGCTGAGACAGGCGCAAGCGAGATATGGGGCGGAGTAATGCTGGCGCATCGCTGGTGGGTACATTGGCATTGGAAGTTTCAGGTTTTTGCTGGCTGGAAGTCTCCTGATTTTCATTATCAGGCTTCTGTTTCAGTTGCCACGTTTGCTGGTCTTCTGCCAGTTCGTAACGATCGCACCATGTGTCATCAAGTGTGCTTTCCTCAGGAAGATCGTCAACAACAAACCAGTTGGTGCGGACAGGTAATTGATAGTCGGCGCCACGACCGACGGCAATATCGTTGTCTTCGAGAATATTGAGGATTTCGCGTTCTGCACGGGAATCTGATTTCGCAGAGAACCAGCAAAACAGGTTTTTTGCCTCAGTTGCTTTCGCTTTGGCTTTAATAAGATACGCATACGTTAACATTGCGTTCGGGCTCCATAGGATTGTAAGATACCCGGCAGCTGATGATCGCCGCCTAAGGTAGTGGTTATTGGTCAAAACTCGTTCCGGAAAGCTTTGGTCGGCTGACCGGGTACTTAACCCGCCTTGCGCGGGTTTTGTGCTTTATGGGGTAGGGGATTTTCCCTGCGCCAGCTGTGC
>NZ_JAOWEQ010000028.1:0-83754 GCF_030336505.1 Citrobacter sp. Cf116 | reverse complement strand
CGGTAGTTCAGTTGGTTAGAATACCTGCCTGTCACGCAGGGGGTCGCGGGTTCGAGTCCCGTCCGTTCCGCCACTTATTAGAAAATTAAGCCTGCTTAGTAGCAGGCTTAATGATAAGAAAATTTAGGGGCGTAGCTCAGTTGGTAGAGCACCGGTCTCCAAAACCGGGTGTCGCGAGTTCGAGTCTCTCCGCCCCTGCCAGAAACAATCCTTAGCATTCTTGCTAAGGATTTTTTTTATCTGCAATTTGCGCTGTGCCTTCCAGTTGTTTTATTCCCGGCATCCTTGCCCGTATTTTCTTTAATCTTCCAGAATATTCGTTCTCAGCAAGTCGCAAATCAGTGCATGTTTATCGCTGTTTTGCAGCCAAACTGCATATAACGGGCGCGAAAGGGTTGTACTGTCAGTAACCGTATGGAGATCGCTTTTACCTTTAGCCCAACTGACCGGAAGCCAGCTAAAGCCTCTAAGGACTGAAAGTTGCTGCCTGGCCAATTCTGCCGAACTGGTGGTGAGTACCGGCACTTCATCTCCCGCAATCAATCCCGCTTCGTGTTGCTGAAAGTCAGGTCCCCATTCCAGACGCAGATAATTCAGTTCATCCTTGGTTTGCGAAGGAGAACTGCAATAGAGCGCCAGCGTGAAATATCCCAACAGTTGGCTGCTAAATTCGTCCATTTTGGGCGTTTCGGTAGTAATCAGTAGATCAAGCTGTCGTTCATGGAGCTGTTTTACTAACGACTGTCGCTGAGCGATCCTCGCTTCAAACTGCAGGCTGGATTGCGGCTCCTGGGATTGGTACAAACGCCCCAGCCAGCCATTAAGCATGCATTCCCAGAGGGATGCGCTGGCACCAATAGAAAACTCGTTATGCCGCGAGGTATTCGCAACCTCCTTACGTGCGGCTTGCCACGTATTCATCAGCGTTTCAGCGTAAGGCAGTAATTTTTCACCTGCAGCGGTTAAACGGATATTGTTTCTGTGTCGGGTGAACAGGTTTACACCCAATTGATTTTCCAGTTGTCTGATCCGGAAACTAACCGCTGATTGGGTCAGATAGAGCGCTTCAGCAGCTCTGCCAAAGTGGCGTGTCCGGCTAACTTCCAGGAAAGTTTTTAACAATTCCGTATCCACAACTCGCCCCATAAAATTATTTGTCGTTATGATTTAAATCTTTTGTTTGACGCTCTGTCAAGCGTAACTAATACTCCGCGCCATAAATAGCTCGGCCAAAGAATTAGGAGCGTGCAGGATGGCGGAAAGCTTTACGACGACTAATCGATATTTCGATAATAAATATTATCCCCGCGGATTCTCCCGTCATGGTGATTTCACCATTAAAGAAGCACAACTGCTTGAGCGTCACGGTTATGCTTTCAACGAGCTGGATCTGGGCAAGCGTGAGCCGGTAACGGAAGAAGAAAAACTGTTTGTTGCGGTATGCCGTGGTGAGCGCGAACCGGTTACCGAAGCTGAACGTGTGTGGTCCAAATACATGACGCGCATTAAGCGTCCAAAACGCTTCCACACGCTGTCAGGCGGGAAACCTCAGGTGGAAGGTGCGGAAGACTACACCGAATCTGATGATTAATAAAAAAAGGGCGAAAGCCCTTTTTTTATGCCAGTAGTTTCTGCAAATGAATGAGTAATCTGTCTATCGCCCGATACCCAACAGCCTCCTGTAAGTGCTGGCGAGAGATATGGTCAGATTGCTCTATATCCGCGATCGTTCGAGCGACCTTTATCAGGCGTAACCAGGCGCGGATGGATAATCCGAGATGCGCGAGCGTTTCTTCAAGCCACTGTGCATCGTCGCTGCGCAGTGGACAGTATTTATGGATATCCTGACTGTCCAGATGCGCGTTTAACTTATTTTGTCGTCGATACTGACGATCTCGCGCTGCCATAACACGTTGCTTCACCGTTGCGCTGTCTTCCCCTTTTACCTGGTTCTGGCTGAGTATCCCGGGCGGTGGCAAAGGGATTTCGAGAGATAGATCGAAGCGGTCAAGAAATGGACCTGATAATCGATTGAGGTAGCGTAGCGTCTGCTCTGGGGTACAGCGGTTATGGTTCCCCTGATAATGGCCTGTTGGGCTGGGATTCATGGCGGCTATGAGTTGAAAGCGAGCGGGATAGGTGATTTTTGCTCTGGTGCGGGATAGATGTATCTGTCCGGACTCAATGGGTTCGCGCAGTGCATCCAGCGTGCGCCGCTCAAACTCGGGTAGTTCATCCAGAAATAGTATGCCGTTATGCGCCAGAGAGATCTCGCCAGGCGCAGGAATAGAGCCTCCACCGACCATGGCGGTTAAAGAAGCACTGTGATGCGGAGAGCGAAAAGGGCGTTGTTTCCACTGTTTCTGTAGCGTGTCGGAATTGACCAGACTAAGAATCGCGGCGCTTTCCAGTGCCTCATCGTTACTCAGTGGCGGAAGCAATCCTCTCAGGCGACTGGCCAGCATGGTCTTACCCGTACCCGGAGGGCCGATGAGTAAGAGGTTATGACCGCCAGCTGCGGTAAGCTCCAGCCCGCGTTTACCCTGTTCCTGGCCGATAACATCGCTCAGATCATCTGCTAATGCGCAGGGGGTAAAATCTGCCGATGATGGTTTGTCTAAATCATGCTTACCTTCGAGGAATGCGCATACTGCCTGTAGATGATCGGCTATCAGGCACCCTTCACCCTGTATTAGTCCAACTTCAGCTGCATTCTCTTTTGCGACAATAATTCTCCTCCCTGCGCGAATGGCTTCGGTTGCACTTGATATCGCACCGGGAACGCCGCGTAACGCGCCTGTAAGCGCTAATTCGCCTACCAGCTCATATGTATCGAGATTATGGGTAGTAAGCTGCTCAGAAGCGGCCAGAAGCGCAACTGCGATAGGTAAATCATATCGTCCCCCTTCTTTTGGGAGATCGGCCGGAGCGAGGTTTATGGTTATCTTCTTTGCCGGGAATTCATAACCGCTATTAATTACCGCACTGCGAACCCGATCGCGGGCCTCTTTTACCGTTGTTTCGGGTAATCCCACCATGGTTAAACCAGGCAAACCATTGCTGATATGTACCTCGATGGTAATGGCTGGCGCATTCACGCCCAACGCAGCGCGTGTGTGAACAATCGATAGTGACATAAGCCCTCCTGATGAAAGCATTATGTCGCAATACATCGCGGCAAGATTTCACATAATTACGGTTTTTAGAGGCTTATTCCCGTGTTTTTATGTAGCTCAACACTGATTGCATAAAGTCTGGAATAGCGCTCGCAAACGCTTTTGAATGGCGTTTTTAGTAGGGAATGGTTGCCGAGAATCACCTGAAACGTGAAATATTTTCACTTTTGATTTTTTGTTTAAAAAACAACGATATTTATCTAAACCGTTAACGTCGTCAGAAAAACGAATAAAAAAATATCTTGTGTAATTTGCAAATTCTATGGTAACTCTTTAGGTATTCCTTCGAACAAGATGCAAGAAAATACAAAAATGACAGCCCTTCTACGAGTGATTAGCCTGGTCGTGATTAGCGTGGTGGTGATTATTATCCCACCGTGCGGGGCTGCACTTGGACGAGGAAAGGCTTAGAAAACAAGCCTTAACGAACTAAGACCCCCGCACCGAAAGGTTCGGGGGTTTTTTTTGACCTTAAAACATACACGAGGAGCAGAAAGTGAACGGTAGCATAAAATTCTGTTTCTCAAGATTTACGGCGGGGATGTAACTATGAATGGGGCACAGTGGGTGGTACATGCGTTGCGTGCACAAGGGGTTCAAACCGTCTTTGGTTATCCTGGTGGCGCAATTATGCCGGTTTACGATGCGTTATATGACGGCGGCGTAGAACACCTGTTGTGCCGACACGAGCAGGGCGCGGCAATGGCAGCAATTGGCTATGCCCGTGCGACCGATAAAACCGGCGTGTGTATCGCCACTTCCGGGCCTGGTGCTACCAACCTGATCACGGGCCTTGCCGATGCACTGTTAGATTCAGTTCCTGTGGTGGCGATCACCGGCCAGGTGGCATCACCTTTCATCGGAACGGATGCGTTCCAGGAAGTGGACGTTCTGGGTATGTCTCTGTCCTGCACCAAACACAGTTTCCTGGTGCAGTCACTGGAAGAGCTGCCGCGCATCATGGCTGAAGCTTTTGCTGTGGCGAACTCCGGTCGTCCGGGGCCGGTTCTGGTTGATATCCCGAAAGACATCCAATTGGCCAGCGGTACGCTGGAGCCGTATTTTACGACAGTCAAAAACGTAGAGGTTTTCCCGCACGCTGACGTTGAGCAGGCGCGTAAAATGCTGGCACAAGCGCAGAAACCTATCCTGTACGTAGGTGGCGGCGTTGGTATGGCGCAGGCGGTCCCGGCCCTGCGTGAATTTATCGCGGTAACCCAAATGCCGGTCGCCTGCACGTTGAAGGGGCTGGGCGCAGTAGAGGCTGACTACCCATACTATTTGGGCATGTTGGGAATGCACGGCACTAAAGCGGCAAATTTCGCGGTGCAAGAATGTGATTTACTGATTGCAGTGGGCGCGCGTTTTGATGACCGGGTGACCGGCAAGCTGAATGCCTTCGCACCAAACGCCAGCGTGATCCACATGGATATTGACCCTGCGGAAATGAACAAGCTGCGCCAGGCGCACGTAGCATTGCAGGGTGATTTAAATTCTCTGCTGCCGGCATTGCAGCAATCGCTGAAGATTGACGCATGGCGTCAGCATAGTGCTGAACTGCGCACAGAGCATACCTGGCGCTATGATCATCCCGGTGAGGCTATCTACGCACCACTGTTGTTGAAGCAGTTGTCCGATCGCAAACCCGCGGACAGCGTAGTGACAACGGATGTTGGCCAGCATCAGATGTGGTCGGCGCAGCATATGACCTACACCCGCCCGGAAAATTTTATCACCTCGAGCGGCCTGGGTACGATGGGCTTTGGCTTGCCAGCAGCGGTTGGCGCGCAGGTTGCTCGCCCGAACGATACGGTAATCTGTATCTCCGGTGACGGTTCCTTCATGATGAATGTACAGGAGCTCGGCACCGTAAAACGCAAGCAGTTGCCGCTGAAGATAGTTTTACTCGACAACCAGCGGTTAGGCATGGTGCGACAATGGCAGCAGCTGTTTTTCCAGGAACGTTATAGCGAAACCACCCTTACCGATAACCCCGATTTCCTCATGTTGGCCAGCGCCTTCGGCATACCAGGTCAACACATCACCCGTAAAGACCAGGTTGAAGCGGCACTCGACACCATGCTGAACAGCGAGGGGCCATACCTGCTTCATGTCTCAATCGACGAACTTGAGAATGTCTGGCCTCTGGTACCGCCAGGTGCCAGTAACTCAGAAATGCTGGAGAAATTATCATGATGCAACATCAGGTCGCCGTTGAGGCTCGGTTCAATCCGGAAACGTTAGAACGTGTTTTACGCGTGGTACGCCATCGCGGTTTTCAGGTGTGCTCCATGAATATGGAAGCCGCTAGCGATGCGCAGAATATAAATATCGAATTGACCGTTGCCAGCCCCCGGTCGGTCGACTTAC
Organism: Citrobacter sp. Cf116; assembly: GCF_030336505.1. NCBI lineage: Bacteria > Pseudomonadati > Pseudomonadota > Gammaproteobacteria > Enterobacterales > Enterobacteriaceae > Citrobacter > Citrobacter sp. Cf116. The sequence goes on along the minus strand of NZ_JAOWEQ010000028.1, from coordinate 78,208 downwards.
TGTTTAGTCAGTTAAGTAAACTGGTAGACGTTGCACATGTTGCTATCTGCCAGAGCACAACCACATCACAACAAATCCGCGCCTGAGCGCAAAAGGAAGAAAAATGACGACGAAAAAAGCTGATTACATTTGGTCTAATGGCGAGATGATTCGTTGGGAAGACGCTAAGGTTCACGTGATGTCCCACGCGCTGCACTACGGTACTTCTGTATTTGAAGGCATCCGTTGCTACGATTCTCACAAAGGGCCGGTGGTGTTCCGTCATCGTGAACATATGCAGCGTCTGCGTGATTCAGCCAAGATCTATCGTTTTCCGGTTTCTCAGAGCGTTGATGAGCTGATGGAAGCTTGCCGTGAGGTGATTCGTAAAAACAATCTGACCAGCGCCTATATCCGTCCACTGGTGTTTGTTGGCGACGTGGGGATGGGCGTTAACCCGCCAGCGGGGTACACCACTGACGTGATCATCGCTGCGTTCCCGTGGGGCGCTTACCTTGGTGCTGAAGCGCTGGAACAGGGGATCGACGCGATGGTTTCTTCCTGGAACCGCGTTGCGCCGAACACCATCCCTACAGCGGCTAAAGCGGGCGGTAACTATCTGTCTTCGCTGCTGGTGGGTAGTGAAGCGCGTCGTCATGGCTATCAGGAAGGTATTGCGCTGGATGTGAATGGTTACATCTCTGAAGGCGCGGGTGAAAACCTGTTTGAAGTAAAAGACGGCATTCTGTTTACCCCGCCGTTTACCTCCTCTGCACTGCCGGGTATCACCCGTGACGCGATCATTAAGCTGGCGAAAGATCTCGATATCGAAGTGCGTGAGCAGGTGCTGTCCCGTGAATCGCTGTACCTGGCCGACGAAGTGTTCATGTCCGGTACCGCGGCCGAAATCACCCCAGTACGCAGCGTCGATGGTATCCAGGTGGGCGAAGGCCGCTGCGGTCCGGTCACCAAACGCATCCAGCAGGCCTTCTTTGGCCTCTTCACCGGTGAAACGGAAGATAAATACGGCTGGTTGGATCAGGTTAATCAATAAACATAAATTTGGGACGGCACGCACCGTCCCAATTATTAGACAGACGGGAGTTAATCAAGCATGCCTAAGTATCGTTCTGCTACCACCACCCACGGCCGCAATATGGCGGGTGCCCGCGCACTGTGGCGCGCCACCGGGATGACCGATGATGACTTCGGTAAACCGATTATCGCTGTGGTGAACTCTTTTACCCAGTTTGTGCCGGGTCACGTCCACCTGCGCGATCTCGGTAAACTGGTTGCCGAACAAATCGAAGCCTCAGGCGGCGTGGCGAAAGAGTTCAACACCATTGCTGTGGATGATGGTATCGCCATGGGGCACGGTGGCATGCTGTATTCACTGCCGTCGCGCGAGCTGATCGCCGATTCAGTGGAGTACATGGTTAACGCCCACTGCGCCGATGCGATGGTCTGCATCTCTAACTGCGACAAAATCACCCCGGGGATGTTAATGGCCTCTTTGCGCCTGAATATTCCGGTGATCTTTGTTTCCGGCGGTCCGATGGAAGCCGGGAAAACCAAGCTCTCTGACCAAATCATCAAGCTCGACCTGGTTGATGCGATGATTCAGGGCGCAGACCCGAAAGTCTCCGACTCACAAAGCGAGCAGGTTGAACGTTCCGCCTGTCCAACCTGCGGCTCATGCTCTGGGATGTTCACCGCCAACTCGATGAACTGCCTGACCGAGGCGCTGGGCCTGTCGCAGCCGGGTAACGGTTCGCTGTTGGCGACTCACGCCGACCGTAAAGAACTGTTCCTCAACGCAGGTAAACGCATCGTCGAGCTGACCAAACGCTATTACGAGCAGGATGATGCCTCCGCCCTGCCGCGCAACATTGCCAGTAAAGCGGCGTTTGAGAACGCCATGACGCTGGATATCGCCATGGGCGGCTCCACCAACACCGTTCTGCACCTGCTGGCAGCCGCACAGGAAGCAGAAATCGACTTCACCATGAGTGATATCGACAAGCTGTCCCGCAAAGTCCCACAGCTGTGTAAAGTGGCGCCGAGCACGCAGAAATACCATATGGAAGATGTGCACCGCGCAGGTGGCGTACTGGGTATTTTAGGCGAACTGGATCGTGCCGGACTGCTGAACCGCGACGTGAAAAACGTGCTGGGTCTGACTCTGCCGCAAACGCTTGATCGGTATGACGTGATGTTGACCAAAGACGACGCGGTGAAAAAAATGTTCCGCGCCGGACCGGCGGGCATCCGTACCACCCAGGCGTTCTCGCAGGACTGCCGTTGGGATACGCTGGATGACGACCGCGCTGAAGGCTGCATCCGCTCGCTGGAACATGCTTACAGCAAAGATGGCGGTCTGGCTGTCCTGTACGGTAACTTTGCGGAAAACGGCTGTATCGTAAAAACTGCAGGCGTGGATGACAGTATCCTGAAATTCACCGGCCCGGCAAAAGTGTATGAAAGCCAGGACGATGCGGTTGAAGCAATCCTCGGCGGTAAAGTGGTGGCTGGCGACGTGGTTGTCATTCGCTACGAAGGGCCGAAAGGCGGGCCAGGCATGCAGGAAATGCTCTACCCAACCACCTTCCTGAAATCGATGGGCCTCGGCAAGGCTTGTGCGCTGATTACCGATGGTCGTTTCTCCGGTGGTACTTCGGGGCTTTCCATCGGTCACGTTTCTCCGGAAGCGGCCAGCGGCGGTAATATCGCGATTATCGAAGATGGTGACATGATTGCCATCGATATCCCGAATCGTGGCATTCAACTGCAACTGAGTGATGCGGAAATCGCTGCGCGCCGTGAAGCGCAGGAAGCTCGCGGTGACAAAGCCTGGACGCCAAAAGATCGTCAACGTCAGGTCTCCTTTGCTCTGCGCGCCTACGCCAGCCTGGCAACCAGTGCCGACAAAGGTGCGGTGCGCGATAAGTCGAAGCTCGGGGGATAATGACTATGGCGGATTCACAACCTCTATCCGGTGCTCCTGAGGGCGCTGAATATCTCAGAGCGGTACTGCGTGCGCCGGTATACGAAGCGGCACAGGTAACGCCGCTACAGAAAATGGAAAAGCTCTCTTCGCGCCTCGATAACGTCATTCTGGTGAAGCGCGAAGACCGTCAACCCGTTCATAGCTTCAAGCTACGCGGTGCCTATGCCATGATGGCGGGCTTGACCGAAGAGCAAAAAGCGCATGGGGTCATCACCGCATCGGCGGGTAATCATGCTCAGGGTGTCGCGTTCTCTTCTGCGCGATTAGGCGTGAAGGCGCTGATTGTCATGCCAACGGCTACCGCCGATATCAAAGTCGATGCCGTTCGCGGCTTCGGCGGAGAAGTGCTGTTGCACGGCGCGAATTTTGATGAAGCCAAAGCCAAAGCGATTGAACTGTCACAGCAGCAGGGTTTTACCTGGGTTCCACCGTTTGATCATCCGATGGTGATTGCCGGGCAGGGCACGCTGGCGCTGGAGCTGCTCCAGCAGGACGCTCATCTCGATCGCGTATTCGTGCCTGTTGGTGGTGGCGGATTAGCGGCAGGTGTTGCGGTGCTGATTAAACAGCTGATGCCGCAAATCAAAGTGATTGCCGTGGAAGCGGAAGATTCGGCCTGCCTGAAGGCGGCGCTGGATGCCGGTCATCCGGTGGATCTGCCGCGTGTGGGTCTCTTTGCCGAAGGCGTAGCGGTGAAACGTATTGGCGATGAAACCTTCCGTCTGTGCCAGGAATATCTCGACGATATTATCACTGTCGATAGCGATGCTATTTGTGCGGCAATGAAAGACCTGTTCGAGGATGTACGTGCGGTGGCTGAGCCTTCCGGGGCGCTGGCGCTGGCGGGGATGAAAAAATACATCGCCCAGCACAATATTCGCGGTGAACGTCTGGCGCACGTGTTGTCCGGTGCGAACGTTAACTTCCACGGCTTGCGCTACGTTTCCGAACGTTGCGAGCTGGGGGAACAACGTGAAGCCCTGCTGGCGGTGACCATCCCGGAAGAGAAGGGAAGTTTCCTGAAGTTCTGCCAGCTGTTGGGTGGCCGTTCGGTAACGGAGTTTAACTACCGCTTTGCCGATGCGAAAGACGCCTGCATTTTTGTCGGTGTACGCCTGAGCCGTGGGCTGGAAGAGCGTAAGGAAATCCTGCAACTGCTCAACGAGGGCGGCTACAGCGTGGTGGATCTGTCTGATGACGAGATGGCGAAGCTACACGTGCGCTATATGGTCGGTGGACGTCCGTCGAAACCCTTACAGGAACGTCTCTACAGCTTCGAATTTCCTGAATCGCCGGGGGCGTTGCTCAAATTTCTGCATACCCTGGGGACGCACTGGAATATTTCATTGTTCCACTATCGCAGTCACGGTACCGACTATGGTCGCGTACTGGCGGCGTTTGAGTTGGGGGAACACGAGCCTGATTTTGAAACGCGGCTAAATGAACTGGGTTATGACTGTCACGATGAAACGCATAACCCGGCGTTCAGGTTCTTCCTTGCGGGTTAACAACAGCCATTAAAAAAGGGTTCATGTAAAAACATGAACCCTTTTTGCTACTGTATCAGCAGATTACAGCGTGATAACGTCGAATTCGACTTCAGTATTCACGTCAGCATCGTAATCCACACCGTCGAGGGCAAAACCGAACAGATTCAGGAATTCCTGCTTGTATCCTGCATAGTCAGTTTCTTGCGCCAGGTTTTCGGTGGTGATCAGCGGCCACAGGTCGCGACATGCCTGCTGAATGTCATCACGCAGTTCCCAGTCATCCATACGGATACGCTGGTTGTCATCAAGCGCCACTTTGTCACCGTACAGGCTGGTGATCATCAGACGGTTGATTTGCTCGATACAACCTTCATGAATCCCCTGTGCTTTCATCAGCTTGAAGACCATGGAGATGTACAGCGGCATCACTGGAATGGCGGAAGACGCCTGAGTGATAACGGATTTCAGTACGGCAACGTTCGCGGAACCGTTCAGCGGAGCCAGCTGGTTACGCAGTTCGCCCGCGGCGCGATCAAGGTCTTCTTTCGCTTTGCCCAGCGCGCCGTGCCAGTAGATTGGCCAGGTCAGGTCGGTACCGATGTAGGAGTAGGCTACGGTTTTCACTCCGTCAGCCAGCACGCCCGCTTCGCTCAGCGCGCCCATCCACAGTTCCCAGTCCTCGCCGCCCATTACGGTAACGGTGTTCTGCACTTCTTCTTCGGTTGCCGGCTCAATGCTGGCGGTGATGATCTGATCTTTGTTGGTATCGATCGCTTTAGAAGTGTAAACCTCACCGATTGGCTTCAGCGCAGAACGGACGATTTCACCGGTTTTCGGCATTTTACGCACTGGGGAAGCCAGTGAATAAACGACCAGGTCAATCTGACCCAGGTCTTCTTTTATCAGTTTGATCACTTCATCACGGCATTCGTCAGAGAACGCATCGCCGTTGATGCTTTTGGCGTACAGACCTTCACGCTTAGCTGCTTCATCGAAAGCGGCAGAGTTATACCAGCCCGCGGAGCCCGGTTTGGTATCCGTGCCCGGTTTTTCGAAAAATACGCCGATAGTGGCGGCTCCGCTGCCAAAGGCGGCAGAAATTCTGGAAGCCAGACCGTAACCGGTGGAAGCACCGATCACCAGCACGCGGGACGGGCCGTTCTCGATTTTCCCGTTCTGCTTAACATACTCGATCTGCTTTTCCACGTTGACTTTGCAGCCAGTCGGATGGGTCGTTGTACAGATGAATCCACGAATTTTTGGTTTGATTATCATAATGATGGCTAATTAAGTTTGTATTTTCGCTGTCAAGTGCGCAATGACACCGTCTGTTCTGGCCTGCTTAACGCGATGGTTAACAAGCCCCCCACTACAATGGATCACGACATTATACAGAAAAGGAGTGCCAATACTGAATCTACCACTGATTTTAGGCCTGACGCTGGCGCTAGTCGGCAGATTTACGTTCCAGAACAATCTTCCAAAACGCGTCGATCAGCGGTTCATGCAGCCGCTTTTTCGGCGCGCAGACGCCGAGCTCGAACGGCGTTTTTTCGTCACTTCGCTCTAAAATCATCACGCGATTACGTACTGGCTCCGGGCTGTTTTCCAGCACCACTTCCGGCAGCAGCGCCACGCCGCAGCCCAGCGCCACCATTGAGACCATCGCTTCGTGGCCACCCACCGTGGCATAAATCGATGGGTTGCTGATTTTGTGACGGCGAAACCACAGCTCAATGCGGCGGCGGACCGGCCCCTGGTCGGCCATGATAAACGGCACCGTCGACCAGTCGGGTTTCTCGACGGAAACCTGGTTACGCACCGGGCAGGGCAGCGCCGGGGCGATCAACACCACCGTCAGATTCTCCAGCATCGAGAACGCTACCGCGCCGGGCAGTGTCTCGGGCTTACCGGCAATCGCCAGATCGGCTTCACCAGTGACCACTTTGTCCATCGCATCGGCGGCGTCGCCGGTGGTGAGCTTAATTTCCACCGATGGATGCTCGGCGCGGAAACGATCGAGAATGGGTGGCAGATGGCTGTATGCCGCAGTTACCGAACAGAAAATATGCAGTTCGCCCGACAGCGACGGCCCTTGTTGATCGAGGGTGTGGCGCAGCTGCTGGTATTGCAGCAGCGTCTGCTGGGCGAATACGCGCAGCTCTTCTCCCGCTTCGGTCAGCGTGACCGTACGGTTATCGCGCACAAACAGCGGCTGCCCGAGATCTTCTTCCAGGCGCTGAATCTGGCGCGAAAGCGTGGAGGGACTGACGTGCATTGCCCGTGCGCTGCGGCCAAAGTGGCGGCTATCCGCCAGATGCAGGAACATTTTCAGATCGCGTAAATCCACAGACGAGCCTCCGATTTTCTACGTTGCATAAATTGCAATGTGACGTTGTGAATATATCAATTTCCGCAATAAATTTCCTGTTGTAATGTGGATTCAATCTCGCAAATACAAATCTGCGAACCGAATAATAAGCACCACAACACAACATCACGGAGTACACCATCATGGCTAACTACTTTAATACACTGAACCTGCGCCAGCAGCTGGCACAGCTGGGTAAATGTCGCTTTATGGGCCGCGACGAATTCGCCGATGGTGCGAGCTACCTTCAGGGTAAAAAAGTGGTCATCGTCGGCTGTGGCGCTCAGGGTCTGAACCAGGGCCTGAACATGCGTGACTCCGGTCTGGATATCTCCTACGCACTGCGTAAAGAAGCCATTGCTGAGAAGCGTGCTTCCTGGCGTAAAGCGACCGAAAACGGCTTCAAAGTAGGTACCTACGAAGATCTGATCCCGCAGGCTGACCTGGTGGTTAACCTGACGCCAGACAAGCAGCACTCCGACGTTGTACGTTCGGTACAACCGCTGATGAAAGATGGCGCGGCGCTGGGCTATTCACACGGCTTCAACATCGTCGAAGTGGGCGAGCAGATCCGTAAAGACATCACCGTTGTGATGGTGGCACCGAAGTGCCCGGGTACTGAAGTTCGTGAAGAGTACAAACGTGGCTTCGGTGTACCGACCCTGATCGCCGTTCACCCGGAAAACGATCCGAAAGGCGAAGGTATGGCGATTGCTAAAGCCTGGGCTGCGGCCACCGGCGGTCACCGTGCGGGCGTGCTGGAGTCCTCCTTCGTTGCGGAAGTGAAATCTGATCTGATGGGTGAGCAGACTATCCTGTGCGGTATGCTGCAAGCCGGTTCTCTGCTGTGCTTCGATAAGCTGGTGGAAGAAGGTACTGACCCGGCATATGCTGAAAAACTGATTCAGTTCGGCTGGGAAACCATCACCGAAGCGCTGAAGCAGGGCGGCATCACCCTGATGATGGACCGTCTGTCTAACCCGGCGAAACTGCGTGCTTATGCGCTGTCCGAACAGCTGAAAGAGATTATGGCGCCGCTGTTCCAGAAACACATGGACGACATCATTTCCGGCGAATTCTCTTCCGGCATGATGGCTGACTGGGCTAACGACGATAAGAAACTGCTGACCTGGCGTGAAGAGACCGGTAAAACCGCGTTCGAAACCGCCCCGCAGTTTGAAGGTAAAATCGGTGAGCAGGAGTACTTCGATAAAGGCGTTCTGATGATTGCGATGGTGAAAGCGGGCGTTGAGCTGGCGTTCGAAACCATGGTGGATTCCGGCATCATCGAAGAATCTGCGTACTACGAATCACTGCACGAGCTGCCGCTGATCGCGAATACCATCGCCCGTAAGCGTCTGTACGAAATGAACGTGGTTATCTCCGATACCGCAGAATACGGCAACTACCTGTTCTCTTACGCTTGCGTACCGCTGCTGAAAGAGTTCATGACCACCCTGCAGACCGGCGACCTGGGCAAAGCGATTGCCGAAGGTGCGGTAGACAACGCGCAGCTGCGCGACGTGAACGAAGCAATCCGTAGCCACGCTATTGAGCAGGTTGGTAAGAAACTGCGCGGTTACATGACCGATATGAAACGCATTGCCGTTGCTGGCTAAATAGGATGTCGGGTGGCGCTTGCGCTTACCCGACCTACGCACAGCAGATGTAGGCCGGATAAGGCGTAGCCGCCATCCGGCAAAAAAAGCCCGGTGTTTAACACCGGGCTTTTTATTAGTTACGGTACAGCACTTTAATGATGTGGTAACCAAACTGAGTGTGCAGCGGGCCGGTTGGCTCCAGCACCGGGCAGGAAAAAACCACTTTGTCGAACGCCGGAACCATCTGGCCCTGACGGAATTCACCTAAATCACCGCCGCGTTTGCCTGATGGACAGATAGAGTGTTTCTTCGCCAATTTGCCGAAGTCGGCGCCGTTTTTAATCTGTTCCAGAAGATCCAGTGCCAGTTTCTCTTCTTTAACAAGGATATGCACTGCTGCTGCTGTTTTTGCCATGATCGTGCCTTGAGTGGGGTGGTTAAGGCTGGCTATACTACCACGCTGTTATTCTCCCCTCCCGACTTTCATGAGTGACCCTTTATGCGTTTGAACCCCGGACAACAACAAGCCGTCGAATTCGTCACCGGACCTTGCCTGGTGCTGGCGGGAGCGGGTTCCGGCAAGACGCGTGTTATCACCAATAAAATCGCCCATCTGATCCGTGAATGTGGCTACCAGGCACGCCATATTGCGGCCGTGACCTTTACCAATAAGGCTGCGCGCGAGATGAAAGAGCGCGTGGCGCAAACGCTGGGTCGTAAAGAGGCGCGTGGGTTGATGATCTCCACCTTCCACACCCTGGGACTGGATATCATTAAGCGTGAATATGCGGCGCTGGGGATGAAGTCGAACTTCTCGTTGTTTGACGATACTGACCAGGTGGCCTTGCTCAAGGAACTGACCGAAGGGCTAATCGAAGACGATAAGCTTATCCTCCAGCAGTTGATCTCGACGATCTCCAACTGGAAAAACGATCTGATGACTCCGGCACAGGCGGCAGCCAGCGCCAAGGGCGAGCGCGATCGTATTTTTGCCCACTGCTATGGTCTGTATGACGCGCATATGAAGGCGTGTAACGTCCTCGATTTTGACGATCTGATCCTGCTTCCCACGCTGCTGCTACAGCGCAATGAAGAAGTGCGTGAGCGCTGGCAAAACAGAATCCGCTACCTGCTGGTGGATGAATATCAGGATACCAACACCAGCCAGTACGAGCTGGTGAAGTTGCTGGTAGGTAAACGCGCGCGCTTTACCGTCGTGGGCGATGACGATCAGTCGATCTACTCCTGGCGCGGCGCCCGTCCACAGAACCTGGTACTGTTAAGCAAAGATTTTCCGGCTTTGCAGGTGGTGAAGCTGGAGCAAAACTACCGTTCATCAGGTCGCATCCTGAAGGCGGCGAACATCCTTATTGCGAACAATCCACACGTCTTTGAAAAGCGACTCTTTTCCGAGTTGGGTTACGGTGCTGAACTGAAGGTACTGAGTGCCAATAATGAAGAGCACGAAGCGGAACGCGTGACCGGGGAATTAATTGCCCATCATTTTGTGAACAAGACGCAGTATAAAGACTACGCCATCCTGTATCGCGGTAATCATCAGTCGCGCGTGTTCGAAAAGTTTCTAATGCAGAACCGTATCCCGTACAAAATTTCCGGCGGAACGTCGTTCTTCTCGCGTCCGGAGATTAAAGATCTGCTGGCTTATCTGCGCGTGCTGAGCAACCCGGATGACGATAGCGCATTTTTGCGGATCGTAAACACGCCAAAACGTGAAATCGGCCCGGCCACGCTGCAAAAGTTGGGGGAATGGGCGATGACACGTAATAAAAGCCTGTTTACCGCCAGCTTTGATATGGGGCTTAGCCAGACACTAACCGGGCGCGGGTATGATTCTCTGACTCGCTTTACGCACTGGCTGGGGGAAATTCAGCGTCTGGCGGAGCGTGAGCCGGTTGCCGCTGTGCGCGATCTTATCCACGGTATTGATTACGAATCCTGGCTGTATGAAACCTCGCCGAGTCCGAAAGCGGCTGAAATGCGTATGAAAAACGTCAATACGCTGTTCAGTTGGATGACGGAGATGCTGGAAGGCAGTGAGCTGGAAGAGCCAATGACCCTGACCCAGGTTGTTACCCGCTTTACCCTACGCGACATGATGGAACGTGGAGAGAGTGAAGAAGAGCTGGATCAGGTGCAATTAATGACACTGCATGCCTCAAAAGGGCTGGAGTTCCCATACGTGTTTATGGTGGGAATGGAAGAAGGATTTTTGCCGCACCAGAGCAGTATCGATGAAGACAATATCGACGAAGAACGTCGTCTGGCTTATGTAGGGATTACGCGTGCACAAAAAGAGCTCATCTTCACGCTATGTAAAGAGCGTCGTCAGTATGGTGAGCTGGTGCGTCCGGAACCGAGTCGTTTCCTTCTGGAGCTGCCACAGGATGACGTTATCTGGGAGCAAGAGCGAAAAGTGGTGAGCGCAGAGGAGCGGATGCAAAAAGGGCAGGCCAGCATCGCTAATATTCGGGCAATGATGGCGAAAGCTAAAGCGAAGTAGGTATTTTATGGGCCGGATATGTGTAAGCACTATCCGGCAACCAACATCTAATGAACGTCCAGCGGCCAGTGGACATAGCTTTGCCACTGGCTTTCCTGATCGATTAACTCTTTACCCAGCGGATGATGTTCCAGCCAGCCTTCTGGTAGAGTGACCGTCAGGTGCTCGTTTCTTGCATCCAATTGAATTTCCGGCACAAGATCGTCACGGCGACGACTGGCGAAGATGATCGCCAGGCGTAGCAAACGACAAAGATGCTCCGCGATGCGCGGCGGCACTGCGTTTTGCTGGTGGAGCGAAGAGAGATCGACGGGATTGGTCTGGTTGAGTAACAGCGTCGCTAGCAGTTTCTTTTGCGCAGGGGTAAAACCCGGGAGATCGAGATTGCGCACCAGATAAGCGGCATGCTGTGGTGCCTGTTTAAAATCAACGCTTAGGCCAATTTCATGCAGCTGACAGGCACTAATCAGTAATTCGCGGCTAATCGGTTCAAGATGCCACTTTTTTTCTACCTGATCGAGAAATTTAGTCGCCAAATTGGCAACGCGATGTGCTTGCTCTGTATCGACCATAAAGCGACGCTGGATATTGCGTAATGTGCGGCTACGAATATCCTGATCCACCGCCAGATGCAGCATACCGTAGACCAGACCTTCACGTAATGCGCCGCCGGCCAGGGTCATGCATTGAATGTTCAGTTCGGTGAAAATAGCAATCAAAATGGCCAGCCCGCTGGGGAAAACCAGCGCACGTTCCAGCGTTAACCCTTCGATCTCTAGCTCTTCCAGACGACCGCAGTGAATGGCGCGCTGCTTAAGCTGCTGAAGTTTGGCCAGCGTAATGCGCTCATCCATGCCCTGCGCCATCATGATTTCCTGCAACGCCTGGACGGTGCCAGAGGCACCAACGCAAACTTTCCAGCCATGAAAACGCAGTTTGTCGGCGACCGGGCGCAGAACTTCGCGAGCCGCTTTCTCGGCCTCGTCAAAGTTTTCCTGTGCCAGATTACGATCGGTAAAATAGCGTTCGAGCCAGGTGACGCAGCCCATTGACAGGCTGAACAGGGAAGTGGTTTGCGCGCCAGAACCGGTAACCAACTCTGTGCTGGCCCCGCCAATGTCGACGACCAGACGCTGATCCGCGCCGCCGGTAGTGTGGGCCACACCTTGATAAATCAGGCGCGCTTCTTCTTCACCGCTAATCACCTGGACAGGGCAGCCGAGGATCTCTTGCGCTTTAGCAATAAACACATCGGCATTTACGGCGATGCGTAATGTTGCCGTGGCGACCACGCGGATTTGTGGATGCGGAATATCCTGCAGACGTTCTGCAAACAGGCGCAAACATTGCCAGCCGCGCTCCATCGCTTCAACAGAGAGCTCGTTGTCACCGTTGAGTCCAGCAGCCAGACGCACTTTGCGTTTGATACGAGTGAGCGTCTGGATGCTTCCTGCCACCTCACGTACAACCAGCATATGAAAACTATTTGATCCGAGATCGATTGCCGCATACAGCGAAGTAGAATTCATACACTTCATCCTTCAACCTGTATCTGTGTTGGCTGCGTTCTCTCACCCGAATCACTTACTAAAGTAGGTTCATCGGGATTCGTTTTCTTGCCGCCTTGATACAGGCTGAATGATTTTGTGTATGGCATAACGTTTCTTAACCTGAACGACGACGATTACGCGGAGCACCACCGGTACGGCGTGGGCCATTGCCTGTGCGCGGGCGCGTTAAGCGCAAAGGCTTCGGCAGATCGGTCATCAGCGCATCCGGGTTATATTTGCTGACCGGAATCGAGTGGCCGATATAGGTCTCGATTGCGGGTAAATTTAGCGCGTACTCTTCACAAGCGAGGCTGATAGAGTGACCGCTTGCGCCAGCACGACCGGTACGACCGATACGGTGAACGTAATCTTCACAGTCATCCGGCAGGTCATAGTTAAATACGTGCGTTACGGCTGGGATATGCAGACCACGTGCAGCAACATCCGTCGCAACGAGTATGTCGATATCGCCACGGGTGAATTCATCAAGGATTCGCAGACGTTTTTTCTGCGCCACGTCACCGGTCAGCAGACCGACACGATGGCCGTCTGCAGCAAGGCTGCCCCAGATATCTTCACAACGATGCTTGGTGTTAGCAAAAACAATGGCGCGATCTGGCCACTCTTCTTCAATCAGCGTTTGCAGCAAACGCATTTTCTCTTCGTTGGAGGGGTAGAAGAGCTCTTCTTTAATGCGATGGCCAGTTTTCTGTTCCGGTTCGACTTCAACGTACTCAGCGTTATTCATTTGTTCGAACGCCAGTTCGCGAACGCGATAAGAGAGGGTTGCAGAAAACAGCATATTCAGACGTTGGGTGGTTGGCGGCATACGACGGAACAGCCAACGGATATCTTTAATAAAGCCCAGATCGTACATACGATCGGCTTCATCCAGCACCACGACCTGAATCGCGCCCAGATTAATGTGGTTCTGTTTTGCATAGTCGATAAGACGACCGGTCGTGCCGATAAGAATATCGACGCCGCTTTCCAGCACTTTCAGCTGTTTATCGTAACCGTCGCCGCCATACGCCAGGCCTAATTTCAGACCAGTGGTCTGTGCCAGCGGCTCGGCATCAGCGTGGATCTGCACGGCTAACTCACGCGTTGGCGCCATAATTAACGCACGCGGTTGGTTCACCTTGCGATCGGCAATCGCGGGATGAGAGAGAAGATAATGAAACGTTGACGTCAGGAACGCCATCGTTTTTCCGGTACCGGTTTGCGCCTGCCCGGCAACATCACGACCAGCCAGCGTTAGCGGCAGCGCGAGGGCCTGAATGGGCGTACAGTTATGAAAGCCTTTGTTTTCAAGGGCTTCTATCACCTTTGGGTGCAGGGCGAAGTCGGAAAACTTCTGTTCTGTTAAATGTGTTTTGCTCATAGTGTGGTAGAATATCAGCTTACTATTGCTTTACGAAAGCGTATCCGGTGAAATAAAGTCAACCTTTAGTTGGTTAATGCTACATCAACACGTCGTTGATTAATGCTACACCAATGCACCAGGCTTATTCCTGTGGAGTTATTATGAGCGATAAAATTATTCACCTGACTGACGACAGTTTTGACACGGATGTACTCAAAGCGGACGGAGCAATCCTCGTTGATTTCTGGGCAGAGTGGTGCGGTCCGTGCAAAATGATCGCTCCGATTCTGGATGAAATCGCTGACGAATATCAGGGCAAACTGACGGTTGCTAAATTGAACATTGACCAAAACCCAGGCACCGCGCCGAAGTATGGTATCCGTGGCATCCCGACCCTGTTGCTGTTTAAAAACGGCGAAGTTGCGGCGACAAAAGTCGGCGCGCTGTCCAAAGGTCAGTTGAAAGAATTCCTCGACGCTAATTTAGCGTAAGGAAGTCTCATGATCGGGCGACCATACTTCGAAATGATTCGGATGACTGGACGCCCGACTTGAGTCGTGCTAAGTTAGTGTTGACTTCGTATTAAACATACCTTATTAAGTTTGAATCTAGTTATATCCAATACTTCCCGTTGTTTCTCGCGCGAGAAGTGGACAGATTCCTGGCTTGTCACTCAATCCGTCTTGTCGTTTCAGTTCTGCGTACTTTCCTGTGACCAGACAGCGAACAGACATGAGTTGATGGCCGTAAACAGGCATGGATGACCCTGCCATACCATTCACAACATTAAGTTCGAGATTTACCCCAAGTTTAAGAACTCACACCATTATGAATCTTACCGAATTAAAGAATACGCCGGTTTCTGAGCTGATCACTCTCGGCGAAAATATGGGCCTTGAAAACCTGGCTCGTATGCGCAAGCAGGACATTATTTTTGCCATCCTGAAGCAGCACGCAAAGAGTGGCGAAGATATCTTTGGTGACGGTGTGCTGGAGATATTGCAGGATGGATTTGGTTTCCTCCGCTCTGCAGACAGCTCCTACCTCGCCGGTCCTGATGACATCTACGTTTCTCCCAGCCAAATCCGCCGTTTCAACCTCCGCACTGGTGATACCATTTCTGGTAAGATTCGCCCGCCGAAAGAAGGTGAACGCTACTTTGCGCTGTTGAAAGTTAACGAAGTTAACTACGACAAACCAGAAAACGCCCGTAATAAAATCCTCTTTGAGAACTTAACGCCGCTGCACGCAAACTCTCGTCTGCGTATGGAGCGTGGTAATGGTTCTACTGAAGACTTAACGGCACGTGTACTGGATTTGGCATCGCCGATCGGTCGTGGCCAACGTGGTCTGATTGTTGCTCCGCCGAAAGCGGGTAAAACCATGCTGCTGCAGAACATCGCGCAGAGCATTGCATACAATCATCCTGACTGCGTGTTGATGGTGCTGCTGATTGACGAACGTCCGGAAGAAGTTACCGAGATGCAGCGTCTGGTGAAAGGTGAAGTGGTTGCGTCTACCTTTGACGAACCTGCCTCCCGCCATGTTCAGGTTGCGGAAATGGTTATCGAGAAGGCGAAACGTCTGGTTGAACACAAGAAAGACGTTATCATTCTGCTTGACTCCATCACCCGTCTGGCACGTGCATATAACACCGTGGTTCCTGCTTCCGGTAAAGTACTGACCGGTGGTGTGGACGCCAACGCCCTGCATCGTCCGAAGCGTTTCTTTGGTGCTGCACGTAACGTGGAAGAGGGCGGTAGCCTGACCATCATCGCGACTGCGCTGATTGATACCGGCTCTAAAATGGATGAAGTTATCTACGAAGAGTTTAAAGGTACCGGCAACATGGAACTGCATCTCTCCCGTAAGATTGCTGAAAAACGCGTCTTCCCGGCTATCGACTACAACCGTTCTGGTACCCGTAAAGAAGAGCTGCTCACCACCCAGGAAGAGCTGCAGAAAATGTGGATCCTGCGCAAAATCATCCATCCTATGGGTGAAATCGACGCAATGGAATTCCTCATTAACAAACTGGCGATGACCAAGACCAATGACGACTTCTTCGATATGATGAAGCGTTCCTGATTCAGGCATCATCTGAAAACGCCACGTTTTTACGTGGCGTTTTGCTTTTACGATTCATCCTAATGTTTGGTCAGATAAAATTGTCATTATTATCGGCGTCATGGATTGTCACAATGTGCGGCATGACCGACAAGAGGTAGGAAGTGTAATGTTTTAGCTGCTCTCTTCAAGGGGGCGTCTTAACGCATTATACTTTAAGGAAATGATATATGCTGAGAACACATACACTGTGAATCTACTCGCTGCTTTCTCTGAGCTAGTTAGTATTTTTTTATTCACAACCATTTTTATTTTTTTGGCACGAAAAGTAGCCATAAAAATAGGTTTAGTGGATAAGCCAAACTTCCGCAAACGTCACCAAGGGATTATTCCGTTGGTGGGCGGGATTTCTGTGTTTGCCGGAATCAATTTCATGTTTGGCTTTTCGGATTATTACATTCCCCATGCCTCGTTATACCTCTTCTGTGCAGGTGTGCTGGTGTTTGTTGGCGCGCTTGACGATCGTTTTGACATCAGCGTAAAAATACGAGCAGTCGTTCAGGCGGCGATTGCTATTGTGATGATGGTAAAAGGTGAGCTTTATCTAAGTAGCCTGGGATATATTTTTGGCCCGTGGGAGTTGTTGTTGGGTCCCTTTGGTTATTTTCTCACCCTTTTTGCCGTCTGGGCGGCGATTAACGCCTTTAATATGGTTGATGGCATTGATGGCTTGTTAGGCGGGCTATCCAGTGTCTCATTCGCAGCGATGGGGTTTATCCTGTGGTTCGATGGTCAGACAAGCCTGGCTATCTGGTGTTTTGCCATGATTGCCGCCATCCTGCCTTACATCATGCTAAATCTGGGTATTCTTGGACGCCGCTATAAGGTCTTTATGGGGGATGCGGGAAGTACGCTGATTGGCTTTACGGTAATCTGGATCCTGCTGGAGACCACTCAAGGTAAAACTCATCCTATTAGCCCGGTCACTGCACTGTGGATTATCGCCATTCCGTTAATGGATATGGTGGCGATCATGTATCGTCGTTTGCGTAAAGGCATGAGTCCTTTCTCTGCAGATCGCCAGCATATTCATCATTTAGTGATGCGCGCCGGGTTTACTTCCAGACAGGCATTTGTTCTGATCACGTTGGCTGCAGCGATTCTGGCCTCTATCGGTGCACTGGCTGAATATTTTCGTTTAGTCCCTGAATGGGCCATGTTGGTGCTCTTTTTACTGGCATTCGGTCTTTACGGTTACTGTATTAAGCGGGCATGGAAGGTGGCGAGATTTATTAAGCGAGTTAAGCGCAGACTACGAAGGCACCGCGAAGGCAAACCAAACTTAACCAAGTAAATTGAGGATGCGATGACACAACCATTACCGGGGGAACACGCCGTGAGCGCAGAAAATGAACTGGATATCCGTGGGTTGTTTCGTGCCTTATGGGCAGGGAAAGTGTGGATTGTCGGCATGGCTCTCGCCTTCGCGTTAGTCGCTCTCGCCTATACGTTCTTTGCTCGTCAGGAGTGGAGCGCGACGGCGATTTCAGACAGGCCAACGGTTAATATGTTGGGCGGCTATTACTCTCAGCAGCAGTTCTTACGTAACCTGGACATCAAGGCCAGTCTTGCATCAGCGGATCAGCCATCAGTGATGGATGAAGCCTATAAAGAATTTATCATGCAGCTTGCCTCATGGGATACGCGCCGTGAATTCTGGCAGCAGACTGATTACTACAAGCAACGTATGGTGGGGAACAGTAAAGCCGATGCGGCGATGCTGGATGAACTGATCAATAACATTCAGTTTATGCCTGGCGATGCGGTTCGTAATACCAATGACAGCGTGAAGCTGATTGCCGAGACGGCACCTGATGCCAACAATCTGTTGCGTCAGTACATCGCGTTTGCCAGTCAGCGTGCAGCGCGTCATCTGAACGACGAGTTAAAGGGAGCCTGGGCTGCGCGCACTGTGCAGATGAAGGCGCAGGTTAAACGCCAGGAAGAAGTGGCGAAATCGATTTTTTCTCGCCGAGTTCACAACATTGAGCAGGCGCTCAAAATTGCTGAACAGCATAATATTTCGCGTACTTCCACTGACGTTCCGGCTGAAGAGTTACCTGATTCAGAACTGTTTTTGCTTGGACGCCCTATGCTGCAGGCGCGACTCGAAAACCTGCAATCTGTTGGTCCCGATTTCGATCTGGACTACTTCCAAAACCGAGCCATGCTTAACACACTGAACGTTGGGCCAACTCTGGATCCGCGTTTTCAGACCTATCGTTATTTGCGTACGCCGGAAGAACCGGTAAAACGTGACAGCCCTCGTCGTGCTTTCCTGATGATTATGTGGGGCATCGTTGGGGCTCTGATCGGTGCTGGTGTCGCGTTAACCCGCCGCCGCACGATCTAGCAATATCGTTGCAGTGAGGGGCTGGGCCCTCACTGCCAATCCGAAGAGAATCGATGTGAAAGTACTGACTGTATTTGGCACGCGACCGGAGGCCATAAAAATGGCACCTCTGGTTCATGCGTTGGCAAAAGATCCTGATTTTGAGGCAAAAGTTTGCGTCACGGCGCAGCATCGGGAGATGCTCGATCAGGTGTTGAACCTTTTTTCCATTGTACCTGACTACGATCTCAATATTATGCAGCCAGGTCAGGGACTAACAGAAATTACCTGCCGAATACTGGAAGGATTAAAGCCTATTCTGGCTGACTTTAAACCCGACGTTGTGTTGGTTCACGGCGATACCACAACCACCATTGCCACGAGTCTGGCTGCGTTCTATCAGCGTATTCCGGTAGGGCATGTGGAGGCGGGTTTACGTACAGGCGATCTCTACTCTCCCTGGCCGGAAGAGGCGAACCGTACGCTGACCGGGCATTTGGCGATGTATCATTTTGCGCCAACAGAAAACTCGCGCCAAAACCTGCTACGGGAAAACATTTCTGATAGCCGTATCTTCGTTACAGGTAATACGGTTATTGATTCGTTGATCTGGGTTCGTGACCGTGTACTGGGAAATGAGGTGCTGCGTACCGATCTGGCAGAACGTTATCCTTTCCTGGCTGTTGATAAAAAGATGATACTGGTGACCGGTCATCGTCGGGAAAGCTTCGGTCGCGGTTTTGAACGCATATGCCACGCGCTGGCGGAAATTGCTGCGGCCAATCAGAACGTACAGATTGTCTATCCGGTGCACCTGAACCCTAACGTTAGCGAACCGGTGAATCGCATTCTGGGTCACGTTGAAAACGTCATCCTGATTGAACCGCAGGATTACATGCCGTTTGTCTGGCTGATGAATCATGCCTGGCTGATCCTGACCGACTCCGGTGGGATTCAGGAAGAAGCCCCATCTCTGGGGAAACCAGTACTGGTGATGCGCGAAACGACGGAACGTCCGGAAGCGATTACTGCAGGCACAGTACGTCTGGTAGGGACAGACCCGCAGCGTATTGTCGAAGAAGTCACGCGTTTGCTGCATGACGACAATGAATATCAGACCATGAGCCGCGCCCATAATCCGTATGGTGACGGGCAGGCATGTGGCCGCATTTTACACGCGTTAAAAAATAATCGGATATCGCTATGAGTTTTACGACCATTTCTGTCATTGGGCTGGGTTATATCGGACTGCCGACGGCGGCTGCCTTTGCTTCCCGTCAAAAGCATGTGATTGGCGTAGATGTAAATCAACACGCGGTGGATACCATTAATCGCGGTGAAATTCATATCGTAGAGCCAGATTTGGGCGCCGTGGTGAAAACGGCGGTCGAAAATGGATTTCTGCGTGCGACCACAACCCCTGTAGATGCGGATGCCTATCTGATTGCTGTGCCTACTCCGTTTAAGGGGGAGCACGAACCCGATATGGTTTATGTGGAAGCCGCAGCCAAGTCTCTTGCTCCGGTGCTGAAAAAAGGCGCGTTGGTGATCCTTGAATCAACGTCGCCTGTCGGGGCTACCGAACAGATGGCCACATGGCTGGCTGAAATGCGTCCTGATCTGACTTTCCCGCAGCAGGTCGGGGAACAGACTGACGTTAACATTGCTTATTGTCCTGAACGCGTGCTGCCGGGTCAGGTGATGGTTGAACTGATTAAAAACGACCGCGTGATTGGGGGAATGACCTCCGTCTGTTCCGCGCGTGCTAGCGAACTGTACAACATTTTCCTTGAGGGTGAATGTGTCGTGACCAACGCCCGCACTGCGGAAATGTGCAAGCTGACTGAAAATAGCTTCCGCGACGTCAATATCGCCTTCGCCAATGAGTTGTCGCTGATTTGCGCCGATCAGGGGATCAACGTCTGGGAACTGATTCGCCTGGCAAATCGCCATCCGCGCGTGAATATTTTGCAACCGGGTCCGGGTGTTGGCGGGCACTGTATTGCGGTTGATCCGTGGTTTATCGTGGCGCAGAACCCGCAGCAGGCGAAATTGATTCGCACCGCGCGTGAGGTAAACGACGGTAAGCCTCATTGGGTGGTCGATCGGGTAAAAGCTGCCGTGGCCGACTGTCTGGCAGATACCAATAAACGGGCCAGCGAAGTGAAAATTGCCTGTTTTGGTCTGGCATTTAAACCGAATATTGATGATTTACGTGAAAGCCCGGCGATGGGAATTGCGCAAAGTATCGCGCATTGGCACAAAGGCGAAACATTGGTAGTGGAACCGAATATCCATCAACTGCCGAAAAAACTGGACGGTCTGTGCCAACTGGCAACGCTGGACGATGCCCTGGGAAGCGCCGATGTGCTGGTCTTGCTGGTCGACCACAATGAATTTAAAGCCATTAAAGGCGATGCGGTTCACCAGCAATATGTCGTTGATACCAAAGGGGTCTGGCGGTGAAAATCCGCGCCAGTATTGAGCCGCTTAGCTGGGAAAATACGTTCTTTGGCGTGCATAGCGCCATTGTGCGTTTTGACCAACACGCGTCGGTTCTGACTGCGGATGCGTTGCAGCCCTGGTCGCGGGTACAGGCAAAAATACCTGCCGCCAATACCCAAGCATTAGATGCCCTGCAACAGCTGGGCTTCTCACTGGTTGAAGGTGAAGTGGATTTTGTGCTGCCAGTGACGTGTGCGCATGGTGACCCCGGTGCGCAGGTCGCACAAACTACGGATATCCCTGCATTACGCCATCTGGCAGGACAGGCGTTCGCGCAAAGTCGTTTTCGCGCCCCGTGGTATGCCGCAGATGCCAGCGCGCGTTTTTATGCGCAGTGGATTGAAAACGCGGTGCTGGGGACGTTCGATCATCAATGCCTCGTTTTTCGTACACCAACAGGTGAGATTCGTGGCTATGTCTCGCTGCGTGAACTGAATGCGACCGAGGCGCGAATTGGCCTGCTAGCCGGGCGTGGGGCGGGAGCAGAACTGATGCAGGCCGCGCTTTGCTGGGCGCAGGCTCACGGTAAAACAGCACTACGTGTGGCGACCCAAATGGGCAATACCGCCGCGCTTAAACGTTATATACACAGTGGTGCGAATGTGGAAAGCACCGCGTATTGGTTATACAGGTGACACGATGATTCCATTTAACGCACCGCCGGTGGTGGGCACTGAACTCGATTACATGCAGTCTGCGATGAACAGCGGCAAACTGTGTGGCGACGGCGGTTTTACCCGTCGCTGCCAGCAGTGGCTGGAACAGCATTTTGGCAGCGAGAAAGTATTGCTGACGCCTTCCTGCACCGCATCGCTTGAGATGGCGGCATTGCTGCTGGATATCCAGCCTGGCGATGAAGTCATTATGCCAAGCTATACGTTTGTCTCCACGGCCAATGCTTTCGTGCTGCGAGGCGCGAAAATTGTCTTTGTTGATATCCGCCCGGATACCATGAACATTGACGAAACGCTGATTGAAGCGGCGATCACCGACAAGACCCGCGTTATTGTGCCGGTGCATTACGCGGGCGTGGCCTGCGAAATGGATACTATTATGGCGCTGGCGACCAAACATAACCTGTTTGTGGTGGAAGATGCAGCCCAGGGCGTTATGTCGACTTACAAAGGTCGGGCGCTGGGGACGATTGGTCACATTGGTTGCTTTAGCTTTCATGAGACCAAAAACTATACCGCAGGTGGTGAAGGCGGCGCGACGCTGATTAATGATATAAAATTAGTCGAGCGTGCAGAGATCATCCGTGAAAAAGGGACAAACCGCAGCCAGTTTTTCCGTGGCCAGGTAGATAAATATACCTGGCGTGATATCGGCTCCAGCTATTTGATGTCCGATCTACAGGCCGCCTATCTGTGGGCGCAGCTGGAAGCAGCTGACCGCATTAACCAGCAGCGTCTGACGCTGTGGCAGAACTACTATGATGCTCTTGAACCGCTGGCGCGTGCCGGACGTATCGAGCTGCCTTCTGTACCAGACGGCTGCGTGCAAAACGCCCATATGTTTTACATCAAGCTGCGCGATATCGACGATCGCACAGCGTTGATTAACTTCCTGAAAGAAGCTGAAATTATGGCGGTGTTCCACTATATCCCGCTGCATGATTGCCCAGCTGGCGACAAATTCGGCGTATTTGCCGGTGTTGATCGTTACACCACCAAAGAGAGCGAGCGTTTGCTGCGTTTACCGCTGTTCTACAACCTGTCGCCGGTCAACCAGCGAACGGTAATTTCGACCTTACTCAACTACTTCGCCTGAAATGTCGCTTGCTAAAGCGTCCTTATGGACGGCAGCCAGTACGCTGGTAAAAATTGGTGCGGGTTTGCTGGTCGTGAAGCTGCTGGCGGTGTCGTTTGGCCCGGCAGGCGTGGGGCAGGCGGGTAACTTCCGCCAGATGGTCACCGTGCTTGGTGTCCTGGCGGGGGCCGGCATTTTCAACGGCGTCACGAAATATGTTGCGCAGCACCATGACGATCCGACCCGGCTCTGCAAGGTCGTCGGTACATCTTCCGCGATGGTGCTGGGATTCTCTACGCTGATGGCTGTGATTTTTCTGCTGGCGGCCGCACCAATCAGTCAGGGATTGTTTGGTCATACTCATTATCAGGGGCTGGTAAGACTGGTTGCGCTGGTGCAGATGGGCATTGCCTGGGCGAATCTGCTGCTGGCGTTGATGAAGGGGTTTCGCGATGCGGCGGGTAACGCGCTGTCGCTGATTGTGGGTAGTCTGGTGGGCGTAGTGGCTTATTATGGCTGTTATCGCCTGGGAGGGTATGAAGGCGCTTTGCTGGGTCTGGCGTTAGTGCCCGCGTTGGTCGTTATCCCTGCCGCTATTATGCTGATTAAGCGCGGGGCGATTCCTCTGCATTACCTGAAACCCTCGTGGGATAACGGTCTGGCTGGACAGCTAAGCAAGTTTACGCTGATGGCGCTGATTACCTCCGTAACGTTGCCTGTGGCATACGTGATGATGCGAAACCTGCTGGCGGCGCAGTACAGTTGGGATGATGTGGGGATTTGGCAGGGGGTAAGCAGTATCTCTGATGCTTATCTGCAATTCATTACCGCTTCATTCAGCGTTTACTTGCTGCCGACGTTGTCGCGACTGACTGAAAAGCGCGATATTACGCGCGAGGTGGTTAAGTCGCTGAAGTTCGTGTTACCAGCAGTTGCCGCTGCGAGCTTTACCGTTTGGCTGCTGCGTGACTTTGCTATCTGGCTGCTTTTCTCCGCAAAATTCACCGCCATGCGCGATCTGTTTGCCTGGCAACTGGTTGGCGATGTACTAAAAGTTGGGGCGTATGTCTTTGGGTATCTGGTGATCGCGAAAGCATCACTGCGGTTTTATATTTTGGCTGAAATTAGCCAGTTCATGTTATTGACGGTGTTTGCTCACTGGCTGATCCCTGCACATGGTGCGCTGGGAGCGGCACAGGCTTATATGGCAACGTACATCGTCTATTTTTCTCTTTGTTGTGGCGTGTTTTTACTCTGGCGTAGGCGGGCATGACTGTACTGATTCACGTTCTGGGATCGGATATCCCTCACCATAACCAAACCGTGCTGCGGTTTTTCAACGACTCGCTTGCCGCGACGAGCGAGCACGCGCGCACGTTTATGGTTGCCGGTCAGGATGCGGGATTCAGTGAGAGCTGCCCGGCGTTATCGCTGAGTTTCTACAGCGGGAAAAAAGCGTTAGCCGAAGCAGTTATTGCGAAAGCAAAAGCGAATCGCCAACAGCGATTCTTCTTCCACGGTCAGTTCAACACCAGCCTGTGGTTGGCGCTGCTGAGCGGGGGAATTAAACCGACGCAGTTTTACTGGCATATCTGGGGTGCTGATTTATACGAAGTCTCCAGTGGGCTGAAATTCCGCCTGTTTTACCCGATTCGCCGCATGGCGCAGAACCGCGTGGGCTGCGTATTTGCCACGCGGGGCGATTTACGTTATTTCGCCGAGCAACATCCGCATGTACGGGGTGAGTTGCTCTATTTCCCAACGCGAATGGATCCTTCACTCAATAACATGAGCAATGATTGTCAGCGCAGCGGCAAGATGACGGTGCTGGTTGGCAACTCTGGCGATCGCAGCAATGAGCATGTTGCCGCGCTGCGTGCTGTCCATCAGCAGTTCGGCGACACGGTGAACGTGATTGTGCCGATGGGTTACCCCGCCAATAATGAGGCCTATATCGACGAGGTTCGCCAGGCCGGTATGGCATTATTTAGCGCTGATAATCTGCAAATTTTAAGTGAAAAGCTGGAATTTGATGCCTATCTAACATTATTGCGGCAATGCGATTTGGGTTACTTTATTTTTGCCCGGCAGCAGGGGATCGGTACCCTGTGTTTGCTGATCCAGGCGGGTATCCCGTGCGTGCTCAACCGTGAAAATCCCTTCTGGCAGGATATGGTGGAACAGAATCTTCCAGTGTTATTTACCACGGATGATCTCAATGAAGGCGTCGTACGTGAAGCGCAGCGCCAGTTGGCATCGGTAGATAAAAACACGATTACCTTCTTTAGCCCGAATTATCTGCAGCCGTGGTATAACGCGCTGCGCATTGCTTCAGGAGAAACCGTATGAGCCTGATGCAATTCAGCGGTCTGCTGGTAGTCTGGCTGCTCTCTACCTTATTTATCGCCACGCTGACCTGGTTTGAGTTCCGCCGCGTACGTTTTAACTTCAATGTTTTCTTCTCATTGTTGTTCTTGCTGACGTTCTTCTTCGGATTCCCGTTAACCAGCATCCTGGTGTTCCGCTTTGATGTGGCAGTGGCTCCGCCGGAGATCCTGCTGCAGGCCTTGCTGTCAGCAGCCTGTTTCTATGCCGTCTACTACGTGACGTATAAAACGCGATTGCGTAAGCGAGTAGAGGGTAAGCCGCGCAGGCCGCTGTTTACCATCAATCGCGTTGAAGCCCATTTGACCTGGGTTATCCTGATGGCGATTGCGCTGGTGAGCGTGGGCGTCTTCTTTATGCACAACGGATTCCTGCTGTTCAGACTGCAATCCTATAGCCAGATTTTTTCCAGCGAAGTCTCTGGGGTCGCTCTGAAGCGTTTCTTCTACTTCTTCATTCCGGCCATGCTGGTGGTTTATTTCCTGCGTCAGGACAGCAAAGCGTGGTTGTTCTTCCTGGTGAGTACCGTCGCGTTTGGTTTGCTGACCTATATGATTGTGGGTGGGACGCGCGCCAATATCATTATCGCGTTTGCCATCTTCTTGTTTATCGGCATTATTCGCGGCTGGATTTCGCTGTGGATGTTGGTCGCAGCAGGCGTGCTGGGTATTGTCGGGATGTTCTGGCTGGCGTTGAAGCGCTACGGAATGAGCGTTAGCGGCGATGAGGCGTTCTATACGTTCCTGTACCTTACGCGCGACACCTTCTCGCCGTGGGAGAACCTGGCGCTGTTGCTGCAGAATTACCACAATATTGAGTTCCAGGGGCTGGCGCCGATCGTCCGTGACTTCTACGTCTTTATTCCTTCCTGGCTGTGGCCAGGGCGGCCGAGTATTGTACTCAACTCAGCGAACTACTTTACCTGGGAAGTGTTGAACAACCACTCAGGACTGGCGATTTCGCCGACGTTAATTGGTTCACTGGTGGTGATGGGCGGGGCGCTTTTTATACCATTAGGCGCGATTGTCGTTGGACTCATTATCAAGTGGTTCGACTGGCTGTATGAGCTAGGTAACCAAGAAACCAATCGCTATAAGGCAGCGATTTTGCACAGTTTCTGTTTTGGTGCCATTTTCAATATGATCGTGTTGGCACGTGAAGGGCTGGATTCGTTTGTCTCGCGAGTGGTCTTTTTCCTCGTGATTTTTGGCGTTTGCCTACTGATGGCAAAACTGCTGTTTTGGCTATTCGATAGCGCAGGACTCATCCATAAACGAATCAAGTCGCTGCCCCGGACACAAATTGAAGGATCGTAATGACAGATAACACAACTGCGCCGCTGTATTCGCTGCGCGGATTACAACTGATTGGCTGGCGCGATATGCAACATGCGCTGAATTACCTGTTTGCCGAAGGACACCTCAGGTCAGGAACGCTGGTGGCTATCAACGCTGAGAAAATGCTGACAGCAGAAGATAATCCTGAAGTGAGGGAGCTGATCAACGCCGCGGAGTTCAAATATGCGGATGGGATTAGCGTGGTGCGTTCGGTGCGCAAAAAATTCCCGCAGGCGCAGGTTTCACGTGTGGCCGGTGCTGATCTTTGGGAAGCGCTGATGGCGCGAGCTGGGCAAAACGGAACGCCTGTTTTCCTGGTTGGTGGCAAGCCTGAAGTTCTGGCGCAAACAGAAGCAAAACTACGTGCACAGTGGCGTGTGAACATTGTGGGTAGCCAGGATGGTTATTTTACCCCAGAGCAGCGTCAGGCGTTATTTGAGCGTATTCACGCCAGCGGCGCGCAAATTGTGACGGTGGCGATGGGTTCGCCGAAACAAGAGATCTTTATGCGTGATTGCCGCAAGACTCACCCCGACGCGCTGTATATGGGCGTGGGCGGCACCTACGACGTCTTTACCGGTCACGTTAAGCGTGCGCCTAAAATCTGGCAAAATCTGGGGCTGGAGTGGCTGTATCGCTTATTGTCGCAACCGAGCCGTATTACTCGACAACTTCGCTTATTACGCTATCTCCGCTGGCACTATACCGGCAACCTCTGACGCCCTCTCTCCTCTGATAAGTAGCGTGATCTGCTAATTACGCTACTTATTTACAACATAATCGCTGCTTTCTCGCACAATATATTCATTTTTTGAATGCTTTAATTGCCATTTAAGCGATTTTAGGAAACCATTCGCAACAATCATTCCAGTGCCGTGGAGTTTTGACGCCAACCGCTAAGCGGTCGGTGTCGTATGGCCTGTTATGACATAACAAGATGTACCCATAACGAGAACCGGTAATACCGGACAGTATGCAAACACAACAAGAGGATTTATGGCCGAGAACAAACCTGAGCTACAGCGTGGGCTGGAGGCTCGTCACATCGAATTAATTGCCCTCGGGGGCACTATTGGCGTCGGGCTGTTTATGGGGGCCGCCAGTACCCTGAAATGGGCGGGACCTTCGGTTCTGCTGGCGTATATCGTCGCCGGGCTGTTCGTATTTTTCATTATGCGTTCTATGGGGGAGATGTTATTCCTCGAGCCGGTTGCCGGTTCATTCGCTGTTTACGCTCACCGTTATATGAGCCCCTTCTTTGGCTATCTCACCGCCTGGTCATACTGGTTTATGTGGATGGCGGTGGGGATCTCAGAGATTACCGCCATCGGGGTGTACGTCCAGTTCTGGTTCCCGGAAATGGCGCAATGGATACCCGCACTGATCGCGGTCGGATTGGTTGCATTGGCGAACCTCGCCGCAGTTCGCTTGTATGGTGAAATTGAGTTCTGGTTTGCCATGATCAAAGTGACCACCATCATTGTGATGATCGTCATTGGGTTAGGGGTGATTTTCTTCGGTTTTGGTAATGGCGGTCAGGCGATCGGCTTTGGCAACCTGACCGAACACGGCGGTTTCTTTGCTGGTGGTTGGAAGGGCTTCCTGACGGCATTGTGTATTGTCGTGGCTTCTTACCAGGGCGTGGAGCTGATCGGCATTACTGCAGGTGAAGCGAAGAACCCACAGGTCACGCTGCGTAGCGCGGTAGGTAAAGTGCTGTGGCGTATCCTGATTTTCTACGTTGGCGCAATTTTTGTTATCGTCACTATTTTCCCGTGGAATGAGATTGGCAGCAACGGCAGTCCGTTTGTTCTCACCTTTGCCAAGATTGGTATTACCGCCGCGGCGGGGATTATTAACTTTGTGGTCCTGACGGCGGCGCTGTCGGGTTGTAACAGCGGCATGTACAGCTGTGGGCGTATGCTCTACGCGCTAGCCAAGAATCGCCAGCTCCCCGCCGCTGTTGGGAAAGTTTCTCGCCATGGTGTACCGGTTGCCGGCGTGGCCATTTCTATCGCGATCCTGCTGATTGGTTCGTGCCTGAACTACATCATTCCCAATCCGCAGCGCGTGTTTGTTTATGTCTATAGCGCCAGCGTGTTGCCGGGGATGGTGCCGTGGTTTGTGATCCTGATAAGCCAGCTGCGTTTCCGTCAGGCGCATAAAGCGGCGATTGCCAGTCATCCATTCCGCTCCATTCTGTTCCCGTGGGCGAATTATTTGACGATGGCGTTCCTGATTTGCGTATTAATTGGCATGTACTTTAATGAAGATACCCGAATGTCGCTTTTTGTTGGCATGGGTTTCTTACTGGCCGTGACGTTCATTTATAAGGTTTTTGGTCTGAATCGTCATGGCACAGCCCATAAATTGCGGGAATAAGCGACAAAACGCACAAACCATGACCAAACGATAATTTATTTTAAAAAAGCACTAGACAGAAGACCGAGACCTCCGTAATATCCAGCCCCGCAACGGCGCTAAGCGCCCGTAGCTCAGCTGGATAGAGCGCTGCCCTCCGGAGGCAGAGGTCTCAGGTTCGAATCCTGTCGGGCGCACCATTTAGTAGGGTGCCAGAGCTGCGGTGGTTTTAATACCGCGTAAAAGATTTGCAGTGGTGGCTATAGCTCAGTTGGTAGAGCCCTGGATTGTGATTCCAGTTGTCGTGGGTTCGAATCCCATTAGCCACCCCATTAGTTTAAAGTTGTGAAATGCGAAGGTGGCGGAATTGGTAGACGCGCTAGCTTCAGGTGTTAGTGTCCTTAGGATGTGGGGGTTCGAGTCCCCCCCCTCGCACCACGACTTAAAGAATTGAACTAAAAATTCAAAAAGCAGTAAAACGGCGAGTAGCGCAGCTTGGTAGCGCAACTGGTTTGGGACCAGTGGGTCGGAGGTTCGAATCCTCTCTCGCCGACCAATTTTGAACCCCGCTTCGGCGGGGTTTTTTGTTTTCTGATTTTCCCTTCTCAGCCTTTATTCCCGCGAATTACCTGATGTCTTAAAAAGTCCGAATACCTGGTTTTTGCAGTGCAATCGTGGCATGCCTTGTGCAATAATATGCGGGTAGATGCTCATTCCATCTCTTATGTTCGCCCTCTGGCCTCATAAACTCAGGAATGATGCAGAGCCATTTACGGTGCTTATCGTCCACAGACAGATGTCGCGTAGCCTCATCAAACACCATGGACATAACGTTGAGTGAAGCACCCATTTATGTTGTCATACAGACCTGTTTAACGCCTGCTCCTTACCGAGCGGGCGTTTTTTTATGCATACACAAAAACCTTCGAACTGCTTCTCGAATGATTTTGTGTATACGATTGAAAAATATGTAGGCCCGGTAAGCGAAAGCGCTACCGGGCATTCAGGAGTTACTGCGGGGGATTGTTGTTCTGCAACGTCAACATCAGGCCATCACGACGCATGGTGGCGGCTTCTTCCGGCTGATGCAGTCTGTCCAGCGCGTCAGCAAGCCAGGCGTAGTCATAGGCATCCGGGCGCTGTTTGAGAGCGGCACGGAAGGCGAGCGTGGCTTCCTGCCATTCCCCATGCTTCATTAACGACTGACCCAGTGTACTCCACAGCAACGGGCGATCGCCCACGGCTTTAATCTGCTGGCGCAGCACTTTTTCTATCTGTTCCGGATTATTGGTTTTCAGACGCGGGATCGGCAGCACCAGACGGTCATCGTACTGACGTTTCAAACCATCAATGATGACCTGCTGCGCCGTATCGTGATCGTCACACTCAATCAGATGTTCAGCCATTGCTACCTGCAAAGCAACCTGATGACGAGTTTTACGGTTCTGGTTTTTCCACCATGCACGCAGCCCCTCGCTGCCCTGATCGGCGCGGACCTGATCCATCAAGCCAACCCATGCCTGTTGTTCCAGCATAGCGCGGTGCTCGTCATCACCCACATGCGCTTTTGCCATGGATGGGATGATATCCAGCAAGGAACTCCATGCGCCGGTGCGAATGTAGGCCTGCTCAGCCAGACGCAGCACCTCCGGATGACGTGGCGTTACTTCCAGCAGTTTGTCTATGCTGTGGCGTGCGGCGTGATTTTCATTACGCGCCAGTTGCAGGCGAACGCGAGCGATTTCTACCGGGATCGTATCATTTCCCGCCAGTTCGGCAGCACGCTCAAGGTGTTGGTTGGCGCGAGCTTCGTCACCGCGCTGCTGAGCCGCTTCTGCCGCCAGCAGGTAATTCACTACTGGCTGTTCTGCATGATCGGCATTTTTCGACATCAGCTTCTCAACCTGCTGATAGTCACCTTCTGCCAGTTTGAGCAGCGCCTGTTCGGTCTGCTTACGGGCGCGACGACGTTTACGACCCACAAACCACCCACGGGTATGTGCGCCGGTGCGGAAAATTCGGCGCAACAGCCATTCAATCGCAAACAGGACGACCATGGCGACGATCAGTATGATCACCAGGCCCGTCACACTGGTTTCGATATTGTAGTTATCCGTCTGGATCAACACGTAGCCCTGATGACCGGCTATCATCGGACCGACGACGATCCCGGCGATCAACAGCACAAAGAGCAACAATACTTTTAGCATCATTATTCTCCTTGCGGCGCGGTTGCCGGAGCGTCTGTCGAAGGCGCTGGCGCTGCTGCTACCGGTGCTGTGGCAGGTTGCGCCAGTAAATTACGTACGCGGGTCTGCATTAACTTGTCGAGAATAGCCTGACTCTGCAGCGTTTCCGGGACATCCATACTGATGCTTTGCTGGCTCAGTTGGTCTACTTCTTCAAGGAACGCTTTGGTCGCTGCATCGTCGGTGTCGTAGTAAGCACGCACCCATGTGGAGACATTTTCCAGCGCCTGGCGGTATGTCTCTTCCTGATGACGCGGCACGGCCTGGGCAGCCACTAACAGGCGGGAACGGATATTTTCACGTAAGTAAACGTCCTGGTTCGGTGCCAGCAGCGGTACGGCAGTTTCATCACGACGGCGCACGGTGATAAAGCTGTCCATAAAGTTCTGCCAGCTTTTTTGCAGATTGACGCGCCATTCGCTAATAGAGCTGGAAAGCTCGCTGCTGTCCGAGTCCATCGGTGAATCGTCGGTGTCGTTGTCGGCCAAACGCAGGTTATCGATCTGATTAGAGAGTTGATTCACTTTCAGGATAATGCCGTCATAGTCGACCTGAGTCACCGCGGAGAGGCTCGCGATATCGTCAGTAATCGCACGTCGCGCGGTAATTAAGCTCGGGTCGTTCATATCTGCCAGACTGGCATCGGCGCTTTTCAGCAGCGCCGCGGCGGTAGTGACGTCCTGATCGCTCCATAATTTGCGACCAGCCAGTTTCACCAGGAAATCAGCCTGCGCCAGCAGCCATGTTCCAGCATCGCTGCCGGAGATGGTGGCGACTTTTTGCTGGACTTCATCAAGCTGTTTGACCAGCGCGGCCTGCTGGCGAGTGGCTTCATCCAGCTGCGTTGCCTGCTGTTTAATAATGCCTTCCAGCTCAGCTTTTTGGCTTTCCTGCGCTTTTTGCAGTGCCGTCAGCTGGTTCGCCAGCGCATCGCTGGTTGCCGTTTGTGTTGTTGCCTGTTGTTTCCCCCAGCCGTACAGCCCAACGCCTGCTGCCAGCGCAATAGCAATCGCCACAGCGCTCAGAATCAGCGCGGTGCTGTTCTTACTCTTTTTTTCAGTATTAACTGGCTGTGACGTGGTTTCCACGGCCTCCCTGGTCTCTTCAACCACGGCGGAGGATTTTTCTTGTTCCGTCATTATGGCATCCCATTATGAGAGTTATTGTAATGCGCGTAGTAGCGCATCGTTGTCGGCGTTATCAGCGACCTTAATATCTTGCCAGCCCAGTTCCCGGGCGAGGTGCGCCAGACGCTCACTGACGACCAGCAGCCGACAGCGTAGTAACCAGTGCTCACGATACCACTGTGGAATGAGCGTCCAGAGTTGTTGTAGCATCTCTCCGCTAGTGACAACCACCGTGGTTACGCCACGGGATTGCCAGCGCATCGCTTCTTCTGCACCATCGTAATATTTTGCACTGCGTTGATAACATTCACAAAAATCGACATCGGCTCCGCGTGCCGTCAGGGTTTCACCTATCAGCTCACGGCCACCGTTGCCGCGTAATATAAGCGCGCGTTTTCCCGCAATATTTTGTAATTCAGGTAATTGTAGCAAGACTTCGCTAATTTCCCGATCCAGAGGGTAGTGAATATTGAAGCCGCTAACAGTATGCAGCGCCAGCGCCGTTGTACGGCCAATGGCAAAATACCGCGGAAGGGATGGCCAGCTTTTCTCTTGCTGCTGAAGCTCGGCATCTGCAAAGGTAACGGCGTGCTGCGAGAGGGCGAAGACCAGATCGTTCTCCGTCAGCGCCGACAGTCGGGAAGCAAGCGTTGCCAGTTCCCGACCAGGTGAAAACTCGATGAGCGGAAAACTCCAGGCCACCTGCCCCAGTGTG
Source organism: Citrobacter sp. Cf116 (assembly GCF_030336505.1). Classification (NCBI taxonomy): domain Bacteria; kingdom Pseudomonadati; phylum Pseudomonadota; class Gammaproteobacteria; order Enterobacterales; family Enterobacteriaceae; genus Citrobacter; species Citrobacter sp. Cf116. The sequence continues at coordinate 45,436 of NZ_JAOWEQ010000028.1, read as the reverse complement.
CGCAGACGGCTCACTAACTCTTCCCCAGCGGGAGACGGGCGGGTGACCAGAATACTCATGCGGGTGCTTCTCCGTTATAAACTTCAGCCAGAATGGCGCGCGCACCGTTCTCCAGCAGTTCTTCTGCCAGAGAGATGCCCATCTGTTCGGCATCCTGTGTGGCGCCGCGACGTTCTCCGCATACCATCTGTGAACCGTCTGGCGCGCCGACCAGCGCACGTAGCCAAATCTCACCGTCGATGATTTCGGCATAGCTACCAATAGGTACCTGACATCCCCCTTCCAGGCGGGTGTTCATGGCGCGTTCTGCTTTGACGCGTAGCGCGGTTTCTTCATGGTTGAGCGGCGCTAACAGCGCCTGAGTGCGCATATCATCCAGTCGACATTCTATGCCTACTGCGCCTTGTCCGACAGCGGGCAGGGAGACTTCCGGCGGCAGAGCGGTACGGACTCGCGACTCAAGACCTAAACGTTTTAATCCAGCGACCGCCAGAATAATGGCGTCATAATCGCCGTTATCCAGTTTGCTAAGGCGCGTGCCTACGTTGCCGCGCAGCGAACGGATGACGAGATCCGGGCGACGCTTCGCCAACTGGCACTGGCGACGCAAACTGGATGTCCCAACGATGCTGCCTGCGGGGAGTTCATCCAGCGTGTTGTACTTATTTGAGACGAAAGCATCACGCGGATCCTCTCGCTCGCAAATGGTGACCAGTCCAAGACCGTCAGGGAATTCAACCGGCACATCCTTCATGGAATGCACGGCGATATCGGCGCGTTTTTCCAGCAGCGCGACTTCCAGCTCTTTAACAAACAACCCTTTCCCTCCGACTTTCGCCAGCGGGGTATCAAGGATCACATCGCCACGGGTTACCATAGGAACCAGTTCCACGATCAGACCTGGGTGGTTTGCCATTAAGGCGTCTTTGACATAATGTGCCTGCCAGAGCGCAAGGGGGCTTTGGCGTGTGGCAATTCTCAAAACATTGTCTAACATGCTTGTTACCGTCATTATCAATCATTGACCATCCTAACATCCTTATCAAAGGGATGTCAGCGTTACGCTCAAACGTAAGTGAGAGGAAAAGGCGCTGCATCATCACTGTCAGTGAATAATGACGAGAAAAACCTCCCGACCGTATGAAGGAATTTACACGTAACGAACGGTGCTACACTGGTATGTAGCGCATCTTTCTTTACGGTCAATGAGCAAGGTGTTAAATTGATCACGTTTTAGACCATTTTTTCATCTGTAACTAATAAAAGTGCAGGGGAAAAAGGTAACGGTAATTTTTGACATACGGTTTATCCGGACTGATGACGAGGGTGGTAAGCGTTTGCGCCGCCGCTATCGACGCCATGACGGATGCAACATCAGGCGATACGTCTTGTACCTCTATATTGAGACTCTGAAACAGAGACTGGATGCCATAAATCAACTGCGTGTGGATCGCGCGCTTGCTGCCATGGGACCTGCTTTCCAGCAGGTATACAGTCTGCTGCCGACATTATTGCACTACCATCATCCGCTGATGCCGGGTTACCTTGATGGTAACGTTCCCAAAGGCATATGCCTTTACACGCCTGATGAAACCCAACGCCACTACCTGAACGAACTGGAACTGTACCGCGGTATGTCGCCGCAGGACCCGCCGAAGGGCGAACTGCCGATCACCGGCGTTTACTCGATGGGCAGTACCTCTTCGGTAGGGCAAAGTTGTTCGTCTGACCTTGATATCTGGGTCTGCCATCAATCCTGGCTGGATAGCGAAGAGCGCCAACTGCTGCAGCGTAAATGTAGCCTGCTGGAAAGCTGGGCGGCCTCGTTGGGCGTGGAAGTCAGTTTCTTCCTGATTGACGAAAACCGTTTCCGTCACAATGAAAGCGGCAGTCTGGGGGGTGAAGACTGTGGCTCGACGCAGCATATCCTGTTGCTGGATGAATTCTATCGCACCGCTGTGCGCCTCGCGGGTAAACGTATTCTGTGGAATATGGTGCCGGGCGACGAAGAAGAGCACTACGACGATTACGTCATGACGCTCTACGCACAGGGGGTGTTAACGCCAAACGAATGGCTGGATCTCGGCGGACTCAGTTCGCTTTCCGCCGAAGAGTACTTTGGCGCCAGCCTCTGGCAGTTGTACAAGAGTATCGACTCCCCGTACAAAGCGGTACTGAAAACGCTGTTGCTGGAAGCCTATTCCTGGGAATATCCCAACCCACGACTGTTGGCGAAAGACATTAAACAGCGCTTGCATGACGGCGAGATCGTCTCTTTTGGTCTCGACCCTTACTGCATGATGCTGGAGCGCGTTACCGAGTACCTCACGGCGATCGAAGATCCGACGCGCCTGGATTTAGTACGTCGATGTTTCTACTTAAAAGTGTGCGAGAAACTGAGCCGTGAGCGCGCCTGCGTGGGCTGGCGTCGTGAAGTATTAAGTCAGTTAGTGAAAGAGTGGGGCTGGGATGACACTCGTCTGACCATGCTGGATAACCGCGCTAACTGGAAGATTGACCAGGTACGTGAAGCGCATAACGAACTGCTCGATGCGATGATGCAGAGCTATCGTAACCTGATCCGCTTTGCGCGGCGCAATAACCTCAGCGTCAGCGCCAGTCCGCAGGATATCGGTGTGCTGACCCGTAAGCTGTATGCTGCGTTTGAAGCGTTGCCGGGTAAGGTCACGCTGGTGAACCCGCAGATATCTCCGGATCTCTCGGAACCGAATCTGACCTTTATCCATGTACCGCCGGGTCGTGCCAACCGTTCGGGTTGGTATCTCTACAACCGCGCGCCTAACATGGACTCGATCATCAGCCATCAGCCGCTGGAATATAACCGCTATCTCAACAAGCTGGTGGCGTGGGCCTGGTTCAATGGCCTGCTGACCTCGCGTACGCATTTGTTTATTAAGGGTAACGGCATTGTTGATTTGCCGAAGCTGCAGGAAATGGTCGCCGATGTGTCGCACCACTTCCCGCTGCGACTGCCTGCGCCAACGCCGAAAGCGCTCTATAGCCCATGCGAAATTCGCCATCTGGCGATTATCGTTAACCTCGAATATGACCCGACGGCAGCGTTTCGCAATCAGGTGGTGCATTTTGATTTCCGTAAGCTGGACGTCTTCAGTTTTGGTGAAGAGCAAAAATGCCTGGTGGGTAGCGTAGACCTGCTGTACCGCAACTCGTGGAATGAAGTGCGTACGCTGCACTTCAACGGCGAGCAGGCGATGATTGAAGCGTTAAAAACGATTCTGGGCAAAATGCACCAGGATGCCGCGCCGCCAGATAGCGTCGAGGTTTTCTGCTATAGCCAGCATCTGCGCGGTTTAATTCGCACCCGCGTTCAGCAACTGGTGTCTGAGTGCATTGAATTACGCCTCTCCAGCACCCGTCAGGAAACCGGACGTTTCAAAGCGCTACGTGTTTCCGGCCAGACGTGGGGATTGTTCTTCGAGCGCCTGAACGTCTCGGTACAGAAGCTGGAAAACGCGATTGAATTCTATGGCGCGATTTCACATAACAAACTGCACGGGCTTTCCGTCCAGGTTGAGACCAACCATGTGAAACTGCCGTCGGTGGTAGACGGTTTTGCCAGTGAAGGGATTATTCAGTTCTTTTTCGAAGAAACGGGTGATGAGCAGGGCTTTAATATCTACATTCTGGACGAAAGCAATCGGGCTGAGGTGTATCACCACTGCGAAGGTAGTAAAGAGGAACTGGTACGCGACGTCAGCCGTTTCTACTCATCGTCGCACGATCGTTTTACCTACGGCTCCAGCTTCATCAACTTTAACCTGCCGCAGTTCTATCAGATTGTGAAAACCGACGGGCGCGCGCAGGTGATTCCGTTCCGCACCCAGCCGATTAGCGCTGTTCCGCCCGTCAATCAGGACAACGACGCGCCGCAGTTGCAGCAGTACTTCTCTTAAGCATAGTGCCGGATGGCGGTGTAAACACTTTATCCGGCCTCCAAATGCGCGAGATACCCAGGCCGGATAAGCGAAGCGCATCCGGCAATCACACTTAGTGGAAGCTCACCTCTTCACCTGCCTGCTGCGTTGCCGCCTGTTCCAGCAGATCCCAGAACGTTTCGCCGCTTCGGTCGCAGATCCACTCGTCGCCTTTCAGGTCAAAGTGGTAGCCGCCCTGTTTGGTCGCCAGCCATACCTGGTGCAGCGGCTCCTGACGGTTAATGATAATTTTGCTGCCGTTTTCGAAACTGATGGTCAGAACGCCGCCGTTGATCTCACAATCAATATCGCTGTCGCCATCCCAGTCATCCAGACGTTCTTCAATGGTCATCCACAGGGTGTCAGCAAGGCGATGAAATTCACTGTCGTTCATTTTCTTATCCTATTTTTCGTGATGCCCGCAGTATAACGTGGAATAAATCGCGATGCAGTTTTTAGCCAAACTCTTGCTTTTACGCCTTCTCCTGCGATGATAGAAAACAGAAAGCATGAACTTTACAGGCAATCAATAATGAAAAACGTGTTAAAGCCACTCGCTGTCATTTTTACTCTGTTCAGCCTGACGGGCTGTGGGCTAAAAGGCCCGCTCTATTTCCCGCCAGCTGATAAAACCGCGCCGCCTCCGACCAAGAGCGTTCAGCCGCAATCGCAATCCACCACGCCTGAGAAAAACGATCGTGGGATTAGTGATGGGCCTTCTCAGGTGAATTACTAACGGCAGGAATAGATTTTACATTTCTGTACCCGCGTGAACGGAGTGAATGATGCAATTCTCTAAAATGCATGGCCTTGGCAACGATTTTATGGTCGTCGACGCGGTAACGCAGAATGTCTTTTTCTCACCAGAGCTGATCCGCCGCCTGGCCGACAGACATCTCGGCGTTGGATTTGATCAACTGCTGGTGGTTGAACCTCCGTATGATCCGGAGCTGGATTTCCACTACCGTATTTTTAATGCCGACGGCAGTGAAGTGTCACAGTGCGGCAATGGCGCCCGCTGTTTTGCTCGTTTTGTTCGCCTGAAAGGGCTGACCAATAAGCGCGATATTCGCGTCAGTACCGCGAATGGTCGTATGGTATTAACCGTAACCGACGACGAGCTGGTGCGGGTGAATATGGGCGAACCCAATTTTGAACCCTCGCAGGTGCCTTTTCGCGCTAACAAAGCAGAGAAGACCTATATTATGCGCGCGGCCGAACAGACAGTATTGTGCGGCGTGGTTTCAATGGGGAACCCGCACTGCGTGATTCAGGTTGATGATGTTGATACGGCCACGGTAGAAACACTGGGACCGGTTCTGGAAAGCCATGAACGCTTCCCTGAACGCGCCAACATCGGATTTATGCAGGTGGTAAAACGCGAGCATATCCGACTGCGCGTCTATGAGCGCGGCGCGGGTGAAACGCAGGCCTGCGGCAGCGGTGCATGCGCCGCCGTTGCAGTCGGTATCCAGCAGGGGCTGCTGGCAGAAGAAGTGAGGGTGGAATTACCGGGCGGTCGACTTGATATCGCCTGGAAAGGTCCGGGTCATCCGCTGTATATGACTGGCCCGGCGGCACATGTCTACGACGGATTTATTCACTTATGAAGCAACCAGGGGAAGAACTACAGGAAACGCTCATGGAGCTCGACGATCGGGCGGTCGTCGATTATCTGCAACGTAATCCTGAGTTTTTTATCCGTAATGCCCAGGCCGTTGAAGCGATGCGAGTTCCGCACCCAGTGCGGGGCACGGTCTCTTTAGTGGAATGGCATATGGCGCGGGCGCGTAATCATATTAACGTGCTGGAAGAGAACATGGCGTTGTTGATGGAACAAGCCAACGCCAATGAAAGCCTGTTCTATCGTCTGTTAAATCTGCAAGGACGTCTGGTGGCGGCCAGCAGCCTTGACGATATGCTGATGCGATTTCATCGCTGGGCGCGTGAGTTAGGGCTGGCAGGAGCGACGGTTCGTCTGTTCCCGGATCGCTGGCGACTAGGCGCGCCCTCAAAATTCACCCATCTGGCATTAAGCCGTCAGGCTTTTGAACCGTTGCGTATCCAGCGTTTGGGCCAGTCGCAGCACTATCTTGGGCCGCTCAATGGTCCTGAATTGCTGGTCATGATGCCGGAGGCGAAAGCCATCGGCTCAGTCGCGATGTCGATGCTCGGGCAGGATGGATCCCTTGGCGTGATGCTGTTTAGCAGTCGTGATGTTAATCATTACCAGCAGGGGCAAGGCACGCAATTGCTGCAGGAAATCTCGCTGATGTTGCCGGAGCTGCTGGAGCGCTGGATTGAACGCGTATGACCGATTCACCCCTTTCTCAGGATGTGGCGCGCTTTTTGCGCTATCTGGGCGTTGAGCGTCAGCTTAGCCCGATCACCTTGCTTAATTATCAGCGTCAGCTTGATGCCATCATTGCGTTAGCCGGAGAGACCGGTCTGCAAAGCTGGCAACAATGTGATGCGCTCATGGTCCGCAGTTTTGCTGTTCGCAGCCGTCGTAAAGGACTGGGGCCGGCGAGTCTGGCACTGCGTCTCTCCGCGTTACGCAGTTTCTTCGACTGGCTGGTTAATCAGGGCGAACTGAAAGCCAATCCGGCAAAAAGCGTTTCCGCGCCGAAAGCACCGCGTCATCTGCCTAAAAATATCGATGTCGACGACGTTAATCGTCTTCTGGATATCGATCTCAACGACCCCCTTGCCGTGCGTGATAGAGCGATGCTGGAAGTGATGTACGGCGCGGGTCTGCGTTTATCTGAACTGGTTGGGCTGGATATTAAACATCTCGATCTCGACACCGGCGAAGTGTGGGTGATGGGTAAGGGCAGTAAAGAGCGTCGCCTGCCGATTGGCCGCAATGCGGTGGCGTGGATTGAGCACTGGCTGGATCTACGCGGACTCTTTGGCTGCGATGACGATGCGCTATTTCTGTCAAAACTGGGCAAACGCATCTCGGCGCGTAACGTGCAGAAACGCTTTGCTGAATGGGGTATCAAGCAGGGGCTGAACAGCCACGTACATCCCCACAAATTACGCCACTCCTTTGCGACGCATATGCTGGAGTCGAGCGGCGATCTGCGCGGAGTGCAGGAGTTATTGGGTCATGCCAATCTCTCCACAACTCAAATCTATACCCATCTTGATTTTCAACACCTGGCTTCAGTGTACGATGCGGCGCATCCGCGCGCCAAACGGGGGAAATAATGCGTTTTTACCGGCCTTTGGGGCGCATTTCTGCGCTCACCTTTGACCTTGATGACACCCTTTACGATAACCGTCCCGTTATCACACGCACCGAGCAGGAAGCGCTCGCGTTTGTACAAAATTATCATCCGGCGTTGAATTCGCTGCAAAATAGCGACCTACAGCGCTTGCGTCAGGCCGTTCGCGACGCCGAGCCGGAAATCTATCACGATGTTACCCAATGGCGTCACCGGGCCGTAGAACGCGCTATGCTGGAGGCGGGTTTGTCAGCGGCAGAAGCCAGAATGGGGGCGAATGCGGCGATGATGAATTTTGCCAAATGGCGTAGCCGCATTGAAGTCCCACAGACGACGCATGACACGCTGAAAGCGCTGGCTCGCAAATGGCCGCTGGTGGCGATCACCAACGGTAACGCGCAGCCGGAACTGTTTGGCCTGGGTGATTACTTTGAGTTTGTGCTGCGCGCCGGTCCCGACGGACGATCAAAACCGTTCAGCGACATGTACACGCTGGCGGCGGAAAAACTGAAAATGCCTGTAGGTGAGATCCTGCATGTGGGTGATGACCTGACGACAGACGTCGCGGGCGCCATCCGTTGTGGTATGCAGGCCTGCTGGATCAAACCAGAAAATGCCGACCTGATGCACACTGCAGACAGTCGTTTGCTGCCGCATATCGAAATTTCACAGTTGGCATCTCTGACCTCGCTGATATAATCACCAACAACTCTGTATAAATTCCCAGGGGTCCGGCTGGGCCCTGTTGATTCCGGCGGTGCCAATGGACGTTTCTTACCTGCTCGATAGCCTCAATGACGAACAGCGCCAGGCTGTGGCCGCGCCACGCAGCAACATGTTGGTTCTGGCAGGCGCGGGGAGTGGTAAAACGCGCGTGCTGGTACACCGTATCGCCTGGTTACTGACGGTAGAGAACAACTCGCCGTATTCGATTATGGCGGTAACCTTTACCAACAAAGCGGCGGCGGAAATGCGCCACCGTATTGGTCAGATCATGGGAACCAGCCAGGGTGGTATGTGGGTGGGGACGTTCCACGGTCTGGCGCACCGTCTGCTGCGCGCGCACCATATGGATGCCAACCTGCCGCAGGATTTCCAGATCCTCGACAGCGAAGACCAACTGCGTCTGCTCAAGCGCCTGATCAAGGCGATGAACCTGGATGAGAAGCAGTGGCCGCCGCGTCAGGCGATGTGGTTTATTAATAGTCAGAAAGACGAAGGGCTGCGCCCGCACCATCTACAGAGCTATGGCAACCCGGTTGAGCAAACCTGGCAGAAAGTGTATCAGGCTTACCAGGAAGCGTGTGACCGCGCCGGGTTGGTTGATTTCGCCGAGCTGTTGCTGCGCGCCCATGAACTGTGGCTCAACAAGCCGCATATCCTGCAGCACTATCGCGAACGCTTTACCAATATCCTGGTGGACGAATTTCAGGATACCAACAACATTCAATACGCCTGGATCCGCCTGCTGGCGGGCGATACCGGTAAAGTGATGATCGTGGGTGATGACGACCAGTCGATCTACGGCTGGCGCGGGGCACAGGTGGAAAACATCCAGCGCTTCCTCACCGATTTCCCGGGCGCAGAAACTATTCGCCTGGAGCAGAATTACCGCTCGACCAACAATATCCTCAGCGCAGCTAACGCCCTGATTGAGAACAACAACGGACGTCTGGGTAAAAAGCTGTGGACCGACGGCGTCGACGGTGAACCGATCTCGCTGTACTGCGCGTTCAACGAGCTCGATGAAGCGCGCTTTGTCGTTAACCGCATCAAGACCTGGCAGGACAACGGCGGTGCGCTGGAGCAATGCGCTATTCTTTATCGCAGCAACGCCCAGTCGCGCGTACTGGAAGAGGCGTTGTTACAGGCCAGCATGCCGTATCGGATTTATGGCGGGATGCGCTTCTTCGAACGCCAGGAAATCAAAGATGCGCTCTCTTACCTGCGCCTGATCGCTAATCGCAATGACGACGCCGCATTTGAGCGCGTGGTGAATACACCGACCCGCGGGATTGGCGATCGTACTTTAGATGTGGTGCGTCAGACCTCCCGTGACCGCCAGCTAACGTTGTGGCAGGCTTGTCGTGAGCTGTTGCAGGAAAAAGCCCTCGCGGGGCGCGCTGCCAGCGCCTTACAGCGTTTTATGGAGCTGATTGACGCCCTGGCCCAGGAGACCGCCGATATGCCGTTGCACGTGCAAACTGACCGGGTGATTAAAGACTCCGGCCTGCGCATGATGTACGAGCAGGAAAAAGGCGAGAAGGGCCAGACGCGTATCGAAAACTTAGACGAACTGGTGACGGCAACGCGCCAGTTCAGCTACAACGAGGAAGATGAAGACTTAATGCCGCTGCAGGCGTTCCTGTCTCACGCCGCGCTGGAGGCGGGCGAAGGGCAGGCGGATACCTGGCAGGATGCGGTTCAGCTGATGACCCTGCACTCGGCGAAAGGTCTGGAGTTCCCGCAGGTGTTTATCGTCGGCATGGAAGAAGGCATGTTCCCCAGCCAGATGTCGCTGGACGAAGGCGGACGTCTCGAAGAGGAACGCCGCCTGGCCTACGTCGGCGTGACCCGCGCGATGCAAAAGCTGACGCTGACCTACGCCGAAACGCGTCGTCTGTACGGCAAAGAGGTTTACCATCGCCCGTCGCGCTTTATTGGTGAACTACCGGAAGCGTGTGTTGAAGAGGTACGTCTGCGCGCCACGGTCAGCCGCCCGGTAAGCCATCAGCGAATGGGCACGCCAATGGCGGAAAACGATACCGGCTATAAGCTTGGCCAGCGCGTACGCCATGCCAAGTTTGGCGAGGGCACCATTGTCAATCTGGAAGGCAGCGGCGAGCACAGTCGTTTGCAGGTCGCGTTCCAGGGGCAGGGGATCAAATGGCTGGTGGCGGCCTATGCCCGACTGGAAACGGTATAACTTTCAGAAAAATATCATTATTTTGTAACGATCTGCTAGCCTTACTGATGAGCAGGTAATTTATCCAGGCTAGCGTTTCGTTGCGTGTTGACGTCAAAATTTTGCTGGCGTAACATGCGCGCACGATTACGCTAAGAGGACATTCGCCTTGGACACACCCAGTAGATACTGGCTCATTATCCTGTCATCCAGGATCAACTCCTAAGGCTATCCCTTTTTGCTGATAGCCTTCGCGGTTGTCAGCGACCTTCTGTTTTTCCCGTCGCGCTGAGTCAGGCTGTTTAATGGTCTGAAACCCAATTTGTTTCTGTGTGCCCTCCGAACTGTCCGATAATTTTTTGCATTGGGAGTCCCGGTCATGCTGAGCGCATTTCAACTGGAAAACAATCGTTTAACTCGCCTTGAAGCAGACGAGATCGAGCACCTTGCCAGTTCGGTTTGGGTCGATTTAGTCGAGCCGGATGACGAAGAACGAAACCGTGTGCAAAAGGACTTGGGCCAGAATCTGGCTACGCGCCCTGAACTGGAAGACATCGAAGCATCCGCGCGTTTTTTTGAAGACGAAGACGGTCTGCACATTCACTCCTTCTTCTTTTATGAAGACGCCGACGATCACGCGGGTAACTCAACCGTCGCATTTACTATTCGCGAAGGCCGTCTGTTTACCCTGCGCGAGCGCGAATTGCCGGCCTTTCGCCTGTACCGCATGCGTGCGCGCAACCAGGCTATGGTGGATGGCAATGCCTACGAGCTGTTGCTCGACCTGTTCGAAACCAAAATTGAACAGCTGGCGGATGAGATCGAAAACATCTACAGCGACCTGGAAAAACTCAGCCGTGTGATCATGGAAGGGCGTCAGGGCGATGAATATGACGAAGCGCTGTCGACGCTGGCGGAACTGGAAGATATCGGCTGGAAGGTACGCTTGTGTCTGATGGATACCCAACGCGCACTGAACTTCCTAGTGCGTAAAGCGCGGTTGCCGGGCAGTCAGCTGGAGCAGGCGCGTGAGATCCTGCGCGATATCGAATCTCTGCTGCCGCACAATGAATCGCTGTTCCAGAAGGTTAACTTCCTGATGCAGGCGGCGATGGGTTTTATCAACATCGAGCAGAACCGCATCATCAAGATCTTCTCGGTGGTTTCTGTGGTGTTCCTGCCCCCGACGCTGGTGGCGTCCAGCTATGGGATGAACTTTGAGTTCATGCCGGAACTGCACTGGAGCTTTGGTTATCCTGGGGCGATTGTCTTTATGATGCTCGCCGGTCTGGCGCCGTATCTGTACTTTAAGCGCAAGAACTGGCTGTAATGGCGGTGACTTATCCGGCCTACGGTGATGTGCTTTTGTAGGCCGGATAAGCGAAGCACCATCCGGCAATCCCCTAGCTCCGACGAACCCGTCGTTGCGTATAAATCGCATCCATTACGAAAATCGCCAGCGCGACCCAGATAAACGCGAAAGTGACCATCTTGTCCGCACCCGGTACTTCACCGTAGAACGTTACCGCCAGCAGGAACATCAGCGTAGGGCCAATGTACTGGAAAAAACCCAGCGTCGACAGACGCAGGCGGGTTGCCGCGCCGGTAAAGCACAGCAGCGGTATGGTGGTCACGACACCCGCAGCAATCAGCAGCAGATTGAGCGACATCGGGTTTTGCCCCATATGGCTGGTTGGGCTGTCGGCAATGCCAAACAGATAGATGGCTGCAACGGGTAAAAGCCACAGGGTTTCGATCAGCATGCCGGTTTGTGCTTCGACCGCAATCTTCTTGCGCACCAGGCCATAGAACGCAAAGCTGAACGCCAGTCCCAGCGCGATGATTGGCAGCGATCCGAAGGTCCACAGCTGTACCAGCACGCCGCAGGCGGCTAACAGTACCGCCAGCCACTGCATGCGGCGAAAGCGTTCGCCGAGGAATAGCATTCCCAGCACAATATTCACCAGCGGGTTAATAAAATAGCCGAGGCTGGCTTCCAGCATATGGTGATTATTGACTGCCCAAATGAACAGCAGCCAGTTTCCGCCGATGAGCACCGCCGAGAGCGCCAGCAGGAAGATCTTCTTTGGCGTTTGGAGCAGCGTTTTGACACCCGACCATTGGCGGCTGATGCTCATCAGCACCACCATGAAGAAAAATAACCAGATGACGCGGTGCGTCAGGATCTCATCCGCCGGGACATAGTAAATCAGCTTGAAGTAGGCAGGTGCGATACCCCAAATAAAATAAGCAGCAAGAGCGAGTAACACGCCCTGCCGCGTTTGTTTAGCATCCATCGGGAAAACTCATTGCAGAAATGTAACAGCAGTTTACCTTTTTTTGGCCGCTTACCCCACCATATAAGTGGCGGTTGCGCTGGCAATATAAAGCTGTTCTTCGTTATGCAGTTCCACGCGTGCCACGGCGACTTTATTACCCGCCCGCAGCAGGCTGCTGGTGGCGGTAAAGCGATTCCCTCTCCCTGGACGCAGGTAATCAACGCGCAAATCGATGGTTCCCATGCGTGACATCCGCTGACGCAGTTCGTCCTCACTGATTGTCTCATGGCGGGTTAGCGTACTGCCAACGCACACCAGTCCGGCGGCGACGTCCAGCGCCGAGGCGATCACGCCGCCATGCAAAATGCTTTGCGCCCAGTTGCCGACCATCATCGGTTGGTTATTAAAGGCTAATTGAGCGAATTCTTTCTCATAGCGTTCAAGCTCCAGTCCCAGTGCCCGGTTAAACGGCATATGATAGACGAACATTTCACCCACTAACTTCAGCGCTTCCTCAGCAGTAAGTACGGCAGACATATGATCCCTACATCCTAATGGTTAATGAAATGTTGATATTATGCTTATTATTTGTTGTTTTCTACTTTAGGACGGGATAACTAACGAGGAACTCGCTAAGTATGTAGAATACTTGCCAGATAATTATACAATTCATCAATATTTTGGTTCAGGAGAACAGTACCGATGCGGGCGATTCTGGGATGGTTACTACCAGCAGTCATGCTGCCGTTGACCGCGTATGCGCAGGAAGCGACAGTGAAAGAGATTCATGATGCACCGGCGGTTCGCGGCAGTATTATCGCCAACATGCTGCAGGAGCATGACAATCCTTTCACGCTTTATCCTTATGACACCAACTATCTTATCTACACCAATACCAGCGACATGAACAAAGAAGCGATCAGCAGCTATAGCTGGTCCGAAAATGCGCGCAAAGATGAGGTTAAGTTTCAGCTAAGCCTGGCGTTTCCGCTCTGGCGCGGGATATTAGGCCCAAATTCGGTGCTCGGCGGCTCCTATACCCAGAAATCCTGGTGGCAGCTTTCTAACAGTGAAGAGTCTTCACCGTTTCGCGAAACCAACTACGAACCGCAATTGTTCCTCGGTTTCGCCACCGACTACCGCTTTGCCGGTTGGACGCTTCGTGATGTCGAAATGGGCTATAACCATGATTCCAACGGCCGCTCCGATCCCACTTCACGTAGCTGGAACCGTCTTTATACTCGTCTGATGGCTGAAAACGGTAACTGGCTGGTGGAAGTTAAGCCGTGGTACGTCATCGGTAGCACTGACGATAACCCTGATATCACAAAATATATGGGCTACTATCAGCTCAAACTGGGTTATCACCTCGGTGACGCCGTCTTAAGTGCGAAAGGTCAGTACAACTGGAATACCGGTTACGGCGGCGCTGAGTTGGGTGTCAGTTACCCTATTACGAAGCATGTGCGTCTTTACACCCAGGTTTACAGCGGTTACGGCGAATCGCTGATTGACTATAACTTCAATCAGACCCGTGTTGGTGTGGGCGTGATGCTCAACGATATCTTCTGATAAGTATTGAGAGTATTTTAATCATTGCAGTTTCTCTCTCAGGCGCTGAAAATAGCGCCTGTTTTTATTTCAGGCTAATGGGGTTAATGTGGCGCAGGCGGAAGTGTTGAATCTGGAAATGGGCGCTAAACAGGTTTTGCAAGAAACCTTTGGCTACCAACAGTTTCGCCCTGGTCAGGAAGAAATCATTGATACCGTGCTCTCTGGTCGCGACTGCCTGGTCGTTATGCCGACCGGCGGCGGTAAATCCCTGTGCTATCAAATTCCCGCATTATTGCTAAACGGACTCACCGTTGTTGTTTCTCCGCTGATTTCCTTGATGAAGGATCAGGTCGATCAACTGCTGGCCAACGGCGTGGCGGCGGCGTGCCTTAACTCTACTCAAAGTCGTGAGCAGCAGCTTGAGGTGATGGCAGGCTGTCGTACAGGACAGATTCGCTTACTGTACATTGCGCCCGAACGCCTGATGCTGGATAACTTCCTTGAGCATCTGGCGCACTGGAATCCGGTGCTGCTGGCGGTTGATGAAGCGCACTGTATTTCGCAGTGGGGGCATGATTTCCGCCCCGAATACGCGGCGCTGGGCCAGTTGCGCCAACGTTTCCCAACCCTGCCGTTTGTGGCGCTGACCGCGACCGCGGATGAGACAACCCGGCTGGACATTGTGCGTCTGCTGGGACTCAACGACCCGTTAATTCAGATCAGCAGCTTTGACCGCCCGAACATTCGCTACATGTTGATGGAGAAGTTTAAGCCGCTCGATCAGCTGATGCGCTACGTGCAAGAGCAGCGCGGTAAGTCTGGCATTATCTACTGTAACAGTCGCGCTAAAGTCGAGGACACCGCCGCGCGTCTGCAAAGCCGTGGCATCAGCGCCGGGGCTTATCATGCCGGGCTAGAAAATGCCGTACGCGCCGAGGTGCAGGAGAAATTCCAGCGCGACGACCTGCAAATCGTGGTGGCGACCGTGGCGTTCGGTATGGGGATCAACAAACCTAACGTACGCTTCGTGGTGCATTTCGACATTCCGCGCAATATCGAATCCTATTACCAGGAAACCGGCCGCGCCGGGCGTGATGGCCTACCGGCGGAAGCGATGCTGTTTTACGATCCGGCTGATATGGCATGGCTACGCCGTTGCCTCGAAGAGAAACCCGCCGGACAGTTGCTGGATATCGAACGGCATAAGCTCAATGCGATGGGGGCATTTGCCGAGGCGCAAACCTGTCGTCGCCTGGTGCTACTGAATTATTTTGGCGAAGGGCGTCAGGAGCCGTGTGGTAACTGCGATATCTGTCTTGACCCGCCAAAACAGTACGACGGACTCATGGATGCGCGTAAAGCGCTGTCGACGATTTACCGTGTTAACCAACGCTTTGGCATGGGGTACGTCGTGGAAGTGCTGCGCGGAGCGAATAACCAGCGTATTCGCGAACTGGCCCATGACAAACTGCCGGTCTATGGCATTGGTCGCGAGCAAAGCCACGAACACTGGGTGAGCGTTATTCGCCAGCTTATTCACCTGGGCCTGGTGACGCAGAATATTGCTCATCACTCCGCGTTACAGTTAACCGAAGCCGCGCGTCCGGTGCTACGCGGTGACGTTCCACTACAGCTTGCCGTACCGCGTATTGTGGCGCTGAAACCGCGCGCGATGCAGAAATCCTTCGGCGGCAACTATGACCGCAAACTGTTCGCCAAATTGCGTAAGCTGCGTAAAGCCATTGCCGATGAAGAGAACATCCCGCCGTACGTGGTGTTCAACGACGCTACGTTGATTGAAATGGCCGAACAAATGCCGGTTTCACCGAGTGAAATGCTGAGCGTCAACGGCGTGGGAATGCGTAAACTTGAGCGTTTTGGCAAAGAGTTTATGGCGCTTATTCGCGCACATGTTGATGGTGACGACGAAGAGTAGTCAGCCGGGCAAAAAAGTGCCAGGATGGTGACTCACTGAACTATTCCCCCGCGAGTCATTTTTATGTTAACGCTATTTTTCACCGTTGCGTTGGTGCATATCGTTGCGCTGATGAGCCCCGGTCCCGATTTCTTTTTTGTTTCTCAAACTGCGGTTAGCCGTTCGCGCAAAGAAGCGATGATGGGCGTGCTGGGTATTACCTGTGGCGTCATGGTCTGGGCTGGCGTGGCACTGCTCGGCCTGCATCTGATTATCGAAAAAATGGCCTGGCTGCACACCATTATTATGGTCGGCGGGGGTCTGTATCTGTGCTGGATGGGCTACCAGATGCTGCGCGGCGCGTTTAAAAAACAGGATGTTGCGACCCCGACACCACAGGTGGAGCTGGCGCAGAGCGGACGCAGCTTCTTGAAAGGTCTGCTGACCAATCTGGCGAACCCTAAAGCCATTATCTATTTTGGCTCCGTCTTCTCATTGTTCGTTGGCGACAACGTCGGAACGGGCGCGCGTTGGGGGATTTTTGCTCTGATTATCGTGGAAACGCTGGCGTGGTTTACCGTGGTCGCCAGCCTGTTTGCGCTACCGAAGATGCGTCGTGGCTATCAGCGTCTGGCGAAGTGGATTGATGGTTTTGCTGGCGCGCTGTTCGCGGGTTTCGGCATCCATCTGATTATTTCGCGCTAAGTGATTGGCCCACTCGGTATTGGGTGGGCCCAGTATTTTTATCTGCTTTTAAGCATGCCTTGCCGATGCCAGCAGGGCGCCTATCAGCATAAACAGCGAGCCGAACACTTTGTTCAGCGCCTTCATTTGCTTTGGCCCTTTAATCCAGCCAGCAATGCGCGTGGCCAGCGTTGCGTAACCGATCATCACAATGATATCGACCACGATGGTCGTAACGCCAAGCACCACGTACTGCATCAGTTGCGGTTCCTGCGGCAGGATAAACTGCGGGAACAGGGCGGCAAGAAAAACAATGCTCTTGGGGTTGGTCAGATTCACAAAGACCGCGCGTTTGAACAGGCGGCTGCGTGATTGTGTATTCGCTATGGTGTTCAGATCGATAGCGCCCGCAGCCCGCCATTGTTGAATACCCAGCCAAATCAGATAGGCCGCTCCCGCCCACTTCAGCACCTCAAACGCGATCACCGAACGTGAAAATAGCGTTCCTAGCCCCACGCCTACCAAAACGATATGAATGCCCAGCCCTGTCTGTAAACCTGCAATCGACGCGCTGGCACCGCGATAACCATGGCTGATGGCAGTGGTCATAGTGTTGATTGCGCCAGAGCCTGGAGACAAGCTCAAAATAATAGAGGTCAGCAGGTAGGCGAACCACCATTCAAAGGTCATGAGAAACTCCCGGATTGTCTATTTTTATGCCACAATACGCTACTGCCGTTAGGTTGTATCAGCGACGGCGAAAAAAACGATTTTACTTGGTCAGCGAGGCTGGATACCCGATGTTTCAGCAGCAAAAGGACTGGGAAACAAGAGAAAACGCGTTTGCTGCTTTTTCCATGGGGCCACTGACAGATTTCTGGCGTCAGCGGGAAGAAGCGGAATTTACGGGTGTGGATGATATCCCCGTACATTTTGTGCGTTTTCATGCAGAAAAAAACGATCGCGTCATCGTCGTCTGTCCTGGACGCATTGAAAGCTATGTGAAATACGCTGAACTGGCGTATGACCTGTTTCATTCTGGTTTTGACGTGCTCATTATCGATCACCGTGGTCAGGGGCGTTCCGGGCGAATGCTTTCGGATCCACATCGCGGTCATGTCGATAACTTTAATGACTATGTCGACGATCTAACCGCCTTCTGGCAGCAGGAGGTGCTACCCGGCCCGTGGAGAAAACGCTATATCCTGGCGCATTCAATGGGCGGGGCGATTGCCACGTTATTCCTGCAGCGCCACCCGAATCAGTGTGATGCCATCGCGCTTTGTGCACCGATGTTTGGTATTGTGATGCGCTTTCCCGACTGGATGGTGCGCCACATTCTGGACTGGGCTGAAGGGCACCCGCGGATTCGCGAAGGCTATGCGATGGGAACCGGGCGCTGGCGGGCGCTGCCGTTCGGTATGAATGCGTTAACCCATAGTCGACAGCGCTATCGGCGCAATCTACGCTTCTATGCTGATGAGCCGCGGTTGCGCGTTGGCGGTCCCACCTATCACTGGGTACGCGAAGGGATTCTGGCTGGTGAACAGGTTTTGGCTGGCGCTGGGGATGATGCGACGCCGACGCTGCTGATTCAGGCTGAAGAAGAACGTGTAGTGGATAACCGCATGCACGATCGTTTTTGTGAACTCCGCGCCGCAGCGGGCCATCCTGTAGAAGGAGGTCAGCCGCTTGTCATAAAAGGCGCGTACCATGAGATCCTTTTTGAAAAGGACGCCATGCGCTCAGTCGCGCTTAACGCTATTGTCGAATTTTTCGACAAGCATAACTCATCCAGCGGAACCCGCTTTGCCTAGAGGTTGAATTTTCTTATGTATCAGGTTGTTGCGTCTGATTTAGACGGTACGCTGCTTTCCCCCGACCATACTCTGTCCCCTTATGCCAAAGAGACGCTGAAGTTATTGACCGCTCGCGGCGTTAACTTCGTGTTTGCGACTGGCCGTCATCATGTTGATGTGGGGCAAATTCGCGATAACCTCGGCATTAAAACCTACATGATCACGTCCAACGGCGCGCGGGTGCATGATTCTGACGGGAATCTGGTTTTTTCCCATAACCTGGATCGCGACATTGCCAGCGACCTGTTTGGCGTAGTGAATGCAAACCCGGACATCGTGACCAACGTTTATCGCGATGATGAATGGTTTATGAATCGCCATCGTCCGGACGAAATGCGATTCTTCAAAGAAGCAGTGTTTAATTATTCCCTGTTTGAACCTGCATTACTGGAGCCTGAAGGCGTCAGCAAAGTGTTCTTCACCACCGACTCTCACGAAAGACTGCTACCGCTGGAGCAGGCGATTAACGCCCGCTGGGGCGATCGCGTCAACGTCAGCTTCTCTACGCTTACCTGTCTGGAAGTCATGGCGGGCGGCGTGTCGAAAGGTCATGCGCTGGAAGCGGTAGCGAAAGCGATGGGCTACAGCCTGAAAGACTGCATCGCTTTTGGCGACGGGATGAACGACGCGGAAATGCTCTCCATGGCGGGCAAAGGCTACATCATGGGCAATGCCCATCAGCGCCTGAAGGATCTGCATCCGGAGCTGGAAGTCATCGGACTCAACGCCGACGATGCCGTGCCGCACTACCTGCGCGATCTCTTTTTAAAGTGATTGTTCTTTAGTTGACCAGTTGTCAACTAAACTCTCCGCTACAATGGATGTTCCCTGTTCTAAGAGACATCCATTGTGGCGCTACTCATCATTACCACTATTTTGTGGGCATTTTCCTTCAGCCTGTTTGGCGAGTACCTTGCCGGTCATGTCGATAGCTATTTTGCGGTGCTGGTGCGCGTTGGACTCGCGGCGCTGGTGTTCCTGCCGTTTTTACGAACCCGTGGGCACAGCGTAAAAACGATCGCGCTGTATATGCTGGTGGGGGCCATGCAGCTTGGCATTATGTATATGCTGAGTTTTCACGCCTACCTGTATCTGACGGTTTCAGAGCTGTTGCTTTTCACCGTGCTGACGCCGCTCTACATCACGCTGATTTATGACCTGATGAGCGGACGTCGTCTGCGCTGGAGTTATGCCTTTAGTGCGTTACTGGCGGTGATTGGCGCGGGGATAATTCGTTACGATCAGGTGACCAGCCACTTCTGGACCGGTCTGCTGCTGGTACAGTTGTCCAATATCAGCTTTGCTATTGGTATGGTGGGCTATAAACGTCTGATGGAAACGCGGCCAATGCCGCAGCACAACGCCTTTGCCTGGTTTTACATGGGGGCCTTTATGGTGGCGGTAGTGGCCTGGTTCATGCTGGGCAATGCGCAGAAAATGCCTGCAACCACGCTACAGTGGGGAATTCTGGTCTTTCTTGGCGTGGCAGCGTCCGGCATTGGTTACTTTATGTGGAACTACGGCGCGACCCAGGTGGATGCGGGCACGCTGGGCATCATGAACAATATGCATGTCCCGGCCGGGCTGTTGGTTAACCTGGCTATCTGGCATCAACAACCTCACTGGCCAAGCTTCATCATTGGTGCGGCTGTGATAGTGGCTTCACTGTGGGTACATCGAAAGTGGGTCGTTCCGCACTCCGCACAAACGGCAGATGATCGCAGGCGTGATTCCGCGCTGAGCGAATAAACGCTTCTGTGACCGGCTGTCGCTGCTCGCCATCACGCACGGCGGCGTACAGTCGGCTCCACAACCCATCACCCAGGGTTTTAGTCACTACTAAACCCTGGCGTTCAAAACTCTCCACCACCCAGTGCGGTAACGCCGCGATACCCATTCTGGCTGCAACCATCTGAATCAGCAGCAGGGTGTTATCCACGCTCTTCAGCGACGGACTAACACCTGCAGGCTGCAGGAAATGCCGCCATACATCCAGTCGACTCCGTTGCACTGGGTAAATGAGCAGCGTCTCGCTGGCCAAATCTTCCGGCGTGATTTGCGTTTTGCTGGCTAACGGATGATCCGGCGCCAGTACCAGGCGGACTTCAAAATCGAACATCGGTGAGTAGTGCAGTCCACTGCGCGGCAGAATGTCGGAGGTTAATACCAGATCCAGCTCATCTTGCTGTAGCGCCGGTTGCGGATCAAACGTTACACCGGATTTAAAGTCCATCTCCACCTGCGGCCAGTTGGCACGAAAATTCTCCAGCGCGGGCGTCAGCCACTGGATACAGCTGTGGCATTCAATGGCGATTCGCAGCCGGGTTTGCTGCGGTTCGTTGCAAGCCTGCAGCGCACGACCAATTTGCGGCAACACCTGATTGGCTAACTGCAGCAGGATTTCTCCCTGCGGCGTAAAGCGCAGAGGCTGGCTTTTACGGATAAAAAGTCGAAAGCCAAGGCGCTGCTCCAGATCGCTGAACTGGTGAGAAAGGGCGGATTGGGTCTGATGCAACGTCGCCGCGGCGGCTGCCAGCGAACCACTATTCCGCAACGCCTGGAGCGTTTTCAGGTGTTTAATCTCGATCATGAAAGTCCTTCACTTCGGCATGAACAAATTGCGCTTGAGGAATATACAGTAACTGCCAAATATAGATGTGTAAACATCTGGACGGCTAAAATCCTTCGTCTTTTAAATTTATGGTGCGTTGGCTTCGTTTCCCCACCCCAGTCACTTACTTCAGTAAGCTCCTGGGGATGAGTAAACTTGCCGCCTTCCCTAAATTCAAAATCCATAGGATTTACATGTAATTAGAGGAAGAAAAATGACAATATTGAATCACACCCTCGGTTTCCCTCGCGTTGGCCTGCGTCGCGAGTTGAAGAAAGCGCAAGAAAGTTACTGGGCGGGAAATTCTTCCCGTGAAGATTTGCTGACCGTTGGCCGCGAGCTGCGTGCCCGCCATTGGGATCAGCAGAAACTGGCGGGTGTTGACCTGCTGCCGGTAGGTGATTTCGCCTGGTACGACCATGTTCTGACCACCAGCCTGCTGCTCGGCAACGTTCCGGCTCGTCATCAGAACAAAGACGGTTCGGTTGATATCGATACCTTATTCCGCATTGGCCGTGGCCGCGCACCGACTGGTGAGCCAGCGGCGGCGGCAGAAATGACTAAATGGTTTAACACCAACTATCACTACATGGTGCCGGAGTTCACCAAAGGTCAGCAGTTCAAACTGACCTGGACGCAACTGCTGGATGAAGTAGACGAAGCGCTGGCGCTTGGCCATAAGGTGAAACCTGTGCTGCTGGGGCCGGTAACTTACCTGTGGCTGGGGAAAGTGAAGGGCGAACAGTTTGACCGCCTGAGTCTGTTGAACGACATTCTACCGGTTTACCAGCAGGTGCTGTCTGAGCTGGCAAAACGGGGTATTGAGTGGGTGCAGATTGATGAACCGGCACTGGTACTGGAGCTGCCGCAAGCGTGGCTGGATGTCTTTAAACCGGCTTATGATGCCCTGCAGGGCCAGGTGAAGCTGCTACTGACCACCTACTTCGAAGGCGTAACGCCAAACCTGAATACCATTACCGCGCTGCCGGTGCAGGGACTGCACGTTGACTTCGTGCACGGTAAAGATGATGTCGCCGAGCTGCACAAACGTCTGCCTGCCGACTGGCTGCTGTCAGCGGGCCTGGTGAACGGACGCAACGTCTGGCGCGCCGATCTCAGCGAAAAATATGCGCAAATTAAAGATATCGTTGGGAAACGTGACCTGTGGGTGGCTTCTTCCTGCTCCCTGCTGCACAGCCCCATCGATCTCAGCGTGGAAACCCGCCTTGATGCAGAGGTGAAGAGCTGGTTTGCCTTCGCCCTGCAAAAATGCGGCGAGCTGGCGCTGCTGCGTGATGCGTTGAACAGCGGTGATACGGCGGCAATTGTCGAATGGAGCGCACCGATTCAGGCTCGTCGTCACTCTACTCGTGTCCACAACGCCGCAGTGGAAAAACGTCTGGCGGCAATCACCGCCCAGGACAGCCAGCGCGCCAACGCTTACCCGGTTCGCGCCGAGGCTCAACGTGCCCGCTTTAATCTGCCGGCATGGCCGACCACGACTATCGGCTCATTCCCGCAAACTACCGAAATACGCGGTCTGCGTCTGGACTTCAAAAAGGGCAACCTGGATGCCGGTAACTACCGCACCGGTATTGCGGAACATATCAAACAGGCGATCGCCGAACAGGAGCGTCTGGGGCTCGACGTGCTGGTACACGGTGAAGCCGAGCGTAACGACATGGTGGAATACTTTGGTGAGCATCTGGACGGGTTTGTCTTTACCCAGAACGGTTGGGTGCAGAGCTATGGCTCCCGTTGCGTGAAGCCACCGGTAGTCATTGGCGACGTCAGCCGCCCGGAAGCGATCACCGTGGAGTGGGCGAAGTATGCCCAGTCGCTGACCGACAAACCGGTAAAAGGTATGCTGACCGGTCCGGTGACCATTCTTTGCTGGTCATTCCCGCGTGAAGACGTGACGCGTGAAACCATCGCGAAGCAGATTGCGCTGGCGTTGCGTGATGAAGTTGCGGATCTGGAAGCAGCGGGGATCGGCATCATCCAGATTGATGAGCCGGCACTGCGTGAAGGTTTACCGCTGCGTCGCAGCGACTGGGCGGCGTATCTGGAATGGGGCGTGGAGGCTTTCCGCATTAACGCGGCAGTGGCGAAGGATGAAACCCAGATCCACACCCACATGTGTTACTGCGAGTTCAACGACATCATGGACTCCATTGCGGCGCTGGACGCGGACGTGATCACTATTGAGACTTCACGTTCTGATATGGAGCTGCTGGAGTCGTTCGAAGAGTTCGACTATCCGAACGAAATCGGGCCGGGCGTCTACGACATTCACTCGCCGAACGTCCCGAGCGTGGAGTGGATTGAAGCTCTGCTGAAGAAAGCCGAGCAGCGTATTCCGGCAGAGCGTCTGTGGGTGAACCCGGACTGCGGTCTGAAAACGCGCGGTTGGCCGGAAACCCGCGCCGCGCTGGCAAACATGGTTAAAGCGGCGCAGAATCTGCGTCAGGCTTAAAAACAAAACGGAGGCTGATGCCTCCGTTTTGTTTATTGGTTTGCCTGGCGGGAATTATTTCTTCCCACCGTATTGCGCGAACCACTCCAGCATTCTCTGCCAGCCGTCTTTCGCGGACTCTTCGTGATAGCTCGGGCGATAATCGGCGTTGAACGCATGTCCGGCATCGGGATAGACCACGATTTCCGCTTTAGCATTGGCGGCGCGTAGCGCCTGACGCATTGTTTCAACGGTATCTTGCGGAATGCTGGTATCCTGGCCGCCATAAAGTCCCAAAACGGGGGCGTTAAGATCGGTTGCGATATCAACGGGATGTTTCGGCGAGTTGAGGGTTTTATCACCCACCAGTTTGCCATACCACGCCACCGCCGCTTTTAACTGCGGATTATGTGCGGCATACAGCCAGGTGATGCGTCCACCCCAGCAAAATCCGGTGATCATCAGTTGGTGCGCATCTCCCCCGTTACGGGAGGCCCAACTGGCGACGTGGTCCAGATCGGCCAGTACCTGAGAGTCAGGCACTTTGGCGACAAGGCCGCTGAGCAGCGTGGGGATGTCGGCAAAGTCATTGGGATCGCCTTCGCGAAAATAGAGTTCTGGGGCGATAGCCAGATACCCTTCCAGAGCCAGACGGCGGCAAACGTCACGAATATGCTCATGAATACCAAAAATCTCCTGCACGACAATGACCACGGGAAGCAGGCCATCGGTTTGTTTTGGTCGTGCGTGATACGCTGGCATATCATCGCCTTGTGAAGGTATGGACGTTACACCGGCGATAATTTCGTTATCCGGAGTGTGAACCGTGGTAGACGTCGGTGGAGATACAGCAGGTGCAAAGCCAGATAGTCGTGTTGTCATGGTATTCTCCGTACCCTTAAATATTCAGCCAAAAAGCGCATTGTTAACTATAGACACATGCAACGAACCACATTGCCTTAAACGGGCTATCTTTTGTGCAGGGCTTCCTTACATCGCATCATTTATGTGATATGCATCACTGCTTGATGGTAATTGAATGCAATTGATTTACATCAGAGTGATGGCTGTCACGAAAATATGTTCATGCCTTCGGTAAAGTGTGTTTTTGCTTCTTCTGACAAAACCGATTCACAGAGGAGTTTTTATGTCTAAGTCTGATGTTTTTCATCTCGGCCTCACTAAGAGCGACTTACAAGGGGCTACGCTTGCTATCGTCCCTGGCGACCCGGAGCGTGTGGAAAAGATCGCCGCGCTGATGGATAAGCCGGTTAAGCTGGCATCTCATCGCGAGTTCACTACCTGGCGTGCTGAGCTGGATGGTAAAGCCGTGATCGTTTGCTCTACCGGTATCGGCGGCCCGTCAACCTCTATTGCCGTAGAAGAACTGGCACAGCTGGGCATTCGTACCTTCCTGCGCATCGGTACGACTGGCGCTATCCAGCCGCATATCAACGTGGGCGATGTCCTGGTCACCACGGCGTCTGTCCGTCTGGACGGCGCAAGCCTGCACTTCGCGCCAATGGAGTTCCCGGCCGTTGCGGACTTCGAGTGCACCACCGCGCTGGTGGAAGCGGCGAAATCTATCGGCGCCACTACCCACATTGGCGTTACCGCGTCTTCTGACACCTTCTACCCGGGCCAGGAACGTTACGACACCTTCTCTGGTCGCGTCGTGAGCCGTTTCAAAGGCTCGATGGAAGAGTGGCAGTCTATGGGCGTTATGAACTACGAAATGGAATCTGCCACGCTGCTGACCATGTGCGCAAGCCAGGGTCTGCGTGCCGGTATGGTCGCGGGTGTTATCGTGAACCGTACTCAGCAAGAGATCCCTAATGCGGAAACGATGAAACAAACAGAAAGCCATGCGGTAAAAATCGTGGTGGAAGCTGCGCGTCGTTTACTGTAATTCTCCCGTCTATTCAAAAAGGCCGACGCGTTCGGCCTTTTTATTTTGCGTAGTACCTCGCAGGAAATTCCTTTTAAACTGGACGTTTATACAGCACAATTCTATTTTGTGCGGGTAAGTCGTTGCTGTAAGGGGGCGTTGTGGATATTTCAATTATGATGAGTGCCGTGTTGGCGTTAGCCGCAGGGCTGCTGGTTGGGTGGCTGGCAACAAAAGCGCACGCCGACAGAATCCGTGCCGATCTCATCGAAGAACGACGTGAACTGGATATCGCGCTAAGTGCCGCCCGGCAACAACTCTCACAGGAAGCCCACTGGCGTGATGAGTGCGAACTGCTTAATAACGAATTGCGCAGCCTGCACAGTATCAACACCTCTCTGGAAGCTGATCTCCGTGAAGTCACTACCCGGCTGGAAGCAACGCAACAGCATGCGGAAGATAAGATCCGTCAGATGATCAACAGCGAACAGCGCCTGAGCGAGCAGTTTGAAAATCTGGCGAACCGTATATTCGAGCACAGCAATCGCCGCGTAGATGAGCAAAATCGCCAAAGCCTGAACAGCCTGCTGGCACCGCTTCGCGAACAACTGGACGGTTTTCGACGCCAGGTTCAGGACAGCTTTGGTAAAGAGGCACAGGAACGTCATACTCTGGCGCACGAAATTCGTAATCTCCAGCAGCTGAATGCGCAGATGGCACAGGAAGCGGTAAACCTGACGCGGGCATTAAAAGGTGATAACAAAACGCAGGGGAACTGGGGCGAGGTGGTACTCACGCGGGTGCTTGAGGCTTCTGGTCTGCGCGAAGGCTATGAATACGAAACCCAGGTCAGCATCGAAAACGACGCCCGTTCGCGGATGCAGCCAGATGTTATTGTCCGATTACCGCAGGGCAAAGATGTGGTGATTGATGCGAAAATGACGCTGGTCGCCTATGAACGCTATTTTAACGCTGAAGATGAATTCACCCGTGAGAGCGCGTTGCAGGAGCACATCGCCTCGGTGCGCAACCACATTCGTCTGCTGGGCCGCAAAGACTATCAGCAGCTTCCGGGGCTGCGTACGCTTGACTATGTGCTGATGTTTATCCCCGTTGAGCCCGCTTTTTTGCTGGCGCTCGACAGACAGCCCGAACTGATTACCGAAGCGCTTAGAAATAACATTATGCTGGTGAGTCCTACCACGCTGTTGGTGGCATTGCGCACGATCGCCAATCTGTGGCGCTACGAGCATCAGAGTCGTAATGCGCAACAAATTGCCGATCGGGCCAGCAAACTTTATGACAAGATGCGGTTGTTTGTGGATGATATGTCGGCAATAGGTCAAAGCCTGGACAAAGCCCAGGACAACTACCGACAGGCGATGAAAAAACTCTCTTCAGGCCGTGGAAACGTCCTGTCGCAGGCAGAAGCGTTTCGCAGTTTAGGGGTGGAAATTAAGCGTGAGATTAATCCTGAGCTGGCTGAACAAGCCACTACGCAGGATGAAGAGTACCGTTTGCGCTCGGTCCCTGAGACGCAACAAGATGCGTCTTACCCTGATGGTGAAGCGGTAAATCAGCAATCAAACTAGTCCATTTGGGGTAGTTGAACCCGGCAGAAGGGTAGGGCAAATTGGCCCAATCTGTTACACTTCTCGAACATTTTTTGAATGAGCAGGCACTGAGATGGTGGATAATTCACAAGAAACGACGCACTTTGGCTTTCAGACCGTCGCTAAAGAGCAGAAAGCTGACATGGTGGCCCACGTTTTTCATTCTGTGGCCTCTAAATATGACGTTATGAATGACTTAATGTCATTCGGCATTCATCGTTTGTGGAAGCGCTTCACCATTGACTGCAGTGGCGTGCGTCGCGGGCAAACCGTTCTCGATTTAGCAGGCGGTACCGGCGATCTGACGGCGAAATTCTCTCGCATGGTAGGCGAAACCGGCAAAGTTGTGCTGGCGGATATCAATGACTCAATGCTCAAAATGGGTCGCGAAAAGCTGCGCAATATTGGTGTGGTGGGTAACGTTGAGTACGTTCAGGCGAATGCGGAAGCACTACCTTTCCCTGACAACACGTTTGACTGCATCACCATCTCTTTCGGTCTGCGCAACGTTACGGATAAAGACAAAGCATTACGCTCCATGTACCGCGTATTGAAGCCGGGCGGACGTCTACTGGTGCTGGAATTCTCCAAGCCGATTATCGAACCGTTGAGCAAAGCCTACGACGCGTACTCTTTCCATGTTCTGCCGCGTATAGGTTCAATGGTAGCAAGCGATGCGGACAGCTACCGCTATCTGGCGGAATCCATCCGCATGCATCCCGATCAGGACACCTTAAAAGCAATGATGCAAGATGCCGGGTTCGAAAGCGTTGATTACTACAACCTGACAGCAGGTGTCGTTGCGCTGCATCGTGGTTACAAGTTCTGACAGGAGAGTGGGGATGCCTTTAAAACCCTTAGTGACCGCAGGCGTTGAAAATCTGCTCAACACCTTTCTGTACCGCTCTCCTGCGCTCAAGTCAGCCAGAACGCGTTTACAGGGCAAAGTGCTACGTGTTGATCTCAAAGGATTTTCAACATCGTTAGTCCTGGTGTTTAGTGAGCGCCAGGTCGATGTGCTGGGGGCGTGGGAAGGCGAAGCCGATTGCACCGTAATCACATATGCCAGTGTGTTACCGAAATTGCGTGACAGACAGCAACTCACCACGCTTATCCGCAGCGGTGAACTGGAAGTCCAGGGTGATATCCAGGTAGTACAGAACTTTGTTGTGCTGGCCGATCTGGCGGAGTTGGATCCTGCAGAACTGTTAGCACCCTATACCGGCGATGTCGTCGCGGAAGGGGTCAGCAAAGTCTTGCGTGGTGGAGCGAAGTTCCTGTGCCATAACTTTCAGCGCCAGCAGCGCTATGTCGCCGAAGCGATCACCGAAGAGTGGCGCATGGCTCCTGGCCCACTAGAGGTTGCATGGTTTGCTGAAGAAACGGCAGCCGTTGAGCGCGCGGTCGAATCTCTGGCCAAACGGCTGGAAAAACTGGAGGCCAAATGACGCCAGGTGAAGTACGGCGCCTTTATTTCATCATTCGCACTTTTTTAAGCTACGGTCTTGATGAACTCATCCCCAAAATGCGAATCACGCTGCCGCTTCGGTTGTGGCGTTACTCGTTGTTCTGGATGCCTAACCGACATAAAGACAAACCGCTGGGAGAAAGGCTGAGACTGGCTTTACAGGAACTCGGCCCGGTGTGGATCAAGTTTGGGCAGATGCTCTCCACCCGTCGTGACCTTTTCCCTCCGCACATCGCCGATCAGCTTGCGCTATTGCAGGATCGTGTTGCCCCGTTTGATGGGCTTAGAGCGAAAAAACAAATCGAAGAGGCCATGGGCGGGCTGCCCGTCGAGGAATGGTTTGATGATTTTGAAATCACGCCGCTGGCATCTGCGTCTGTTGCTCAGGTTCACACTGCGCGATTGAAATCGAATGGCAAAGAGGTGGTGATCAAAGTTATTCGCCCGGACATACTGCCGGTCATCAAAGCGGATTTAAAACTGATCTACCGCCTGGCTCGTTGGGTTCCTCGTCTGCTGCCAGATGGGCGTCGCCTGCGACCAACAGAAGTCGTCCGTGAATATGAAAAAACGTTGATTGATGAGCTAAATCTGCTGCGCGAATCGGCGAACGCCATTCAGCTACGACGTAATTTTGAAGATAGCCCGATGCTGTACATCCCGGAAGTGTATTCCGACTATTGCAGTCAGAACATGATGGTGATGGAGCGCATTTACGGTATCCCGGTTTCAGATGTCACCACGCTTGAGAAGAACGGCACCAATATGAAGTTGCTGGCTGAACGTGGTGTTCAGGTCTTCTTTACTCAGGTTTTCCGCGACAGCTTTTTCCATGCGGACATGCACCCCGGGAACATTTTTGTCAGTTATGAGCACCCTGAAAACCCGAAATACATTGGTATTGATTGTGGGATTGTGGGCTCTTTAAACAAAGAAGATAAGCGTTACCTGGCTGAAAACTTCATTGCGTTCTTTAACCGCGATTACCGCAAAGTTGCTGAACTGCACGTGGATTCTGGTTGGGTTCCACCGGATACCAACGTAGAAGAGTTTGAATTTGCCATTCGTACCGTGTGCGAGCCGATTTTTGAAAAACCGCTGGCGGAGATTTCCTTTGGCCATGTGTTGTTGAATCTGTTCAACACTGCACGCCGCTTCAATATGGAAGTCCAGCCTCAACTGGTATTGCTACAGAAGACGCTGCTGTACGTTGAGGGTGTCGGGCGACAGCTCTACCCGCAGTTAGATTTGTGGAAAACGGCTAAGCCATTCCTTGAATCCTGGATTAAAGATCAGGTCGGTATTCCGGCGCTCGTTAGGGCATTTAAAGAAAAAGCACCGTTCTGGGTCGAAAAAATGCCAGAAATACCTGAACTGGTGTATGACAGTTTGCGCCAGGGCAAATATTTACAGCACAGTGTTGATAAGATTGCCCGCGAGCTTCACGCGAATCATGTACGCCAGGGACAATCCCGTTATTTATTGGGCATTGGCGCAACATTGTTGCTAAGTGGAACATTCCTGCTGGTAAGCCGTCCTGAGTGGGGGCTTATGCCGGGCTGGTTAATGGCAGGCGGCGTCTTAGCCTGGTTAATCGGCTGGCGCAAAATGCGCTGAATTTTTCATCGCCCAAGGCAGGTCGTGTAACGTATACTACGGCCTTATTAATTCATCATCTATGACAGAGGAACATGTATGGGTGGTATCAGTATTTGGCAGTTGTTGATCATTGCCGTCATCGTTGTACTGCTATTTGGCACCAAGAAACTCGGCTCCATCGGTTCCGATCTTGGCGCATCGATTAAAGGCTTCAAAAAAGCGATGGGTGATGATGAGCCTAAGCAAGATAAAACCAGCCAGGACGCTGATTTTACAGCTAAATCTATCACCGATAAGCAGGGCGAAGTGAAAAAGGAAGACGCCAAAAGCCAAGATAAAGAGCAGGTATAATCCGTGTTTGATATCGGTTTTAGCGAACTGTTATTGGTGTTCGTGATCGGCCTCATCGTCCTGGGGCCGCAACGATTACCCGTAGCGGTAAAAACGGTGGCTGGCTGGGTGCGTGCTTTACGTTCCCTGGCAACTACTGTTCAGAATGAACTGACCCAGGAGCTTAAGCTTCAGGAGTTTCAGGACAGCCTGAAGAAAGTAGAGAAAGCGAGCCTGACAAATCTGACCCCGGAGCTGAAAGCGTCAATGGATGAGCTGCGTGAAGCGGCGGAATCGATGAAGCGTTCATACAGCGTGCACGATCCTGAGAAAGCGAGCGATGAAGCGCACACTATCCATAATCCGGTGGTGAAAGAAGGTGAAGCGCAGCGAGAAGGGGTCACCCCTGCCGCCGCTGAAAATCAGGCCAGTTCGCCGGAGCAAAAACCGGAATCCACGGGTGCTAAAACGCCAGAGCCGACGGAAAACGCTTCCGCCACGTTGATGGATGCAGAAAAGAAAGCTGCCGCACCTGTTGTCGAATCCTCACCCTCGTCGAGTGATAAACCGTAAACATGTCTGTAGAAGATACCCAACCGCTCATCACGCATCTTATTGAGCTGCGTAAGCGACTCCTGAACTGCATTATTGCGGTAATCGTGATCTTTCTGGCGTTGGTTTATTTTGCCAACGACATTTACCATATGGTTGCAGCGCCGCTGATTAAACAGATGCCGCAGGGCGCAACGATGATCGCCACCGATGTGGCTTCGCCGTTCTTTACGCCAATCAAGTTGACCTTCATGGTGTCGCTGATCCTGTCAGCGCCAGTGATCCTCTACCAGGTATGGGCATTCATTGCGCCTGCTTTGTACAAACATGAACGTCGCCTGGTTGTGCCGCTGCTAGTCTCCAGTTCGTTGCTGTTCTACATCGGCATGGCATTCGCCTATTTTGTCGTCTTCCCGTTGGCGTTTGGTTTTCTGGCTAACACGGCTCCGCAAGGCGTGCAGGTATCAACGGACATTGCCAGCTATCTCAGCTTTGTAATGGCGCTATTTATGGCTTTCGGTGTCTCTTTTGAGGTCCCTGTCGCCATTGTGCTGCTATGCTGGATGGGCATTACGACGCCAGACGATTTACGTAAGAAACGACCTTACGTTGTGGTGGGAGCATTCGTCGTCGGGATGTTACTGACCCCGCCAGATGTCTTCTCGCAAACGTTGTTGGCGATACCGATGTACTGCCTGTTTGAAGTGGGCGTTTTCTTCTCTCGTTTCTATGTCGGCAAGCGACGTACGCGAGATGAGGACAACGAGGCTGAAGAAGCAAAAGAAGCCGAAGCCACCGAGAAAACAGAAGAGTAAATTCAACCGCCCGTCAGGGCGGTTGTCATATGGGAGGTAGCATGTTTGACATTGGCGTTAATTTAACCAGTTCACAATTTGCAAAAGACAGGGATGATGTTGTGGCGCGCGCCTTTGCTGCGGGCGTAAACGGTATGCTTCTGACCGGAACAAACCTGCACGAAAGCCAGCAGGCGCTAAAGTTGGCACAGCATTATCCGCATTGCTGGTCCACGGCTGGCGTGCACCCGCATGACAGCAGCCAATGGCAGTCCTCAACGGAAGACGAGATTATCGCGCTGGCAAACCAGTCTGAGGTGGTCGCTATTGGCGAGTGCGGTCTGGATTTCAATCGCAATTTCTCCACGCCGCAGGAGCAGGAACGTGCTTTTGAAGCGCAGCTGCGCATTGCTGCTGAACTGCAGATGCCGATTTTCATGCATTGTCGGGATGCCCACGAGCGTTTTCTGACGTTGCTGGAGCCGTGGCTGGATAGCCTCCCAGGCGCGGTGCTGCACTGTTTTACCGGAACGCGACAGGAGATGCAGGACTGCGTGGACCGGGGACTCTATATCGGTATCACCGGCTGGGTCTGTGATGAGCGCCGGGGGATGGAACTGCGGGAACTGCTGCCGTTTATTCCGGTGGAAAGGCTGCTGATTGAAACCGATGCGCCTTACCTACTCCCTCGCGACTTAACGCCTAAACCGACGTCACGGCGCAATGAACCGGCGCACCTGCCACATATTCTTGAGCGTATTGCCCACTGGCGCGGTGAAAATCCTCAATGGCTGTCAGCAACCATTGATGCTAACGTCCGAACGCTGTTCGAAGTGACCTTCTAAACGGCTTAAATTTTCCGAAAGCCGGTATTTTTCACGCTCTGCTTAACCTCTTTATTCAACAGGTTAAGCAGTAGCATGGAACGCGCTTCGCCATCCGGTTCGGTGAAGATCGCTTTTAGCCCCTCAAACGCCCCTTCAGTAATAATCACGCTGTCCCCTGGCTGAGGAGTTTGCGGGTCAACAATTCCTTCAGGCTTGTAGATAGAAAGCTGGTGAATAACGGGAGAAGGTACTGTCGCAGGCGTCGCGCCAAAACGGACGAAATGGCTGACACCACGCGTGGCATTGATAGTGGTGGTGTGGATCACTTCCGGGTCGAACTCGACAAACATGTAATTAGGGAATAGTGGTTCACTGACTGTGGTACGTTTACCGCGCACTATTTTTTCCAGGGTGATCATAGGCGTCAGGCAGTTCACCGCCTGTCTTTCCAGGTGTTCCTGGGCTCGCTGAAGTTGCCCACGTTTGCAGTACAGTAAATACCAGGATTGCATAATAACTCTTATCCGCTTGTTCTGAGCGCCAGCATAGCAAAAGCCATGCGTTAAGTTAATTATACCCGCCTCAACGCAGGCTGAAACCCAATGGGTATATACTCCCAGGGCTTATATGTATCGCCAGAGTTCACGCTAATTTAACAAAAATACAGCATCACAATGATGAACGCCGTATAATGAAGCGCTTACGAAGAGGCCACAATGGACGCCATGAAATATCACGATTTACGCGACTTCCTGACGCTGCTTGAACAGCAGGGCGAGCTCAAACGCATTTCGCTTGAGGTGGATCCCCACCTGGAAATTACTGAAATTGCCGATCGCACTCTGCGTGCCGGTGGGCCTGCGTTACTGTTTGAGAATCCGAAAGGCTATTCAATGCCGGTGCTGTGTAACCTGTTTGGCACACCAAAGCGTGTTGCGATGGGGATGGGACAAGAAGATGTCTCGGCGCTACGAGAAGTCGGTAAACTGTTGGCGTTTTTGAAAGAGCCAGAGCCACCGAAAGGATTCCGCGATCTGTTTGATAAGCTGCCGCAGTTTAAGCAGGTGTTGAACATGCCGACTAAGCGGTTGCGTGGTGCGCCTTGTCAGCAAAAAATCTACTCAGGCGATGACGTTGATTTAAACCGCATTCCGATTATGACCTGCTGGCCGGAAGATGCCGCGCCGCTGATTACCTGGGGACTCACCGTCACGCGTGGTCCGCATAAAGAGCGGCAGAATCTGGGCATCTATCGCCAGCAGCTGATTGGTAAAAACAAGCTTATTATGCGCTGGTTGTCCCATCGCGGCGGCGCGCTTGATTATCAGGAGTGGTGCGCGGCGCATCCTGGTGAACGTTTCCCGGTTTCAGTGGCGTTGGGGGCAGATCCTGCGACCATTCTGGGGGCCGTGACGCCCGTTCCTGATACATTATCCGAGTATGCATTTGCCGGGCTGTTGCGCGGTACCAAGACCGAAGTGGTCAAATGTATTTCCAACGACCTGGAAGTGCCTGCCAGCGCAGAAATCGTACTGGAAGGGTACATCGAACCGGGCGAGCTGGCTCCAGAAGGGCCCTATGGCGATCATACTGGCTACTACAACGAAGTAGATAATTTCCCGGTCTTTACCGTCACCCACATTACCCAGCGTGAAGATGCTATTTATCACTCTACCTATACCGGACGTCCGCCTGATGAGCCAGCAGTGCTCGGCGTGGCGCTGAACGAAGTATTCGTTCCTATTCTGCAAAAGCAGTTCCCGGAAATCGTCGATTTTTACCTGCCTCCGGAAGGCTGTTCATATCGTCTGGCCGTGGTGACGATGAAAAAACAGTACGCAGGCCATGCCAAACGCGTCATGATGGGGGCTTGGTCGTTTTTGCGCCAGTTCATGTACACCAAATTTGTTATTGTCTGCGATGATGACGTTAACGCGCGCGACTGGAATGATGTAATTTGGGCTATTACTACCCGTATGGACCCCGCCCGGGATACGGTACTGGTAGAGAATACGCCAATTGATTACCTGGACTTTGCCTCGCCGGTTTCCGGCCTTGGTTCAAAAATGGGGCTGGATGCCACAAATAAATGGCCGGGCGAAACCCAACGCGAATGGGGACGCCCGATTAAAAAAGATCCTGAAGTGACTGCGCGTATTGACGCAATTTGGGATGAACTGGCCATCTTTAATGACGGCAAAAGCGCCTGAGGCGCGATCGTTTTGCCTATTGATCCGACAGAGAGAGCGCATGACAACCTTAAGCTGTAAAGTGACCTCGGTAGAAGCTATAACTGACACCGTATATCGCGTTCGTTTAGTGCCAGACGCGGCGTTTTCCTTTCGTGCTGGCCAGTATTTAATGGTCGTGATGGACGAAAGGGATAAGCGTCCGTTCTCCATGGCATCAACGCCGGACGAGCAAGGATTCATTGAGCTGCACGTTGGCGCCTCTGAGCTAAATCTTTACGCCATGGCCGTGATGGACCGTATTCTGAAAGACCGGGAAATCAAGGTCGATATTCCGCATGGCGAAGCCTGGCTGCGTGATGAAGACGAGCGCCCGCTGATCCTGATTGCCGGAGGTACAGGATTCTCTTACGTGCGTTCTATTCTGCTTACCGCGCTGGCACGCAATCCCAACCGCGATATCACGATTTACTGGGGCGGGCGCGAAGAGAAGCATCTCTACGATCTCTCAGAGCTGGAAGCATTGTCGGTGAATCACCCGAACCTGCGTGTTGAGCCGGTGGTAGAGCAGCCTGAAGACGGCTGGCGTGGTCGTACGGGAACCGTGTTAACGGCAGTATTGCAGGATTACGGTACTCTGGCGGAACACGATATCTACATTGCTGGTCGTTTTGAGATGGCAAAAATCGCGCGCGACCTGTTCTGTAATGAGCGTCAGGCACGTGAAGATCGCCTGTTTGGCGACGCGTTCGCGTTCATTTAAGCGCTGTGCGCCGGAGTCCTTCCGGCGCATCCATCACCAACCTTACTTCTTCTAACAGGGTGCAAGCCTGGTCTCACAACTCCTCTTTTCAGAACATTTTTAGTAAACATGTTTTTCCTATCTATTAACCATAAAACTGATTTTTTGTGACGGGTCTCATTTTGTTTAGTAAACAAAATAGGCAAGCTGTATCGCATCACATTGCTGGACATCAACGAGGGAAAACCATGAGGCTCGGACTGGATATCGGCGGGACTAAAATTGAAGCGGTGGTGATTGATAACGCGGGTGAAATTGTTTACCGCGAGCGATGTGCGACACCAAAGCAGAGTTACGGTGATTTTTTCCAGGCCGTGACGGAGATGATTTCTAAGGCCAGACTGGCCGTTAATCAGTCTTTATCGGTTGGTGTTGGAGTGCCTGGCGCGGTGGATAGCGAAGGTTTGATTAAGAATTCGAACATCCTGGTGTTGAATCAGCAGGCTTTTGCTCAAGACCTTGAGCGAGCGTTAGGAATACCCGTGCCTGTTACTAATGATGCCAACTGCTTTACCCTGTCGGAAGCGATGGACGGT
Organism: Citrobacter sp. Cf116; assembly: GCF_030336505.1. NCBI lineage: Bacteria > Pseudomonadati > Pseudomonadota > Gammaproteobacteria > Enterobacterales > Enterobacteriaceae > Citrobacter > Citrobacter sp. Cf116. The sequence goes on along the minus strand of NZ_JAOWEQ010000028.1, from coordinate 9,390 downwards.
AGCGGAAACGGGCATAGCGTGGTATTTGGCGTGATCCTCGGTACCGGTTGCGGCGGTGGACTATGCATCGATAACCGTTTGATCTCTGGGCCTAACGCCTGTGCAGGAGAGTGGGGACATAATGCATTGCCGCGCTACCACGAATCTCGGGATGGGGCTGAAGTGACATGCTATTGCGGACAGGTGAACTGTATTGAGAGCTTTATTTCCGGCAGCGGCCTGGAGCGTCAGTATATGAATCACACCGCGCAACATGCAGGTGTGCCACATATTATGCAACGGGTAGAATCGGGTGATGCAGATGCCTGTTTGTTATGGGAACGCTATTGCGATCAGCTGGCGCGCGCGTTGGCGGGGGTGGTGAATACGCTCGATCCCGATGTTATCGTGCTGGGCGGTGGGGTATCCAATATCACTTTACTGTACTCAGGCTTGCAGGCGCGAGTGGCGCAGTACGTATTTGGTAAACAGTGCCGTACGCCGATCGTTCAGGCCCGACACGGTGACAGCAGCGGCGTACGCGGCGCGGCCTGGCTGGGGGCGCAAAAGGCCAGCGTAAATCAATGAGAGTGACATGACGAAACCTGTACGTATCAGGGACATTGCCGAAGCTTGTGGTGTCTCGGTTGGCGCGGTTTCCCGCGCCCTGAAAGGGCAGCCAGGGCTACGTGAAGATACCCGGCTGCGCATTATTTCTGTGGCGCAGCAGCAGGGTTATGATTTTTCTCGCCTGCGTGCAGACAAGATCAAACGCGTCCTGTTTTTGCTGCACCGCCAGCACAATATCAGCCGGGCATTGCCGTTTTATTCTCAACTGCTGCTGGGGATAGAAGATAACTGTCGTGACCATGGTATTGCGCTGAGCTTTCTCTCCATTGGTCCTGGCGATGCAGTGAGTGAGCAGGTGATGTTGCACCAGCCTGATGCGCTGATCTGCGCGGGATTTTTTGAGCCTGAATTACTTGGCTTGCTGCAACAGATGAAACTGCCGTTGGTGCTGGTGGATCTCTGGGCGCCGGGCCTGCCTTGCGTGAACCCGGACAATACCCAGGGCGGTTATCTGGCCACGCAACATCTGATTGCGCAAGGGCGTAGCCGTATCGCTTTTCTTGCCAGTTCGCTTGCGCACTACAGCATCCGTCAGCGCGAGAAGGGCTACCGTCAGGCATTGTATGAAGCCCGTTTGCTGATGCCGCCAGAGTATGAAGCCATTGCGCCGCCACTGCTGGATACCGAGCAATCTTTGGTGGAGGCGATTAATGAATTGCTCAGTCTGCCAGAGCCGCCCGACGCTATTTTTGCCTATAACGACGCGGCAGCGCTGGTTGTTCAACGGGTGTGTGCGCAGCAGGGTATACGTATCCCGGAAGATCTTGCGTTGGTGGGGTTTGATGATATTGATGCTGCGGCCTGGTCACATCCACCACTCACCACCATTGCGGTTGATAAACAACAATTGGGGCGTGAAGCGCTGCGTTTATTGCTGGAAGAAAATCAGGAAGAGAATCTGCTGTTGCCGGTGCAGTTAGTGGTGCGTGGTAGTTCATGGAAATAAAAAACCCGCCCCTGACAGGCGGGAAGAACGGCAACTAAACCTTTCCCCGTCATAATTCACACTGCCTCTTTGTTGGCTGCCTTTGCTCACCCCGGTCACATAGTTATCTATGCTCCCGGGGATTCGCTCAGTTGCCGCCGCGATGCAGCGCGAATTATTTAGGGAAATTTATCTTTGATTAAACTCGCTCAAATACCGTCGCGATGCCCTGACCTAACCCGATACACATCGTCGCCAGACCAAACTGCACGTCTTTACGTTCCATCAGGTTGAGCAGGGTGGTGCTGATACGTGCCCCGGAGCATCCCAGTGGGTGGCCCAGAGCGATCGCGCCGCCGTTGAGGTTGATCTTCTCGTCTATCTGCTCCATCAGTCCCAGATCTTTAATGCACGGCAGGATCTGAGCGGCAAAGGCTTCGTTCATCTCAAACAAGCCGATGTCGCTGGTGGAGAGTCCCGCTTTTTTCAGCGCCAGCTTTGAGGCTGGAACCGGACCGTAACCCATGATTGACGGGTCGCAGCCAACAACAGCCATCGAACGAATACGGGCTCGTGGCGTCAGACCCAGCTCACGGGCGCGACTTTCACTCATCACCAGCATCGCCGCTGCGCCGTCGGAGAGCGCGGAGGATGTACCGGCAGTGACCGTTCCACTAACCGGATCGAACGCCGGGCGCAGGGTGGAGAGCGCTTCAACGGTTGTCTCCGGGCGGATAACCTCATCGTAGTTAAACTGCTTCAGCACGCCGTCGGCATCATGACCGCCGGTTGGGATGATTTCGTTTTTAAATGCGCCAGACTGTGTTGCAGCCCAGGCGCGAGCATGTGAACGTGCGGCGAAAGCATCCTGCATTTCACGGCTGATGCCGTGCATGCGGGAGAGCATTTCTGCGGTCAGACCCATCATCCCCGCCGCTTTTGCTACGTTGCGGCTCATGCCCGGATGGAAATCAACGCCGTGGCTCATTGGTACATGGCCCATATGCTCCACGCCACCAATCAGGCACGCCTGAGCATCGCCGGTCATGATCATACGTGCCGCGTCGTGCAGCGCCTGCATTGATGAACCGCACAGGCGGTTCACGGTGACCGCCGGAACGGAGTGCGGAATTTCCGCCAGCAGCGCGGCGTTACGGGCGATGTTGAAACCCTGCTCCAGCGTTTGCTGCACACAGCCCCAGTAAATGTCATCCAGCGCGGTTGGATCCAGTGCCGGATTACGCGCCAGCAGGCTACGCATTAAGTGTGCGGAGAGATCTTCTGCCCGCACGTTACGAAACGCCCCCCCTTTTGAACGGCCCATCGGGGTACGGATCGCATCAACAATTACAACCTGTTCCATTGTGACTCCTTAAGCCGTTTTCAGGCTGCCAACCGGGCGGGCAGGCTCAACCTGGGGATAATACGGTTCGTTATGGCGCGCCTTATCACGCAGACCAGCCGGAACTTCATACAGCGCTCCGAGGTGCTGATACTGCTGGGCCATATCGAGATACTTCGCGCTGCCGAGCGTATCCAGCCAGCGGAACGCGCCGCCGTGGAACGGAGGGAAGCCCAGGCCATACACCAGTGCCATATCGGCTTCTGCCGGGCTGGCTATAATGCCTTCTTCCAGGCACCGTACCACTTCGTTGACCATTGGGATCATCATGCGAGCGATAATCTCTTCATCACTGAATTCGCGTTTCGGCTGGCTGACTTCTGCCAGCAGATCATCAACGGTGGCATCCTCTTCTTTTTTCGGCTTGCCCTTGTTGTCTTCTTTATAACGCCAGAATCCAAGACCGTTTTTCTGTCCGAAACGGTTAGCATCAAACAGGGCGTCTATCGCGTCGCGATAATCTTTCTGCATACGCTGAGGGAAGCCTGCGGACATCACTGCCTGCGCGTGATGTGCGGTATCAATTCCCACCACGTCCAGCAGATAAGCCGGGCCCATCGGCCAGCCAAACTGTTTTTCCATGACTTTATCGACTTTGCGGAAATCCGCCCCATCGCGCAGCAGCTGGCTGAAACCGGCAAAATACGGGAACAGCACGCGGTTCACGAAGAAACCGGGGCAGTCGTTGACCACAATTGGCGTTTTGCCCATCTGGCTTGCCCATGCGACAACTTTGGCGATGGTTTCATCCGAGCTTTTCTCGCCGCGAATGATCTCAACCAGTGGCATGCGGTGTACTGGGTTAAAGAAGTGCATCCCACAGAAGTTTTCCGGGCGCTTGAGCGCGCTGGCCAGCTCGTTGATTGGGATGGTCGAGGTATTCGACGCCAGTACGGTGTCCGGGCGTACCTGATCTTCGGTTTCCGCCAGTACCGCTTTTTTCACTTTCGGGTTTTCCACGACCGCTTCAACCACCACGTCCACACGCTCAAAACCGCTATAGTCGAGGGTTGGATGAATAGTGGAAATCACGCCCGCCATTTTCAGACCGTCAATTTTGCCGCGCTCAAGCTGTTTGTTCAGTAGTTTGGCCGCTTCGGTCATGCCCAGCGTTAATGATTTGTCGTTGATATCTTTCATGACAACCGGCACGCCTTTCCAGGCTGACTGGTAAGCGATGCCGCCGCCCATAATGCCTGCACCCAGCACTGCCGCTTGCTTTGGTGCTTCAATATTTTTGGTGAGCTTTTTGGCTTTGGCTTTCACGAACTGATCGTTAAGGAAGATCCCAACCAGCGCGCGAGCTTCACTGGTGTGCGCCAGTGGCACAAAGCTTTTATTTTCCAGATTCAGCGCTTCTTCACGGCCAAAACGAGCCGCTGCTTCAATAGTTTTTACCGCGGTAATCGGTGCGGGATAATGCTTACCTGCCGTCTGTGCCACCATGCCTTTGGCGATGGTAAAGCTCATAGCCGCTTCAATTTTGCTGAGTTTCAACGGCTCCAGTTTCGGCTGACGTTTGGCTTTCCAGTCGAGGTCGCCGTTAATCGCCTGACGTAATACCGCGATCGCGCCATCAAGCAGTTTGTCTTGCTTCACTACGCCATCGACCAGACCGATTTTTAGCGCCTGCTCAGCACCAACGTCTTTACCTGCCGCAATAATTTCCAGAGCGCTGTCCGCACCCAGCATACGTGGCATACGCACAGAGCCGCCAAAGCCCGGCATAATGCCCAGCTTGGTTTCCGGCAGGCCAATGCGCAGGTCCGGCGTTGCCAGACGATAATCGGTTGCCAGGACACACTCGCAGCCACCGCCCAACGCATAACCATTTACCGCTGAGAGGGTCGGAACAGGTAGATCTTCGAGGCGGTTAAAGACGCTGTTGGCAAAATGCAGCCACTGGCTCAGTTGCTCTTCAGGTACGAGGAACAGTGAAAGGAATTCGGTGATATCGGCACCAACAATAAAGGCTGCTTTGTTAGAGCGCAGAAGCAGCCCTTTTAAATTCGGTTGTTTTTCCAGCACATCAAGCGCATGGCCCAGGCTGGCAACGGTGGCCGTGTCGAGTTTATTGACCGAACCAGGGGCATCGAACACCAGTTCGGCGATGCCATCTTCCAGCCAGTCGAGGTACAGGGTGTCGCCTTTGTAAAGCATGTCAGTCTCCTGAATCCGCAAGGTGATCTGGTCATACCAGATGAATCGAAGTGTGTGTTTTATGTTAATAAAATGCAAATGAATGATTAAAGAAATGACGATTCGATCACGCTCGGCAGAAATCACGCACTCACAAAGCGATGTGCTAAGATGCGGAGACTTGAGGTCAAAAAAACAGAAGGGTAGAAAATGGAATCACTGGCCGCACTCTATAAAAATCATATCGTTACCTTACAAGAACGGACGCGCGACGCGCTGGAGCGCTTCAAGCTGGATGCGTTACTTATTCACTCAGGCGAACTTGTTAACGTCTTTCTCGACGATCATCCGTACCCGTTTAAGGTCAATCCGCAATTCAAAGCCTGGGTGCCTGTCACGCAGGTTCCTAACTGCTGGTTGCTGGTGGATGGCGTAAACAAGCCGAAACTGTGGTTCTACCTGCCGGTCGATTACTGGCACAACGTTGAGCCGCTGCCTACCTCTTTCTGGACGGAAGAAATCGAGATCATCGCGCTGCCGAAAGCGGATGGTATCGGTAGCCAACTGCCAGCTGCTCGCGGCAATATCGGTTACATTGGCCCGGTTCCGGAACGTGCCCTGCAACTGGACATCGCGGCCAGCAACATCAACCCGAAAGGGGTGATTGACTACCTGCATTATTACCGTGCCTATAAAACGGACTACGAACTGGCCTGTATGCGCGAAGCGCAGAAAATGGCGGTAAATGGACACCGTGCAGCAGAAGAAGCGTTCCGTTCCGGAATGAGCGAGTTTGACATCAACCTCGCTTACCTGACTGCCACCGGTCACCGCGACACCGACGTGCCATACAGCAACATCGTGGCGCTTAACGAGCATGCTTCGGTTCTTCATTACACCAAGCTGGATCATCAGGCGCCGTCTGAAATCCGCAGCTTCCTGCTCGACGCTGGCGCGGAATACAACGGCTATGCGGCAGACCTGACGCGTACCTGGTCGGCGAAAAGCGACAACGACTATGCGCATCTGGTGAAAGACGTTAACGACGAAGAGCTGGCGCTGATTGCCACCATGAAAGCAGGTACCAGCTACGTGGATTACCACATTCAGTTCCATCAGCGCATCGCGAAGCTGCTGCGTAAGCATCAAATCATCACCGATATGAGTGAAGAGGCGATGGTAGAAAACGATCTTACCGGGCCGTTTATGCCACACGGCATTGGTCACCCGCTGGGCCTGCAGGTACATGATGTCGCTGGCTTTATGCAGGATGACAGTGGTACCCATCTGGCCGCGCCGTCGAAGTATCCTTACCTGCGTTGCACCCGCGTATTGCAACCGGGCATGGTTCTGACCATCGAACCGGGCATTTACTTCATTGAATCTCTGCTGGCGCCATGGCGTGAAGGGCAGTTCAGCAAACACTTCAACTGGCAGAAAATTGAAGCCCTGAAACCGTTCGGCGGTATTCGTATTGAAGACAACGTGGTGGTCCACGAAAACAATATCGAAAACATGACGCGGGATTTGAAACTGGCGTAATGGACAGTTGGTTAATCCCTGCGGCGCCGGTTAGCGTCGTCGAAGAGATCAAAAAAAGCCGCTTCATTACGCTGCTCGCCCATACGGACGGCGTAGAAGCGGCAAAAGCGTTTGTTGAGTCAGTCAAAGCGGAACACCCGGACGCCCGCCACCATTGCGTGGCATGGGTGGCGGGTGCGCCCAATGACTCGCAGCAGTTGGGATTTTCAGACGATGGCGAACCGGCGGGTACGGCAGGTAAACCGATGCTCGCGCAACTGATGGGGAGCGGTGTCGGTGAGATTACCGCTGTAGTCGTGCGCTACTACGGCGGTATCCTTCTCGGTACTGGAGGGTTGGTAAAAGCTTACGGCGGCGGTGTGAATCAGGCGTTGCGCCAGTTAACGACACAGCGCAAGACGCCATTAACCGAATATACTTTGCAGTGTGAGTACGGTCAGCTGGCAGGCATTGAAGCCTTGCTGGGGCAGTTTGACGGTAAAGTTGTTGCCAGTGATTACCAGGCTTTTGTTCGACTCAGGGTGGCGCTTCCTTTTGCCAAAGTGGATGAGTTTTCGGCAAAACTGGCGGATTTTAGTCGTGGTTCATTGCAATTGTTAGCGATTGAAGAATAATCCCCACCTCATTTTAAAGAACTAAGGAAGCGGCAGAGATGCATTTTCGCGCCATCACCCGAATCGTTGGACTACTGGTCATCTTATTCTCGGGGACAATGATTATCCCTGGACTGGTAGCGCTCATCTACCGTGACGGGGCAGGGCGTGCATTCACCCAAACTTTCTTCGTTGCTTTGGCGATCGGCTCCATGCTGTGGTGGCCAAACCGTAAAGAGAAGGGCGAGCTGAAATCGCGCGAAGGATTTCTGATTGTCGTTTTGTTCTGGACCGTTCTGGGCAGCGTGGGTGCGCTACCGTTCATCTTTGCGGAAAGCCCTAACCTGACGATAACCGACGCTTTTTTTGAATCCTTTTCCGGATTGACCACTACCGGTGCGACGACGCTGGTGGGGCTGGATTCATTGCCACACGCGATTCTCTTCTATCGCCAGATGCTGCAATGGTTCGGCGGGATGGGGATCATCGTGCTGGCGGTGGCTATCCTGCCTATTCTTGGCGTGGGTGGGATGCAGCTCTATCGGGCAGAAATGCCGGGGCCGCTGAAAGATAATAAGATGCGCCCGCGTATTGCCGAAACGGCGAAAACGCTGTGGCTTATCTATGTATTACTGACGGTGGCGTGCGCGCTGGCGCTATGGTTTGCCGGGATGCCCGCGTTTGACGCCATTGGGCACAGTTTTGCCACGATTGCCATCGGTGGTTTTTCCACACACGATGCCAGCGTGGGGTATTTCGACAGTCCCACGATTAATACGATTATTGCTATCTTCTTGCTGATCTCCGGTTGTAACTATGGTCTGCACTTCTCTTTATTAAGTGGGCGTAGTCTGAAGGTTTACTGGCGCGATCCGGAATTCCGCATGTTCATCGGCGTGCAGTTGACGCTGGTGGCTGTCTGTACGTTGGTGCTGTGGATACACAATACCTATGGCTCGGCGCTCACGACGATCAACCAGGCCTTTTTCCAGGTGGTATCGATGGCGACGACTGCCGGATTTACCACGGACAGTATTGCCCGCTGGCCGCTGTTCCTGCCGGTGCTGCTGCTGTGTTCTGCTTTTATCGGCGGCTGTGCCGGGTCGACGGGGGGGGGCTTGAAGGTGATTCGTATCCTGCTGCTGTTTAAGCAAGGCAACCGCGAATTGAAACGACTGGTTCATCCGAATGCGGTTTACAGTATCAAACTGGGTAACCGTGCGTTGCCGGAGCGAATTCTTGAAGCCGTATGGGGATTCTTCTCTGCCTATGCGTTGGTCTTTATTATCAGTATGCTGGCGATTATTGCGACCGGCGTTGATGACTTCTCCGCGTTTGCCTCTGTTGTGGCAACGTTGAATAACCTGGGGCCTGGACTGGGGGTTGTTGCCGACAACTTTGCCAGTATGAACCCTGTGGCGAAGTGGATCCTGATTGCCAATATGCTGTTTGGTCGTCTGGAGGTCTTTACTCTGCTGGTGCTCTTTACCCCTACCTTCTGGCGTGAATAATGGAGTAACACGTGAAAACACTGATTCTTTTTTCTTCCCGGGACGGACAAACGCGTGAAATCGCGGAATATCTGGCTTCTGAACTCAAAGAGCTGGGCGTTTGGGCAGATGTTGTTAATTTGCATCGTACCGCGGAGCCGGACTGGCAAAATTATGACAGCGTGGTGATTGGCGCCTCGATTCGCTATGGTCATTACCATGCTTCTTTTCAGGAGTTTGTGAAAAAGCATGCCACACGGCTGAATTCGATGCCGAGTGCGTTCTACTCCGTAAACCTCGTTGCCCGTAAACCGGAGAAACGTACGCCGCAAACCAACAGCTATGCGCGTAAGTTCCTGATGAGTTCGCCGTGGCGACCAGATCACAGTGCAGTCATTGCGGGTGCTTTGCTGTATCCCCGCTATCGCTGGTATGACCGCGTTATGATCCAACTGATAATGAAGATGTCAGGTGGTGAAACGGATACGAATAAAGAAGTGGTGTATACCGATTGGGAACAGGTTGCGAGATTCGCGCGGGAAATAGCCCAATTAACCAACAAAACGTCGTTAAAATAAACGTAAAGAATAAAAAATACGCACTCGGAAGATTATTTTAAATTTCCCCTTGTCAGCCTGAAATAACTCCCTATAATGCGCCTCCACTGACACGGAACAACGGATTACAAGC
>NZ_JAOWEQ010000027.1:0-32968 GCF_030336505.1 Citrobacter sp. Cf116 | reverse complement strand
ATTATAGGGAGTTTCCTGTGGCCCGCAACCCTTAAATGACAGAAAAATGACTGACTGCTGCATTCCACAGCAAAACCCCGTCTTATACCCATTTACGCACAGAGTTATCCACAAACCACACGATCGTTTCTACGATCCTCTCGTTATATCAGCCTCTTTCAACTGAAAAAGAAGAGGTCAAAATCGAAAATTAAAAATTCGCGAGCGTTGCGCAAACGTTTTCGTTACAATGCCCCCGCACAACAAGGATGCCCCGTAAGGGGCGTTAGCTGAGTTTTTAGCCAAGAATTCACCTAACGCTCTCTGTAATAGTCAAATCCAGGGGATTTACCATGCAACAACGTCGTCCAGTCCGCCGCGCTCTGCTCAGTGTTTCTGACAAGGCCGGTATCATCGAATTCGCTCAGGCACTTTCCGCACGTGGTGTGGAGCTGCTGTCTACAGGTGGCACTGCGCGCCTGTTAGCGGAGAAAGGTCTGCCAGTGACCGAAGTTTCCGATTACACCGGCTTCCCGGAAATGATGGATGGACGCGTGAAGACCCTGCATCCGAAGGTCCACGGTGGCATTCTTGGTCGTCGCGGTCAGGATGACGGAATAATGGAACAACATGGTATCGCGCCTATCGATATGGTGGTTGTTAACCTGTATCCATTCGCCCAGACCGTCGCCCGCGAAGGCTGTTCTCTGGAAGATGCAGTAGAGAACATTGATATTGGCGGCCCGACCATGGTGCGCTCCGCTGCCAAGAACCATAAAGATGTAGCTATCGTTGTGAAGAGCAGCGACTACGACGCCATTATTAAAGAGATGGATGCCAACGACGGTTCTCTGACCCTCGACACCCGTTTCGATCTCGCGATTAAAGCCTTCGAACACACCGCCGCTTACGACAGCATGATCGCCAACTACTTCGGCAGCATGGTTCCGGCCTACCACGGTGAAAGCAAAGAAGCCGCCGGTCGCTTCCCACGTACGCTGAACCTGAACTTCATTAAGAAGCAGGATATGCGCTACGGCGAGAACAGCCACCAGCAGGCTGCCTTCTATATAGAAGAGAATGTTAAAGAAGCCTCCGTTGCCACCGCGCAGCAGGTACAGGGCAAAGCACTTTCCTACAACAACATCGCCGATACCGATGCGGCGCTGGAGTGCGTGAAAGAATTCAACGAGCCAGCCTGTGTGATCGTTAAGCACGCTAACCCGTGTGGCGTAGCAGTAAGTACCTCTATTCTTGACGCTTACAACCGCGCCTATAAAACCGACCCGACCTCCGCGTTCGGCGGCATCATCGCCTTTAACCGCGAGCTGGATGCTGAAACCGCGCAGGCGATCATCTCCCGCCAGTTCGTGGAAGTGATCATCGCCCCATCCGCCACCGAAGAAGCACTGAAAATTACCGCTGCCAAGCAGAACGTTCGGGTGCTGGTCTGCGGCCAATGGGCGCAGCGCGTTCCGGGCCTGGACTTTAAACGCGTTAACGGCGGTCTGCTGGTTCAGGACCGTGACCTGGGTATGGTGACCGAAGGTGAACTGCGCGTGGTGTCCAAACGTCAGCCGACCGAGCAGGAGCTGCGCGATGCGCTGTTCTGCTGGAAAGTGGCGAAGTTCGTGAAATCCAATGCCATTGTTTATGCCAAAGAGAACATGACTATTGGCATAGGCGCAGGCCAGATGAGCCGCGTGTACTCCGCGAAAATCGCCGGGATCAAAGCGGCCGACGAAGGCCTGGAAGTGAAAGGTTCTGCAATGGCTTCTGACGCTTTCTTCCCGTTCCGCGACGGGATTGATGCCGCTGCTGCCGCCGGTGTGACCTGCGTGATCCAGCCGGGTGGTTCTATTCGCGATGACGAAGTGATTGCCGCCGCCAATGAACACGGCATTGCGATGGTATTTACCGATATGCGCCACTTCCGCCATTAATCCACGGAGCAGACGATGAAAGTATTAGTGATTGGCAACGGCGGGCGCGAGCACGCCCTGGCGTGGAAAGCGGCGCAGTCGCCAAAAGTCAAAACGGTATTTGTCGCCCCGGGCAATGCGGGCACCGCGCTGGAGCCCACGCTGCAAAACGTGGCCATCGGAGTAACCGATATCCCGGCGCTGCTGGACTTTGCCCAGAACGAGAAGATCGATCTGACCATCGTTGGCCCGGAAGCGCCGCTGGTGATTGGCGTGGTCGATGCGTTCCGCGCCGCCGGTCTGAAAATCTTCGGCCCAACCGAAGGCGCCGCGCAGCTGGAAGGCTCCAAAGCCTTCACCAAAGATTTCCTCGCGCGCCACCAGATCCCAACGGCGGAGTACCAGAACTTCACCGAAATCGAACCAGCGCTGGCTTACCTGCGCGAGAAAGGCGCGCCGATCGTTATCAAAGCCGATGGTCTGGCTGCCGGGAAAGGCGTTATCGTGGCGATGACGCTGGAGGAAGCCGAAGCCGCGGTTCATGACATGCTGGCCGGTAACGCGTTTGGCGACGCGGGCCACCGCATCGTGATTGAAGAGTTCCTCGACGGTGAAGAAGCGAGCTTTATTGTCATGGTCGACGGTGAGCACGTGCTGCCGATGGCCACCAGCCAGGACCATAAGCGCGTGGGCAATGGCGATACCGGCCCAAACACCGGCGGGATGGGTGCTTACTCACCAGCGCCGGTGGTAACTGATGAAGTGCATCAGCGCACCATGGAACGCATCATCTGGCCAACCGTGAAAGGCATGGCGGCGGAAGGTAACACCTACACCGGTTTCCTTTATGCGGGCCTGATGATCGACAAGCAGGGCAACCCAAAGGTTATCGAGTTTAACTGCCGCTTCGGCGATCCGGAAACCCAGCCGATCATGCTGCGCATGAAGTCCGATCTGGTGGAGCTGTGCCTCGCCGCCTGTGACGGCAAGCTGGATGAGAAAACCTCCGAGTGGGACGAACGCGCCTCGCTGGGTGTGGTCATTGCCGCCGGAGGTTATCCGGGTAATTACAATATCGGCGATGAGATCCACGGTCTGCCGCTGGAAGACGTCGCTGACGGTAAAGTGTTCCACGCGGGTACCAAACTGTCTGCAGACGATCGCGTGCTGACCAACGGTGGTCGCGTGCTGTGCGCCACCGCGCTGGGTAACACCGTGGCTGAAGCGCAGAAACGCGCTTACGCCCTGATGACCGACATCCGCTGGGATGGCAGCTTCAGCCGTAACGACATCGGCTGGCGCGCCATTGAACGCGAGCAACGCTAACGCGAAATTTTCGCCAGCAGCGTTTTACGCGTAATGCCTAACTGACGGGCGGCTTCCGTTTTATTGCCGCCCGTTTTTTCAAGCGCCGCCAGAATCACCTCCTTTTCGACATCCACCAGCGGTTGGATCTCGCCACTGAATTCCATTTTTATCGGCGTCGCGGCAATCGCCATCGGCAGTTCACGTTCGGAAATATATTCCCCCGTCAGCAGCACCACCGAGCGCTCAATCGCATTTTCCAGCTCACGAATATTGCCCGGCCAGTCGTAGTGGATCAGCAGATCCATCGCCTGCGGAGTAAAGCCTTTCACCGCTTTACGGTTACGCGCGGCAAAACGCTGGAGAAAATGTTCGGCTAACAGCGGAATATCTTCCCGGCGCTGGCACAGCGCTGGCATTTCAATGGTGACGACGTTCAGACGATAGTAGAGATCCTGACGAAAGCGCCCGGCGCTGACTTCCTCTGCTAGATCGCGATGCGTAGCGGCTATCAGCCGGACATCAACCGCAATAGTCTGGTTGCTGCCAACCCGCTGTACTTCTCGCTCCTGGATAGCCCGCAGCAAACGCACCTGCATCAGCGGTGAGATATCGCCAATTTCATCAAGAAATAACGTGCCACCATCGGCTTCCACAAAGCGCCCTTCCCGGCGTTTATCCGCCCCGGTAAACGCCCCTTTCTCGTGACCAAAAAGTTCGGACTCCAGCAGCGATTCATTAAGCGCCGCGCAGTTGAGCGTCACCAGCGGCTTATCGCGACGGGCGCTGCTGGCATGCAGCGCCCGGGCCACCAGTTCTTTGCCCGTGCCGGAGTCTCCGTGAATGAGCACTGTCGCATCTGAGGGCGCAACCATCGCGATTTCATTGAGCAACTTCTGCATCGCCGGACTGCTGCCAATCATGCCAAACTGCGCAGCCGACGCTGACGGCAATTCAGCGCCCATTTCCCGCGTATGCGCCAGCGCCTTTTCCAGCGTCTCCTGCAGACGGTCAAAATCCAGCGGCTTGATTAAGTAGTCCAGCGCCCCGGTTTTAAGCGCCTCAACGGCGGTCTCTACGCTGGAGAACGCCGTCATGATCAAGACCGGAATCGCCGGATTCAGCGCTTTAATCTCTTTCAGCGTTGCGATACCGTCCATCTCCGCCATGCGTACATCACACAGCACTAAATCAAATACGCGTTCGCGCACCTGTTCCAGCGCCGCTCGCCCGCTATAGGCCAGCGCGACCTCATAACCCCAGCCGCGCAGCAGCGCCTGTAAAATGGTGCAGTGGCTGATATCGTCATCTACTACCAGAATATTGATTTTTCCGCGCGTCATCCTTGTTAATCCTGTTGTTTCGCTTTGGTCGGCAGCCAAAGAGTAAAGGTCGCACCTTTGCCCTCAACGCTTACCACCTGAATGGTGCCACCATGCTGTTCGATAATGTTCTGCACCACCGCCAGCCCGAGGCCGGTTCCGTCAGCTTTGGTTGTAAAGTAAGGCGTAAAAATGGCCTCCAGCTGTTCCGCTGCAATTCCCTTCCCGCTATCGGTAACCACAATTTTAACGCGATCGCCGCTGCTTTCATTCGCTTCAACCGTGATCGTGCCCTGACGACCAATCGCATGAATGGCGTTCAGATACAGATTCAACAAAACCTGAGTCAGTCGGTCAGGATCGGCCTGGATAGCGGGCAGCGTAGAATTGGCCGAAAAGCGGAGCTGGATTTCCCTGCTTGCCGCATCCTGACCCACCAGGTGTAATGAGTGGGTGATAACCTCATTGAGATCCACCTGTTGCAGCGTCAGATGTGCAGGCTTCACCAGCTCCAGCAGCTCGCTCACCACCCGATTTAAACGATCCGCCTCTTTCGCCATCACCTGTGCCAGCTCATGCGACTCGCCTCCTGCCGGGGTTCGTTCGGCAAAATACTTCGCCAGACCTTTGATCGATGAAAGCGGGTTACGAATTTCATGCGCCACTCCAGCCGCAAGATGCCCGAGCGCTAACAGTTTTTCTTTACGCTTCATCGCATCCTGAAGTTCTTTGTACGAACGCTGATAGCGCTGATACCAGAAGAACGTCAGTACGGTGGCCAGCAACACAGCCGCCAGCGCACAGAGGACTATCAGTGTGTTACGCCACTCTCTTGCCTGAGTCGCTGTCAGATCGCTGGCATCAAAGGCGATAAATATGGTTTGCACTGGGGTGATAAACTGCCCGTCATTGCTGGCACAGCGCGCCATGCCGTGGCGTCCTGGACCATACATCGGCTGAAACTGGCGATAAATTTCCAGGGCCGGCGTTTTTTCACCATCCCTCGCTGGAATTTCAATATTTCGCCAGCTTTCTTGCTCCCCGGGACTAAGCTGTCGCAGGACATCCGGTGAATAGAGCGTTTTTCCGACCATCGCGGCATTGCTGTGAGTAATAATGACACCATGCTCATCGACGACGGCAAACCATAGCACGCCTGGTTGTACGGCCATTTCCTCCAGGAGCGTCTGCTGCTGGGCATGATGCATGCGCATCCCCATGCCTACACGCGTACCAGACTCCAGAGCGCGAATGAGCACGCTGCCTTTCTCCAGTAGCGTTTGCCGCGCGGCGCCACTTTCCCGCCCATAGTCCCGAATAGTCATAATCGAAAACCAGCCGACCAAAATCAGGATTGCCGCCAGCAAGAGTCGGCTCAACCACTTTGCCACCGTATCCTTATAAAGACGCATACGCTCTCCCTTTACCCCACTTGTTCCTTTCATCGTTGCAGGTATACAGCAGAAATCATGCCATTTTTTCCCCCTGATAACCCTGCCCTCAGACACAAACAGCTGAAAGTACCGGGTAAAAATGACTCGCTGGCGCGTTCTGGCGGGTCATTTTTACTCGTTTTCCTGCAAAGACGGCGGGTACGACGCCCGCAGGACTGGGATTGCCGCTTTGGCACGGAAGATGCAATAGGGAATGTAAGCTAACCAACAGGAGAACGAACGATGAAACGGAACAACAAACTGGCACTGATTGCACTTTCTCTGATCGCACTGGGCTCCACCCCGGTACTGGCGCAGAATCACTGGGGATATGGTGATGGAATGCAGCAACGGGGCGGTACCCCAATGACCGCTGAGCAGCAGGCTGCCGCACAGAAAATCTATGATGATTACTACTCCCAGACCAGCGCGTTGCGCCAACAGCTGACATCCAAACGTTATGAGTACAATGCACTATTAACGGCCAGCTCGCCGGACACGGCAAAAATTAATGCCGTTGCAAAAGAGATGGAAGCGTTGAATCAGTCTCTGGACGAGCAGCGCGTTAAACGCGATGTCGCAATGGCGCAGGCTGGCGTGCCACGTGGCGCGGGAATGGGCTACGGCGGATGCGGCGGTGGCAGTAACCATCGCGGCGGCGGCCATATGGGAATGGGTCACTGGTAACAGTATTGCCTGATGGCAGATTATCAGAAAGTTTTGGCTGTAGGCTGCCAGTGACAAAAATCTTCATTGGCGACTAGCAGTATCTGCGACCCTTCGGGCGCTTCCAGCCATGCCACACTCACCTCTACGGATGAATGTTTCTGGCGGCGCTCGATATGGTTTATCGCCCACGACTCCAGGTCTGGCTTCAGCGTTTCACCTTCACAGGTTGTGACCGTGTTATCCGCATGCCAACGTCCCTGACGCAATATCACCCGTCCCTGACGCAGCGCATCGCTGGTCTGGCGAATTTGATCGGCGCGATAGCGGTAAAGCGCGATTTGATCGCTGGAAAGCTGCTGCTTTTGCCCGTCGACTTCACGCTGCATGAAGCTCAGTTCGCCCCGGTCATCAAAGCGTATACGGACATGTTCAGCCGGTTTACTGTAAACGTTGAGTTCTATGAGAGAGAGCGAATCACCCTGCCAGCGGTATTCACTGGTAGTGGTTTCGCCTTTTCGCCACGGACTAAATACCGAGAGCAAGTGAACATCGTCACCGGAGTCTTTACGCCAAATGCGTACCGCCCCCTGATCGCCAACATAGCCGCTGGCCGTGAACGGAGGAAGCTCAGAATGGCTACCGCAGGCAGACAGTAACAGAACACCTGAAAGCCAAAGCGTATGACGCCAGATGGACAAAAGGGGCGAAACCGCCCCTTCGTTAAAACTGTTCACTGCCACGCGAATTACTTAACCGCGTCTTTCAGTGCTTTACCAGAAACAAATGCCGGTACGTTAGCTGCGGCAATTTTGATTTCTTTACCGGTCTGCGGGTTGCGGCCAGTGCGCTCAGCACGGTGGTTCACTTTGAAGGTACCGAAACCAACCAGTTGTACAGCATCGCCTTCTTTCAGAGACTCAGTAATAGCAGCCAGAGTGGATTCCAGAGCAGCTTTAGCCTGTGTTTTAGACAGTTCTGCTTTGTCTGCAATTACATCAATCAGTTGAGTCTTGTTCATAAGTTATCCTTACAATGTGTTTATCGCTTGCTAAGCATCGAGTGCGACGGAAATGCCAGAAAAGCACTCTCCTGCATACACGCACCGATAGCCACTTTTTTTCGCCCCCCAAATGTAGACCAGACCGGGGGCGGATGGGAAGCCTTCAGGCACGACAAATCAGGCGTTAAATCACGTTTTGTGGTGTCATTGCTGAAAATTTATACCAATATTGCTCTCGCCAGCCTCTCGCAGGTCTGCACGCAGTCCTTTTATCAGCTCAATATCGCGTTCTTCACAGTCGGCTAAAAGTCGGAAAATTTCCCACTGAATATCCCATTCTTGCTCAACGGCAGGGTTCTCTTTGAGCTCCTCATCGGTCATTTCGCGACCAGCCTGGGTCATTTCCAGCATCGCTACCGTCGTAATCGAAGCTTTACTAACTTCAATTGCATGCTCCAGCGTTTCACCGCTAAGACGTGAATGCATCAGTTCGCTTAATGCCACACAGGCATCAATCGCCGGATAAACGCCGTACAGATCATAATCGTCTGCAGAAGGAATGGCCTCTTCAAACTTTTCCAACTGGCTGTCGAAATTGATTTTCGCGTCTTTAACCGTCAGCGCTTCCCAAATCAGATCCAGAATTCGGCGGTAAATCTGTCCATCGCCAAATTCAGTTTGCTTGCAGAACATGGCGTAATTCGGGTACATGCGTTCGCACAGACAGGCCATAAACGTGACGTGCTGCCAGCTTTCCAGCTTCTCCAGACGCAGGTGAATCGGATTTTGTAACATGATGAGTTCTCAAATACGGAAATTAGCCGCAGTTTACCCGATATGGGGCGCTTTTGCTGCAAGCCGCGTAAAAGCCGGGCGTTCGGATGCCACCGCATCTGCCCAGCGCGTTGGTTCCGGCAGACGATAGCCGTTCATACAGCGTTGTACCCACGCCAGTGCGCTGTCCATACTCACGCGGTGGCCCGTAGAGATAAACAACGGGTTACAGCGCGCTTTGCTGCGCCAGACCCATGCCAGCTGTTCGCCTTTATCCAGCAATGGCACTAGCGCACCGGGTTCAGCAGCGAGCGGTTCAAACTTGCCACACAGCCGTTTTTTCGCCACACCAATCGTTGGGACGTCCACCAGCAGGCCAAAATGGCTGGCCACGCCCAGACGGCGCGGGTGCGAAATGCCGTGCCCGTCAACGAACAGCAGATCTGGCTTGTGCGAGAGCAGTTGCCAGGCGGCCATCAGCGCGGGGGTTTCACGAAAGGAGAGAAAACCGGGAATGTAAGGCATGGTAGTGGCGATACGCGCCACCTTGTATTCAACCAGTTCAAGCGTGGGATACTTCAGTAAGACCATCGCGGCTCGCGTCACTTCGCCACCCTGCTCAAACCCAACGTCCGCCCCGCCGATCAGATCCGGCGGATCGTTCTTCAGACGATCCTCGCGGATCAATGAAGAGGCCAGTTCAAGCTGCTGCGCGCGTAATGACGCAAGATCCATAATGACTCCTTAGCGGTGGTACTGTTCGGACAACCGATGTACCGCCTCCACAAAGACACCCGCATGTTCTGGCGGGACGTCCTGATGAATGCCGTGGCCCAGGTTAAAGACATGCCCTTCGCCCTGACCGAATCCGGCCAGAATTGTCGCCACCTCTTCTTCGATGCGGGCTGGCGGTGCATACAGCATGGACGGATCCATATTGCCCTGTAGCGCCACTTTATGACCTACACGACGACGCGCATCGGCAATGTCAGTGGTCCAGTCGAGACCTAACGCATCACAGCCGGTTTCCGCCATCGCTTCCAGCCACTGACCACCGCCTTTGGTAAACAGGGTCACAGGTACGCGACGACCTTCGTTCTCGCGTAGCAGGCCATCGACGATTTTGTGCATGTAGTACAGGGAGAACTGCTGATAGTCGCGACCGGTCAGTACACCGCCCCAGGTATCGAAAATCATCACCGACTGCGCGCCCGCTTTGATCTGCGCGTTCAGGTACAGCGTGACGCTCTTCGCCAGCTTATCAAGCAGCAGATGCAGCGCTTTAGGGTCGGCATACATCATCTTTTTAATCACGGTGAAGGCTTTGCTGCTGCCGCCTTCAACCATGTAGGTCGCCAGCGTCCACGGGCTACCGGAGAAGCCGATCAGCGGCACTTCGCCTTTCAGTTCACGGCGGATAGTGCGCACCGCGTTCATCACGTATCCCAGCCCATCTTCCGGGTCCGGGATCGGCAGTTTGTCGACGTCAGCCTTGCTGGTAATCGGAGAGGTGAAGCGTGGACCTTCTCCTGCTTCAAAATACAGCCCGAGTCCCATCGCATCCGGGATCGTCAGGATATCGGAGAAGAGGATCGCGGCATCAAGTTTATAGCGACGAAGCGGCTGCAGCGTGACTTCGCAGGCCAGCTCGGCATTTTTGCACAGCGCCATAAAATCGCCCGCTTCGGCACGGGTAGCTTTGTATTCCGGTAGATAACGGCCTGCCTGGCGCATCATCCATACCGGAGTGACATCAACGGGCTGGCGCAGCAGCGCACGCAGATAACGATCGTTCTTCAGTTCGGTCATTTTTGCAGTTCCTTATTGCGTCAGTCCATCAGTGTATCACCACTCGCTCTTTACTCGTACTCAGCCCGACACATTGCCACAGTATCTTCAATCAATCGACGCGCGACAGTACCCGGCGGGGGCAAGAGCGGTAAATCGTCATAGCGATACCAGTTCGCTTCCAGCAGCTCTTTCGGGTCGATGACGATTTCGCCGCTATCATACTCCGCCATAAATGCGGTCATCAAAGACTGTGGGAACGGCCACGGCTGAGAAGTGACATAACGCAGTTTTTTCACCTTAATGCCGCTCTCTTCCATGACTTCACGCGCCACCGCCTGCTCGAGGGTCTCGCCCACTTCGACAAAACCCGCCAGCACGGTATGCACGCCGTTGCGATGGCGAACATGTTGGGCGAGCAGGATGGAATCATCTCGGCGAATAGCGACAATTATGCAGGGAGCAATTTGCGGGTAATAACGTTCGCGGCAGTGACTACAGAGCATCGCCCACTCCGTTTTACTCGGGCGCATGGGATGGCCGCAGTAACCGCAGAATTTATGCGAGCGGTAAAACTCCGCCAGCTGTACGCCTCGTCCGGCCAGTTGAAACAGGCCAACGTCCTGGTCAATGACCTGGCGCACCGACCCCATATCGTGTCGACGCTGCTGCTGCACCAGCCAGACAGTTTCCCCTTCCCACTCGCCTATTGGCAGCGCGCGCTGACCAATCAGATCAAAACGGGCTGCGTCGCCATAAGGTAGCTCGCCATGAGGTAACCATAACTTTTGCTCATGACTGACAATCCACCAGCCGCTATCTAATTTTTCAATTATACGATCCATATCTCTTGCGCAACCTTTGCTTCACAGGCATGTTGTTTACATTATTTTTACATTTACGGGTGAGCAGTTCCTAAACACCATCTTGCGGAGTCAATCATGCTAAACCAGCTGGAAAGCCTGACGGAGCACGTCGGAGGAAGTAATAAACTGGTTGATCGCTGGCTACATGTACGTAAGCACCTGCTCGTGGCTTACTACAATCTGGTTGGCATTAAGCCTGGCAAAGAATCGTACATGCGACTCAATGAAAAGGCGCTGGATGATTTTTGTCAGAGCCTGGTCGATTACCTCTCCACCGGACACTTCAGTATTTATGAACGTATTCTCCATAAATTGGAAGGGAACGGGCAGCTTTTAAAAGCCACAAAAATTTGGCCGCTGCTGGAAGCCAATACGCAGCTGATCATGGACTACTATGACTCCAGCCTGGAAACTGCGATTGATCATGATAACTTCCTTGAGTTTCAAAAGGTTTTATCGGATCTCGGCGAAGCGCTGGAAGCCCGGTTCGTGCTCGAAGATAAGCTGATCATGCTGGTATTTGATGCGATGCACGAGAGTGGCACTCTCAAACGTCCTGCTTGAGATTTGTCGCATTAACGCGTAGTTTACATTCATTACCTCTAAGATAGAGGTTACTTCTTGTCGGAGTGCTTATTTTCCACAAAAGCATTCGTGATGCGTCAAGGCGGCAAGTCAGTGAATCTCCAGGAGCTTACCTAAGTAAGTGACTGGAGTGAGCGGACGAAGCCAACAAAGAGGCAGCGCGAAGGATGACGTGGAAAAGGCTGAGACCGTTAATTCGGGATCCGCGGAACCTGATCAGGTTAAGACCTGCGAAGGGAACAAGAGTCAATCTACAACCGTTCGTCTTTGGGCGATCGCCTCTCTTGCTTCATCCGTCGTCTGACAAGCCACGTCCTTACTTTTTTGGAATGAGCTATGTCTGCCACTACTAAACCATCACGCCGCGAACAGCGCGCGCAAGCCCAACACTTTATCGATACCCTGGAAGGGACCGCCTTCCCTAACTCAAAACGCATTTATATTACCGGTTCGCAGCCGGATATCCGCATTCCGATGCGCGAAATCCAGCTTAGCCCGACGCTGATTGGCGGCAGCAAAGACAACCCGCAATTTGAAGACAACGAAGCCGTGCCGGTGTACGACACCTCCGGGCCGTATGGCGATCCTGACGTGGCGATTAACGTCCAGCAGGGCCTGGCGAAACTGCGCCAGCCGTGGATTGCGGCGCGTAACGACAGCGAAGAATTAGACGACCGCAGCTCCGCTTACACCAAAGAGCGCCTGGCCGACGATGGCCTGGACGAGCTGCGTTTCAGCGGCCTGCTGACGCCAAAGCGCGCCAAAGCCGGTAAGCGCGTGACCCAGCTGCACTACGCCCGTCAGGGGATCGTCACGCCGGAGATGGAGTTTATCGCCATCCGTGAAAATATGGGCCGCGAGCGTATTCGTAGTGAAGTGCTGCGCCACCAGCATCCGGGGATGAACTTTGGCGCTCGTCTGCCGGAAAATATCACCCCGGAATTCGTGCGTGATGAAGTCGCTGCGGGCCGGGCGATTATTCCCGCCAACATCAACCACCCGGAATCCGAGCCGATGATCATCGGCCGCAACTTCCTGGTGAAGGTGAATGCCAACATCGGTAACTCGGCGGTCACTTCCTCTATCGAAGAAGAGGTCGAAAAACTGGTGTGGTCGACCCGCTGGGGCGCAGATACGGTGATGGACCTCTCCACCGGTCGCTATATTCACGAAACCCGCGAGTGGATCCTGCGTAACAGCCCGGTGCCGATCGGCACCGTACCGATCTACCAGGCGTTGGAGAAGGTCAACGGGATCGCCGAAGATCTCACCTGGGAAGCGTTCCGCGATACATTGCTGGAACAGGCCGAACAGGGCGTCGACTACTTCACTATCCATGCCGGCGTACTGCTGCGCTACGTGCCGATGACCGCTAAACGCCTGACCGGAATTGTCTCGCGCGGCGGTTCAATTATGGCGAAATGGTGCCTCTCGCATCACAAAGAAAACTTCCTGTTTGAACATTTCCGCGAAATTTGTGAAATCTGCGCCGCCTACGACGTCTCGCTCTCTCTCGGTGACGGCCTGCGCCCGGGTTCGATTCAGGATGCCAACGACGAAGCGCAGTTCTCCGAACTGCATACGCTGGGCGAGCTGACCAAAATCGCCTGGGAATACGACGTGCAGGTAATGATTGAAGGCCCTGGGCATGTGCCGATGCATATGATCCAACGCAACATGACCGAAGAGCTGGAGAGCTGCCACGAAGCGCCGTTCTACACCTTAGGGCCGTTGACGACAGATATCGCGCCGGGCTATGACCACTTCACCTCCGGCATTGGCGCGGCGATGATCGGCTGGTTTGGCTGCGCGATGCTGTGCTACGTCACGCCGAAAGAGCACCTCGGCCTGCCGAACAAAGAAGACGTGAAGCAAGGGCTGATCACCTACAAGATTGCCGCCCACGCCGCCGACCTGGCGAAGGGGCACCCGGGCGCGCAGATCCGCGACAACGCGATGTCGAAAGCGCGCTTCGAATTCCGCTGGGAAGACCAGTTTAACCTCGCACTCGACCCGTTCACCGCCCGCGCCTATCACGATGAAACCCTGCCACAGGAGTCCGGCAAAGTCGCCCACTTCTGCTCCATGTGCGGGCCGAAGTTCTGCTCGATGAAAATCAGCCAGGAAGTACGCGACTACGCCGCCGCGCAAACTATTGAAGTGGGAATGGCAGATATGTCGGAGAACTTCCGCGCCAAAGGCGGTGAAATCTACCTCAAAAAAGAGGAGGCATAATGTACCAGCCTGATTTCCCGACCGTGCCGTTCCGCCTCGGGCTTTATCCGGTGGTGGACAGCGTGCAATGGATTGAACGCCTGCTGCAGGCGGGCGTACGCACGATCCAACTGCGCATTAAAGATAAGCGTGATGAAGAGGTCGAAGCCGACGTCATGGCCGCCATTGAACTGGGGCGTCGCTATGACGCCCGCCTGTTTATCAACGACTACTGGCGGCTGGCGATTAAGCACAACGCTTACGGCGTGCATCTGGGCCAGGAAGACCTTGAAACCACCGATCTGAAGGCGATTCAGGCGGCGGGGCTGCGCCTGGGTGTATCCACTCACGATGATATGGAGATCGACGTCGCGCTGGCGGCTAAGCCTTCTTATATCGCACTCGGCCACGTTTTCCCCACGCAAACCAAGCAGATGCCTTCCTCCCCGCAGGGGCTGACGCAGCTGGCAAGCCATATTAACCGACTGGCCGATTACCCGACCGTCGCCATCGGCGGCATCAGCCTGGGACGTGCACCATCGGTGCTGGCGACCGGTGTTGGCAGCATTGCCGTGGTCAGCGCCATTACCCAGGCGGCCGACTGGCAGGCAGCCACGGCGCAGCTGCTCGACATAGCGGGAGTCGGCGATGAATGACCGCGACTTTATGCGCTACAGCCGGCAGATCCTGCTCGGCGATATCGCGATTGAGGGCCAACAAAAGCTGCTCGACAGCCATGTGCTGATTATCGGTTTAGGCGGGTTAGGTTCGCCTGCCGCGCTGTATCTGGCGGGAGCAGGTATCGGCAAACTGACGCTGGTAGACGATGACGACATTCATTTGAGCAATCTGCAGCGCCAGATCCTGTTTACCACTGATGATATCGCGCGTTCAAAATCGCAGATTGCCCAGCAGCGCCTGACGCGGCTCAACCCAGATATCGAACTGGTATCGCTCCAGCAGCGACTGAAAGGCGATGCGCTCCGGCATGCGGTAGCGCGTGCCGATGTGGTGCTCGACTGTACCGACAACATGGCCACGCGTCAGGAAATTAACGCCGCCTGCGTGTCGCTCAACACCCCGCTCATCACCGCCAGCGCCGTCGGTTTCGGCGGCCAGTTGATGGTGCTCACGCCACCGTGGGAGCAAGGTTGTTACCGCTGCCTGTGGCCGGATGATGTAGAGCCTGAACGCAACTGCCGTACAGCCGGTATCGTCGGCCCGGTTGTCGGCGTGATGGGCACCTTGCAGGCGCTGGAAGCCATCAAACTGCTTAGCGGCATTGCGACGCCCAGTGGCGAGTTACGCCTGTTTGACGGTAAAACCAGCCAGTGGCGCAGCTTCGCACTACGACGTGCCAGCGGCTGTCCGGTATGTGGAGGGCAACATGCAGATTCAGTTCAATGATGAGCCGATGCAGTGCGCCGAGGGACAAACCGTCAGCGGGCTGCTCACCGAGCTTAATCAGCTTAAACCGGGCGCGGCGCTGGCGCTCAATCAGCAGATCCTGCCGCGCGAGCAGTGGCAGCAGCAAATCGTGCAGGAAGGCGACCAGATCCTGCTTTTTCAGGTTATTGCAGGGGGTTGATATGTTACGTATTGCCGACAAAACGTTTGATTCACATCTGTTCACCGGTACCGGAAAATTTGCCTCATCGCAGCTGATGGTCGAGGCGATTCGCGCCTCCGGCAGCCAGATGGTGACGCTGGCGATGAAGCGCGTGGATTTGCGCCAGCATAACGATGCCATTCTGGCCCCGCTTATCGACGCGGGCGTGACGCTGCTGCCTAACACCTCCGGAGCGAAAACCGCTGAAGAGGCGATTTTCGCCGCCCAACTGGCGCGTGAAGCGCTGGGCACAAACTGGCTGAAATTAGAAATCCACCCGGATGCCCGCTGGCTATTGCCGGATCCGATTGAAACGCTAAAAGCTGCCGAAGCGCTGGTGAAACAGGGCTTTGTGGTGCTGCCCTACTGCGGTGCGGATCCGGTACTGTGCAAGCGGCTGGAAGACGTGGGCTGCGCGGCGGTGATGCCGCTCGGCGCGCCTATCGGATCCAACCAGGGGCTGGAAACCAAAGCGATGCTGGAGATTATTATCCAACAGGCGACCGTGCCGGTGGTGGTTGATGCAGGCATCGGCGTCCCCAGCCACGCCACGCAGGCGCTGGAAATGGGCGCCGACGCGGTGCTGGTCAACACGGCGATTGCCGTGGCGGACGATCCGGTGATGATGGCCACCGCTTTCCGTCTGGCGGTTGAAGCGGGCCTTCTGGCGCGCCAGGCGGTACCTGGAAGCAAAAGCTCGCAGGCAAATCCCACCAGCCCGCTAACCGGATTCCTGGAGGCCTTCGCATGAAAACGTTCAGCGACCGCTGGCGACAGCTGGACTGGGACGACATCCGCCTGCGCATCAACGGCAAAACCGCCGCTGACGTGGAGCGCGCCCTCAACGCTTCGCATCTTAGTCGCGACGATCTGATGGCATTGCTCTCTCCTGCCGCCGCCGATTATCTGGAGCCGCTTGCGCAACGGGCGCAAAAGCTCACCCGCCAGCGTTTTGGCAACACGGTGAGCTTTTACGTGCCGTTGTATCTCTCCAACCTTTGTGCCAACGACTGCACCTACTGCGGTTTTTCGATGAGCAACCGTATCAAACGCAAAACGCTGGACGAAGATGAGATACAACGTGAGTGTGCGGCTATCCGTGAGCTGGGCTTTGAGCATCTGCTACTGGTCACCGGTGAACATCAGGCCAAAGTGGGGATGGATTACTTTCGTCGCCATTTGCCTGTCATTCGCCGACAGTTTGCCTCTTTACAGATGGAAGTACAGCCGCTGTCAGAGGCTGAATATGCGGAGCTGAAGACGCTGGGACTGGATGGCGTGATGGTGTATCAGGAGAGCTATCATGAGGCGATTTACGCCCGCCACCATCTGAAGGGGAAAAAGCAGGATTTCTTCTGGCGACTGGAAACGCCGGACCGGCTGGGCCGCGCAGGGATCGACAAAATCGGTCTTGGCGCGTTGATTGGTTTGTCCGACAGCTGGCGGGTTGACTGCTATATGGTAGCTGAACATCTGCTGTGGATGCAGCAGCATTACTGGCAGAGCCGCTACTCTATCTCCTTCCCTCGCCTGCGCCCATGCACCGGAGGCGTTGAGCCTGCATCGATCATGGATGAGCGACAGTTGGTCCAGACCATTTGCGCGTTTCGTTTACTGGCACCAGAAATTGAGCTGTCGCTCTCCACCCGCGAATCGCCATGGTTTCGTGACCATGTGATCCCGTTGGCGATCAACAACGTCAGCGCCTTCTCAAAAACCCAGCCCGGTGGTTATGCCGATAACCACCCCGAACTGGAACAGTTCTCCCCGCACGACGATCGTCGCCCGGAAGCCGTTGCTGAAGCACTGATGGCGCAGGGATTACAGCCCGTGTGGAAAGACTGGGACAGCTATCTGGGACGCGCGGCACAGATGCCCTAAGTCCAACGCTATCGCATAAACAAAAAAACCCGCTTTCGCGGGTTTTTTCTTCACTGGTGCTTAACTGCTCGGGCTCTGGCCTTCATCGCTATCGTAAGCCTTCGTGAAATTATCGGCGTTTACAGCGCGACAACGTTAACAGCAGACGGGCCTTTAGCGCCATTCTCCACGGAGAACTCCACCTTTTGACCTTCGTCTAACGTTTTAAAATCGTTACTCTGGATAGCGGAAAAATGCACAAACACATCCTTGCTACCGTCCTGAGGAGTGATAAAGCCGAAGCCTTTATCAGAGTTAAACCATTTTACTAAACCAGTCATTTTGTTAGACATAGATACTTCCTTTCATGTTTTTGAGCCGCTTATGCAGCGAAGATGGCCTGTTTTGCAGAAATTAACTTATGGGGCACTTAGGGAGGAGGCTCATGAAGAAGAGTATCTGAGGATAACGCTTGAACTGAGAACTGCTTTACTAAAACTGCTTGCATAAGGTCTGTGTTCCAAACCGATGCCGCTATAGTAGACCTACTTCTAATCATTAAGCAAGCATTAATTATTTTAATACCCACTGATTGATGCAATGTTGAACCAACGCGGCTAAGCATCCTGGATAACAGCTTGATCTACAATGAACAAAAGCCCCGACTATTGAAGTCAGGGCTTTACGTTACTACACACCTCAAATTTAACATTAATAAACTTAACGATTTAATACTGCTGATGGTACTACTTTAAAATGTACACGTTTACTACAGATAATATTGGATATTGATACTAACTAAAGCTTTCCTCTATTTACCGTTAAACACATTCCACCCGCTTGATAATAGAACTCAAGGCTGGTGACCTAAACAAGTACACTTCCCCTCGCGACATATACTCTTTGATGCGTTGCCTTATTTCCCTCGTGATAACTAAAAAGCAGAAATCACGAACAATTACTATTAAATCATGGCGTTACATCGTCGCGTTTTACTGATTTTTTGCGATTAGATATATCA
The DNA here is from genome assembly GCF_030336505.1 of Citrobacter sp. Cf116. Classification (NCBI taxonomy): domain Bacteria; kingdom Pseudomonadati; phylum Pseudomonadota; class Gammaproteobacteria; order Enterobacterales; family Enterobacteriaceae; genus Citrobacter; species Citrobacter sp. Cf116. Next base: position 14,621 of record NZ_JAOWEQ010000027.1, on the reverse strand, counting down.
ACTACGTGGCCTGAAAGCATTGTCGAGGTGAAAAAATAGCGTTTTCAGCATCGACTATCCCATACAAAAATACTTCGTGGCCTTTATCGCAAACCCCAATCAAGCTCTACTAACACTTACTACGTTAACAGCAAACTACAATTTCTCCGCTGTTAAGTATTAACATACGGGTTTAAAAAACGCTGTCAATACTGTTTTTTATAACATGTCTTTATTGACAGTAATTATATATTTCAGCATGTGATAAGCGAGTCAAAAAGCCGCTGGTCCCGGTCCAGATCGCAGGGTTTGGCCTCTTTTTGTAACCGGTTTCAGAAAAAGTGGCTTTCTTTGTGATGCCTTGCACACAATCGTTGCAAAGCAGTTGTTGCTATAGCTGGCTCGCGATAATTATCAACTCACACATGTTGATCGAGACTGCTTATGAAAAACATCGTTTTATGCTGTGCCGCCGGAATGTCCACCAGCATGCTGGTGCAAAGGATGAAAGATGCCGCCCAGAAAAAAGGCGTCGACGTCACTATCAAAGCCGTCCCGGTGGCCGAGTTTGAAGAGAATATCGCTACAGCGGATATCGTTTTGCTCGGTCCACAGGTTAAGTATGAACAGGCCAAGCTACAGGCGATCGCCGACCCACTAGGCAAAAAGGTCGCCGTTATCGACATGATGGATTACGGCATGATGAAAGGCGATACGGTACTGGACAAGGCGCTGAAACTACTGGAGTGATGGTATGGAAGAGTTAGAAACGATCATCATGGAGTTATTGGTAAACGCTGGCGCTGCACGCAGCCAGGCCCTGACGGCATTGCAACTGGCGCGTAAAGGTGATTTCTCCGGTGCAGAACAAGCGATGACGGAATCACGCGAGTACGTTAAACAAGCGCATAAAATCCAGACCCAGCTGATCGGAATTGACGAAGGAACCGGCAAGCTACCGGTTAATCTCATCACCGTCCATTCGCAGGATCACCTGATGAACGCGATGGTGATTCAGGATTTGGCGGGAGATATGATTGAGCTTTATCGGCGGTTACCGCCGGTAAATTAATGACACTGCCGGATGGCTTCGTAGCCTCGTAGACCTGATAAGCGTCATCAGAAATAAACCTGGACATAAAAAAACCCGCCGAAGCGGGTTTTTTATTATGGTCGGCAACGATTAATCGTTGTCAGAACCGCCCAGGCCTGCGTTCAGCAGTTCTGCCAGGCTGGCAGACGCATCTTCAGCAGTCACCTGCGGTGCAGCTGGCAGTTCGCCCGCTGCGCGACGGCGCATACGATCCTGGTGGTACGCGTAACCGGTACCTGCCGGGATCAGACGACCCACGATTACGTTCTCTTTCAGACCGCGCAGTTCATCACGTTTACCTGCAACAGCGGCTTCGGTCAGGACACGCGTGGTTTCCTGGAACGATGCTGCAGAGATGAAGGACTCGGTTGCCAGAGACGCTTTGGTGATACCCAGCAGATCGCGGGAGAACGTTGCACCCACTTTGCCGTTCGCTTCCAGCTCGCGGTTAGCGATCTTGACGCGGGAGTATTCAACCTGCTCGCCTTCCAGGAAGTCGGAGCTACCAGCGCTTTCGATGGTGGCTTTACGCAGCATCTGACGAACGATAACTTCGATGTGTTTATCGTTAATCTTAACACCCTGCAGACGGTATACGTCCTGAACTTCGTTAACAATGTAACGAGTTACAGCATGCACACCACGCAGACGCAGGATGTCGTGCGGCGCTTCCGGACCGTCGGAAACCACGTCACCACGTTCTACACGTTCACCTTCGAACACGTTGAGCTGACGCCATTTCGGAATCATCTCTTCGTACGGCTCGCTACCGTCTACCGGGGTGATAACCAGACGACGTTTACCTTTGGTTTCTTTACCGAAGGAAATGATACCGCTGATTTCAGCCAGGATTGCCGGCTCTTTCGGACGACGTGCTTCGAACAGGTCAGCAACGCGCGGCAGACCACCGGTGATATCCTTGGTACCGCCGGATTCCTGCGGAACACGGGCCAGGGTGTCACCAGAACTGATCTGAACGCCATCTTCCAGCTGAACAATCGCTTTACCCGGCAGGAAGTACTGAGCAGGCATATCGGTGCCTGGGATCAGAACGTCGTTGCCCTGAGCATCAACAATTTTCAGTGCCGGACGCAGGTCTTTACCACCCGCAGTACGCTCTGCAGAATCCAGAACCACCAGAGAAGACAGACCGGTCAGCTCGTCGGTCTGACGAGTAATGGTCTGGCCGTCGATCATGTCAGTGAAGCGGACAAAACCACTCACTTCGGTGATAACCGGCATGGTGTGCGGATCCCAGTTTGCTACGGTTTCGCCGCCAGCAACCTGTTCGCCATCACCTTTCGCCATAACGGAGCCGTAAGGCACTTTATAGCTTTCTTTGGTACGGCCGAATTCGTCGATCAGTTTCAGTTCGGTGTTACGTGAGGTGATAACCAGTTTACCGCTGGAGTTAACAACCGACTTCGCATTGCTCAGACGGATGCTACCTTTGTTTTTCACCTGGATGCTGGATTCAGCAGCCGCACGAGATGCCGCACCACCGATGTGGAACGTACGCATCGTCAGCTGTGTACCCGGTTCACCGATGGACTGTGCCGCGATAACACCGATTGCTTCACCTTTGTTGATGATGTGGCCACGCGCCAGGTCACGACCGTAGCAGTGCGCACATACACCAAAGTCGGTGTCACAAGATACAACAGAACGGACTTTAACGGAGTCAACGGAGTTCTCTTCCAGCAGGTCACACCACTGTTCGTGCAGCAGCGTGTTGCGTGGAACCAGAATATCCGCCGTACCCGGCTTCAGAACGTCTTCAGCAGTTACACGACCCAGAACGCGATCGCGCAGCGGCTCTTTAACATCACCACCCTCGATAACCGGGGTCATGGTGATGCCTTCCAGAGTGCCGCAATCGTCTTCAGTAACAACCAGGTCCTGCGCAACGTCGACCAGACGACGAGTCAGATAACCGGAGTTCGCTGTTTTCAGTGCGGTATCCGCCAGACCTTTACGCGCACCGTGAGTAGAGATGAAGTACTGGAGTACGTTCAGACCTTCACGGAAGTTCGCGGTGATTGGCGTTTCGATGATGGAGCCATCTGGCTTCGCCATCAGACCACGCATACCGGCCAGCTGACGAATCTGTGCTGCAGAACCACGCGCACCGGAGTCGGCCATCATGTAGATGCTGTTGAAGGAAACCTGCTGCTCTTCTACGCCGTCACGGTTAATAACGGTTTCGGTTTGCAGGTTATCCATCATCGCTTTGGATACACGATCGTTTGCCGCAGCCCAGATATCGATAACTTTGTTATAGCGTTCGCCCGCGGTTACCAGACCGGACTGGAACTGCTCCTGGATCTCAGCAACTTCAGCTTCCGCTTCAGAGATGATCTCGTGTTTCTTCTCTGGGATGACCATGTCATCAATACCAACAGATGCACCTGAACGCGCTGCATAAGCAAAGCCGGTGTACATTGTCTGGTCAGCGAAGATAACGGTCGGCTTCAGGCCCAGAATGCGGTAACAGGTGTTCAGCATTTTGGAGATAGCTTTCTTGCCCAGCGCCTGGTTGACGATGGAGAAAGGCAGACCTTTCGGTACGATCATCCACAGAATGGCGCGACCAACGGTCGTGTCTTTCAGACTGGTGTGCGCAACGAATTCGCCGTTTTCATCTTTTTCGTATTCAGTGATACGCACTTTAACGCGCGCATGCAGAGAGGCCAGACCTGCGCGATAGATACGCTCAGCTTCTTTCGGGCCAGTCAGCACCATGCCTTCGCCTTTGGCGTTAACACAGTCACGGGTCATGTAGTACAGACCCAATACAACGTCCTGAGACGGAACGATGATAGGTTCGCCGTTCGCCGGAGACAGGATGTTGTTGGTAGACATCATCAGCGCACGCGCTTCGAGCTGGGCTTCCAGCGTCAGCGGTACGTGAACAGCCATCTGGTCACCATCGAAGTCGGCGTTATATGCCGCACAAACCAGCGGGTGAAGCTGGATAGCTTTACCTTCGATCAGTACCGGTTCAAATGCCTGGATACCCAGACGGTGCAGTGTTGGTGCACGGTTCAGCAGTACCGGGTGTTCGCGGATAACTTCGTCCAGGATATCCCAAACGACAGCTTCTTCACGCTCAACCATTTTCTTAGCGGCTTTGATGGTGGTGGCCAGGCCACGCAGTTCCAGCTTGCCGTAGATGAACGGTTTGAACAGTTCCAGTGCCATTTTCTTCGGCAGGCCGCACTGATGCAGACGCAGGTATGGACCTACGGTGATAACAGAACGACCGGAGTAGTCAACACGCTTACCGAGCAAGTTCTGACGGAAACGACCCTGCTTACCTTTGATCATGTCGGCCAAAGATTTCAGAGGACGTTTGTTAGAACCGGTGATCGCACGACCGCGACGACCGTTATCCAGCAGGGCGTCAACCGCTTCCTGCAGCATACGTTTTTCGTTGCGTACGATGATGTCCGGCGCAGCCAGATCCAGCAGACGCTTCAGACGGTTGTTACGGTTGATAACGCGACGATACAGATCGTTCAGATCCGACGTTGCGAAACGACCACCATCCAGCGGAACCAGCGGACGCAGATCTGGCGGCAGAACCGGCAGAACGGTCAGGATCATCCACTCTGGCTTGTTGCCAGACTGTACGAAGGCTTCCAGCAGTTTGATACGCTTGGTCAGCTTCTTACGCTTGGTTTCGGAGTTGGTTTCGTTCAGCTCTTCGCGCAGAGTTTCACACTCTTGCTCCAGATCCATGCTCTTCAGCAGGGCCTGGATTGCTTCCGCACCCATCTTCGCGTCAAATTCGTCACCGAACTCTTCCAGCGCGTCCAGATACTGCTCTTCAGTCAGGATCTGTTGACGTTCCAGGTTAGTCATACCGCCTTCGATAACCACATAAGATTCGAAGTACAGTACGCGTTCGATATCGCGCAGCGGCATATCAAGCAGCAGACCGATACGGGACGGCAGAGATTTCAGGAACCAGATGTGAGCAGTCGGAGACGCCAGCTCGATGTGGCCCATACGCTCACGGCGTACTTTAGTCTGGGTCACTTCAACGCCGCACTTCTCACAGATCACACCACGGTGTTTCAGGCGCTTGTACTTACCGCACAGGCACTCGTAGTCTTTTACCGGCCCAAAGATACGGGCGCAGAAAAGGCCGTCACGTTCAGGTTTGAACGTACGGTAGTTGATGGTTTCCGGCTTCTTAACTTCACCGAAAGACCATGAACGGATCATGTCTGGCGAGGCCAGAGCAATTTTGATCGCATCAAACTCTTCGGTTTTAGTCTGCGCTTTCAGAAACTTTAATAAATCTTTCACGGATTTGCTCCCGTCGGAGTTAGCACAATCTGGCGCTGGCTGTTACGCCAGCACCAGTGACCTGTTTGATCGAGAGTTACTCGTCTTCCAGCTCGATGTTGATACCCAGCGAACGAATCTCTTTCAACAGTACGTTGAAGGATTCCGGCATGCCTGGTTCCATCTGATGGTTGCCGTCCACGATGTTTTTATACATCTTAGTACGACCGTTCACGTCATCAGACTTAACGGTGAGCATTTCCTGCAGGGTGTATGCTGCGCCATATGCTTCCAGCGCCCACACTTCCATCTCCCCGAAGCGCTGACCACCGAACTGCGCCTTACCACCCAGCGGCTGCTGAGTAACCAGGCTGTAAGAACCGGTAGAACGCGCATGCATCTTGTCATCAACCAGGTGGTTCAGTTTCAGCATGTACATGTAGCCAACGGTAACCTGGCGCTCGAACTGCTCACCGGTACGACCGTCGAACAGTGTGATCTGACCGGAAGTCGGCAGGCCACCCAGCTGTAACAGTTCCTTGATTTCAGACTCTTTCGCACCGTCGAATACCGGCGTTGCGATCGGCATACCTTTTTTCAGGTTTTCAGCCAGACGCAGAACTTCTTCATCACTGAAGGTATTCAGGTCAACTTTCTGACGAACATCTGAACCCAGATCGTAAGCACGCTGGATGAATTCGCGCAGTTTCGCGACTTCCTGCTGCTGTTTCAGCATGGCGTTGATCTTATCGCCGATACCTTTTGCAGCCATACCCAGGTGGGTTTCAAGGATCTGACCGATGTTCATACGCGATGGTACGCCCAGCGGGTTCAGTACGATATCTACCGGCGTACCGTTAGCATCGTGTGGCATATCTTCGATCGGGTTGATCTTAGAGATTACACCCTTGTTACCGTGACGACCTGCCATCTTGTCACCAGGCTGGATCCGACGTTTAACCGCCAGATAAACCTTAACAATCTTCAGCACGCCCGGTGCCAGATCATCGCCCTGAGTGATTTTACGGCGCTTCGCTTCGAGTTTTTTCTCGAATTCGTGTTTCAGTTCGTCGTACTGCTCAGCCAGTTGTTCCAGCTGATTCTGTTTTTCTTCGTCGGTCAGGCCGAGTTCTAACCAGCGGTCACGCGGCAGTTTGTCGAGCTTCTCAGCTTCAACACCACCAGAAACCAGCACAGCGTAGATACGGCTGAACAGGCCAGCTTCGAGGATCTGCAGTTCTTCAGACAGGTCTTTTTTCGCCTGCTTCAGCTGCATCTCTTCGATTTCCAGCGCACGTTTGTCTTTTTCTACGCCATCGCGAGTAAAGACCTGAACGTCGATAATCGTACCGGAAACACCGTTTGGCACGCGCAGAGAAGAGTCTTTAACGTCAGACGCTTTCTCACCGAAGATCGCACGCAGCAGCTTCTCTTCTGGCGTCAGCTGGGTTTCACCTTTCGGCGTTACCTTACCAACCAGAATGTCGCCACCGGTCACTTCCGCACCGATATAAACGATACCGGATTCATCCAGTTTGGAGAGCGCAGCTTCACCCACGTTCGGGATGTCAGCGGTGATCTCTTCTGGCCCCAGCTTGGTGTCACGGGACACACATGCCAGTTCCTGAATGTGGATGGTGGTGAAACGGTCTTCCTGGACAACACGCTCGGATACGAGAATGGAGTCTTCGAAGTTGTAACCATTCCATGGCATGAATGCCACGCGCATGTTCTGGCCCAGCGCCAGTTCACCGAGGTCGGTGGACGGACCGTCTGCCAGCACATCACCACGTTCAACCGGCTCGCCCAGAGATACGCAAGGCATCTGGTTGATACAGGTATTCTGGTTAGAACGGGTGTATTTGGTCAGGTTATAAATGTCGATACCTGCTTCGCCCGGGTACATCTCGTCTTCGTTAACTTTGATAACGATACGGGAAGCATCCACGTACTGAACAGTACCGCCACGTTTAGCAACTGCAGTAACACCGGAGTCAACGGCAACAGCACGTTCCATACCGGTACCAACCAGCGGCTTATCAGCGCGCAGAGTCGGAACCGCCTGACGTTGCATGTTCGCACCCATCAATGCACGGTTGGCGTCATCGTGTTCCAGGAACGGGATCAGGGACGCACCGACGGATACCACCTGCTGGGTGGATACGTCCATGTAGTCAACCTGATCACGGCTGAACAAGCTGGATTCGCCTTTGCTACGGCAGGTAACCAGATCTTCTACAAAGTGGCCTTCGTCATCCAGGTTGGAGTTCGCCTGAGCGATAACGTAGTTGCCTTCTTCGATAGCAGACAGGTAATGAATTTCGTCAGTTACAACACCGTCGGTCACTTTACGGTACGGAGTCTCGAGGAAGCCGTATTCGTTAGTCTGTGCATACACGGACAGGGAGTTGATCAGACCGATGTTCGGACCTTCAGGCGTTTCGATTGGACATACGCGACCGTAGTGAGTCGGGTGTACGTCTCGAACTTCGAAGCCTGCGCGTTCACGGGTCAGACCGCCTGGGCCGAGTGCAGAGATACGACGTTTGTGCGTAATCTCAGACAGCGGGTTGTTCTGGTCCATAAACTGAGACAGCTGGCTGGAACCAAAGAACTCTTTCACTGCTGCAGAAATCGGCTTGGCGTTGATCATATCCTGAGGCATCAGGGTATCCAGATCGCCCAGAGAGAGACGCTCTTTCACCGCACGCTCAACACGTACCAGGCCAACGCGGAACTGGTTTTCCGCCATTTCGCCTACGGAACGGATACGACGGTTGCCGAGGTGGTCGATATCATCGACTTCGCCTTTACCGTTACGGATATCGATGAGCTTCTTCATCACTTCGATGATGTCGTCTTTGCTCAGGATACCGGAACCTTCGATTTCGTCGCGCAGCAGAGAACGGTTGAACTTCATACGACCGACCGCAGACAGGTCATAGCGGTCTTCGGAGAAGAACAGGTTCTCGAACAGGCTTTCAGCAGCTTCACGAGTCGGCGGCTCACCAGGGCGCATCATGCGGTAGATTTCTACCAGCGCGCTCAGACGATCGTTGGTAGGGTCGACGCGTACAGTTTCAGAAATGTACGGACCGTGGTCCAGATCGTTAGTGAACAGCGTTTCGATACGCTTGTGACCAGACTGGCTCAGCTTAGCCAGCAGATCCAGGCTCAGCTCCATGTTAGCTGCGCAGATCAGCTCGCCAGTAGATTCGTCAACGTAGTCTTTAGCCGCAACTTTACCAGCAATGTATTCAACCGGAACTTCGATATGTTTGATATCGTCTTTTTCCAGTTGGCGAATGTGGCGCGCAGTGATGCGACGGCCTTTTTCGACGTAGACTTTGCCGTTAGCTTCAATGTCAAAGGAGGCGGTTTCACCACGCAGGCGTTCCGGCACCAGTTCCATCTGCAGCTTGTTGTCGCGAATTTCGAAAACAACTTTTTCAAAGAACAGGTCAAGGATCTGCTCAGTGGTGTAGTTCAGTGCACGCAGAATAATGGTCGCAGGCAGTTTACGGCGACGGTCAATACGTACGAACAGGTTGTCCTTCGGATCGAATTCGAAGTCCAGCCAGGAACCACGGTAAGGGATGATGCGCGCGTTATACAGCACTTTACCCGAAGAGTGGGTTTTACCTTTGTCGGAGTCAAAGAAGACGCCAGGACTACGGTGCAGCTGAGAAACGATAACACGCTCAGTACCATTGATTACAAAGGTACCGTTGTCAGTCATGAGCGGAATTTCGCCCATGTAGACTTCTTGTTCTTTAATGTCTTTTACGGTGCCTTCCGGCGCTTCGCGCTCGTAGATCACCAGACGCAGTTTTACGCGCAGCGGTGCGGAATAGGTCACGCCACGGATCTGACATTCCTGAACGTCAAACACCGGTTCGCCAAGGCGGTAGCTGACGTATTGCAGCTCGGAATTACCGCTGTAGCTCTGAATCGGGAAAACGGAACGGAAAGCTGCTTCCAGACCATACTGCCCTTCAGGATCTTGCTCGATGAACTTCTGAAACGAGTCAAGCTGGATAGAAAGGAGATAAGGTATGTCCAACACTTGTGGACGTTTACCAAAATCCTTACGAATACGTTTTTTCTCGGTATAGGAGTAAACCATTAGGGTTCCTCAGCTCGCTGACAAGTCGACCCATCTGTCCGACGAAGGGACAGTTTGTGCAACACTATTTTGTTGACCGGAAAATCGAATACTTTCCGCAATGCCTGTTGCTATCACGCTTAAACCATTTCATTGCGATTTACACAGAACTGATGCTCTGTCGCAGTATATTAAGACGTCGATAGAAACAAGCATTGAAAGGCACAGCAGTAGTCAAACAGTGTGAAATGCTACTGGCACCTTACAGCGCAAAAAGGCTGGTGACTAAAAAGTCACCAGCCATCAGCCTAATTTCTTAGGCTGCAACCAGAAAAGTTGGCTTATTTAACTTCAACTTCAGCGCCAGCTTCTTCCAGAGATTTTTTCAGTGCTTCTGCGTCGTCTTTGCTGATGCCTTCTTTCAGGGCAGCCGGAGCAGATTCTACCAGGTCTTTAGCTTCTTTCAGACCCAGGCCAGTTGCGCCACGTACTGCTTTGATAACAGCAACTTTGTTAGCGCCAGCAGCTTTCAGAATTACGTCGAATTCAGTTTTTTCTTCAGCAGCTTCAGCCGGGCCAGCAGCTACAGCTACAGCAGCAGCAGCGGAAACACCGAATTTTTCTTCCATTGCAGAGATCAGTTCTACAACGTCCATTACGGACATAGCGGATACTGCTTCAATGATTTGATCTTTAGTGATAGACATTTAAATTGTTCCTGAAAATCAGAATAAGTTTATACGTAAGCAGATGCTTGAGAAAGATAACTGCGATTAAGCAGCTTCTTTCGCATCGCGTACAGCAGCCAGAGTACGAACCAGTTTGCCAGCCGAAGCTTCTTTCATGGTTGCCATCAGGCGTGCAATTGCTTCTTCGTAGGTCGGCAGAGTTGCCAGGCGATCGATTTGCGATGCCGGGATCAATTCACCTTCAAAGGCTGCGGCTTTGACCTCAAATTTTGCATTCGCTTTCGCGAACTCTTTGAACAGACGAGCAGCAGCGCCCGGGTGTTCCATAGAGTATGCAATCAGGGTCGGACCAACAAACGTGTCTTTCAGGCACTCGAACTGAGTACCTTCAACGACGCGGCGCAGCAGGGTGTTACGAACAACACGCATGTATACGCCAGCTTCACGACCTGCTTTACGCAGTTCAGTCATTTTATCTACAGTTACGCCACGGGAATCCGCAACTACTGCAGACAGCGCGCCTTTGGCTACTTCGCTGACTTCAGCAACAATCGCTTGTTTGTCTTGAAGATTTAAAGCCATTAGCTTTGCTCCTGGATGTTTGCCGGAACTCATGTTCCGGAACTCACTTCACTCTCCCCAACGGAGAGAGCGTCTAAATACGGTGAGCAGAAACAAGCCAGAGTATCAGAAATAATCTTAGCGTTCTGTCACCGTCTACGCAGGGCATTAAGTTTCTTACGAAACACCTGCGGTCTTCGACGGAGGCCTGGATAGGCCAGGCTCCAACGAACAAATCTTGTCTATCTGTCGCTATTCAATCTGTGCCGGCGTTGACTGCCTTCGTTCACACCAGTCACATAGTTAACTATGCTCCTGGCGATTCACTCAGTTGTCGCCTTGCCACAGCCTGAATATCTCGGATATACGTCTGCAATTAGCAGAAACGTGGGGGTAAGATTGTAGACAAAATCACCGCCCACGTAAAGGCGAATATTAGTTCGCCACAGTCGCAGTCAGACCGGACTGATCAACGGCAACACCAGCACCCATGGTGGTGGAGATGCTAACTTTCTTGATGTACACGCCTTTAGCCTGAGTCGGTTTCGCTTTTTTCAGCGCAACCAGCAGAGATTCCAGGTTTTCTTTCAGTTTGTCAGCGTCAAAATCCACTTTACCGATGGTGGTATGGATGATGCCGTTTTTGTCGTTACGGTAACGAACCTGACCTGCTTTAGCGTTCTTAACCGCTTCAGCAACGTTAGGGGTTACAGTACCAACTTTCGGGTTTGGCATCAGGCCGCGCGGGCCCAGAACCTGGCCCAGCTGGCCAACAACGCGCATTGCATCCGGGGAAGCAATAACAACGTCAAAGTTCATTTCGCCTTTCTTGATCTGGTCAGCCAGATCTTCCATACCTACCAGCTCAGCGCCTGCAGCTTTAGCAGCTTCAGCGTTTGCGCCCTGGGCAAATACGGCTACGCGAACGGAACGGCCAGTACCGTGCGGCAGTACAGTTGCACCACGTACGTTCTGGTCAGATTTACGAGCATCGATGCCGAGGTTAACGGCAACGTCTACGCTTTCTACGAATTTAGCAGTGGCCAGCTCTTTCAGCAGAGCAATAGCTTCGTTGATGTCGTACTGTTTAGTTGCATCAACTTTGTCACGGATCACGCGCATACGCTTGGTCAGTTTAGCCATTTCTTAGTCCTCCACTACCAGGCCCATGGAACGTGCAGTACCTTCAATGGAGCGAGTCATCGCTTCAATGTCGGCACCAGTCATGTCGGCAGCTTTGGTCTGCGCGATTTCCTGCAGCTGAGCGCGGGAAATTTTACCCACTTTGTCTTTGTTCGGCTTACCGGAACCAGACTTGATACCAGCCGCTTTCTTCAGCAGAACTGCTGCCGGAGGCGTTTTGGTAACGAAAGTGAAAGAACGGTCAGCGTAAACGGTGATAACAACCGGGATCGGCAGACCTTTTTCCATGGAATCAGTTTTTGCGTTGAACGCTTTGCAGAATTCCATGATGTTCACGCCTTGTTGACCCAGTGCTGGACCTACCGGCGGACTCGGGTTAGCCATACCAGCTGCAACTTGCAGCTTGACGTAGGCCTGGACTTTCTTAGCCATTCTAAATTCCTCTAGTTGGGTTATAGCGCCTCAAGGAGGCTCCCCGTGATTAAATTCGTTTTACGGACAGGGTCCATAAAAACAAAAGGCGCGAAATTGTATTCCAATCTCGCGCCTTGTGCAACGATTAAATCGCCGCTTTTTTGATCGCTGTTTAGGCTTTTTCTACCTGGGCAAAGTCCAGTTCTACCGGGGTCGCACGACCAAAGATAGAAACAGAGACTTTCAGGCGGGACTTCTCGTAGTCCACTTCTTCAACCACGCCGTTAAAGTCAGCAAACGGACCGTCACTAACGCGAACCATTTCACCTGGCTCAAACATCGTTTTCGGACGCGGTTTATCACCAACCTGCTGCAGACGGTTCATGATCGCATCAACTTCTTTGTCGCTGATCGGCGCCGGACGGTCAGATGTACCACCGATAAAGCCCATCACACGCGGCACGCTACGCACCAGGTGCCAGCTTGCGTCATTCATCACCATCTGGACCAGTACATAGCCCGGGAAGAATTTACGTTCGCTCTTGCGACGCTGGCCACCACGGATTTCGACCACTTCTTCGGTCGGCACCATGACTTCGCCAAACAGCTCTTCCATATTTTGTAACTTGATATATTCGCGCAGCGACGTGGCTACGCGGCCTTCAAAACCGGAAAACGCCTGAACGACGTACCAGCGCTTTTTAGGGGCTTCAGACATCTTAGAACCTCAGGCCAGTGATAAAGGATACCAGGCGAACCAGAATACCATCCAGTCCCCACAGGATCAGTGACATTACTGCGGTAACCGCAGCCACAATTAATGTGGTGTGCAATGTTTCCTGGCGAGTTGGCCAAATGACCTTACGGACTTCGGTTCTCGCTTCACGGGCAAAAGCAACGGTCGCTTTACCTTTTGTTGTCAACAGCGCGACACCACCCGCTGCGGCAATCAGAATCACTACGGCCAGCGCACGCAGCGGCAGCATCATGTCACGATAGAGGTAGTTGCCAACGATAGCTACAAGCAGCAATACAGCGACAACAACCCACTTCATCGCTTCCAGGCCGCGCCCGCTTCCTTGAGCTTCGGTATTCGCACTCATAAACCAACCTGTCAGAAGTATTCTACAAACATTTTCACCCCGCGTAAGCGAGGCGATCCAAACCGAAATGCTCTGGTGCGTTTCGGACTAAACGCCCTCTTCAGAGCCTGTCTCAGCAATGATTATGACAAAAAAAATCACTGATGAGCCAGGTTCTGGTGTGAAAGCGTGCAAAAAGGGCATCAAATGATGCCCTTTTATTGCGCATTGCGTCAAATGTTATTCGGCAATTAGCTCATTACTTTGGCAACAACGCCCGCACCAACAGTACGGCCGCCTTCACGGATTGCGAAACGCAGACCGTCGTCCATCGCGATTGGGTGGATCAGGGTAACAACCATTTTGATGTTGTCGCCCGGCATTACCATCTCTACGCCTTCCGGCAGTTCGATGGTACCAGTCACGTCAGTAGTACGGAAGTAGAACTGCGGACGGTAGCCTTTGAAGAACGGAGTATGACGGCCGCCTTCGTCTTTGGACAGAATGTACACTTCAGATTCGAACTTGGTGTGCGGCTTGATAGAGCCCGGCTTAGCCAGTACCTGACCACGTTCGATTTCTTCACGTTTGATACCACGCAGCAGAACACCAACGTTCTCACCAGCACGGCCTTCGTCCAGCAGTTTGCGGAACATTTCAACGCCAGTACAGGTAGACTTAGCAGTCTCTTTGATACCAACGATTTCAACTTCTTCACCAACTTTGATGATACCGCGCTCTACACGACCGGTAACAACGGTACCACGACCGGAGATGGAGAATACGTCTTCGATAGGCAGCAGGAACGGCTTGTCAATCGCACGCTCTGGTTCTGGGATGTAAGAATCCAGGAAGCCAGCCAGTTCGATGATTTTCGCTTCCCACTCTGCTTCGCCTTCCAGCGCTTTCAGAGCAGAACCACGAACGATCGGAGTGTCGTCGCCCGGGAAATCGTACTGAGACAGAAGTTCACGAACTTCCATTTCTACCAGTTCCAGCAGCTCTTCGTCATCAACCATGTCGCATTTGTTCAGGAACACGATGATGTACGGAACGCCTACCTGACGACCCAGCAGGATGTGCTCACGAGTCTGCGGCATCGGGCCGTCAGTCGCAGCAACAACCAGGATCGCGCCGTCCATCTGCGCAGCACCGGTGATCATGTTTTTAACATAGTCGGCGTGGCCCGGGCAGTCTACGTGTGCGTAGTGGCGAGTCGGGGTGTCATATTCAACGTGAGAAGTGTTGATGGTGATACCACG
>NZ_JAOWEQ010000026.1:0-5411 GCF_030336505.1 Citrobacter sp. Cf116 | reverse complement strand
GCCGAACTCAGAAGTGAAACGCCGTAGCGCCGATGGTAGTGTGGGGTCTCCCCATGCGAGAGTAGGGAACTGCCAGGCATTAAATAAAAGCGAAAGGCCCGGTCGAAAGACCGGGCCTTTTGTTTTATCTGTGGTCTGTCGGTGAGCGCTCTCCTGAGGAGGACAAATCCGCCGGGAGCGGATTTGAACGTTGCGCAGCAACGGCCCGGAGGGTGGCGGGCAGGACGCCCGCCATAAACTGGCAGGCATCAAATAAAGTGAAGAAGCCCATCCTGACGGATGGGCTTTTTTGCGTGTGTGCGGGGTAAAACCGCCGGGCTGAACGTATTGTGCAGGCCTGATAAGCGCAGCGCATCAGGCACATCACGACACCGCACCATCGGGTGCAAAGCAATATCCTGAGCCTCCATAACACAAGCCATTCTGCAGTATATGCGGTAAACTAGGCGCGATTTTGCATCAGGAAAGCGTCTATGAATCACTCCCTTAAAGCCTGGAACACCTTCGGTATCGATCAGCAAACGAATGAACTTGTCTGCGCCGAAAATGAACAACAATTACTGAATGCCTGGCAATCAGCCAATGCATCGCATCATCCAGTACTGATTCTGGGCGAAGGGAGTAACGTCCTGTTTCTTGATACCTTCCAGGGGACGGTGATCGTCAATCGTATTAAGGGTATTGAGATTACAGAGCAACCTGATGCGTGGCATTTGCACGTAGGCGCGGGTGAAAACTGGCATCAGTTGGTGTGCTATGCGCTGGAGCACAACATGCCTGGCCTGGAAAATCTGGCACTCATTCCCGGCTGTGTCGGCTCATCGCCAATCCAGAACATTGGTGCTTATGGTGTGGAACTTCAGCGTGTTTGCGAATATGTGGACTGCATTGCACTGGCGACCGGCAAACATCTGCGCGTTAGTGCTGCAGAATGCCGTTTTGGTTACCGTGACAGCATCTTCAAGCATGAATACCAGGATCGTTTCGCAATTGTAGCCGTTGGTCTGCGCTTACCTAAACAGTGGCAGCCCGTTTTGACTTACGGTGACTTGACACGTCTGGATCCTACAACAGTTACACCTCAGCAGGTTTTTGATTCTGTCTGCCATATGCGCACGACAAAACTGCCCGATCCGAAAGTAAACGGTAATGCGGGTAGCTTCTTTAAAAATCCTGTTGTCACTGGGAATATTGCGCAGGAGCTCCTGGCTAAATTCCCAACAGCACCTCATTACCCGCAGGCTGATGGTTCTGTGAAACTGGCAGCAGGCTGGCTTATCGATCAGTGCCAGCTAAAAGGTATGCGCATTGGTGGCGCAGCGGTACATCAGCAGCAGGCACTGGTGCTGATCAATGCAGATAATGCGACGAGTCAGGATGTAGTGCAACTTGCACACCATGTGCGCCAAAAAGTCGGTGAGAAATTTAATGTCTGGCTCGAACCAGAGGTCCGGTTTATTGGTCCGCAGGGTGAAATGAATGCTGTGGAGATCATTGCATGAAGGATAATACCGTCCCTCTGACGCTTATTTCATTATTGGCCGATGGAGAATTTCATTCCGGTGAGCAGCTCGGTGAAACGTTGGGAATGAGCCGTGCCGCAATCAATAAGCATGTCCAGACGTTGCGCGACTGGGGGGTTGATGTCTTTACTGTTCCAGGTAAAGGATACAGCTTACCGGAGCCTATCCAACTATTAGATGCCTCACTTATTCATTCTCAACTGGATGGTGGAAATATCACTGTCCTGCCGGTTATCGACTCAACCAATCAGTACATGATGGACCGAATAGGTCAGCTGGAGTCAGGGGATGCCTGCGTCGCTGAATATCAACAGGCCGGGCGCGGGCGCCGTGGTCGGAAATGGTTTTCACCGTTTGGTGCCAACCTTTACCTCTCAATGTTCTGGCGGCTGGAACAAGGACCGGCCGCCGCGATTGGCCTGAGTCTGGTTATTGGTATCGTCATGGCTGAGGTTTTGCGTGATCTGGGTGCGGATAAAGTCCGTGTAAAATGGCCCAACGACCTCTATTTACTCGACCGTAAACTGGCAGGGATCCTGGTTGAACTGACAGGTAAGACAGGTGATGCCGCGCAAATTGTTATCGGCGCGGGTATTAATATGTCCATGCGCCGGGTTGAAGAAAATGTGGTTAATCAAGGCTGGATTAACCTGCAGGAAGCGGGCATTAACATTGACCGCAATACCCTTGCTGCCCGACTGATACGTGAGTTGCGCGCTGCGTTGGTGCTCTTTGAGCACGAAGGTTTAGCACCGTATCTGCCTCGCTGGAAGAAACTGGATAACTTTATCGACCGCCCGGTAAAACTTATTATTGGTGATAAAGAAATATTTGGTATCTCTCGTGGAATAGACGCGCAAGGTGCATTATTGCTTGAACAAAATGGCGAGATCAAACCCTGGATGGGTGGAGAAATATCGCTGAGAAGTGCTGAATAATAAAAAGGGGAGCTCAGGCTCCCCTTTTTATTTATTTACGTAGCCTGACTTGCTCAACAGCATGATTGGCGCTTTTAGTCATAATCAAGCTGGCTCTTTCACGTGTTGGTAAAATGTTTTGCTTTAAATTCAGCCAGTTAATTTCTTTCCATAGCGATGTGGCAGTATTGATAGCCTCATCTTCTGATAATTTTGCATAGTTATGGAAATAAGAGTCCGGGTTGGTAAACGCCCCTTCACGGAATTTCAGAAAGCGGTTGATATACCACGTCTGGAGTAATTCTTCTGGCGCATCAACATAAATAGAAAAGTCGACAAAGTCAGAAACAAATACATGATGTGGATCGTGAGGATAGTCCATCCCGCTTTGTAATACATTTAACCCTTCGAGTATTAATATGTCGGGCTGGGCAACGGTTTTGTCGCCATCAGGGATCACATCATAGATGAGATGGGAATAGACCGGCGCCGTGACGTTAGGTACGCCTGATTTCAGATCGGAAACGAATTTAACCAAGCGATGCATATCATAGGACTGGGGGAAGCCTTTCTTCTTCATTAGTCCACGATCTTTCAATACCTGGTTAGGGTGGAGAAAGCCATCGGTAGTAATCAATTCAACCTTACGATGCTCTGGCCAGCGACTGAGTAAGGCCTGCAAAACACGCGCTGTCGTACTTTTACCGACGGCAACGCTGCCAGCAATACTAATAATATAAGGAATACGCTCGCCATTCGTGCCTAAAAATTGCTCCAGCACTGCCTGACGTCGCAGGTTTGAACTGATGTAAAAGTTTAGCAAACGCGAGAGAGGCAAATAAATCTCGGCAACTTCTTCCAGCGATAAGTCTTCGTTAATGCCTTTAAGACGAGCAATCTCTTCCTCGGTCAGGGTCATCGGCACGGAATCACGAAGCGCAGCCCACTGGTTGCGATCAAACTGTAGGTAAGGCGACGTTAACGCTTGCTCTTTTATACTCATACGCATGGTCTGGCTGTCATTGCTATATCAGGTCTGCGGTAAAAAACGAAATCATCCCCGGTACGCAATGGCACGCACATTTCAGTTAATTTGGACAATGGGCAGGAGGGTAACACCAGATGGAGGGGAATAATAAGAAAAAATCATCCTCTGAAATGCAATGTGACGGGTATTCCAGATGTATAAAGATGTGCTTTCTCTCTATCGACGCGTGCATGCTGGAGCAAAATTCCTCCCTGAGGTGGCACCTGGCGTTGGAAATTTGTCCAATCCAAAGAAGAAATAGATTATTTATCGGTCGCATAGTGCAAAATGTGAGCGATAGAACATTTTATGCAATTTTTTAGTTGCATGAGTGCGCATGTCTCCATAAAATGCGCGCTACTTGATGCCGACTTAGCTCAGTAGGTAGAGCAACTGACTTGTAATCAGTAGGTCACCAGTTCGATTCCGGTAGTCGGCACCATCAAGTCCGGTGGGGTTCCCGAGCGGCCAAAGGGAGCAGACTGTAAATCTGCCGTCACAGACTTCGAAGGTTCGAATCCTTCCCCCACCACCACTTTCTGGCAGCGTTATCGCCGCCTGAGTTGATTAAAAAATTAATCAGCTCGAACAGAAAAGAGAGAAATCTCTTTTTTGTTACAGAAAGAACTGGGTAGCCGAGTTTCAGGATGCGGGCATCGTATAATGGCTATTACCTCAGCCTTCCAAGCTGATGATGCGGGTTCGATTCCCGCTGCCCGCTCCAGACGTGCTGATATGGCTCAGTTGGTAGAGCGCACCCTTGGTAAGGGTGAGGTCCCCAGTTCGACTCTGGGTATCAGCACCACTTCACTTCTCCTTCCCGTTTCTCTCTGTTTACTTTTAAAAGCATTCAACAGCTCAGGTATATTGCCTGGTTGATGTGGTGATATCACCGATTTATCCGTGTCTTAGAGGGACAATCGATGTCTAAAGAAAAATTTGAACGTACTAAACCGCACGTTAACGTCGGTACTATCGGCCACGTTGACCATGGTAAAACAACGCTGACCGCTGCAATCACTACCGTTCTGGCTAAAACCTACGGCGGTGCTGCTCGCGCATTCGATCAGATCGATAACGCGCCGGAAGAAAAAGCACGTGGTATCACCATCAACACTTCTCACGTTGAATATGACACCCCGACTCGCCACTACGCACACGTAGACTGCCCGGGCCACGCCGACTATGTTAAAAACATGATCACCGGTGCTGCGCAGATGGACGGCGCGATCCTGGTTGTTGCTGCGACTGACGGCCCGATGCCGCAGACTCGTGAGCACATCCTGCTGGGTCGTCAGGTAGGCGTTCCGTACATCATCGTGTTCCTGAACAAATGCGACATGGTTGATGACGAAGAGCTGCTGGAACTGGTAGAAATGGAAGTTCGTGAACTTCTGTCTCAGTACGATTTCCCGGGCGACGACACTCCGATCGTTCGTGGTTCTGCTCTGAAAGCGCTGGAAGGCGAAGCAGAGTGGGAAGCGAAAATCATCGAACTGGCTGGCTTCCTGGATTCTTACATCCCAGAACCAGAGCGTGCGATTGACAAGCCGTTCCTGCTGCCTATCGAAGACGTATTCTCCATCTCCGGTCGTGGTACCGTTGTTACCGGTCGTGTAGAGCGCGGTATCATCAAAGTTGGTGAAGAAGTTGAAATCGTTGGTATCAAAGAGACTGCTAAGTCTACCTGTACTGGCGTTGAAATGTTCCGCAAACTGCTGGACGAAGGCCGTGCTGGTGAGAACGTTGGTGTTCTGCTGCGTGGTATCAAACGTGAAGAAATCGAACGTGGTCAGGTACTGGCTAAGCCGGGCTCTATCAAGCCGCACACCAAGTTCGAATCTGAAGTGTACATTCTGTCCAAAGACGAAGGCGGCCGTCATACTCCGTTCTTCAAAGGCTACCGTCCGCAGTTCTACTTCCGTACTACTGACGTGACTGGTA
>NZ_JAOWEQ010000025.1:0-27137 GCF_030336505.1 Citrobacter sp. Cf116 | reverse complement strand
CGTGGTATCACCATCAACACTTCTCACGTTGAATATGACACCCCGACTCGCCACTACGCACACGTAGACTGCCCGGGCCACGCCGACTATGTTAAAAACATGATCACCGGTGCTGCGCAGATGGACGGCGCGATCCTGGTTGTTGCTGCGACTGACGGCCCGATGCCGCAGACTCGTGAGCACATCCTGCTGGGTCGTCAGGTAGGCGTTCCGTACATCATCGTGTTCCTGAACAAATGCGACATGGTTGATGACGAAGAGCTGCTGGAACTGGTAGAAATGGAAGTTCGTGAACTTCTGTCTCAGTACGATTTCCCGGGCGACGACACTCCGATCGTTCGTGGTTCTGCTCTGAAAGCGCTGGAAGGCGAAGCAGAGTGGGAAGCGAAAATCATCGAACTGGCTGGCTTCCTGGATTCTTACATCCCAGAACCAGAGCGTGCGATTGACAAGCCGTTCCTGCTGCCTATCGAAGACGTATTCTCCATCTCCGGTCGTGGTACCGTTGTTACCGGTCGTGTAGAGCGCGGTATCATCAAAGTTGGTGAAGAAGTTGAAATCGTTGGTATCAAAGAGACTGCTAAGTCTACCTGTACTGGCGTTGAAATGTTCCGCAAACTGCTGGACGAAGGCCGTGCTGGTGAGAACGTTGGTGTTCTGCTGCGTGGTATCAAACGTGAAGAAATCGAACGTGGTCAGGTACTGGCTAAGCCGGGCTCTATCAAGCCGCACACCAAGTTCGAATCTGAAGTGTACATTCTGTCCAAAGACGAAGGCGGCCGTCATACTCCGTTCTTCAAAGGCTACCGTCCGCAGTTCTACTTCCGTACTACTGACGTGACTGGTATCATCGAACTGCCGGAAGGCGTAGAGATGGTAATGCCGGGCGACAACATCAAAATGGTTGTTACCCTGATCCACCCGATCGCGATGGACGACGGTCTGCGTTTCGCAATCCGTGAAGGCGGCCGTACTGTTGGTGCGGGCGTTGTTGCTAAAGTAATGAGCTAATTATTGATTAATTAGCTTTGAGCTTAAAAAGGGCGCTTCGGCGCCCTTTTTGCTGCCTGCAATTTAGTAGCTGTCATATTTATTCGCATTTTTTATTCATTCTCCCGCCGCGTAAATAGCGCTGTGCTATTGTAATCATAACTATTCTCATTTACACTTTGCGCAGAAATTGAACGGGAGCGATCATGTACGTTTGTTTGTGTAATGCGATAAGTGATAAAAAAATACGTCAGGCTGTTCGCCAGTTTCACCCTCAGTCCTTTCAGCAATTACGTAAATTTATTCCTGTAGGAAATCAATGCGGTAAGTGCATTCGTGCTGCCCGTGAAGTCATGCAGGATGAATTAACGCAAATGCCAGAATTTAAAGAGATCGCCTAAGTCACACTCTTTTTTTTGACATCCCTGTAGCCCCATCTACGCTCTAAGAGTGGAAGCGGAGGGACTATAAAATGAAAGGTGATGTTAAAATCATAAATTATCTCAATAAACTATTGGGAAATGAGCTTGTCGCGATCAACCAGTATTTTCTCCATGCTCGTATGTTTAAAAACTGGGGACTGACTCGCCTCAATGATGTTGAGTACCATGAATCTATCGATGAGATGAAACACGCTGATAAATATATCGAGCGTATTTTATTCTTAGAAGGGCTCCCGAACTTGCAGGATCTTGGCAAGTTGGGTATTGGCGAAGACGTTGAAGAGATGCTGCAATCCGATCTTCGACTCGAGTTGGATGGGGCGAAAGATCTGCGTGAAGCCATTGCCTATGCCGATAGCGTTCATGATTATGTCAGCCGGGACATGATGATCGAGATCCTGACTGAAGAAGAAGGGCATATTGACTGGCTCGAAACTGAGCTGGACCTGATTGCAAAACTTGGCTTGCAAAATTATCTGCAATCGCAAATTAAAGTCAGTGACTAACCGCCCTGTATCAGATTTACCCAGCCAATAACGAAACCCGCAGCCGCCAGATATGGCCCAAAAGGCAGCGGGTTTTTTAGCATCTGTCTCCCGTAACGGACGCAAGAAATCCCGGTGAGACAACATGCCATGCCCGTGGCAAGTAAAACCAACAGTGGCAATGATTCCCAGCGATGCCATGCGCCCAGTGCAGCAAGAAATTTGACGTCACCAAAGCCTAATCCTTCCTGTCGGCATATCAAACGATACCCCCAGTAGAACAAAGCAAATACCCCATAGCCCGCTACGGCACCCCAAAGCGCGTCGGATAACTGTGCAGGTCTGCAGCACTGATGATAAATAAGACCGCCCCACAAAAGAGGGCAGGTAAATTTGTCGGGCAGCAACCCGGTACGCAGGTCATGGACTAAGAGCAACCCTGATAGCGAAACATAAATCAGCAGAAAGGGGAGGTCGATGTACATGGGCAAATCTCATTTGGTAAAGAGTTTACCTTCGGGTAAGCCCGCCGGCCCTACAAGTCCGGGATGTGAGTTATGGATGCTCTCTTCCACGGAAAACGCGTTGCATCACAGGACATACAATCAGAGTGGAAGGAGGCCCGCATTTATGAACGAGTGATTAATTTCTACGCGGCACTTGCTTAAGACTGAGATTTACGTATAATGCGCGGGCTTGTCTAATATTGACAGCGGTTCGATATGAGCCACCGGTACTGCGAAAGCAATACCAGACAATGTTCCCAATCGGGGAACTCTGTAAGAACGGTTACACTCTCCCATCAATCGTAATGGGTTTGAGGAGTAACTATTTCGTCTATAAAATAATTGGAGCTCTGGTCTCATGCAGAACCAAAGAATCCGTATCCGTTTGAAAGCGTTTGATCATCGTCTGATCGATCAATCAACCGCGGAAATCGTCGAGACTGCCAAGCGCACTGGTGCGCAGGTTCGTGGTCCGATCCCGCTGCCGACCCGCAAAGAGCGTTTCACCGTTCTGATCTCCCCGCACGTCAACAAAGACGCGCGTGATCAGTACGAGATCCGTACTCACAAGCGTCTGGTTGACATCGTTGAGCCAACTGAAAAAACCGTTGATGCTCTGATGCGTCTGGACCTGGCTGCCGGTGTAGACGTGCAGATCAGCCTGGGTTAATCAGGTCATCGAGCGATTGAGAGGTTGATACAATGATTGGTTTAGTCGGTAAAAAAGTGGGTATGACCCGCATCTTCACTGAAGATGGCGTATCTATCCCAGTAACCGTTATCGAAGTTGAAGCAAACCGCGTTACTCAGGTTAAAGATCTGGCTAACGATGGCTATCGCGCTGTTCAGGTTACCACCGGTGCTAAAAAAGCTAACCGCGTAACTAAGCCGGAAGCTGGCCACTTTGCTAAAGCTGGCGTAGAAGCTGGCCGCGGCCTGTGGGAGTTCCGTCTGGCAGATGGTGAAGAATACACCGTTGGTCAGAACATTAGCGTTGAACTGTTTGCTGACGTTAAAAAAGTTGACGTAACCGGTACCTCTAAAGGTAAAGGTTTCGCTGGTACCGTTAAGCGCTGGAACTTCCGTACCCAGGACGCTACTCACGGTAACTCCTTGTCTCACCGCGTTCCGGGTTCTATCGGTCAGAACCAGACTCCGGGCAAAGTGTTCAAAGGCAAGAAAATGGCAGGTCAGCTGGGCAACGAACGTGTAACCGTTCAGAGCCTGGACGTAGTACGTGTTGACGCTGAGCGCAACCTGCTGCTGGTTAAAGGTGGTGTTCCGGGTGCGACCGGTTGCGACCTGATCGTTAAACCAGCTGTGAAGGCGTAAGGGGATAGCAATGGAATTAGTATTGAAAGACGCGCAGAGCGCGCTGACTGTTTCCGAAACTACCTTCGGTCGTGATTTCAACGAAGCGCTGGTTCACCAGGTTGTTGTTGCTTATGCAGCTGGTGCTCGTCAGGGTACTCGTGCTCAGAAGACTCGTGCTGAAGTAACTGGTTCAGGCAAAAAGCCGTGGCGCCAGAAAGGTACCGGCCGTGCGCGTTCAGGTTCTATCAAGAGCCCGATCTGGCGTTCAGGTGGCGTGACCTTCGCTGCTCGTCCACAGGACCACAGTCAAAAAGTTAACAAAAAGATGTACCGCGGCGCGCTGAAAAGCATTCTGTCCGAACTGGTACGTCAGGATCGTCTGATCGTTGTCGAATCATTCTCTGTAGAAGCGCCTAAAACTAAGCTGCTGGCACAGAAACTGAAAGACATGGCTCTGGAAGATGTGCTGATCATCACCGGTGAGCTGGACGAAAACCTGTTCCTGGCTGCGCGCAACCTGCACAAGGTTGACGTACGCGATGCAACTGGTATCGACCCGGTTAGCCTGATCGCCTTCGACAAAGTCGTAATGACTGCTGATGCTGTTAAGCAAGTTGAGGAGATGCTGGCATGATTCGTGAAGAACGTCTGCTGAAAGTGCTGCGCGCACCGCACGTTTCTGAAAAAGCGTCTACTGCGATGGAAAAAACTAACACCATCGTTCTCAAAGTTGCTAAAGACGCGACCAAAGCAGAAATCAAAGCTGCTGTGCAGAAACTGTTTGAAGTCGAAGTCGAAGTCGTTAACACCCTGGTAGTTAAAGGGAAAGTTAAACGTCACGGACAGCGTATCGGTCGTCGTAGCGACTGGAAAAAAGCTTACGTCACCCTGAAGGAAGGCCAGAATCTGGACTTCGTCGGCGGCGCTGAGTAAGTCGGAGGAGTAATACAATGGCAGTTGTTAAATGTAAACCGACATCTCCGGGTCGTCGCCACGTTGTTAAAGTGGTCAACCCAGAGCTGCACAAGGGCAAACCTTTTGCTCCGCTGGTTGAAAAAAACAGCAAATCCGGTGGTCGTAACAACAATGGCCGTATCACCACTCGTCACATCGGTGGTGGTCACAAGCAGGCTTATCGTATTGTTGACTTCAAACGCAACAAAGACGGTATCCCGGCAGTTGTTGAACGTCTTGAGTACGATCCGAACCGCTCCGCGAACATCGCGCTGGTTCTGTACAAAGACGGTGAACGCCGTTACATTCTGGCCCCTAAAGGCCTGAAAGCTGGCGACCAGATTCAGTCTGGCGTTGATGCTGCAATCAAAGCAGGTAACACCCTGCCGATGCGCAATATCCCGGTTGGTTCTACCGTTCATAACGTAGAAATGAAACCAGGTAAAGGCGGTCAGCTGGCACGTTCCGCTGGTACTTACGTTCAGATCGTTGCTCGTGATGGTGCTTATGTCACCCTGCGTCTGCGTTCTGGTGAAATGCGTAAAGTCGAAGCAGACTGCCGTGCAACTCTGGGCGAAGTTGGCAATGCTGAGCATATGCTGCGCGTTCTGGGTAAAGCAGGTGCTGCACGCTGGCGTGGTGTTCGTCCTACCGTTCGCGGTACTGCGATGAACCCAGTCGACCACCCACATGGTGGTGGTGAAGGTCGTAACTTTGGTAAGCACCCGGTAACTCCGTGGGGCGTTCAGACCAAAGGTAAGAAGACCCGCAGCAACAAGCGTACTGATAAATTCATCGTACGTCGCCGTAGCAAATAATTTTAGAGGATAAGCCATGCCACGTTCTCTCAAGAAAGGTCCTTTTATTGACCTGCACTTGCTGAAGAAGGTAGAGAAAGCGGTGGAAAGCGGAGACAAGAAGCCCCTGCGCACTTGGTCCCGTCGTTCAACGATCTTTCCTAACATGATCGGTTTGACCATCGCTGTCCATAATGGTCGTCAGCACGTTCCGGTATTTGTTTCCGACGAAATGGTCGGTCACAAACTGGGTGAATTCGCACCGACTCGTACTTATCGCGGCCACGCTGCTGATAAAAAAGCGAAGAAGAAATAAGGTAGGAGGAAGAGATGGAAACTTTAGCTCAACATCGCCATGCTCGTTCTTCTGCTCAGAAGGTTCGCCTTGTTGCAGACCTGATTCGCGGTAAGAAAGTGTCGCAGGCTCTGGATATTCTGACCTACACCAATAAGAAAGCGGCTGTACTGGTTAAGAAAGTCCTGGAATCTGCCATTGCTAACGCTGAACACAACGATGGCGCTGACATTGACGATCTGAAAGTTACGAAAATTTTCGTAGACGAAGGCCCGAGCATGAAGCGCATTATGCCGCGTGCAAAAGGTCGTGCAGATCGCATCCTGAAGCGCACCAGCCACATTACTGTGGTTGTGTCCGATCGCTGAGACTCTGGAGACTAGCAATGGGTCAGAAAGTACATCCTAATGGTATTCGCCTGGGTATTGTAAAACCATGGAACTCAACCTGGTTTGCGAACACCAAAGAATTCGCTGACAACCTGGACAGCGATTTTAAAGTACGTCAGTACCTGACTAAGGAACTGGCTAAAGCGTCTGTATCTCGTATCGTTATCGAGCGTCCGGCTAAGAGCATCCGTGTGACCATTCACACCGCTCGCCCGGGTATCGTTATCGGTAAGAAAGGCGAAGACGTAGAAAAACTGCGCAAAGTCGTAGCGGATATTGCTGGCGTTCCTGCTCAGATCAATATCGCCGAAGTGCGTAAGCCTGAACTGGACGCAAAATTGGTTGCTGACAGCATCACTTCTCAGCTGGAACGTCGTGTTATGTTCCGTCGTGCTATGAAGCGTGCTGTACAGAACGCAATGCGTCTGGGCGCTAAAGGTATCAAAGTTGAAGTTAGCGGCCGTCTGGGCGGCGCGGAAATCGCACGTACCGAATGGTACCGCGAAGGTCGCGTACCGCTGCACACTCTGCGTGCTGACATCGACTACAACACCTCTGAAGCGCACACCACTTACGGTGTAATCGGCGTTAAAGTGTGGATCTTCAAAGGCGAGATCCTGGGTGGTATGGCTGCTGTTGAACAACCGGAAAAACCGGCTGCTCAACCTAAAAAGCAGCAGCGTAAAGGCCGTAAATAAGGAGCGTCGCTGATGTTACAACCAAAGCGTACAAAATTCCGTAAAATGCACAAAGGCCGTAACCGCGGTCTGGCTGCTGGCGCGGATGTTAGCTTCGGCAGCTTCGGTCTGAAAGCTGTTGGCCGTGGTCGTCTGACTGCCCGTCAGATCGAAGCAGCACGTCGTGCTATGACCCGTGCAGTTAAGCGTCAAGGTAAGATCTGGATCCGTGTATTCCCGGACAAACCGATCACTGAAAAGCCGCTGGCAGTGCGTATGGGTAAAGGTAAAGGTAACGTGGAGTATTGGGTTGCCTTGATTCAGCCGGGTAAAGTCCTGTATGAAATGGACGGCGTACCGGAAGAGCTGGCCCGTGAAGCATTCAAGCTGGCAGCAGCGAAACTGCCGATTAAAACCACCTTTGTAACTAAGACGGTGATGTAATGAAAGCAAAAGAGCTGCGTGAGAAGAGTGTTGAAGAGCTGAACACCGAGCTGCTGAATCTGCTGCGTGAGCAGTTCAACCTGCGTATGCAGGCTGCAAGTGGCCAGCTGCAACAGTCTCACCTGTTGAAGCAAGTGCGTCGTGACGTCGCACGCGTTAAGACTTTACTGACTGAGAAGGCGGGTGCGTAATGACCGATAAAATCCGTACTCTGCAAGGTCGCGTTGTTAGCGATAAAATGGAGAAATCCATCGTTGTTGCTATCGAACGTTTTGTGAAACACCCGATCTACGGTAAATTCATTAAGCGTACGACCAAACTGCACGTACATGACGAGAACAACGAATGCGGTACTGGTGACGTGGTTGAAATCCGCGAATGCCGTCCGCTGTCCAAGACTAAGTCCTGGACGCTGGTTCGCGTTGTAGAGAAAGCCGTTCTGTAATACAGTAGGCATTCTCAACGAATAAACGGCTCAGCGATGAGCCGTTTATTTTTTCTACCCATATCGTTGAAGCGGTGTTATAATGCCGCGCCCCCGATATGGGGCTTTTTTAACGACCTGATTTTCGGGTCTCAGTAGTAGTTGACATTAGCGGAGCACTAAAATGATCCAAGAACAGACTATGCTGAACGTCGCCGACAACTCCGGTGCACGTCGCGTAATGTGTATCAAGGTTCTGGGTGGCTCGCACCGTCGCTACGCAGGCGTCGGCGATATCATCAAGATCACCATCAAGGAAGCAATTCCGCGTGGTAAGGTCAAAAAAGGTGATGTGCTGAAGGCGGTAGTGGTGCGCACCAAGAAGGGTGTTCGTCGCCCGGACGGTTCTGTCATTCGCTTCGATGGTAATGCATGCGTTATTTTAAACAATAACAGCGAGCAACCTATCGGTACGCGTATTTTTGGGCCGGTAACTCGTGAACTTCGTAACGAGAAGTTCATGAAAATTATCTCTCTGGCACCAGAAGTACTCTAAGGAGCGAATCATGGCAGCGAAGATCCGTCGTGATGACGAAGTTATCGTGTTAACCGGTAAAGATAAAGGTAAACGCGGTAAAGTTAAGAATGTCCTGTCTTCCGGCAAGGTCATTGTTGAAGGTATCAACCTGGTTAAGAAACATCAGAAGCCGGTTCCGGCCCTGAACCAACCAGGCGGCATCGTAGAGAAAGAAGCAGCTATTCAGATCTCTAACCTTGCTATCTTCAACGCGGCAACCGGCAAGGCTGACCGTGTAGGCTTTAGATTCGAAGACGGCAAAAAAGTCCGTTTCTTCAAATCTAACAGCGAAACTATCAAGTAATTTGGAGTAGTACGATGGCGAAACTGCATGATTACTACAAAGACGAAGTAGTCGCTAAACTCATGACTGAGTTTAACTACAATTCTGTCATGCAAGTCCCTCGGGTCGAGAAGATCACCCTGAACATGGGTGTTGGTGAAGCGATCGCTGACAAGAAACTGCTGGATAACGCAGCAGCTGACCTGACAGCAATCTCCGGTCAAAAACCGCTGATCACCAAAGCACGCAAATCAGTTGCAGGCTTCAAAATCCGTCAGGGCTATCCGATCGGCTGTAAAGTAACTCTGCGTGGCGAACGCATGTGGGAGTTCTTTGAGCGCCTGATCACTATTGCTGTTCCACGTATCCGTGACTTCCGTGGCTTGTCCGCTAAGTCTTTCGACGGTCGTGGTAACTACAGCATGGGTGTCCGTGAGCAGATCATCTTCCCAGAAATCGACTACGATAAAGTCGACCGCGTGCGTGGTTTGGATATTACCATTACCACTACTGCGAAATCTGATGAAGAAGGCCGTGCTCTGCTGGCTGCCTTTGACTTCCCGTTCCGCAAGTAAGGTAGGGTTACTGAATGGCTAAGCAATCAATGAAAGCACGCGAAGTAAAGCGCGTAGCTTTAGCTGATAAGTACTTCGCAAAACGCGCTGAACTGAAAGCTATTATCTCTGATGTGAACGCGACCGACGAAGATCGTTGGAACGCAGTTCTCAAGCTGCAGTCTCTGCCGCGTGATTCCAGCCCGTCCCGTCAGCGTAACCGCTGCCGTCAAACAGGTCGTCCGCATGGCTATGTGGGCAAGTTCGGGTTGAGCCGTATCAAACTGCGTGAAGCCGCCATGCGCGGTGAAGTACCAGGCTTGAAAAAGGCTAGCTGGTAATTACCAATTGAATCACGGGAGTAAAGACAGATGAGCATGCAAGATCCGATCGCGGATATGCTGACCCGTATCCGTAACGGTCAGGCCGCGAATAAAGCTGCGGTCACCATGCCTTCCTCCAAGCTGAAAGTGGCAATTGCCAACGTGCTGAAGGAAGAAGGTTTTATTGAAGATTTTAAAGTTGAAGGCGACACCAAGCCGGAACTGGAACTTACTCTCAAGTATTTCCAGGGTAAAGCTGTTGTAGAAAGCATTCAGCGTGTCAGTCGCCCAGGTCTGCGCATTTATAAGCGTAAAGACGAGCTGCCGAAAGTTATGGCTGGCATGGGTATCGCAGTTGTTTCTACCTCTAAAGGTGTTATGACTGATCGTGCAGCGCGCCAGGCTGGTCTTGGTGGCGAAATTATCTGCTACGTAGCCTAATCGGAGGAAAAAATGTCTCGTGTTGCTAAAGCACCGGTCGTTATTCCTGCCGGCGTTGATGTAAAAATCAACGGTCAGGTTATTACGATCAAAGGTAAAAACGGCGAGCTGACTCGTACTCTCAACGATGCTGTTGCAGTAAATCATGCAGATAATGCACTGACCTTCGGTCCGCGTGATGGTTACGCAGATGGATGGGCTCAGGCTGGTACCGCGCGTGCCCTGCTGAATGCAATGGTTGTCGGTGTTACCGAAGGCTTCACTAAGAAGCTTCAGCTGGTTGGTGTAGGTTATCGTGCAGCGGTTAAAGGGAATGTAGTAAACCTGGCTTTAGGTTTCTCTCACCCAGTTGACCATCAGCTGCCTGCGGGAATCACTGCAGAATGTCCGTCTCAGACTGAAATCGTGCTGAAAGGCGCTGATAAACAGCTGATCGGTCAGGTTGCAGCAGATCTGCGCGCCTACCGTCGTCCTGAGCCTTATAAAGGCAAGGGTGTTCGTTACGCCGACGAAGTCGTGCGTACCAAAGAGGCTAAGAAGAAGTAAGGTAACACTATGGATAAGAAATCTGCTCGTATCCGTCGTGCGACCCGCGCACGCCGCAAGCTCCAGGAGCTGGGTGCAACTCGCCTGGTGGTACATCGTACCCCGCGTCATATTTACGCACAGGTAATTGCACCGAACGGTTCTGAAGTTCTGGTAGCTGCTTCTACTGTAGAAAAAGCTATCGCTGAACAATTGAAGTACACCGGTAACAAAGACGCTGCTGCAGCTGTAGGTAAAGCTGTTGCTGAACGCGCTCTGGAAAAAGGCATCAAAGATGTTTCTTTTGACCGTTCCGGGTTCCAATATCATGGTCGTGTCCAGGCACTGGCAGATGCTGCCCGTGAAGCTGGCCTTCAGTTCTAAGGTAGAGGTGTAAGATGGCTCACATCGAAAAACAAGCTGGCGAACTGCAGGAAAAGCTGATCGCGGTTAACCGCGTATCTAAAACCGTTAAAGGTGGTCGTATTTTCTCCTTCACAGCTCTGACTGTAGTTGGTGATGGTAACGGTCGCGTTGGTTTTGGTTACGGTAAAGCGCGTGAAGTTCCAGCAGCGATCCAGAAAGCGATGGAAAAAGCCCGTCGCAATATGATTAACGTCGCGCTGAACCACGGCACCCTGCAGCACCCGGTTAAGGGTACTCACACGGGTTCTCGTGTATTCATGCAGCCGGCTTCCGAAGGTACCGGTATCATCGCCGGTGGTGCAATGCGCGCCGTTCTGGAAGTCGCTGGAGTTCGTAACGTTCTGGCTAAAGCGTATGGTTCTACTAACCCGATTAACGTGGTTCGTGCAACTATCGATGGCCTGGAAAATATGAAATCTCCGGAAATGGTCGCTGCCAAGCGTGGTAAATCCGTTGAAGAAATTCTGGGGAAATAAACCATGGCAAAGACTATTAAAATTACTCAAACCCGCAGTGCAATCGGTCGTCTGCCGAAACACAAGGCAACGCTGCTTGGCCTGGGTCTGCGTCGTATTGGTCACACCGTAGAGCGCGAGGATACTCCTGCTGTTCGTGGTATGGTCAACGCGGTTTCCTTCATGGTTAAAGTTGAGGAGTAAGAGATGCGTTTAAATACTCTGTCTCCGGCCGAAGGCTCTAAAAAAGCGGCTCGCCGCCTGGGTCGTGGTATCGGTTCTGGCCTCGGTAAAACCGGTGGTCGTGGTCACAAAGGTCAGAAGTCTCGTTCTGGCGGTGGCGTACGTCGCGGTTTCGAGGGTGGTCAGATGCCTCTGTACCGTCGTCTGCCGAAATTCGGCTTCACTTCACGTAAAGCAGCGATTACAGCCGAAGTTCGTCTGTCTGACCTGGCTAAAGTTGAAGGCGGTGTTGTAGACCTGAACACGCTGAAAGCAGCTAACATTATCGGTATCCAGATCGAGTTCGCGAAAGTGATCCTGGCTGGTGAAGTCACTACTCCGGTAACTGTTCGTGGCCTGCGTGTTACTAAAGGCGCTCGTGCTGCTATCGAAGCTGCTGGCGGTAAAATCGAGGAATAAGTAGCAGATGGCTAAACAACCGGGATTAGATTTTCAAAGTGCCAAAGGTGGCTTAGGCGAGCTGAAACGCAGACTGCTGTTTGTAATCGGCGCGCTGATTGTGTTCCGTATTGGCTCTTTCATTCCGATCCCTGGTATTGATGCCGCTGTACTTGCCAAACTGCTTGAGCAACAGCGAGGCACCATCATTGAAATGTTTAACATGTTCTCTGGTGGTGCTCTCAGCCGTGCTTCTATCTTTGCTCTGGGGATCATGCCGTATATTTCGGCGTCGATCATTATCCAGCTGCTGACGGTGGTTCATCCAACGCTGGCAGAAATTAAGAAAGAAGGGGAGTCTGGTCGTCGTAAGATCAGCCAGTACACCCGCTACGGTACTCTGGTGCTGGCAATATTCCAGTCGATCGGTATTGCTACCGGTCTGCCGAATATGCCTGGTATGCAGGGCCTGGTGATGAACCCAGGCTTTGCATTCTATTTCACCGCTGTTGTAAGTCTGGTTACAGGGACGATGTTCCTGATGTGGTTGGGTGAACAGATTACTGAACGTGGTATCGGCAACGGTATCTCAATCATTATCTTCGCCGGTATTGTAGCGGGACTCCCGCCAGCCATTGCCCATACTATCGAGCAAGCGCGTCAAGGCGACCTGCACTTCCTCGTGTTGCTGTTGGTTGCAGTATTAGTATTCGCAGTGACGTTCTTTGTTGTATTTGTTGAGCGTGGTCAACGCCGCATTGTGGTAAACTACGCGAAACGTCAGCAAGGTCGTCGTGTCTATGCTGCACAGAGCACACATTTACCGCTGAAAGTGAATATGGCGGGGGTAATCCCGGCAATCTTCGCTTCCAGTATTATTCTGTTCCCGGCGACCATCGCGTCATGGTTCGGGGGCGGGACTGGTTGGAACTGGCTGACAACAATTTCGCTGTATTTGCAGCCTGGGCAACCGCTTTATGTGTTACTCTATGCGTCTGCAATCATATTCTTCTGTTTCTTCTACACGGCGTTGGTTTTCAACCCGCGTGAAACAGCAGATAACCTGAAGAAGTCCGGTGCATTTGTACCAGGAATTCGTCCGGGAGAGCAAACGGCGAAGTATATCGATAAAGTAATGACCCGCCTGACTTTGGTTGGTGCGCTCTACATTACCTTTATCTGCCTGATCCCGGAGTTCATGCGTGATGCAATGAAAGTACCGTTCTACTTCGGTGGGACCTCACTGCTTATCGTTGTTGTCGTGATTATGGACTTTATGGCTCAAGTGCAAACTCTGATGATGTCAAGTCAGTACGAGTCTGCATTGAAGAAGGCGAATCTGAAAGGCTACGGCCGTTAACAGTCGCCCGAGAAGTTACGGAGAGTAAAAATGAAAGTTCGTGCTTCCGTCAAGAAATTATGCCGTAACTGCAAAATCGTTAAGCGTGATGGTGTCATCCGTGTGATTTGCAGTGCCGAGCCGAAGCATAAACAGCGCCAAGGCTGATTTATTCGCATATTTTTCTTGCAAAGTTGGGTTGAGCTGGCTAGATTAGCCAGCCAATCTTTTGTATGTCTGTGCGTTTCCATTTGAGTATCCTGAAAACGGGCTTTTCAGCATGGTGCGTACATATTAAATAGTAGGAGTGCATAGTGGCCCGTATAGCAGGCATTAACATTCCTGATCAGAAACATGCTGTGATCGCATTAACTTCGATCTACGGCGTCGGCAAGACCCGTTCTAAAGCCATTCTGGCTGCCGCGGGTATCGCTGAAGATGTTAAGATCAGTGAGCTGTCTGAAGAACAAATCGACACGCTGCGTGACGAAGTTGCCAAATTTGTCGTTGAAGGTGATCTGCGCCGTGAAGTTAGCATGAGCATCAAGCGCCTTATGGACCTTGGTTGCTATCGCGGTTTGCGTCATCGTCGTGGTCTCCCGGTTCGCGGTCAGCGTACCAAGACCAACGCACGTACCCGTAAGGGTCCGCGCAAACCGATCAAGAAATAATCGGGGTGATTGAATAATGGCAAAGGCACCAATTCGTGCACGTAAACGTGTAAGAAAACAAGTCTCTGACGGCGTGGCTCATATCCATGCTTCTTTTAACAACACCATCGTTACCATTACTGATCGTCAGGGTAACGCACTGGGTTGGGCAACAGCCGGTGGTTCCGGTTTCCGTGGTTCTCGCAAATCCACTCCGTTTGCAGCTCAGGTTGCAGCAGAGCGTTGCGCTGAAGCCGTAAAAGAATACGGTATCAAGAATCTGGAAGTTATGGTCAAAGGACCGGGTCCAGGTCGCGAATCTACTGTTCGTGCTCTGAACGCCGCTGGTTTCCGCATCACTAATATTACTGATGTGACTCCGATCCCTCATAACGGTTGTCGTCCGCCGAAAAAACGTCGCGTATAACGCTGTCGTTTCTAGGATTGTTGGAGAAAGAAAATGGCAAGATATTTGGGTCCTAAGCTCAAGCTGAGCCGTCGTGAGGGCACTGACTTATTCCTTAAGTCTGGCGTTCGCGCGATCGATACCAAGTGTAAAATTGAACAAGCTCCTGGCCAGCACGGTGCGCGTAAACCGCGTCTGTCTGACTATGGTGTGCAGTTGCGTGAAAAGCAAAAAGTTCGCCGTATCTACGGTGTGCTGGAGCGTCAGTTCCGTAACTACTACAAAGAAGCAGCACGTCTGAAAGGCAACACCGGTGAAAACCTGTTGGGTCTGCTGGAAGGTCGTCTGGACAACGTTGTATACCGTATGGGCTTCGGTGCCACTCGTGCAGAAGCACGTCAGCTGGTCAGCCATAAAGCAATTATGGTAAACGGTCGTGTTGTTAACATCGCTTCTTATCAGGTTAGTCCGAATGACGTTGTTAGCATTCGTGAGAAAGCGAAGAAGCAGTCTCGCGTGAAAGCCGCTCTGGAGCTGGCTGAGCAGCGTGAAAAGCCAACCTGGCTGGAAGTTGATGCTGGCAAGATGGAAGGTACGTTCAAGCGTAAGCCGGAGCGTTCTGATCTGTCTGCGGACATTAACGAACACCTGATCGTCGAGCTTTACTCCAAGTAAAGCTTAGTACCAAAGAGAGGACACAATGCAGGGTTCTGTGACAGAGTTTCTAAAACCGCGCCTGGTAGATATCGAGCAAGTGAGTTCGACGCACGCCAAGGTGACCCTTGAGCCTTTAGAGCGTGGCTTTGGCCATACTTTGGGTAACGCACTGCGCCGTATTCTGCTCTCATCGATGCCGGGTTGCGCGGTGACCGAGGTTGAGATTGATGGTGTACTACATGAGTACAGCACCAAAGAAGGCGTTCAGGAAGATATCCTGGAAATCCTGCTCAACCTGAAAGGGCTGGCGGTGAGAGTTCAGGGTAAAGATGATGTTATTCTTACCTTGAATAAATCTGGCATTGGCCCTGTGACTGCAGCCGACATTACCCATGATGGTGATGTCGAAATCGTCAAGCCACAGCACGTGATCTGCCACCTGACCGATGAGAATGCATCTATTAGCATGCGTATCAAAGTTCAGCGCGGTCGTGGTTATGTGCCGGCTTCTACCCGAATTCATTCGGAAGAAGATGAGCGCCCAATCGGCCGTCTGCTGGTCGACGCATGCTACAGCCCTGTAGAGCGTATTGCCTACAATGTTGAAGCAGCGCGTGTAGAACAGCGTACCGACCTGGACAAGCTGGTCATCGAAATGGAAACCAACGGCACAATCGATCCTGAAGAGGCGATTCGTCGTGCGGCTACCATTCTGGCTGAACAACTGGAAGCTTTCGTTGATTTACGTGATGTACGTCAGCCGGAAGTTAAAGAAGAGAAACCAGAATTCGATCCGATCCTGCTGCGCCCTGTTGACGATCTGGAATTGACTGTCCGCTCTGCTAACTGCCTCAAAGCAGAAGCTATCCACTATATCGGTGATCTGGTACAGCGTACTGAGGTTGAGCTTCTTAAGACGCCTAACCTTGGTAAAAAATCTCTTACCGAGATTAAAGACGTGCTGGCTTCCCGTGGACTGTCTCTGGGCATGCGCCTGGAAAACTGGCCACCGGCAAGCATCGCTGACGAGTAACCGGATCACAGGTTAAGGTTTTACTGAGAAGGATAAGGTCATGCGCCATCGTAAGAGTGGTCGTCAACTGAACC
The DNA here is from genome assembly GCF_030336505.1 of Citrobacter sp. Cf116. Lineage (NCBI taxonomy): Bacteria > Pseudomonadati > Pseudomonadota > Gammaproteobacteria > Enterobacterales > Enterobacteriaceae > Citrobacter > Citrobacter sp. Cf116. Next base: position 11,055 of record NZ_JAOWEQ010000025.1, on the reverse strand, counting down.
GCAACAGCAGCCATCGCCAGGCTATGTTCCGCAATATGGCAGGTTCACTGGTTCGTCATGAAATCATCAAGACGACTCTGCCGAAAGCGAAAGAGCTGCGTCGCGTAGTTGAGCCGCTGATTACTCTTGCCAAGACTGATAGCGTAGCTAATCGTCGTCTGGCATTCGCCCGTACTCGTGATAACGAGATCGTGGCAAAACTGTTTAACGAACTGGGCCCGCGTTTCGCGAGCCGCGCCGGTGGTTACACTCGCATTCTGAAGTGTGGTTTCCGTGCAGGCGACAACGCGCCGATGGCATACATCGAGCTGGTTGATCGTTCAGAGAAAACAGAAGCTGCTGCAGAGTAATCTGTAGTAACGTAAAAAAACCCGCCTCGGCGGGTTTTTTTATATCCGTCATATCCCCACTTATCTACAATATCTGTACTCTTTTTGTTCATCCCCTGGAGTGTTGTATGTGGTTACTGGACCAGTGGGCAGAGCGCCATATTATTGATGCACAATCTAAAGGTGAGTTTGATGATTTACCGGGAACGGGCGAACCGCTGACTCTTGACGATGACACCCATGTCCCTCCTGAACTCCGAGCCGGATACCGTTTATTAAAAAATGCAGGTTGCCTTCCTCCTGAGCTCGAGCAACGCAGAGAAGCAATACAGCTGCTTGAAATACTCGCGGGGATCCGCAAAGATGATCCAAGCTATCCGGAGGTGAGCCGAAGACTGTCGCTGCTGGAACTTAAACTTCGGCAGGCTGGACTCAGCACCGAGTTTTTGCGCGGTGAGTACGCAGATAAGCTGCTAAAAAAGATCAACGATGAATAGCGGAGAGAGCATGTACCGAATTGGTGAAATAGCGAAACTGGCTGACGTGACGCCAGATACTATCCGCTATTATGAAAAGCAGCAAATGATGGAGCATGAAGTGCGTACTGAAGGCGGATTTCGCCTCTATACAGAAAGCGATCTTCAGCGCCTGAAGTTTATTCGTTATGCCCGCCAGCTTGGTTTCACTCTGGAGTCGATCCGCGAATTGCTTTCGATCCGTGTTGATCCCGAACACCATACCTGTCAGGAATCAAAAGGGATCGTCCAGGAAAGACTGCAAGAAGTCGAAGCACGTATTGCCGAACTTCAGACGATGCAGCGGTCTCTGCAGCGATTGAATGATGCATGCTGCGGCAAGGCACACAGCAGCGTGTACTGCTCTATTCTTGAAGCTCTAGAGCAAGGCGCCAGTGGAACAACATCAGGCTGTTGATTTCTTGAACTGCCGGGTCTACACTCCCGGCTTAAATTACCTCAAACTGGAGATATTATGAGTCGTTATCAGCACACCAAAGGGCAGATAAAGGACAACGCCATTGAGGCGCTTCTGCATGACCCACTGTTCAGACAGCGCGTTGAGAAAAATAAGAAAGGGAAAGGAAGTTATCTACGTAAAGGTAAACATGGCAATCGGGGTAACTGGGAGGCCAGTGGCAAGAAAGTAATTAACTTTTTTACCACTGGCCTTCTTGTTTCCGTGAGTGCTTAAGAGCGGTTATTCTGTTCTTTCAGCAGGTCACGAATTTCGCTCAGTAATACTTCTTCTTTTGATGGGGCTGGCGGTGCTGCCGGCTCCTCCGCTTTTTTACGGTTCAGTTTGTTGATCAGTTTGATTGCCATAAAGATAGCAAACGCAACAATAATGAAATCGAAGACATTCTGAATAAATACACCGTAATGCATGACCACGGCAGGGATGTCTCCCTGTGCATCACGTAGCGTTAAAGCAAACTGTTTAAAATCAATTCCACCAATTAACAACCCCAGTGGCGGCATGATGATATCGGCAACCAGTGATGAAACAATCTTACCGAATGCCGCACCAATAATGACACCCACTGCCAAATCGACAACATTCCCGCGCATCGCGAATTCGCGAAACTCTTTAATAATGCTCATTTTATTCTCCCTATGCAGCTGACGTTTATAAGTTTAACAAATGTTTAGGCAATTTCCATTTATGTATTGCCGAAAGGAAAATTTATTAGACCATGAAATATAAAGGGAAATAAAAAGGGCGCTGTATTAGCGCCCAAATTATTACAGGAAGAAAGGACTTGGCTGGAATAGTCTCTCGACGTCGGTAATAAACTTTTTATCTGTCAGGAACATAATTACGTGATCGCCCTGCTCAATGCGCAGGTTATCGTTGGCAATCATCACATCGTTACCACGCACAACGGCGCCAATAATGGTTCCAGGGGGAAGTTTAATTTCATCAATTGAACGTCCCACCACCCGAGATGTTGTTTCATCCCCGTGTGCGACGGCTTCAATGGCTTCCGCGACGCCACGGCGTAGTGAAGAAACGCCGACAATGTCAGCTTTACGTACGTGACTGAGCAACGCGGAGATGGTCGCCTGCTGCGGTGAAATAGCAATATCGATCACGCTACCTTGCACCAGATCGACGTATGCTCTGCGTTGGATTAACACCATCACTTTCTTGGCACCCATCCGTTTGGCAAGCATCGCCGACATGATATTCGCTTCATCATCGTTGGTCACTGCGATGAACAGATCAACTTGATCGATATGTTCTTCGGCCAGTAACTCTTGATCCGAAGCATCACCAAAAAAGACGATCGTATTTTGCAGTTTCTCTGCAAGTTCGGATGCTCGCTGTTGATTACGTTCGATCAGTTTGACGCTGTAATCTTTTTCCAGACGACGTGCAAGACCCGCTCCGATATTACCGCCGCCTACTAACATAATGCGTTTGTACGGTTTTTCCAGACGTTGCAGTTCACTCATTACGGCGCGAATATGCTGTGATGCCGCAATAAAGAAGACTTCATCACCCGCTTCAACGATCGTAGAACCTTGTGGACGGATTGGTCGATCATGACGGAAAATCGCCGCAACACGGGTATCGATGTGCGGCATATGTTCACGCATTGTTGACAGCGCATTACCGATAAGCGGCCCGCCGTAATAGGCTTTTACTACTGCCAGACTGACTTTACCTTCGGCAAAATTCACCACCTGCAATGCACCCGGATATTCAATCAGTCGATAAATGCTATCGATAACCAGTTGCTCCGGCGCAATCAGGTGATCGATAGGTACCGCATCGGATTGGAATAGCTTGTCCGCATCACGAACATAATCCGGTGAACGAATACGGGCGATGCGATTAGGCGTATTAAACAGTGAATAAGCTACCTGGCAGGCAACCATATTTGTTTCATCTGAGCTGGTTACGGCAACCAGCATATCGGCATCGTCGGCCCCAGCTTCACGCAGTACGCGTGGATGTGAACCGTGCCCTTGCACGACGCGGAGATCAAACTTGTCCTGCAGGCTGCGCAGACGTTCACCATTGGTATCGACTACCGTGATATCGTTGTTCTCTCCGACCAGGTTTTCAGCCAGCGTACCGCCAACTTGCCCTGCGCCCAGAATGATAATTTTCATCAGTCGCGACCCGTTATCTCATCACTTTTTGATTAGCTTAGCGTAAAAGAAGCCATCGCCATCTTCCACACCCGGTAAATTCTGACGTCCGGGTTTTTCCGGCGTACCGGTTTCGCTTAATACCGCATCCGGCGTGCGTGCCAGGAAGGCGGTAATTTGCTGCTGGTTTTCTTCTGGCAGGATAGAGCACGTTGCATAAACCAGCGTGCCGCCAGGTTTAAGATGTAACCAGGTTGCATTCAGGATCTCGGCCTGCAGCTGCGCAAGTTCGGCAATATCCCGGTCGCGACGCAGCCATTTGATGTCTGGATGGCGACGAATAACCCCGGTGGCAGAACACGGAGCATCCAGCAAAATACGGTCAAACTGTTTTTCGCCACACCATTGTTGTGGATATCGACCATCACCCTGTTTTACGGTTGCCTTCATGCCCAGACGTTTCAGATTGTCGTAAACGCGCGATAAGCGTTTTTCATCCACATCGACGGCCATTACGTTAGCTTGCGGAGCAACTTCCAGAATGTGCGTCGTTTTACCGCCCGGCGCGCAGCACAGGTCGAGGATCTGTTCACCGTTCTCCGGCAACAGATAAGTTACACATCCTTGAGCTGAAGCATCCTGGACGGTTACCCAGCCTTCATCAAAGCCTGGGAGGGCGTGTACAGGAGCCGGCGTTTCCAGACGCACTGCATCCGGATAATCCGGATGTGGGAAGCCGGTTAATCCTGCTTCGCTAAGCAGGTCCAGCCAGGCGTCGCGCGTATGGTGATTACGATTGACGCGTAGCCACATCGGCGGTCGCTGGTTATTGGCTTCAAGAATAGCTTCCCACTGCTGCGGATATGCACTTTTAATACGTTTCACCAGCCAGGAGGGGTGTAAGAAGCGCAAATCGCTTTGCGCAAACTCGGCCAGCAGTTCATCCTGACGGCGTTGAAACTGGCGCAACACGCCGTTGATCAGCCCTTTCAGTTGCGGACGCTTTATGACAACCGCGCCTTCTACTGTCTCAGCCAGCGCGGCGTGTGCTGGAATACGAGTATGCAGAAGTTGGTAGAAGCCCACCATGATCAGGTAGTGTACGGTGCGCTGTTTGCCCGTCATTGGACGTTCCATCAACTGCTGGATCATCCACTCCAGTTGGGAGAGAGTGCGCAATACGCCGAAGCAAAGTTCCTGCAACAGCGCTTTGTCTTTATCAGCAACTTTTTGCTGCATAGCGGGCAGCACGTTGCTTAATGACTGTCCTTTTTCGACAACCTGTTCGACGGCCTGGGCCGCCATACTGCGTAAATTAAGATGTTTTTTCATAAGCGCAAAAATAAAAATGCCCGGAAACACCGGGCTTAAAGAGAAGAACCGTCAGACCAGACGGTTACCGGGTACAAACCATTCCCGGCGTGAATTAAGCAGATCTTGCGCGCTCATGGCTTTTTTACCGGCAGGCTGCAAAGAGACGAGATTCAGGATGCCGTCGCCCGTTGCGACCTGAATACCCTGCTTTGTTGCCTCCAGAATGGTGCCTGGCGCAGCCTGGGTGTTTTCCGCAATAACCGAAGCTTGCCAGACTTTCACTGGTTGACCGTCGATTTCAAGCCAGCTCATTGGCCATGGGTTAAAGGCGCGGATGCAGCGTTCCAATTGAGCAGCCGAAAGCGACCAGTCGATACGGGCCTCTTCTTTGCTGAGTTTTTCTGCATGCGTAACCAGTGATTCATCTTGTACCACCGGGTTTATTGTGCCGGCAGCCAGCTGTTTTAGCGTTTCAATCAGCCCCTGCGGTCCCAAATCTGCCAGCTTATCGTATAACGAACCGCTGGTATCTTCCGCCGTAATCGGGCAAGACAGCTTAAGCAGCATATCTCCGGTGTCGAGGCCAACATCCATCTGCATGATGGTTACACCTGTTTCGGTGTCACCTGCCCACAGTGAGCGCTGGATCGGTGCTGCACCACGCCAGCGTGGAAGCAGGGAGCCGTGAACGTTGATACAACCCAGACGCGGCATTTCCAGTACGGTTTTTGGCAGAATCAGGCCATATGCCACCACCACCATCACGTCTGCGCGTAAATCAGCAACCAGCTGCTGGTTTTCCTGAGGGCGAAGAGAGACAGGTTGGAAAACCGGTATCCCTTTTTCTTCCGCCAGCACTTTGACCGGGCTGGGCATCAGCTTTTTACCGCGTCCCGCCGGGCGGTCCGGTTGGGTAAACACGCCAACGACGTTGTGTCCAGAAGACAACAGCGCGTCGAGATGACGCGCTGCAAAGTCAGGTGTACCCGCAAAAATAATACGTAGTGAGTCTGACACGTTGATTCTTGTCCTTAAGCTCGGGCGTTCAGGCGGTCGAGTTTTTCAACTTTCTGACGAATGCGTTGTTGCTTCAACGGAGACAGATAATCGATAAACAGTTTACCGACCAGGTGATCCATTTCATGTTGAATGCAGATAGCCAGCAGGCCATCGGCTTCCAGTTCAAAAGATTTGCCGTTGCGATCGAGCGCACGAATTTTTACTTTCTCTGCGCGTGGTACTAACGCACGCTGTTCAGGAATCGACAGGCAGCCTTCTTCAATACCGGTTTCGCCGTCTTTTTCCAGCAGCTCTGGGTTAATGAGAACCAACTGCTCGTCGCGGTTTTCAGAGACATCAATAACGATGATGCGCTGATGAATATCGACCTGTGTTGCTGCCAGACCGATACCTTCTTCGGCATACATCGTTTCGAACATATCATCAACGATGCGCTGAATTTCTGCATTCACTTCTTCGACCGGTTTTGCGACTTTGCGAAGGCGCTCGTCCGGAATATGTAACACTTGCAAAACTGACATAGTTATCCAGAGTTGTGTTCAGGAGTTGAAAAGATTATTACCTCTATTCTAGACAAAACCCCCTCTGATTGACAGCATCAGTGACCAATCGCAAAGATTGCCAGGACTGCTTGTGGCAGGGGGGGGACAAGGATGACCCAAATCGAAATTTGGCTACGTTTAGCGCAAGTGAATGAACTGTATGGTGATGAGATGGTGCGCATTGCCCACTGGCTCAATACTCAACCGTCGATTAGCAACGCGGTACTCCTGCAGGCAGGATTCTCTCCACGCCAGGCAAGGCGCTTTTTAACCTTTTCGGATCTGACGCTGGAAAAAACGCTGCGCTGGCTTGAACAGCCTAACCACCATTTTGTGGTTGCAGACAGTGAGCATTACCCGCCACAGCTCCGTGCGATTGAGGATTATCCTGGGGTGCTTTTTGTCGCAGGAAATCCCGCATGTCTTCGCTCATTCCAGGTGGCCGTTGTCGGCAGCAGACAGCACTCCTGGTATGGCGAACGCTGGGGTCGATTGTTTTGTGAAAAGCTTGCTGCATGTGGTGTGACGATCACCAGCGGTCTGGCCCGGGGAATTGATGGTGTGGCACACAGTGCTGCGATAAACCGACAAGGCACAAGTATTGCAGTGCTGGGAAATGGACTTGAGACCATTCACCCACGACAGCATATCCGTCTTGCTCAGCGACTGATTGAGGCAGGTGGTGCACTGGTGTCTGAGTTCCCATTAGATACGCTCCCTTTGCCACGCAATTTTCCCCGACGAAATCGCATTATCAGTGGTCTAAGTAAAGGTGTACTGGTCGTCGAAGCTGCACAGCGTAGCGGGTCACTGGTTACTGCTCGCTGTACACTGGAACAAGGGCGGGAGGTGTTTGCTTTGCCAGGGCCGATTGGGAGCCCGGGAAGTGAAGGCCCGCATTGGCTAATTCAGCAGGGAGCCATGCTTGTGACGACACCAGAGGAAATTCTTGAAAATTTGCAATATGGGCTGCAATGGTTGCCAGATGAACCTGAAAAATCAATTTATTCGCCAGATCACGAAGAGGTGGCATTGCCATTTCCGGAGCTCCTGGCTAACGTAGGAGATGAGGTAACACCTGTTGACGTCGTCGCTGAACGTGCCGGCCAACCTGTGCCAGAGGTAGTGGCTCAACTGCTCGAACTGGAGTTAGCAGGGTGGATCGCAGCTGTACCCGGCGGCTATGTCCGATTGAGGAGGGCATGCCATGTTCGACGTACTAATGTATTTGTTTGAGACATATATCCATAACGAAGCTGAGCTGCGTGTGGATCAGGACAAACTGGAACGGGATCTTACCGACGCTGGTTTTGATCGTGAAGACATTTACAACGCGTTACTTTGGCTGGAAAAGCTTGCTGACTATCAGGATGGCCTTGCTGAACCTATGCAACTGGCATCTGACCCTCTTTCTATACGTATTTATACTGCGGAAGAGTGCGATCGGCTGGATGCAAGCTGTAGAGGATTCCTGCTATTCCTGGAGCAGATTCAGGTGCTAAACCTCGAAACGCGAGAAATGGTCATTGAGCGTGTACTCGCGCTGGATACGGCAGAGTTCGATCTGGAAGACCTGAAGTGGGTAATCCTGATGGTGCTATTCAACATTCCAGGTTGTGAAAATGCCTATCAGCAAATGGAAGAATTACTCTTTGAAGTGAATGAAGGTATGCTGCATTAATCAATCTTCATTCAGTATGAGTTGTTATGGCTAAATCAGCACTGTTCACGGTGCGTAAAAATGAGCCCTGCCCACAATGCGGGGCTGAATTGGTTATTCGTTCCGGGAAACACGGTCCGTTTCTCGGTTGTTCACACTATCCAGAATGCGATTACATCCGTCCGCTGAAATCTTCCGCGGACGGACATATTGTCAAAGTTCTGGAGGGTAAGCTTTGTCCTGCATGTGGCGCTGAGCTGGTGCTGAGACAGGGACGATTCGGTATGTTCATTGGATGCAGTGACTATCCTGCGTGCGAGCACACCGAGCTCATCGACAAGCCTGATGAAACAGCAATAGTCTGTCCTCAATGCCAGACTGGTCATCTTGTCCAGCGGCGTTCCCGTTATGGCAAAACCTTCTACTCCTGCGATCGCTATCCGGAGTGCCAGTTTGTCATTAACTTCAAACCGTTATCCGGAGAATGTCCTGAGTGTCATTATCCGCTTCTCATCGAAAAGAAAACCGCACAGGGTGTGAAGCATTTCTGTGCCAGTAAACAATGTGGAAAGCCGATTTCGGTGGAATAAAAAAGTGAATAATAACCTGCCCACAGACGCTATCGCTGCGGCGATAGCGGTTCTGAAACAAGAAAAAGTCATCGCCTATCCAACTGAAGCTGTTTTCGGTGTCGGTTGCGATCCCGACAGCGAAACGGCTGTTACCCGTCTGTTAGAGTTAAAACAACGCCCAGTCGATAAAGGTTTAATTTTGATTGCGGCAAGCTTTGACCAGCTAAAACCCTATATCGACGATAGCATGCTCACCGAGACCCAACGTGAGGCTGTGTTCGCCCGCTGGCCTGGGCCTGTTACTTTCGTTTTCCCGGCGCCCGCGACTACGCCTCGTTGGTTGACCGGTCGTTTTGACTCGCTGGCCGTGCGTGTCACCGATCATCCGCTGGTGGTTGCATTGTGCCAGGCTTATGGCAAACCATTAGTCTCTACCAGTGCTAATCTGAGTGGCTTACCGCCTTGCAGAACGGTTGAGGAAGTCCGTGCGCAGTTTGGTACAGACTTTCCTGTGGTTGAGGGGGAGACCGGGGGCCGTTTGAATCCTTCAGAGATCCGTGATGCTCTGACGGGTGAACAGTTTCGACAGGGGTAATATGAAAGAAGCCTATGCTGTTTTTGGTAATCCGATAGCGCACAGTAAATCGCCCTTTATTCATCAGCAATTTGCAGAGCAGTTGAAGATTGATCATTCCTATGGGCGTGTACTGGCGCCCATCAATGATTTTGTGAATACGCTGAACGCTTTTTTTGCTGAGGGCGGGAAAGGGGCAAATGTCACTGTGCCTTTTAAAGAAGAGGCGTTTGCACGTGCTGATGAACTAACGGAGCGGGCATCGCTTGCTGGAGCGGTCAACACCCTTAAACGGCTGGAGGATGGGCGTTTACTGGGAGACAACACGGATGGTATCGGCTTATTAAGCGATCTTGAGCGTTTATCTTTCATTCATCCCGGATCGCGAGTTCTGCTGATTGGTGCGGGTGGTGCATCCCGTGGAGTTTTATTACCTCTTCTTTCTATGGATTGTGCGGTGACTATTGTTAACCGTACCGCTTCGCGCGCTGAAGAACTGGCACAAATCTTCTCCCACACCGGCAGCGTGCAGGCGGTGGGAATGGACGATCTTGATAATTGCAGTTTTGATTTGATCATCAATGCCACATCCAGCGGAATGAGCGGTGAGATACCAGCTATTCCAGCATCTCTTATCCACCCTTCGGTCTATTGTTATGACATGTTTTATCAGAAAGGGAACACACCGTTTCTTTCCTGGTGTGTTTCGCATGGGGCGAAACATTATGCCGATGGCCTGGGGATGCTGGTGGGGCAGGCTGCGCATGCAGTTTTACTTTGGCATGGCGTTTTGCCACAGGTGGAGCCTGTCATAAAAAGCATGCAACAGGAATTGTCGGCATGAATCAGGCGATCCAGTTTCCCGATCGGGAAGAATGGTGCACGGATGTTAACGCCGTTGTGTTTCCAGTGATGGTTCATGGTATGCAGTTAACATGTGCCATATCTGGAGAGATTATGGCGTCCCGCTTTGGCGGCGACACGCCTGAGCAGTGGTTGGAAATATTTCAACAGCATCGCTGGGATCTGGAAGAAGAAGCTGAAGCATTGATCCAGGCCCAGCAGGAAGATGCTCAAGGTTGGGTGTGGTTACTCTGACTTAAATACTCGTCTTTCCACTTAACATAGTTGTTAGCTGAATATTGTAAGCCTGCTTTCTCTTCATCGCTTAATGGACGGATTTGCTTAACCGGGCTTCCCAGGTACAGATATCCGCTTTCCAGGCGCTTGTTTTGTGGAACCAGGCTACCAGCCCCAATCATAACGTCGTCTTCTACGACTACGCCATCCAGCAGAATCGATCCCATGCCGACTAATACACGGTTGCCAATGATACAGCCGTGTAGCATGACTTTATGACCAACCGTAACGTCCTCACCCACGATCAGTGGATTACCCTGCGGATTAGACGTGGATTTATGCGTGACATGGAGAACGCTGCCGTCCTGGATGTTTGTACGGGCACCAATTTGTACATAGTTAACGTCGCCACGAATGGCAACCAGTGGCCAAATTCCGACATCATCAGCTAAACGAGCATCACCAATGACGACACTACTGGTGTCGATCATCACGCGATTTCCGATCTGTGGGAAAAGATCCTTATAAGGACGCAGTACATCAGACATGTTTACCTCAACGAAAATAGAGCAGTAATGAAGACTTTGGTTGGATTATTGAGACTGTGCAAGTGGTTTAGCTATCAAAAATCAGTCAAATTGCGCAGGAATGTAGCGAAAGGAGTGAAAAACAAGCATTCAGAAAAAAAGATCCAAAAAATACTTGTGCTAAAAAATGGGATCCCTATAATGCGCCTCCATCGACACGGCGGATGTGAATCACTTCACGCAAACAGCCGGTTCGGTTGAAGAGAAAAACCTGAAAATGAGGGTTGACTCTGAAAGAGGAAAGCGTAATATACGCCACCT
>NZ_JAOWEQ010000024.1:0-424838 GCF_030336505.1 Citrobacter sp. Cf116 | reverse complement strand
TACCAGTCACGTCAGTAGTACGGAAGTAGAACTGCGGACGGTAGCCTTTGAAGAACGGAGTATGACGGCCGCCTTCGTCTTTGGACAGAATGTACACTTCAGATTCGAACTTGGTGTGCGGCTTGATAGAGCCCGGCTTAGCCAGTACCTGACCACGTTCGATTTCTTCACGTTTGATACCACGCAGCAGAACACCAACGTTCTCACCAGCACGGCCTTCGTCCAGCAGTTTGCGGAACATTTCAACGCCAGTACAGGTAGACTTAGCAGTCTCTTTGATACCAACGATTTCAACTTCTTCACCAACTTTGATGATACCGCGCTCTACACGACCGGTAACAACGGTACCACGACCGGAGATGGAGAATACGTCTTCGATAGGCAGCAGGAACGGCTTGTCAATCGCACGCTCTGGTTCTGGGATGTAAGAATCCAGGAAGCCAGCCAGTTCGATGATTTTCGCTTCCCACTCTGCTTCGCCTTCCAGCGCTTTCAGAGCAGAACCACGAACGATCGGAGTGTCGTCGCCCGGGAAATCGTACTGAGACAGAAGTTCACGAACTTCCATTTCTACCAGTTCCAGCAGCTCTTCGTCATCAACCATGTCGCATTTGTTCAGGAACACGATGATGTACGGAACGCCTACCTGACGACCCAGCAGGATGTGCTCACGAGTCTGCGGCATCGGGCCGTCAGTCGCAGCAACAACCAGGATCGCGCCGTCCATCTGCGCAGCACCGGTGATCATGTTTTTAACATAGTCGGCGTGGCCCGGGCAGTCTACGTGTGCGTAGTGGCGAGTCGGGGTGTCATATTCAACGTGAGAAGTGTTGATGGTGATACCACGAGCTTTTTCTTCCGGCGCGTTATCGATCTGGTCGAATGCACGAGCAGCACCGCCGTAGGTTTTAGCCAGTACGGTAGTGATTGCAGCGGTCAGGGTAGTTTTACCGTGGTCAACGTGGCCGATGGTGCCGACGTTAACGTGCGGTTTTGTACGTTCAAATTTTTCTTTAGACACGGCTATATTCCTTACTATAGTGCTCTCCCCTATGGAGAGAGCACGGGACTTAGGTTTTAATCCTGTGGATTATTTACCACGGGCTTCAATAACGGCCTGAGCAACGTTGTTCGGCGCATCGTCGTACTTCAGGAACTCCATGGAGTAAGAAGCACGGCCTTTGGTCAGAGAACGCAGCTGGGTTGCATATCCGAACATTTCAGACAGCGGAACTTCAGCATGGATAACAACGCCAGTGACGTTGGATTCCTGACCACGAAGCATACCACGACGGCGGCTCAAGTCACCGATTACGTCACCGGTGTTCTCTTCCGGAGTCTCTACTTCAACCTTCATGATAGGCTCAAGCAGAACTGGTTTCGCTTTCTTAAAGCCATCTTTGAAGGCGATAGAAGCGGCCAGTTTAAACGCCAGCTCAGAGGAGTCAACGTCATGGTAAGAACCGAAGTGCAGACGCACGCCCAGATCAACAACCGGGTAACCAGCCAGCGGGCCAGATTTCAGCTGTTCCTGGATGCCTTTATCAACGGCCGGGATGTATTCGCCAGGAATTACACCACCTTTGATGTCGTTGATGAACTCGTAGCCTTTCGGGTTTGAACCCGGCTCCAGCGGGTACATGTCGATAACAACATGACCGTACTGACCGCGACCACCAGACTGCTTAGCGTGTTTACCTTCGATATCGGTAACTTTCGCGCGAATCGCTTCACGGTAAGCAACCTGAGGTTTACCGACGTTCGCTTCAACGTTGAATTCACGCTTCATACGGTCAACGATGATGTCGAGGTGCAGCTCACCCATACCAGCGATAATGGTCTGGTTAGATTCTTCGTCAGTCCATACGCGGAATGACGGGTCTTCTTTAGCCAGACGGCCCAGAGCCAGACCCATTTTTTCCTGGTCAGCTTTGGTTTTCGGTTCTACCGCGATGGAAATTACCGGCTCAGGGAATTCCATACGTTCCAGAATGATCGGGTGATCCGGGTCACACAGAGTGTCACCAGTGGTCACGTCTTTCAGACCGATAGCAGCAGCGATATCGCCCGCGCGAACTTCTTTGATCTCTTCACGTTTGTTAGCGTGCATCTGTACGATACGGCCGAAACGTTCACGTGCAGTTTTCACGGAGTTCAGGATGGTGTCACCGGAGTTAACCACACCAGAGTACACGCGGAAGAAGGTCAGGTTACCCACGAACGGGTCGGTAGCGATTTTGAATGCCAGAGCAGCAAACGGCTCGTCATCGCTAGCATGACGCTCAGCAGGAGTATCTTTACCGTCGTCCAGAATACCGTTGATCGCAGGTACGTCTACTGGGGATGGCAGGTAATCAATTACCGCATCCAGCATCGCCTGAACACCTTTGTTCTTGAACGCAGAACCACAGGTTACCAGGATGATTTCGTTGTTCAGAACACGCTGACGCAGAGCTTTTTTGATCTCTTCTTCAGTCAGTTCTTCACCACCCAGGTATTTCTCCATCAGCTCTTCTGAAGCTTCTGCAGCGGACTCGATCAGGTTCTGGTGCCATTCTTCAGCCAGTTCCTGCATGTCAGCCGGGATATCTTCATAAGTGAAGGTTACGCCTGCATCTTCTTCGTTCCAGTTGATGGCTTTCATTTTCACCAGGTCAACAACACCGGTGAACGCTTCTTCAGCGCCAATTGCCAGCTGCAGCGGAACAGGGTTCGCGCCCAGACGGGTTTTGATCTGACCAACAACTTTCAGGAAGTTCGCACCCATACGGTCCATTTTGTTTACGAACGCAATGCGCGGAACTTTATATTTGTTTGCCTGACGCCATACGGTTTCAGACTGAGGCTGAACACCACCAACTGCGCAGTAAACCATTACTGCACCATCAAGCACACGCATGGAACGTTCTACTTCGATAGTGAAGTCAACGTGCCCCGGGGTGTCGATGATGTTTACGCGATGCGGTTCATACTGCTTAGCCATACCAGACCAGAATGCAGTAGTCGCTGCGGAGGTGATAGTAATACCACGTTCCTGCTCCTGCTCCATCCAGTCCATGGTGGCTGCGCCGTCATGAACTTCACCGATTTTATGGTTTACACCGGTGTAGAACAGAATACGTTCGGTAGTAGTGGTTTTACCGGCGTCGATGTGCGCACTGATACCGATGTTACGGTAGCGCGCGATGGGTGTTGTACGAGCCATTTGATTCCTCGTTTATCTTTTAGGCGTTCAATTTAAGTAGCCCAAAGCGGGCTGCTTACTAGAAGCGCCCGCCTGGTGACTAAAACTCCGAAGGGATTACCAACGGTAGTGTGCGAACGCCTTGTTGGCTTCTGCCATACGGTGAACGTCTTCACGTTTCTTAACTGCAGTACCTTTGTTTTCTGCAGCATCAGAAAGTTCGTTCGCCAGGCGCAGAGCCATGGATTTATCACCGCGTTTACGAGCAGCTTCAACGATCCAACGCATTGCCAGAGCATTACGACGGACCGGACGGACTTCAACTGGTACCTGATAAGTAGAACCACCAACGCGGCGAGACTTAACTTCGACAGTCGGGCGCACGTTTTCGAGAGCTACTTCGAAAGCTTCCAGTTCGTTTTTACCAGAACGCTGAGCCAGGGTCTCCAGCGCGCTGTATACGATAGTTTCGGCAGTAGATTTTTTACCATCTACCATCAGGATATTTACAAATTTAGCCAGCAGTTCTGATCCGAACTTCGGATCCGGCAGAATTTTACGCTGACCAATGACGCGACGACGTGGCATGGAAATACTCCGTTGTTAATTCAGGATTGTCCAAAACTCTAAGAGTTTAGTTTGACATTAATATAAAACGTTTGGCCTTACTTAACGGAGAACCATTAAGCCTTAGGACGTTTCACGCCATACTTGGAGCGTGATTGCTTACGGTCTTTAACGCCGGAGCAGTCAAGCGCACCACGAACGGTGTGGTAACGAACACCCGGGAGGTCTTTTACACGACCGCCACGGATCAGGATCACGGAGTGCTCCTGCAGGTTGTGACCTTCACCACCGATGTAGGAAGTCACTTCAAAACCGTTAGTCAGACGAACACGGCAAACTTTACGCAGTGCGGAGTTCGGTTTTTTAGGAGTGGTAGTATATACACGAGTACATACGCCACGTTTCTGCGGGCATGCTTCCAGCGCAGGCACGTTGCTTTTTGCAACTTTGCGTGCACGTGGTTTGCGTACCAGCTGGTTAACTGTTGCCATTAAATAGCTCCTGGTTTTAGCTTTTGCTTCGTAAACACGTAATAAAACGACCTCATACAATATGAGGACGCAGAATTTTAGGTCGGTGTCGAAAAGGTGTCAAGAAATATACAACGATCCCACAATTACCAGGACATCTGGCTGGGATGCTTCACCGTAAGTCTGACGAAGTCAGTATAGCTAACCCTGACGACACTGTCTGAAATTTGACCGCTCAACCCGCGAGCCTTAATGTCTTCTTCCAGTACATAGACCTTAATGGAGGCATTTTGCAGACTTTCAAGGAAACGGCTTCCTTCGATTGCTGCCGTCACGCCATCCTGGAGCAATAAAAGTTCATCGTCTTTATCAATCAGACGAAGAAGAGAGGAGAAATCGGTAAGCCACGCGGAGCGATGTAGTGTGTGCAGCATGAGAGTCTCAAAACCTTAAAATGACGTCATAGTTGCCTAACTCACGGCGTAAATCTTCCGGTTCAAGCGCTGTCGCATCGATCACAAAATTACTCCCCTGCTGAAGGCCCCGCTCGCGTAATGAGGCAGCGCAGAGCCAACATTGATCGATATCGTACAACCCTAACAGTTTGAAGGTCGCGATATAGTCTCGCGCCAGCACGGCATCCGGTTGCTGTCCCTGAAGGATTTGAAAGACGCCATCTCCGATAAAAAACACGCCGAGGTCTTCCGTTAATGCAGAGGTCGCCAGCAATGCATCTAACCCTTCACGGCCAGATGCGCTGCCGTGCGGCACGGTAGAAAAGACAAAAGCAACACGTTTCATCAGAATTGCACCACGCGATCGCAGGTCAGGGATGCCTCAGCCAGCGATCCAAGCCCGCTGAGGTTAAAACCTGATTGTAAATTAGCGCCTGCCAGCCCCAGCCGCTTTGCCTCAGTCTCATCAACCACGCCGCGTCGCAACGCCGCAGCCACGCAAATATTCAGTGTTACACCATGCTGTTGGTTCAGCTGTTGCCAGGCCCGTACCAGATCGTATTCATCACTGGCAGGCGAAGTGAGTAGGTTGGCGTTATACACACCTTCACGATAGAAAAAGACGCTGCTTAGCTCATGCCCTTCTTTGAGTAGCGCATGAGCAAATTGCAACGCGCTGCTCGCCTGCTGCGTGCCGTATGCAGGCCCCGTCACCATGATGGCAAAACGCATTACTTATCTTGCCCCTGGAAATCGCCACTTTTGAACTGACGAATATAGAGGTAGACCGTATGTTTGGAGATGTTCAGCCGATCGGCGACCTGGTTGATGGCATCTTTAATATCGAAGATGCCTTTCTCATACAAATTCAGGACTATCTGGCGGTTCTTCGCGTTGTTGGAAACATTACGATCGGCATTCACTTCTTCGATTGTGAATTCCAGCGTCTGGGTAACCAGATCTTCCACCGAAGAAGCAAAGTTGACGGCAGAGCCCACTTCCGGGGTTTCCGGTGGGATAAAGGTATTCATTATCTGCGAGAAAGGGACATCAAGGTTCATGTTGATGCACAGCAGACCAATCACGCGATGCTCACGGTTGCGAATGGCAATCGTCACCGACTTCATCAAGACACCGCTTTTCGCACGTGTGAAGTAACACTTCGACACGCTGCTATCCGCACCCGTCATATCATGCAGCATACGCAACGCAAGGTCAGTAATCGGTGAGCCAATTTTACGGCCCGTGTGTTCACCGTTAGCAATGCGGATGGCCGAGCATTTCAAATCCTGCAAAGAGTGCAATACGATTTCACAATGGGAACCAATGAGCATCGCCAACCCGTCCACTACCGCTTCGTAGGATTTGAGGATATCGAAGTCGGTTTGATCGAAAGGACGTTGATCCAGCAAATCTAGCTCACTGGTTTCGTTGGTTAAAAGCGACCTGGACATGAAAAAAAGCACTCCTTTTCAGGAGCCTGTCGTTATGTTGTCAGGGCAGGCTCATCACTATTATAGGGGCATCTAAAGTAATACAGCGCACAAGGCGCTTTCCAGTATTAATTATATCCTGTCGATAATAAAAAACCGCCGCCCTGTGGGCGGCGGTTTCTGTTAGCTTATTTTTTGCTGCTGTCTGCAGCTTTATCTGCCGGTGCAGCATCTGGCTGCGCGTCAGCTTTCGGTGCCGGTTTGATGTCTAACAGTTCAACATCAAAGACCAGCGTAGAGTTGGCCGGAATGCCCGGAACGCCCGTTTTGCCGTAAGCCAGATCCGGTGGGATAACCAGCTGGATTTTGCCGCCTTTCTTGATGTTTTTCAGGCCTTCAGTCCAGCCCGGGATCACGCCGTCAAGACGGAAAGAGAGCGGCTCACCACGGGTATAAGAGTTATCAAACTCTTTACCATCGATCAGCGTACCTTTGTAGTTAACAACCACGGTATCGCTGTCTTTCGGTGCAGCGCCGGTACCTTCTTTCTCTACTTTGTAGACCAGGCCAGTAGCCGAGGTTTTAACGCCTTTCTCTTTAGCAAATTTCTCGCGGTAAACTTTACCTTTGGCTTCGTTGTCAGCCGCGTCTTTTTCCATTTTTGCCTGAGCGGAGCTCTTCACGCGCGCTTCAAACGCCTGCAGAGTTTGTTCGATTTCCTGGTCAGACAGTTTGCTCTTGTCTGCAAACGCATCCTGAACACCAGCGATCAGTTGATCTTTATCAAGTTTGATGCCCAGCTTTTCCTGCTCTTTCAGAGAGTTTTCCATATAACGACCCAGGGACGCGCCCAGCGCGTAAGCGGCTTTTTGGTCGTCATTCTTGAATGCTGCTTTGCTGTCAGCAGTAGCGGCTGGTTTCGCAGCATCAGCAGCGAAGGTGATCGGGGCATGCAGAGCAACAGCCATTGTGGTCGCCAGCAGCGTTACTTTAAACAGTGATTTCATCCATATCTCCAGGGCCGGGGCATCTCACCCCAGGGTTAACTAACATAAAAATGTACTATAAAGCGTTGCAGAACAAATCAACATACAGGCACGCCCTATTATCACCACTTTTCAGACTCTTTTTGTTTAAATTAGTTTCGTTACCGAAGATTGAGTGCTGTGCAAACAGGCAAAGTTAAGTAGAATTCGCCGCAGTCCGCGATCTGCCGGAGAAAAAAGAAAGAGGTGAATCATGCAGGATACAACAATGGAAACTCGCCTGGCTGAACTGGAAAGTCGCCTGGCATTTCAGGAGATAACCATTGAAGAGCTCAACGTGACGGTGACCGCGCATGAACTGGAAATGGCCAAACTGCGCGACCATCTGCGTCTGCTGACGGAAAAGCTCAAAGCAACGCAACCGTCCCACATCGCGTCGCAGTCTGAAGAGACCCCTCCGCCACATTATTGAGACGTAAAAAAGCGGGGATATCCCCGCTTTTTTTGTGTCCGAAAGCGCTAACGCTTATCGGATCTACTCACATATACCCAAAGGATTTCAAATCACAGCAAGGCGGCAAGCTTGAGGAAGTCCTGGGAGCATAGATAACTATGTGACCAGGATTCGAAAGCGCAGCCAACACCGCTGTGGGTTGAAAGACGAAGGGTATTAGTGGCAACCGCAGCCGCCGCCGTTACCTTTACCGCCACCGCCGCAGCAGCCTTCGCCGCCGTGCTCGTGACCATGGTCGTGGCCGTGACCACCGCAGCAACCGTCATGACCGTGGTCATGATCGTGGTCGTGACCGTGCGCACCGTGAACGTGGCCGTGAGCCAGTTCTTCTTCGGTCGCTTCGCGGATAGCAACAACTTCTACGTTGAATTTCAGATTCTGGCCAGCCAGCATGTGGTTACCGTCAACCACAACGTGGTCGTCTTCCACTTCGGTAATTTCTACCGGTACTGGACCCTGGTCAGTTTCAGCCAGAAAACGCATGCCAACCTGCAGTTCATCAACGCCCATGAAGACGTCTTTAGGAACGCGCTGCACCAGGTTTTCGTCGTACTGACCGTATGCGTCGTTTGCGCCAACAGCAACATCGAATTTGTCGCCAACTTCATGACCGTCCAGCGCTGTTTCCAGGCCAGAAATCAGGGAACCGTGACCATGCAGGTAGTCCAGCGGTGCACTCACCGGAGACTCATCAACCAACACACCGTCTTCTGTACGTACCTGATAGGCCAGGCTGACCACCAGGTCCTTTGCTACTTTCATGATATCTCCTGAGCATGGAAAGAATAGTGGCGCAGATTGTAGCGGAATTCTGCACCCGTGTACCCTCTAGCTTAAAAAAAGCTGCGCCATATCGCTAGTCCGGATGAAAAATCCCGATCACTTGCTCTTCTTTGCGAACGTGCTCGCGCGCCTCTTTATCGGCTTCCCGCATCTGATGACCGCACTTAACACACTCAACAATATCGATATTATTTTCACGCCACATCGCCAGAGTATCCTGCGACTGGCAGGACGGACATTTTGCACCTGCGATAAAACGTTTACGAATTGCCATGATTATCCTCTACTCAAATTCATCCCAGCCATCCAGCTGACGTCGCTCTTGCTGCATCTCTCGTTGGAAAATTTCCTCCAGCTCGCGCCGTGCTTCCCTGGCTCGAGAGATTTGTACCGTATCTGTATGCATGGGGATCAGTTCCCGCAGCATGCGCATATCCAACCGACGAAAATGCAGCTGAGCACGCTGGGCCTGGTGCGGATGCATCCCCAGTGTAACCAGCGTTTTACGCCCCAACTCCAGCGCACTGGAAAACGTTTCGCGGGAAAACTGCGTCACACCGGCCTGTAATAACTCATGCGCCTCTACACGTCCGCGCGCTCGCGCAAGAATATGCAAATGCGGAAAATACTGTTGGCACAGTTCCACCAGTTTCATTGTGTCTTCAGGCTCATTACAGGTAATAACAATAGACTGTGCCGCCTCTGCCCCTGCGGAGCGCAACAGTTCCACCTGAGTGGCGTCACCGTAGTAGACCTTATAGCCATATTTGCGCATCAGATTCACCGCGCTGATATCTCGCTCCAGGACGGTAATACGCATTTTATTGGCCATCAACAGGCGACCAATAACCTGACCAAAACGCCCAAACCCCACTACAATCACCTGCGGTTTATCATCTTCCACCCAGGGTTTTTCGTCTTCCTCATCCGTGCCGTTAAACTGGCGGGAGAGCCATTTATCAATCAACTTCATCACCAGCGGCGTGGTCATCATCGACAGCGTGACGGTCACCAGCAGCAACGCCATTTGGTCGCCCTGAAACAGCCGTTGCGAGGATGCCGTTGAAAACAGCACGAAAGCGAATTCACCGCCCTGACTTAAAACCCCGGCAAATTGCATCCGTTCAGAGCTTCTCATGCCGTTAAGACGCGCCAGTACATACAGCACCAGCATTTTTACGACCACCAGCACGATCACACTCGCTGCCACCCACAGAATATGGGTGTAGAGCACGCCGAGATTGAGCGACATGCCAACGGAGATAAAAAACAGCCCGAGCAACAGTCCTTTAAAAGGATCGATTGCCGTTTCCAGCTCATGTCGGTATTCACTTTCCGCCAGCAGCACACCCGCGATAAACGTTCCCAGCGCCATTGACAGCCCCAGCGCATCCATAAATAAAGCAGAACCCAGCACCAACAGCAGCGTGGCAGCGGTGAACACTTCCCGCACGCCAGAATCCGCAATAAAGCGGAAAACCGGACGCAGCAAATAGCGCCCGCCAATCAGCATGCCGGCAAAGGCCAGCACCTTCATTCCCACTTTAATCCAGTCAAAATGTTCGTCAGCAGACCCCGCCAGCAGCGGAACCAGCGCCAGCGCAGGGATCACCGCCAGATCCTGAAACAGCAGCACCGAAAAACCCAACTGCCCGGATTCACTGCGGTTCATGCCTTTCTCACGCATCAACTGTAGCGCCATCGCGGTCGATGACATCGCCAGACCAATGCCGCCAACCACTGCCGCCTGCCAGGAGAACGCAGTGAGCATCAATAATCCGGCCAACACCACCGCGCTCAGCATCACCTGCGCGGCGCCGACGCCAAAAATTGAACGCCGCAGTTGCCACAGCTTGGCCGGATTAAGTTCCAACCCAATGATGAACATCAGAAAAACCACGCCCAGCTCGGAAAAGTGCAGGATTTCATCCACATCGCTGATGAACCCTAATCCCCACGGGCCGATGGCAATACCCGCCAGCAAGTATCCCAACACCGGGCCGATACCCAACCGCGATGCCAACGGTACCGCCGCCACCGCTGCGAAGAGGAACAACACTCCGGCTGTCAACAAATCTGAACCTTCCATCAGCGGCCTCCCACAGGGATCGGATTCGCCAGCCAGTCACCATACGCTTTCGCATGGCTGTCCAGCTCCTGCTTCGTTTGCCTTCTGGCCCAGTAAACGATAATAGGGCTCATCCAGTGCATGCGGCACATACCGGCCGTCAGCTCGAAAGGGCGCAGCACATCGCTCATTGGATAACGGTTTAGCGCGTCATAGCGGTAGGCACTTTCCGGTTCTCCGGTAGTGATAACGCTACGCCAGTACTTTCCCGCCAGTTGATTCCCTCCTGGACCGCTGGCAAATCCACGGCTCAGTACGCGGTCAAGCCACTCCTTTAACAGCGCCGGACAGCTATAGGTATAGAGTGGGTGCTGAAAAACAATCACATCATGCTCACGCAGCAGCGCCTGTTCATGCGGAATATCGATAAAAAAATCAGGATAGTGCGCGTAAAGGTCGTGCACGGTAACATTGCTGAGCTGCATGGCCGGTTTAAGCAGAACACGGTTCGCGACCGAGTCCTGAGATTCCGGATGGGCATACAGCAGCAAGACTTTCGCTGGCTGGAACATCATCCCCCTCCCGGTTTTGTCTTTTGTCTATTTTCGACGTTTTGGGCTACCATTGCGCCTCGGTGCGGCAAACGGCCCGCACATTACATTATCATAATGATAAATTAACATAGTCTGAACATACGGCGCCTTATGATTGTTTTCTCATCGTTACAAATTCGTCGCGGCGTGCGCGTCTTGCTGGACAATGCCACGGCCACCATTAATCCAGGGCAGAAGGTTGGCCTGGTGGGTAAAAATGGCTGCGGTAAATCTACCCTGCTGGCATTGCTGAAAAATGAACTCAGCGCCGACGCTGGAGGATTTACCTATCCGGGAAACTGGCAGCTCGCGTGGGTGAATCAGGAAACGCCTGCGTTGCCACAGCCCGCGCTGGAGTACGTCATTGACGGCGACCGCGAATATCGTCAACTGGAAGCGCAGTTGAACGACGCCAACGAACGTAACGATGGACATGCCATTGCCACTGTCCATGGCAAGCTGGATGCCATCGATGCCTGGACCGTGCGTTCACGCGCCGCCAGCCTGCTGCATGGCCTAGGTTTCTCCAACGAACAGCTTGAACGGCCGGTCAGCGACTTCTCCGGTGGCTGGCGTATGCGCCTCAACCTGGCCCAAGCACTGATTTGCCGTTCAGACCTACTACTGCTCGATGAACCTACCAACCACCTCGATCTCGACGCGGTGATCTGGCTGGAAAGATGGCTGAAAAGCTATCAGGGCACGCTGATCTTGATCTCCCACGACCGCGACTTCCTCGATCCGGTGGTGGATAAAATTATTCATATCGAACAGCAAACCATGTTCGAGTACACCGGCAACTACAGCGCGTTTGAAATACAGCGTGCGACGCGCCTCGCGCAGCAACAGGCAATGTACGAAAGCCAGCAGGAGCGCGTGGCACATCTGCAAAGCTATATCGATCGTTTCCGCGCTAAAGCAACGAAAGCAAAACAGGCGCAGAGTCGTATCAAAATGCTGGAACGCATGGAGCTGATTGCCCCAGCGCACGTGGACAACCCGTTCCACTTCAGCTTCCGTGAACCGGAAAGCCTGCCAAACCCGCTGCTGAAGATGGAAAAGGTCAGCGCTGGCTACGGCGATCGCGTCATTCTCGATTCGATCAAACTGAACCTGGTGCCGGGTTCCCGCATCGGTCTGCTCGGTCGCAACGGTGCGGGTAAATCGACGCTGATTAAGCTGCTGGCCGGCGAACTGGCCCCCATCAGCGGCGAGATTGGCCTGGCGAAAGGCATCAAGCTGGGCTACTTCGCGCAGCACCAGCTGGAGTTTTTACGCGCCGATGAATCACCAATTCAGCATCTGGCACGCATGGCGCCGCAGGAGCTGGAGCAGAAACTACGAGACTACCTGGGTGGATTCGGCTTCCAGGGCGATAAAGTCAGCGAAGAGACTCGCCGCTTCTCCGGTGGTGAAAAGGCGCGTCTGGTGCTGGCATTGATCGTCTGGCAGCGCCCGAACCTGCTGCTGCTCGATGAACCGACCAACCACCTGGACTTAGATATGCGTCAGGCGCTGACCGAAGCGCTGATCGATTTTGAAGGCGCGCTGGTTGTCGTCTCGCACGACCGTCACCTGATCCGCTCCACCACCGACGACCTCTATCTGGTACACGACAAGAAAGTCGAGCCGTTTGATGGCGATCTGGAGGATTATCAGCAGTGGCTGAGCGATGTCCAGAAACAGGAAAATCAGAGCGACGAACCGGCGAAAGAAAGCGTTAACAGCGCCCAGGCACGTAAAGACCAGAAGCGTCGTGAAGCTGAACTGCGCACTCTGACGCAACCGCTGCGCAAAGAGATCACCCGTCTGGAAAAAGAGATGGAGAAACTGCACGCACAGTTAGCTCAGGCGGAAGAGAAACTCGGCGACAGCGAACTGTACGACCAAAGCCGCAAAGGCGAACTCACCGCTTGTCTGCAGCAGCAGGCCAGTGCGAAATCCGGGCTGGAAGAGTGTGAAATGGCCTGGCTGGACGCTCAGGAACAACTTGAGCAGATGCTCGCCGAGTAGTCATAATTGCCGGATCCGACGCCAATACGTCCTATCCGGCATTTTTGTTGAATTATCCCTGCATCGCCAGACGCTGGCGGATTTCTTCGAAATGCTCGCGGTTAAACAGCTTGCCGTTGAGAAAACGAGTTTTCAGCTCCCCTTCCTGCTCTTGCTCCCAAGTCTGTTCATCATGCAGACGCAGTTCCCCTTGCTCATCACGTGTGACGCGAAGCAGACCACGGGCTGAGCGCTTCAGGCCATTATCGGTTTTCGGCTCTTTGAAAATCGTCCGGCCTTTGCCGTCGACTTCTCCCCACGTCGCTTTCATCGCAAAACCGAAGGTGTCACGCGTGTTGTACTGATAGGTAAAGGAACCGACGCCAAACACGACGTTTGAACTGGCAAATCCTTTCGCTTCCAGACGACGCAGGATCTCATTCGCCCGCTCAAGGGTGATGGAGTCGCCATAAATCAGTCCAACATGCGGGTCGAGCACCTTGTAACCTTTGGCGTTAATCGTACCGCCAAAAATCTCCCACAGCACTTCCACGGACCCTTTCTCCTGAGCGGTACGATCGCTGCTTGTATCGTTATCTTCGCCAGTACCGCACAGAATCTCTACCGGGTTGCCGCTATCCGGACGGAATACCACACGACCTTCACGCGCCAGAATGATGCCCTTCAGTTCACGGGTATATTCCGTCAGCACCTGCCAGTAGTCCCAGGTATCAGATACTATCGATACAAATCCTTGCGGGTAGAGATCGGCAATCAGGCGGCGGAAGGTTTCAATCTCATGCTCGCGCTCGCCCATACACATCACGCTGTGTTCAGTAGCTGGAATGCTGGCGCCGATAAAATAGGGCTCGCCGTCGGTGTAGTAATCGCGGGCGTACAACAGAGATGGAATACTGTCGGTCCCTTTAAAGCTCAACAAATGCCCACTGCCCGCCTGCATGGTGTCCTGTAATCCGGACATACCGCGAAATGAAAAGTCATGGCACTGGAAGTCAAGATGCGTCTGGTCGCTACAGGTTTTCTGTGCCCAGCGTGCGCAGATTTTGCGGTAATGGTGAGCAATCGTGGCGTTTGTCGACGCTTTCCACAATTCCGCCGACAGGACGGTCTCCAGGTAATTCACCAGCCAGAAAAATTCGGGTTTGGTGTTGATAATGGTTAAAACCGGCACCGTCATTGGGACTTTGCTACCTTCATCCAGCGCCTTGATGTGCAGCGGCAGATAGCCCAACTGATGCAATGCACGAATATGGTCCACCGCCACTGCATCTTTGCCGAGATAGCTATCCATGACCTGTTTGTATTCACTCACAACCTCATCTTCCGGGCGGGCAAAGAACGCCTCATTAAACAGGTCGACTAAAAACCACTGCATAAACCCCTGCAGGCCGAAAAATACCAGTTTGCCATCCGCCAACGGCGAGGAGAAAAAGCGATCGCTGCGTGGGGTAAAGTTGGAATATACGCGACGGGTGCCCTGCGGATACTGCACGCGGTGAGACACTTTGTAGCCGTCGATAGCTAAAATTGGATTCATTTTCATAACAGGTGTCTCCCTCAGGCGCGGTAAATCGCGTCAATATCGATAAGTTCAAGCTGCGGATGTTCCAGCGTCGGGGCAGCTAAAGAAGTGGTGGTGTAGATGGCGTCAATACCGTTAGCAAACAGGTGTTCAACGCCCTTAGAAAAGATCCCGTGGGTGACGTACAGGCTAACGCTGTGGGCACCGGCATCACGTAGCACCTGCGCAGAACCTATGAAGGTGCCGCCAGCATCACACAGGTCGTCGACAATCAGCAGATCCCTCCCCCTGACGTCTCCGGCCAATAACGCAAATCCCGTCAGGCTGCCGCTTGCCACATCACGTTTTTTGCTCAGGATGGCGTACTGCTCCACACCGGCCGCTCTGGCTACGGCATCAATCTTCTTCAGCGATCCTGCATCGGGAGCAACCAACATCAGCGCGTTTTGCTGAAACAGCCGCGATAATGACGCGCTTTGCATCAGGCAAACCTCCTGGGGGATCGCCACAAAGTTGTCGATTGCAGCCGCCGCCGCGTCACTGTGCGGGTCGAGCACGTTGACCTTGTCAAATTTCAACGTATTGAGCTGACTGGCGAAGACTTTCAGCGCAAAGCTGTCACCCGATACCATATGTCTGTCCTGACGCGCCCACGGTAGCCAGGGAAGGTCGAGATGGCTGACCAGTACATCGGTCTGATGACGGACCGCCTCAACCAGTTGCGACAGCAGCATAAAATCGTTCATATCGCGCATAGCCGTGGCACGGATGCGCATCAGGCGAGCAAAGGTTGGCAACGCATCGGTGACTTTTAACCAGACAGCACCATCAGGAAAAACACCGCTGGCAACGGCATAGACCTGGTCGTCCAAAGTTAGTGTCAATTTTATGTTCATCGCGCTCACCCCTTAATTGTGTCCCTTCGACACAATTAATAATGTCCCTAAGACACATACTAAGCAAGCAGAAAATGAATTATTTTTAAGCTGTTAGTTAATCAACTGATAAGTAATGAGAAAAAACGAACCTTGCCCCCCGGTGCCGGGCTGGTACACTTATCAGCGTTACAAATCATCGTGAGTACCTTATGACCACAGAAGCCGACTACCTGAATCAGTACGACGCCAGCCGCTTCCCTTCACCTCTGGTGACGGTAGATAGTGTGTTATTTACCCTGCATCAGCAGGCGCTGTGCGTATTACTGGTCGAGCGGGCAAAGCAGCCGCAAAAAGGACGTTGGGGATTACCCGGCGGCTTTATTGATATCGAAAACGATGATTCAACCCGTACCACCGCGCTGCGCAAACTCACTGAAAAAACGGGTGTTTCGCCTTCGTGGCTGGAACAACTGGATACCTTTTCCGGGCCTGATCGTGACCCGCGCGGCTGGAGCCTGACGGTCACTTGGTTTGCACTAATCGCCTGGGTAGACTGCGCGCCCCATATCGCCAGCGTCAGCAATGCCCGTTGGGTGCCGGTTGATGAGCTGAAAAACTATTCACTCGCGTTTGATCACGAGAAAATCATTACAGCGGCGCTGCATCGCTTGCGGCAAAAAACGATGTACTCGCTCCTGCCAGTGTACTGCTTGCCAGAAACATTTACCCATGGGCAACTACTCGAAGCCACTGAGGTGATCCTCGGTCAGTCGATCCAGCGTAAAAGTCTGATTCGTCGCTTTGAAGCGTCAGGAATGTTTGAAGATACTGGAGAAAGCGTGGCGACAGGGACGCGTAAAGCCCGCCTGTGGCGACGTAAACCTAACGTCGATTTTCATTTTTTCTCGCGTAACCTGCTGACTGACTAGCGACAAAATCACATATTGGCTAACCCGCACGCGCTGTGCGCGGTATAGTTATTCTTTCCGATTATTAATTGCTCCGGTGTTATGGTTGAAATCACGTCCACAGAAATGACCCCACCTACCGACAATTCGCGAGAATTCCGCCCGATGCGCGGTATCAGTAACCGCCATCTGCAGACGATGCTGCCGCGATTAATTCGCCGTAAGGTGAAGTTCGACGCCCACTGGCAGCGTCTGGAATTGCCCGACGGCGATTTCGTCGATCTGGCGTGGAGTGAAGATCCGCAACAGGCGAGACACAAACCGCGCCTGGTGGTTTTTCACGGTCTGGAAGGTAGTCTGAACAGCCCCTACGCACATGGCCTGATTGAAGCAGCACAAAAGCGCGGCTGGCTGGGCGTGGTAATGCATTTTCGCGGTTGCAGTGGTGAGCCCAATCGTTTGAACCGTATTTATCACTCCGGTGAAACAGAAGATGGCACCTGGTTTTTACACTGGCTGGATCGTGAGTTCGGTCGCGCACCGACCGCCGCGGTAGGTTATTCACTCGGTGGAAACATGCTGGCTTGTCTGCTGGCAAAAGAAGGCAACGATATTCCGATAGATGCAGCGGTTATCGTTTCTGCGCCTTTCGTGCTCGAAGCCTGTAGCTACCATATGGACAAGGGCTTTTCCCGTGTCTATCAGCGCTACCTGCTCAATTTATTGAAAGCCAACGCCTCGCGTAAGCTTGAGGCATATCCAGGTTCGCTGCCGGTAAGCC
Organism: Citrobacter sp. Cf116; assembly: GCF_030336505.1. NCBI lineage: Bacteria > Pseudomonadati > Pseudomonadota > Gammaproteobacteria > Enterobacterales > Enterobacteriaceae > Citrobacter > Citrobacter sp. Cf116. Next base: position 407,683 of record NZ_JAOWEQ010000024.1, on the reverse strand, counting down.
TGGCCCAGTTGAAATCTTTGCGCCGCATTCGCGATTTTGACGATCTGATCACCGCCAAAATCCACGGTTTCGCCGATGCTATCGACTATTACCGCCAGTGCAGCGCCATGCCGTTGCTCAATCGGATCGCCAAACCAACACTGATTATCCATGCTAAAGACGATCCGTTTATGGATCATCACGTGATCCCGAAACCGGAAAATCTGCCTTCACAGGTGGAATATCAGCTGACTGAACATGGCGGCCACGTCGGATTTATTGGTGGCACAGTGCGCCGTCCTGAGATGTGGCTGGAATCAAGAATCCCGGACTGGCTGACAACGTATCTGGAGGCGTCATCATGATTATCCCATGGCAAGATATCTCTCCGGACGCGCTGGACAATCTGATTGAAAGCTTTGTCTTGCGTGAAGGCACCGATTACGGTGAACATGAACGCTCGCTCGAACAAAAAGTCGCCGACGTCAAACGCCAACTACAATCAGGTGAAGCCGTGCTGGTGTGGTCCGAACTGCATGAAACGGTCAACATTATGCCGAGGAAGCAGATTCACGAGTAATCCGTAGCCGCCGGCCGACTTTACTATAATTACAACCATTTCATGGAGTTGTTATGTCTGCCAAACATCCGGTGATTGCGGTAACAGGATCCAGCGGCGCGGGGACCACCACCACCAGCCTCGCGTTTCGTAAAATTTTCGCGCAGTTAAACCTGCACGCCGCCGAGGTGGAAGGTGACAGTTTTCACCGCTATACCCGTCCGGAAATGGACATGGCGATTCGCAAAGCACGCGATGCCGGGCGGCATATCAGCTATTTCGGCCCCGAAGCTAACGACTTCGGTCTGCTGGAGCAAACCTTCATTGAATACGGCCAGACGGGCAAAGGTCAGTCGCGTAAATACCTGCACACCTACGATGAAGCAGTACCGTGGAATCAGGTTCCGGGGACATTCACGCCCTGGCAGCCGCTGTCTGAACCGACGGATGTCCTGTTCTATGAGGGACTTCACGGCGGCGTTGTCACCCCTCAGCAAAATGTGGCCCGACATGTCGATCTGCTGGTTGGCGTGGTGCCAATCGTGAACCTGGAGTGGATCCAGAAGCTGACCCGCGATACCAGCGAGCGTGGACACTCGCGTGAAGCGGTGATGGACTCGGTGGTGCGCTCAATGGACGATTACATCAATTACATCACGCCACAGTTTTCCCGTACGCATATCAACTTCCAACGCGTACCAACCGTCGATACCTCTAATCCCTTTGCCGCCAAGAGCATTCCGTCACTCGATGAAAGCTTTGTCGTGATTCATTTTCGTAATCTGGAAGGGATCGACTTCCCGTGGCTGCTGGCCATGCTGCAGGGCTCATTCATTTCTCATATCAATACGTTGGTCGTACCGGGCGGAAAAATGGGTCTGGCGATGGAATTGATTATGCTGCCGCTGGTGCAGCGACTGATGGAAGGCAAAAAGATAGAGTGATATGTGGAAAGCGCCCGATGGCGCTTCGCTTATCGGGCCTACGACTCAACATCACCCTGTAGGCCGGATAAGGCAACGCCGCCATCCGGCATCAGCAATTACGCGGCAACCACTTCATAGGAGTGGGTAATGTTCACCGCCTTTTCCAGCATCAGCGCCACGGAGCAATATTTTTCCGCCGAAAGATCGACCGCACGTGCGACGGACGCATCTTTCAGATCGTTACCCGTTACGATGAAATGCAGGTTGATATGGGTAAACAGGCGCGGCGCTTCATCACGACGCTCGGAGGTCAGCTTCACTTCGCAGTTGGTCACATCCTGACGACCCTTTTGCAGGATCGACACCACATCAATTGCGCTGCAACCACCCGCAGCCATTAAGACCATTTCCATCGGGCTCGGCGCTTTATCACCGGAATTACCGTCCATCAAAATCTGGTGGCCAGAGGCGGACTCACCGAGGAAGGTCAGCCCTTCAACCCACTTAACACGTGCTTGCATATTTTATTACTCCGATGCATCAATTTTCCTGACAGATTACGCGCACACAACAAATCTCGCAACGGAAGGCGACCTGCGTCATGCTGAAGCGAGACACCAGGAGACACACGGCGAAAGCTATGCTAAAACAGTCGGGATGCTACAGTAATACATTGACGTACTGCATGTATGCAGAGGACATCACATTACAGGCCGTCGCACGTATTGACAGCCCCCTTCCCAGGTAGCGGGAAGCACATTTTTGCAAACCCAGAGACAGGATGTTTTTTGGCTCTGGAGACAGCTTATAACAGAGGATAACCGCGCATGGTGCTTGGCAAACCGCAAACAGACCCGACTCTCGAATGGTTCTTGTCTCATTGCCATATTCATAAGTACCCATCGAAGAGCACGCTGATTCACCAGGGTGAAAAAGCGGAAACGTTGTACTACATCGTTAAAGGCTCAGTGGCAGTGCTGATCAAAGATGAAGAAGGGAAAGAAATGATCCTTTCTTATCTGAATCAGGGCGATTTTATTGGTGAATTAGGCCTCTTCGAAGAAGGTCAGGAACGCAGCGCCTGGGTCCGTGCTAAAACTGCATGTGAAGTCGCTGAAATTTCCTACAAAAAATTTCGCCAATTAATCCAGGTCAATCCAGATATTCTGATGCGCCTGTCCTCTCAGATGGCTCGCCGTCTGCAGGTCACGTCTGAAAAAGTGGGCAACCTTGCCTTCCTCGACGTTACCGGTCGTATCGCGCAGACTCTGCTGAATCTGGCGAAACAGCCTGATGCGATGACCCACCCGGACGGCATGCAGATTAAAATCACCCGTCAAGAAATCGGCCAGATCGTTGGCTGCTCCCGTGAGACCGTCGGTCGTATTCTGAAGATGCTGGAAGATCAGAACCTGATCTCCGCACACGGTAAGACCATCGTCGTCTACGGCACACGTTAACCCCATCGAAGTGGCGCGTTACCCCGTAATGCGCCACTTTTGTTTGCTCCGATGTGGCGAAGACTGATATACCACCCAGAGATCAACTACGCACTACGACAAACGCTGGTGCTATGTTTACCTGTGGCCGTCGGCCTGATCATCGGTCAGCTTCATCTGGGACTCCTCTTTTCCCTCGTCCCTGCCTGCTGCAATATTGCCGGTCTTGATACCCCGCATAAGCGCTTTTTCAAACGCTTAGTGATTGGCGCGTCTTTGTTTGCCGGATGCAGTCTGATCATGCAATTACTGCTGGCACAGACTATACCGCTGCCGCTGATCCTCACCGGCCTGACGCTGATTCTTGGTGTAACCGCAGAATTAGGCCCTCTGCATGCGCGACTACTACCTGCCTCGCTTATCGCGGCAATTTTCACACTCAGTCTGGCAGGTAACATGCCCGTCTGGGAGCCGCTGCTAATCTACGCGCTGGGCACATTGTGGTATGGCCTGTTCAACTGGTTCTGGTTCTGGATGTGGCGCGAGCAGCCGCTGCGTGAGTCGCTCAGCTTGTTGTACCGCGAATTAGCCGATTACTGTGAGGCCAAGTACAGCATGCTGACCCAGCATGCCGACCCAGAAAAAGCGCTGCCTCCCCTGCTGGTGCGCCAGCAAAAAGCGGTGGATTTAATTACCCAGTGCTATCAGCAAATGCATATGCTGTCGGCGCATCGCAACAACGATTATAAGCGCCTGCTACGTGCCTTTCAGGAGGCGCTCGATTTACAGGAACATATTTCCGTTAGCCTCCACCAGCCGGAAGAGGTGCAAAAGCTGGTCGAACGTAGCCACGCCGAACAAGTGATTCGCTGGAATGCGCGCACCGTCGCCGAACGCCTTCGCGTACTGGCCGATGATATTTTGTATCACCGCTTACCGACCCGTTTCTCAATGGAAAAGCAGATTGGCACGCTGGAGAAAATCGCCAACCAGCATCCGGACAATCCGGTGGGTCAATTTTGCTACTGGCACTTCAGCCGTATTGCCCGTGTGCTACGCACCCAGCGACCACTGTATGCCCGGGATTTAATGGCTGACAAGCAGCGTCGACTGCCGCTGATCCCTGCCCTGAAAAGCTATCTGTCGTTGAAATCCCCGGCGCTGCGTAATGCCGGACGCATCAGCGTCATGTTGAGCATTGCCAGCCTGATGGGCAGCGCCTTACACCTGCCAAAACCCTACTGGATTTTGATGACAATCTTGTTCGTCACGCAAAATGGCTATGGGGCGACTCGGGTACGTATTTTACACCGTTCAGTAGGGACGCTCGTCGGCCTGGTGATCGCTGGCGTCACACTGCACTTTCATATTCAGGAAGGTTACACGCTGGCAGGCATGCTACTGATAACCCTGGTGAGTTATCTGACCATCCGCAAAAACTACGGCTGGGCTACCGTCGGCTTTACCGTCACCGCGGTATATACCCTGCAACTGCTGACACTGAACGGGGAACAGTTTATCGTGCCGCGGTTTATCGATACGGTCACTGGCTGCCTGATCGCTTTTGGCGGGATGCTCTGGCTGTGGCCGCAGTGGCAGAGCGGTTTACTGCGTAAAAACGCCCACGATGCGTTAGAAGCCGATCAGGAGGCCATTCGCCTGATTCTTAGCAACGATCCCCAGGCCACACCGCTGGCGTATCAACGTATGCGGGTCAACCAGGCGCATAACACGCTGTTCAACTCACTTAACCAGGCGATGCAGGAGCCTGGGTTCAACTCGCACTATCTGGCGGACATGAAACTGTGGGTTACGCATAGTCAGTTCATCGTCGAACACATCAACGCAATGACTACGCTGGCAAGGGAACATACGATGCTGACGCCGGATTTGGCGCAGCGATATCTGGAGTCCTGTGAAATTGCGATCCAGCGCTGTCAGCAGCGGCTGGAATATGACGGACCCGGAAGCTCCGGCGATGTGAATATTCTTGAGGCGCCAGAGATGCTGTCCCATGGGCCTTTAAGCACCCTTGAGCAGCATCTGCAGCGGGTTTTGGGGCATCTGAACACCATGCATACCATTTCGTCGGTAGCATGGCGTCAGCGACCGCACCACGGGATCTGGCTGAGCCGCCGGTTGCGGGACATGAAAGGTTAAGGTCGACTGCCGGATGCGCTACGCTTATCCGGCCTACGAATCACACCTTACCCTGTAGGCCGGATAAGGCGCTCGCGCCGCTATCCGGCAATCAACCCACCACTTTCGCCACGGCCTGCGCGAAGCGCTGCATCCCTTCATCGATATCGGTCTGCTCCACCACCAGCGACGGCGCGAAACGCATCACGTCCGGTCCGGCGTTCAGTACCATCACGCCTTCATTCGCCGCGGCGTACAAGAAATCACGCGCCCGGCCTTTAAACTGCGGCTTCAGTTCGGCGCCAATCAGCAGTCCCATACCGCGAATGTCGCTGAAAATGTCAAACTGCTGGTCAATTTTCTGCAAATGCTGAACAAACGCCTGGCGTTTGGCCTGAATACCTTCCAGCACTTCCGGCGTGTTGATGATATCAAACGCAGCTCCCGCAACCGCGCAGGCCAGCGGGTTACCGCCGTATGTGGAGCCGTGTGAACCCACGTGAAACGCGGAGGCAATCTCCTGGGTGGTCAGCACCGCGCTCACCGGGAAACCGCCACCGAGCGCCTTGGCGCTGGTGAGGATATCCGGCGTCACGCCGTAGTGCATATAGGCAAACAGTGAGCCAGTACGCCCCATCCCGCTCTGTACTTCATCAAATACCAACAGCGCCTGGTGCTGATCACAGAGCTCACGCAAGCCTTGCAGGAATGCCGGCGTTGCCGCAGTAACGCCACCCTCGCCCTGAATAGGCTCGATCACCACCGCGCAGGTGTGATCGTCCATCACCGCTTTGACCGCATGCAGATCGTTAAACGGGACATGGATGATATCTGCCGGCTTTGGTCCAAAGCCGTCGGAATATTTCGGCTGCCCACCGACGGATACGGTAAACAGCGAGCGGCCGTGAAACGCGTTATGGAAGGCAATGATTTTGGTTTTGAACGGGCTATGGCGCACGCAGGCATAGTGGCGCGCCAGCTTAAAGGCGGTTTCGTTAGCTTCGGTACCGGAGTTCATGAACAGTACGCGTTCGGCGAATGTTGCCTCAATGATTTTACGGCCTAAGCGCAACGCAGGTTCGTTGGTGAAAACGTTGCTGGTATGCCACAGGGTTTCACCCTGGGTTTTTAACGCCTCAACCAGCGCAGGATGGCAATGCCCTAACGCGGTAACTGCAATGCCGCCCGCGAAATCAACATACTCTTTACCCTGTTGATCCCATACTCGACTCCCTTTCCCTTTTACCGGGATAAACTCAGCCGGTGCATAAATCGGCAGAATCACTTCATCGAATGTCGCGCGTGTAATTGCAGTTTGTTCAGTTGCCATGTCATTACCACCCTGTTAAGCAGAAATGCTAGTGAAATTATAATCACAAAATATGAATAAAAAATCACTAAATAGCAACCACAAATCACCGGTTGAGGAAATTAGCCAGCAGCTGATGCCCCTGTTCGCTGAGAATGCTCTCCGGGTGAAACTGCACCCCTTCCATATCCCACTCCCGGTGGCGAATACCCATGATCTCCTGCGTTTCACTCCAGGCGGTCACCTCAAAGCAGTCAGGAAGGGTTTCGGGAGCGACCACCAGAGAATGATAGCGCGTTACCGTTAATGGATTGGCGAGCCCCTGAAAAACGCCCTGCCCGTTATGCGTAATCGGCGACGTTTTACCATGCATCACTTTCGCCGCCCGAACCACGGTCGCGCCAAAGGCCTGCGCCATCGCCTGGTGCCCCAGACAAACGCCCAGCAGAGGGATCTTCCCTGCGAAATAGCGAATAACCTCCAGCGAAATACCGGCGTCATCCGGCGTACAGGGTCCCGGGGAAATGACGATTTTTTGCGGGCTCAGCGCGTCAATTTGCACCAGCGTCAGCTCGTCGTTGCGCCTGACAAGGACATCTGCCCCCAGTTCGCAGAAGTATTGGTACAGGTTCCAGGTGAAAGAATCATAGTTATCGATAAGCAGGATCATGGCGGCTCCGGTACATAAGAACCGCGCTATTCTACTCAGTTTCCGGTGCTTCGCTTACCACTTTACGAAATATCGCCCGCAGTGCAGACAGGTCACCCATCGCCCCGCTCTGATTAGCCTGATTCCACTCCTCAACCGGAATGCCATCCCAGCTCAGCACATACCCTGCATGAATCGCTAACTGTTCGAAGAAAATACGCTGCGCCAGACCGCTACCAATGCGAAACGGATGCAGCACATTGATTTCGCAATAATAGTGCGCAAGACGATCGACAAACTTGTCTTCCGGTAATCCCACCAGCCAGGACTCATCTTCCAGGTCCTGCATCAGTGCATTGCCCTCTTTCTCGATATAGGCGAAATGGCAAAAGCGAGTATCGCCCTGGTAAATATCGACTTCGCGCAGGTGTCCCGCCCAGTCAAAAATATCCCGATACAGCTGGCGATGAATGGCACACAGGTGCGGTAAGCCCCGTTTAAGCGGCCCCAATTCGATAGTCGCCGCACGCAGCGCCGTCAGTTCATAAGCCGCCTGCGCCAAACGCTGCGCCTGATGAATCCCCAGACGGTTACGCATGACATTCAGGCCCGGATATAAATACGGGTCGCGACCATCACCGAATTTATCGCTCATAGTGCCTCCTCAGCTCTTCAAGACGCGCCAGAGCGTCTTCAGCACTCAGAGTAACCCGTAGAATATCTACGCCTTCCAGCCGTCGGCTGGCCTGGAAATTGGCGTTTCGCCGCTGTTCCCACAGCCTGGACTTTTGTTTATCGGTGAGTTTTTTCACGTGACCTCCCTGAATGAGCCGACACTTGCCACAAGTATAAGCAGCAATTTCGGGTTACGCAGAGAGAGGGGGGAACGCGGGCAAGAACTACCCGCGCTAGATACGATTACGGCAGAACTTTAGCAGAAAGGATAACAATCGGTTTTGACGGAACATTCTGGTATGGACCGACATCATGGGTCTGTACCTGAGAGATCTTATCCGCGACATCCATACCTTTCACAACTTTTCCGAAGACAGCATAGCCAAAGTCGCGCTGGCCGTGATCGAGGAAAGCGTTGTCTGCAATGTTGATAAAGAACTGGCTGGTCGCGCTGTCTTTATCCGCTGTACGCGCCATAGCAATCGTGCCGCGGGTGTTACGCAGTCCGTTATCGGCTTCATTCTTGATTGGCGGGTTAGGTTTCTTCTGCTGCATCTGCTCGGTAAAACCGCCACCCTGCACCATGAAGCCAGGGATCACACGGTGGAACGTAGTGTTGTTATAGAAACCGCTGTTGACATAATCGACAAAGTTTTGCACTGAAACCGGGGCTTTCTGACTGTTCAGCTCCAGCTCAATGTTACCAGCAGAGGTTGTCAGCAGAACATGAGGATCACCTTTTGCTGCCAGTGCTGCGGGAGAGAGAGCAGAAAGAGCGAGAACAGCTGCAACAGCCGCCAGAGTCGATTTGAGCATGAGAATTCCTTAACAAGAGCAGAAATGAAGCAAGTGAATTGATTCTAAAGAGCCTTCAAGGACAAGGCTATCCCTTTACCTAATTTTACGTACTTGAAACAAATGTAACCTTACTGCCGCATGAATCAATGTGATTTAGATCACATACAAAAATGTAATAAACAAAGTCATTACCAATAAATATTTAAATACATCACAAAAGCGCCTAAAATCTGCCCGCTCACGGCGCAGTCAATGCGCCTTACACTTCTATACAGGCCAGTCATGACTAACAGCAATCGCATCAAGCTCACATGGATTAGCTTTCTCTCCTACGCCCTGACAGGTGCGTTGGTAATTGTCACCGGGATGGTGATGGGAAACATCGCAGATTACTTCCATTTGCCCGTTTCCAGCATGAGTAACACCTTCACCTTCCTGAATGCCGGCATTCTGATTTCTATCTTTCTAAATGCATGGCTAATGGAAATCGTGCCCCTGAAAACCCAGTTGCGCTTCGGCTTTATCCTGATGGTACTGGCAGTCGCCGGACTGATGCTCAGCCATAGCCTGGCCTTGTTCTCTGCCGCCATGTTTGTATTGGGTCTTGTGAGCGGTATAACCATGTCGATTGGTACGTTCCTGGTAACTCAAATGTACGAAGGTCGCCAGCGCGGTTCACGCCTGCTGTTTACTGACTCCTTCTTCAGCATGGCCGGTATGATTTTCCCGATGGTTGCCGCGTTCCTGTTAGCGCGCAGCATCGAATGGTATTGGGTCTATGCCTGCATCGGCCTGGTATACGTCGCCATTTTCCTGCTGACCTTCGGTTGTGAATTTCCGGCACTGGGTAAACACGCTCAGCAGTCAGACGCGCCGGTAGTAAAAGAAAAATGGGGGATTGGCGTGCTGTTTCTGGCGATCGCCGCACTGTGCTACATCCTCGGTCAGTTGGGCTTTATCTCCTGGGTTCCGGAATACGCCAAAAGCCTGGGTATGAGCCTGAACGACGCAGGTAAACTGGTCAGCGACTTCTGGATGTCTTACATGGTTGGCATGTGGGCGTTTAGCTTCATTCTGCGTTTCTTCGATTTGCAACGCATCCTGACCGTACTGGCGGGTCTGGCCACCGTACTGATGTATCTGTTTATCACGGGTACGCCGGAACATATGCCGTGGTTCATTCTAACGCTGGGCTTCTTCTCCAGCGCGATTTATACCACCATCATTACCCTTGGATCCCAGCAGACGAAGGTCGCCTCACCCAAACTGGTTAACTTCGTTCTGACCTGCGGCACCATCGGTACTATGCTCACCTTCGTGGTAACCGGCCCTATTGTGGCACATAGCGGCCCACAGGCGGCATTGCAGACGGCTAACGGCTTATATGCGGTTGTATTCGTAATGTGCTTTATTCTTGGCTTCGTCACGCGTCATCGCCAGCATAACGCGCCAGCAACGCATTAATTTCAGTGCCGGGGGCGCTTCGCTAGCCCGGCCTACACACTGCCGGATTGTATCCACATCATCCGGCATATTTTCGCCTCCTCTCTTCTTTCTCTGGTCATGTAGGCCAATTCTTACAAAAACCCCTTAATTTGTACGCTATTTGTACAAACACGAAAACTCAAATAATTCCGTCACTTATAAAAATGCTGACAAATCAGTTATATACCTCTTAAGGAGTATATAAGGGCGAATTTGATTTGCATCAATAAGTGCGGTTGCTGAATCGTTAAGGTAGGCAGTAATAGAAAAGAAATCGAGGCAAAAATGAGCAAAGTCAGACTCGCTATTATCGGTAATGGTATGGTCGGCCATCGCTTTATTGAGGATCTTCTTGATAAATCCGACGCTGCCAATTTTGATATTACCGTCTTCTGTGAAGAACCCCGCAAAGCATACGACCGCGTACACCTGTCTTCCTACTTCTCCCACCACACCGCCGAAGAGCTTTCTCTGGTGCGTGAAGGATTCTACGAGAAGCACGGCGTTAAGGTGTTAGTGGGCGAGCGCGCAATTACCATTAACCGCCAGGAGAAAGTAATCCACTCCAGCGCAGGTCGTACGGTTTACTACGATAAGCTAATCATGGCGACGGGCTCTTACCCGTGGATCCCACCGATTAAAGGTTCGGAAACCCAGGACTGCTTCGTTTACCGCACCATCGAAGACCTCAACGCGATTGAGTCTTGCGCGCGCCGTAGCAAACGCGGTGCCGTGGTCGGCGGTGGCCTGCTGGGCCTGGAAGCCGCTGGTGCGCTGAAAAGCCTCGGCGTTGAAACCCACGTGATTGAATTCGCCCCAATGCTGATGGCTGAACAGCTGGATCATATGGGTGGCGAGCAGTTACGTCGCAAAATTGAAAGCATGGGCGTGCGTGTGCACACCAGCAAAAACACCAAAGAGATCGTTCAGGAAGGCACCGAAGCGCGCAAAACCATGCGTTTTGCCGACGGTAGCGAACTGGAAGTCGATTTCATCGTCTTCTCTACCGGTATTCGTCCACGCGACAAACTGGCCACCCAGTGCGGCCTTGACGTCGCGCCACGCGGCGGTATCGTCATTAACGACACCTGCCAGACTTCTGACCCGGACATCTATGCCATCGGCGAATGCGCAAGCTGGAACAACCGCGTGTATGGTCTGGTCGCTCCTGGCTACAAAATGGCGCAGGTTGCCGTTGACCATATTCTCGAAACTGAAAACGCCTTTGAAGGCGCGGACCTGAGCGCCAAGCTGAAGCTGCTCGGCGTTGACGTCGGCGGTATTGGCGACGCGCATGCTCGCACGCCGGGCGCACGTAGCTATGTCTATCTCGACGAAAGCAAAGAAGTCTACAAACGCCTGATCGTTAGCGAAGATAACAAAACCCTGCTCGGCGCGGTTCTGGTTGGCGACACCAGCGATTACGGCAATCTGCTGCAGTTGGTGCTGAACGCCATTGAACTGCCGGAAAATCCAGATTCACTGATTCTGCCAGCACATGCGGGCAGCGGTAAGCCATCTATCGGTGTCGATAAACTGCCGGACAGCGCGCAGATTTGCTCCTGCTTTGACGTCACCAAAGGCATGCTGGTTGCCGCTATCAACAAAGGCTGCCATACCGTTGCGGCGCTGAAAGCGGAAACCAAAGCCGGTACCGGATGTGGCGGGTGTATCCCGCTGGTAACGCAGGTCCTGAACGCCGAACTGGCGAAACAGGGTATCGAAGTTAACAACAACCTGTGCGAACACTTCCCGTATTCACGTCAGGAACTGTTCCACCTGATCCGCGTAGAAGGCATTAAAACTTTCGAAGAGTTGCTGGCTAAACACGGTAAAGGTTACGGCTGCGAAGTGTGTAAACCTACCGTGGGTTCCCTGCTGGCGTCCTGCTGGAATGAGTACATCCTCAAACCACAGCACACGCCGCTGCAGGACACCAACGACAACTTCCTGGCTAACATCCAGAAAGACGGTACTTACTCCGTGATCCCGCGCTCTGCGGGCGGTGAAATTACCCCTGAAGGCCTGGTGGCCGTGGGCCGTATCGCGCGTGAGTTTAACCTGTACACCAAAATTACCGGTTCTCAGCGTATCGGTCTGTTCGGCGCGCAGAAAGATGACCTGCCGGAAATCTGGCGTCAGCTGATTGAAGCGGGTTTTGAAACCGGCCACGCGTATGCCAAAGCGCTGCGTATGGCGAAAACCTGCGTAGGTAGCACCTGGTGTCGTTATGGCGTCGGCGATAGCGTCGGCTTCGGCGTGGAGCTGGAAAATCGCTACAAAGGCATTCGTACTCCGCACAAAATGAAATTCGGCGTCTCCGGTTGTACCCGCGAATGTGCGGAAGCTCAGGGCAAAGACGTGGGTATCATCGCCACTGAGAAAGGCTGGAACCTGTACGTTTGCGGTAACGGCGGGATGAAACCTCGCCATGCAGACCTGCTGGCAGCAGATATCGATCGCGAAACGCTGCTCAAGTATCTTGATCGTTTCATGATGTTCTACATCCGTACCGCCGACAAACTGACCCGCACCGCACCGTGGTTAGACAATCTGGAAGGCGGTATCGAGTATCTGAAGTCCGTCATCATCGACGACAAGCTGGGCCTGAACCAGCATCTTGAAGAAGAGATGGCCCGTCTGCGTGAAGCGGTGGTCTGCGAGTGGACAGAAACCGTTAACACTCCATCCGCGCAGGTTCGCTTCAAACACTTTATCAACAGCGATAAACGCGATCCGAATGTCCAGGTTGTGCCTGAACGTGAACAACATCGTCCGGCCACGCCTTATGAGCGTATCCCGGTGACTCTGGTGGAGGAAAACGCATGAGCCAGTGGAAAAACATCTGCAAAATCGATGACATTCTGCCTGCAACAGGCGTCTGCGCCCTGTTAGGTAACGAGCAGGTTGCGATTTTCCGCCCGTATCACAGCGACCAGGTGTTTGCGATCAGCAACATCGACCCGTTCTTTGAGTCCAGCGTGCTTTCTCGTGGGCTGATTGCTGAACACCAGGGCGAATTGTGGGTTGCCAGCCCGCTGAAAAAACAGCGTTTTCGTTTAAGCGACGGACTGTGCATGGAAGACGAACAGTTCTCCGTGAAACATTACGAAGCGCGAGTGAAAGACGGCACGGTGCAACTGCGCGGTTAATAAATTTTTGGGAGGCGCAACGCCTCCCCTTTTTTGTATTTTTTTCATTGTAATTGTTATCACAAAATCATTTGTGCTGCATCGCGGCGGCAACTGAGCAAACCCCCAGGAGCATAGTTCACTATGTGACTGGGGTGAGCGAGGGCTGCCAACAAAGAGGCAGTGCAAAGGATGAAGTGAGAAAAGGATAATCAACACATGTTCACAGACACTATCAATAAGTGTGCGGCTAACGCTGCGCGCATCGCACGCCTGTCGGCAAATAACCCGCTCGGGTTCTGGGTCAGTTCGGCAATGGCAGGGGCCTATGTTGGCCTCGGCATCATCCTTATTTTTACCCTCGGTAACCTGCTCGACCCGTCCGTACGTCCGCTGGTGATGGGTGCAACCTTTGGTATCGCCTTAACGCTGGTTATTATTGCCGGTTCAGAACTGTTTACCGGTCACACCATGTTCCTGACGCTTGGCGTCAAAGCGGGCACCATCAGCCACGGCCAAATGTGGGCTATCCTACCGCAAACTTGGCTGGGAAATCTGGTCGGATCCGTGTTTGTCGCCCTGCTTTATAGCTGGGGAGGCGGCAGTCTGCTGCCGGTCGATACCAGCATCGTCCATTCGGTCGCGCTGGCGAAAACCACCGCGCCTGCAACGGTGCTGTTCTTTAAAGGCGCACTGTGTAACTGGTTGGTTTGTCTGGCAATATGGATGGCAATCCGTACCGAAGGCGCGGCAAAATTCCTCGCTATCTGGTGGTGTCTGCTGGCGTTTATCGCTTCCGGCTACGAGCACTCGGTGGCCAACATGACGCTGTTTGCCCTCTCCTGGTTCGGTCATCACAGCGAAGCTTATACCCTGTCAGGAATTGGTCATAACCTGCTGTGGGTGACACTCGGTAATACTTTGTCCGGTGTCGTATTCATGGGATTAGGTTATTGGTATGCTACGCCAAAATCGGAGCGTCCGGCTCCGGCAAAAATCAACCAGCCAGAGGCGGCTGCTAATAATTAATTAAGGGGTAATGTCGTGGACCATTTGCCTATATTTTGTCAACTACGTGACCGCGACTGCTTGATCGTCGGCGGTGGTGATGTCGCAGAACGCAAAGCGCGGTTACTGCTGGAAGCGGGCGCCCGTTTAACGGTTAATGCACTGGCGTTTATTCCGCAGTTCAAAGTATGGGCAGATGAAGGCATGCTGACGCTGGTTGAGGGACCGTTCGATGAGTCCCTGCTCAACACCTGCTGGCTGGCTATTGCCGCCACCGATGACGATGCCGTCAACCAAAGCGTCAGCACCGCCGCGGAGTCACGTCGTATCTTCTGCAACGTGGTCGACGCGCCAAAAGCAGCCAGTTTTATCATGCCCTCCATTATCGACCGCTCGCCGCTGATGGTGGCGGTCTCCTCCGGCGGGACATCGCCGGTGCTTGCCCGTCTGCTGCGTGAAAGGCTTGAATCCGTACTGCCTCAGCATTTGGGCCAGGTCGCACAATATGCCGGCAAGTTGCGCTCCCGGGTGAAGAAACAGTTTGCCAGCATGGGTGAACGTCGCCGCTTCTGGGAAAAATTGTTCGTGAATGACCGCCTGGCGCAGTCGCTGGCGAACAATGACCTGAAAGCCGTCGAGGAAACCACCGAGCAAATGCTCAGCGAACCGCTGGATCACCGTGGTGAAGTGGTGCTGGTTGGCGCCGGTCCTGGCGATGCCGGCCTGCTGACGCTGAAAGGGCTACAGCAGATCCAGCAAGCGGATGTCGTGGTCTATGACCGCCTGGTTTCCGACGACATCATGAACCTTGTACGCCGCGATGCAGACCGGGTGTTCGTCGGCAAACGTGCGGGCTATCACTGCGTACCGCAGGAAGAGATCAATCAGATCCTGCTGCGTGAAGCACAACAGGGCAAGCGCGTGGTACGACTGAAAGGTGGCGACCCGTTCATCTTTGGCCGTGGTGGCGAAGAGCTGGAAACGCTGTGCCATGCCGGTATTCCATTCTCTGTAGTGCCTGGTATTACCGCAGCATCCGGTTGTTCTGCCTATTCCGGCATTCCACTGACCCATCGTGATTACGCTCAGAGCGTACGTCTGGTTACCGGACACCTGAAAACCGGCGGTGAGCTGGACTGGGAAAACCTGGCGGCCGAGAAACAGACGCTGGTGTTCTACATGGGACTGAATCAGGCAGCCACCATCCAGGAAAAACTGATTGAATTTGGCATGCAGCCTGATATGACCGTCGCGCTGGTAGAAAACGGGACTTCCGTGAAGCAACGCGTCGTCAACGGGGTTCTGACACAGCTCGGCGAGCTGGCACAGCAGGTTGAAAGTCCGGCGCTGATTATCGTCGGTCGCGTGGTTGGACTACGCGATAAGCTGAACTGGTTCTCGAATCATTAATTGAATGCTAATAAATGCCCTGATATTCAGGGCATTTATTTATGATTCACAAAAGTTAATATTTAATCTAAATAAAATATCATTCATCAATTTATTAATAATAGATACATTTCATAGCATTTCAATTCATTAAAAATATAATTTACCCTAACATTATCACGTCCTTATTCGGACTATTTAAAATCTTCCTTAGTTGATATCTTAACCGCCGAGAAATGGATTTCATCCATTTAAAAAATAGATATCTTACAAGGATTTTATCATGTTTAAATTTGCAAAAATCACCATCATGGCAGGTGTGCTGGCTACGCTGACCGCATGTACTGGTCATATTGAAAACACAAAAAACAACTGTAGCTACGATTATTTATTCCATCCGGCGATTTCAATTTCTAAAATTATTGGTGGCTGCGGCCCGGCTGCAAATCAATAATATACGCGATTGCGCAGATACAAAAAAACCGGGAATTTCCCGGTTTTTGCATTTATAGATTAGCTACTCATTCACACATCATCGCGCTCACGCTCTCGCGCAAAATACGCAGCACCGTTTCTTCTCCACTTCGGTTAGGATTAATGCGAATCGCATAATCACCCAGCAACGGATTCGCTTCACGGAAGGTCCCGGAGAGGCGATAAAACAGCGGCGGGATTTCATATTTCGACTCCGCTCCTACCGGATACGGTAGCGCACCTCTCTCTTGCGCCGCTTTCAGCACACGGGCGGCAATCGGCTGGTGAAACTCCACGATCAGCACCTTCGACTGGGCATTGGCAATAACAGCCTGTTTCACCTCGGGTATCGCTCCACTATTGAGCAGACTCAGCAGACGCTCAGAAACACCAGCCTGCACCGCATGCATCACCGGAGCGAAAACCAGACCGCGAAGAACCTCGAGCGCCTGCGCTCCCTGGATCTGGCTGCCGCCGGAATAGAGGGTGCTACGAATTTTAGCGATGACCTCTGCCTTGCCGATAACCGCCCCTACGCCTTCCGGGCCGAAGAGCTTAAAGCAGGAAAAGGTGGACAGCGTCGCCCCACACTCGCAGCCGATACCCTCTACTTTCATCACCGCGTAGTTATCATCGGTTAATGTCGGTACGCCACATTGTGTTATTTCCGCCAACACATCCGCTAAAACGTAATGGTCCTGCGGTTGCTGCCGCGTATGCTGTACCAGCGCGGCATCAGGGCGATACTGCGTAATAGCCCGCATGATTGCCGAGGGGCTGTTGAAATCAGCCCTGACCAGGGTGATGCCCATCTGCTCGATGATCACCTGTGTTGTAGGATACACAGGTGCGTCGTGTACCAGCAGCCGCTGCCCGGGTTTGAGCAGTGCGGCCAGCCCAGCGCGAATAGCCCCGGTGCCAGCCCCCTGAACCAGCACGGCGGCTTCAGCATGAAACGCCTCGGCCAGCACCTTTTCCACTCGCTGCGTGACCCGGGGCTGATTCAGTCCCGGGGCCAACCCAAAATCGCCACCAGCCAGAAAGTCAGCGCCAGGAAAGTGACGGCAGAGCGTATCCACCAGCGCAAACTGCTTTTGTTGTGCTTGCGCGAGCGTCAGACTTTGCAGAGGGAACGTCTTCATGTTTTACGCCTCCTCAGGCCGGAACAAACAGACCAAACCAGTAGAGAATATTCAGCACAATACCCGTAATCATCACCGCCACGACCGGGGCCGCCATCTTCTGCACCGGACGCCCTATCGATTCGTTAAGGAAGTAAATCGCTACCGCAATCGAGAAGCCGGTGTAGCCCGCCATCTTGATGGCGGCAAAAATCGAGCCTATCAGCAACGCCATTTCCATCAGCATATTCATCGCATTACGAATATTGTCCGATGCGTTACGCACTGACGGATAACGCCCCAGCCATTTGCCAATTGAGCGCAGCAGCAGCACTTCCGCGGAAATCACGATAGCGCCAAGGATTGCCGCTATCCACGGGTTCGGTGCCAGATAACCAACGGAATAAACAAAGGTGAAGCCCGCTACCGCGTACACACCGGTTGCCAGCGCGGTGGTGGCAATCAACGGCACAAAACCCAACCCACGCATAAATTCCGCCAGCGCCGCCTGGTTAATCAGCGTCTGCGATTGCTCAGGCGTAATCCCCGCTGAATAGGCTTTTTCCAGCGTAAAAATTGAGACCTCGCTACCAGCAAAAATTTTCATACTGGCAACGGCGGCAATCAGCGCGCCAACGATGGCAATATACGGCAGGTTTTTAATAATCCGTGAGGTTCGTTCTTCAAAGACAGATAACCCGCTGGCATCCATCTCTTCATCGCCACGATGGCGAATATCATGCGTAATGGCGATCGCCAGCAGCATCATCATCCCCACAAAAATCTCAATTGATTCCGGGTTCAGATGCGGGAAGTAACGCACCACCACCACGCGGGTCATCAGTACCACCACCGCCGCGATAATGCTGTGTTTCCAGCCAAACTGGTAGAAAATCGCCACCAGCGGGAAGAGTGCGAATGCAGAAACCACCGGCGAACTTAATTCACCCAAGCTACCCAGCACATCCACCGGCAGCGCCGTGAGCAGATGGTTCACCGGCAGCAGGCAGGTCAGAATCAATACGCCCCAGATAGCGCCCAGACCGAACGCCAGCAGGCTGTTCATTGCCAGCACGCCGAGAATATCCGTCGGCAGGAACAGCAGCCAGGCGTTGAGCAAGCCGGTTTTCAGGGTAAAGGAGATCCCCACCGACGCGACAAAGCCGATACTCAGACCAAACGCGATACTTCCCGCCTCCCGGCGGTTCATGTACCCCTCGATCAGTTGCGGCAGAATCGGGCGGATGCCGTCATGAAAGACGGCCGCCGAGCGGTGTGCCAGAAGTGACGTCATGCCGGTCAGGCAGGCCACCACCACAATCTGAATATACAGATCCATAGTCATGCCTTTTATTTCAGGTGGTTAACCAGCATCGGAATCGCATGTTCAACATGTTCGACGGAGAGACCAAATGCCACTTTCCCTTCCGCAACCATTTTTGCGATATGTTCGTCTTTCGCCTTAATACCCGGCTTGGCGATAGTGCAACTCTTGTTGTAGCCAATCACCGCGATGGCAATCGACAGTGCTGCACCCGCACCGGTGTTACAAGCGCCGATGTAGTAATCCAGTTGTCCGGATTTCACCTTCATCGCCGCTTCCATATCGTTATGAATGGAGACTTCAAAGCAGCCCGGTGCTGCGGTTTCGATGGTTTTTTTAATCTGCTCACGCTGTAAGCCAGCAACGCCAATCTTTTTCATGATTCTGTCCTTATTGGAAAAATTTTGAGGGGTTATCACGTAACATCATGTCCACATCGGCCTGACTGAATCCTGACTGGCGCAGCTGTGGGATAAAGGTGGTTAACAGATAGTCGTAGCCATTGCCGCCATTGGCTTTTAAATGCGAGCGGCGGGTAATGTCCATAGAGAGCATGACGTGGCTAAGCAGTCCGCGATCGCGTATCGCGTGCAGCATGGCGATGCGTTTCTCGTCCGGGTAATAGTTGTTTTTTCCGATGGTATCGAATTGCACATACGCGCCGAGCTCGATCATGCGTAAGATATTGTCGAGATTATCTTTCAGGTCGCAGTGACCAACGGTTACGCGGGAAAGGTCGACGCCGTGCGCCTGTAGCAACACCAGCTGTTCCACTCCCATCGTGCTAAAAGAGGTATGGGTTGAGATGGGGCGTCCGGTTTCGATGTGTGCCCGTGCCGCGGCGATAAACACCTTCTCTTCAAGCGGCGTAATCACGCCTTCACTAGAGCCAATTTCCGCGATAATTCCGGCCTTCAATTCAGTGCCATCAATACCGATGACTATCTCATCGACCATCTCCTGCGCGAGCTGTTCCACGCTGTGCGCCGCAACATGTTCAGGGAAGAACGCATCCTGGTAATAGCCTGTGCAGGCCACGACGTTGATGCCGGTATCGCGCATCAGGTCGAGCATGAATTGCGGATTACGTCCCATATAGCGGTTGGTCATCTCAATAATGTTGCTGACGCCTAACGCCCGGAGATCCTTCATTTCCTGACAAATGAGATCGTACTGATCTAACCGGCAGTCGAGGTTATTCTTAAATCCGGAGAGATCGATATGCAGATGTTCGTGGACCCAGGTGTAGCCCGTCGGATCAAAGTTCATAAGGTGTCTCCTGTAAGGCGCAATGCCGAGAGAAAAGAACAGCCGTTTTGTGGCGCCGCCGCGCCGAAAAATTCACACACCGTAGCGCCAACATCGGATAACGTCGCCCGGATGCCTAATTGCGCAGGCTCAAGCCCCTGTTGATACACCAATACCGGCACAACTTCCCGGGTATGGTGGCTGTGCCCTATGGTCGGATCGTTGCCGTGATCGGCCATGACCACCAGACAGTCATTTGGCTCCATAGCGGTCAGAAGGCGTGAAAGATTAAGATCAACAAGCTGCAGCCGTTCGGCATAACGTGCGACGTCTTCAGCGTGTCCGGCGAGATCGGTTTCCTGAATGTTGGTACAGATAAATACCGTCGATTCCGCGTTAAATTCGTTAAGCGTGATATCCATAATCTGCTGGCTATCTACCAGGTTTTGCCAGCTGCGCCCGTGCGGATTGCCAACGATGTCCGCCACTTTACCGACCAGCACGGTAGGGATTCCGGCGTCATGCAGTTTTTGCGGTACCTGTACCTGCTCATCTACGCCAAAGCCCATATGCCTGACCTGAAAACCGCTTTCATACGCGCCGGAGCGTGGGGCATTAATGCCGACAAAGCGCCCTTCCATCGTTTCGGCGGCATCCAGAATGCGCTGGCTGTTCGCAAGCTGGCCGCCAAAGGTGATGACGCGCCCGACCTGAACCTGTTCACGCACTACGCGGCCAATCTTTAGCACCTCATCAAACGCAATAGCGGACAGGTTGGCAGTGACGTTGTAGACCTGACCTAAATCCGCTTCGAGGTTATCGCCCACTGCAACCGCATCGTTGATCCAAAGAAACGCCAGGTCGCCGCCGCGACGTTCCACCTGCCAGCCTGCGGCTTTTAGCGCTTGCTCAACGCGATCAATGACGTCGCTAAATGGCATCCGCAGCGGGGCCTGAGGCCGTGTACCTAAAATCTCCTGATGGCCCATAAAGGTATCTCCCCCTTCATGCTGCAGCTCCGCAACGCCCCAGACTGCCGATTCCGAAGGTTTCATCACGCCCGGCGCAAAGCCCAGAGCGTTAATCAGCCCCAACTTCTCAAGCGTTGGCAGCCGTAACTGCGGGAGTTCGCCCAGGATATGACCACAGGTATTCGCTCCGGCATCCTGCGGCCTGACCCGCGTGACGTCTTTCATTGCGCCAACGCCAAAACTGTCGATTACCAACACCACGAATCGGGCCATTAGTCCTCCAGAATATTGCCGAGACTGTCGTATCGCGCGACGATTTCAGCTACGCCGCGCTGAATGCCCGACACCAGCACCACGTCGCTACGCGTCACGAAGATCTGGGTGCGAAAACAGAAGATCACCGCGCTGCTCACCGGAAACTCACCGGCCACAGGCAGGTAGTAGTCAATGCTGCTGTCGTCCACGGGTTTTAGCTTCGCTGCGAACGGCGCGTCATTTTCTGGCGTAAAGACCAGCGCATTTTGCGCATGGCCGCGACGATAATAGCCCCCGCCGTAGCAATAACTGTCCCCGCGAAAATTGTGCGATATCTCGCTCAACCACAGCATCGCAATGCGTTCCGGCTGGTCGCCTTTTTGATTGGAAGGAATGGTGCCGGTCAACGCATGACCCGGCTCCGCATGGGTGACACCATATTCCGCCAGCAAAGGGAGTGACGAACAGCTACTGGCTGACGGCGCATTAAGCTGCTCAATGGCAATCCCGGCCTCAACCAACTGACGTCGGGCATTTACCAGCGTATGCAGATTAGGCGTCGGCATCGTCTGCGCGGAGTTTTCATCCCATAACAGGCATGGGAAATGGGTGAGGCCGCTCAGGCGGAGGCCCGGCAGTCTGCGGATTTCATTGACCACATCCGTCAGATACATCAGCGGAAATCCGCTTTCCTGTCCCGGGTAGAGAAAATCATCTTTGTCGTACACCTTCAGCATCACGTTCTGTTCACAACCGGCCTTCACCGCAGCAGCGGAAACTTCGCGCGCTTTCTCCAGTGAGAACAATGTGATGACTTCAGTACCTTGCGCTACAGCTTCATTGACCAGCCGCGACGGGATCTGCACCAGATGTCCCTGATGCGCAACCGGCAACCCGGCACGGCGCATGACGCGACTCTCCTTGTAATCGACAACCACGATGCCTTCATAGCCAAGCTGCAACAGTTTCTCCGCCAGCCACGGGTTACGTCCAACCTGTTTGGTCATCAGATACAGCGAGATACCATGTTGCCCCGCGACATCCAGCAGACGTTTGCCATTCTCAATGACCTGGTCAACATCAATGACCCAACTATCAGGGGCGATCTTTCCCTGCTGCCATAACGCGATAGCGGCGGAGATTAGCGCAGGGTTCTGGCGTTTCAATGCGTCTATAAACATTTCTCTGCCTCGTTTCTAATCCTTCAGTTAAATATTCATTTTTTTGAATATTTAAGATGCAATAAGCTCATTTCCCAGTGATTTCAGACACCTTCGTTCGCCGCCATCCACAATCCATACAAGTTCGCCAACATATAGCCTTCTTCATTCGCGTGCAGCGCCACCGTAAACTCTTTCATCAGCGCCTGATGTACCAGCAAAATAGTTGGCCAGAGATGAGATTGCGCCAACTCCTCCAGCAACTCACCATCCAGCGCTTCAATCACTTCGCCCTGGCGACTGCGCATTAACGCACTCGCCATATGGGTCATCGCCATGGTTCCTTGCTCGCTGTGAATCGGCAAACGCCACTCTTCATCCAACCGCCTGACCACTTGCAGCATGCCGCTACAAATATCCTTGTCGATAACGCCTGCTTCACACAGCAGGTTAAGCCTGTTTTCCATGTCGTTTGCCTTCACTTAATAACTGGGTTCCTGTTCACCGTTCGCCACACGTTGTTGGTGGGCAAGCAGCGCCTCTTTGTTAACAACGGCGCGCAGTAGCTGCTGCATCGCATAATCCTCTGCGCGGGTAAGTACCACGGCCTCCGTGGCCTGCAGAAATCGCGGATCGTTGGTGAGCGGCGTGGCTTCTAACCCCAGTACCGCCAGCTCGGCCTCGGCAACCACGTTCCAGATAACCGCATCCACATCCCCTTTCGCGATGCGCTGCAAGCTTTCGTGATAAGGCATATCGATCAATTCAACGTCACGGTTGCCAAAACAGGCCTCGGTCATGATTTTCTGATCCGCCGAACGGTTATCGAGCCCGACACGTTTTACAACTGCAGATTCGCCCTTGCGACAAATTAGCTGATGCTCGCCAACGTAGGTATGCGGTCCCAGCGCCAACGTGATGCGCAGCCCGTCCTGAGCAAGGTAACTTTCCGCCGCCAGACGAGAAACCACCGCCATGTCGTAGACGCCGTTTAGCAGGCATTCCACGCGAATATCAGCCCCACGCATGTGTGCATAATAAAACGGGATCCCATCGAACTGCGCTTTCAGCCCACTCGCCAGTCCTTCATATAAACGGGTGTAAGGCAGCGGCATCGCACAGACCACGTTATTAATATCCACATGCTTTAGCAGCGTACGGTTATCCATATCCACCAAATAGCTACCGTTACGCCCACGACGCTCAATACGGATTGCCCCAGAGGATTCCAGCGTTTTCAACGCAGCCTGAGTTAACCCTACCGATGAGTGACACTCGGCTGCCAGTTCATCAATAGTTTTCAATCTGTTACCGCACTTCTCACCGAGCAGGTAACGAGCCAGGGTTGTCAGCACAACCCCCTCTTTCTTGATAAATGTCCGACGCATTTTATATTTTCAGTAAATTGAATATTTATATCTTCATTAAAGTGAAGATATAACGCAATGAGGAAATATGCAAACGGCGAGGCGCTTCACATTTTTTGAGGTTCACAAACCAACAGGCGAAAAAAAACCGGGCGTAACCCGGTTTCTTCAACAACACAGAGCGCATTACGGCTTGGCGACAAAACCAATCGCTTCGTAAACGGCTTTCAGCGTAACAGAAGCACGTGCGCTGGCTTTTTCCGCACCGTCTTTCATCACTTTCTGCAGGAAAGCTTCATCGTTACGGAAACGGTGATAACGCTCCTGAAGCTCGGTCAGCATACCGGAAACGGCCTCTGCGACTTCACCTTTCAGATGACCATACATTTTGCCTTCGAAGTGCTGTTCCAGCTCCGGAATGCTCTGGCCGGTGACCGCAGAGAGGATATCCAGCAGGTTGGAAACGCCCGCTTTGTTCTGCACGTCGTAGCGTACAACAGGCGGCTCTTCAGAGTCGGTCATCGCGCGTTTGATTTTCTTAACCACAGATTTCGGATCTTCCAGCAGGCCGATCACGTTGTTGCGGTTGTCATCCGACTTGGACATTTTCTTCGTCGGCTCCAGCAGCGACATCACGCGCGCGCCGGATTTAGGAATGAACGGCTCAGGCACTTTGAAGATCTCGCCATACAGGGCGTTGAAGCGCTGGGCGATATCGCGGCTCAGTTCCAGATGCTGTTTCTGATCTTCGCCAACCGGTACCTGGTTGGTCTGATACAGCAGAATGTCTGCCGCCATCAGTACCGGATAATCAAACAGGCCGGCGTTGATGTTCTCCGCATAGCGTGCGGATTTATCTTTGAACTGGGTCATACGGCTCAGCTCGCCGAAGTAGGTGTAGCAGTTCAGTGCCCAACCTAACTGTGCATGCTCCGGTACGTGAGACTGCACGAAAATTGTACTTTTTTCAGGATCGATACCGCATGCCAGGTACAGCGCCAGCGTATCGAGCGTTGCTTTACGCAACTGCTGAGCATCCTGACGAACGGTGATGGCATGTTGGTCAACGATGCAGTAGATGCAATGGTAGTCATCCTGCATGCTCACCCACTGACGCAGCGCACCCATATAGTTGCCAATGGTCAATTCACCTGAGGGCTGTGCGCCACTAAAAACGATGGGCTTAGTCATTTTTTGATTCCTGATTTTCGCTATGCGGAAGCCCGAGAGCGGGCAGTAGTTCATTAATACGGTCGTAAATAACGTCGGGCTGGCTCAGCGCGATCGACTCACCGTAGTTGTAGCCATAGGTCAGGCCAACGGACGGACAGCCAGCAGCTTTTGCCGCCTGAATATCATTGCGTGAATCCCCTACGAAGAGCATTTGCTCAGGCTTGATGCCAAGCTTGCTTGCCACCAGCAGCAGCGGATCCGGATGCGGTTTTTTATTCTGCACGTCGTCACCACCGATGACCACGCTAAAGTATTTGGCGATATCTAATGCTTCGAGTAATGGCGCGACAAACGGGGTCGGTTTGTTGGTCACCAGACCCAGCGGCAATCCTTTCGCATGCAGCGCGCCCAGCGTGTCGGCAACATCAGGGAACAGGAATGTCCCCTCTTCTGCGACATCACCGTAGTATCTGTCGAACAGCTTACGCAAAATACGTACCTGTTCCTCAGCGGGAATATCATCATCAACGGGCGGTTTACCCATCGTTTTACGTAATGTCGCGCGCTCCTGACGAGACCACGCCAGCGCGCGCTCCATCAGTACGTCTGCACCGTTACCAATCCAGGTGATAACGCGTTCTTCTCCGGCAACCGGCAATTCCAGCGCATACAGCGCCATATCCACCGCTGCGGCTAATCCCGGCGCGCTGTCGACCAGCGTGCCGTCGAGGTCAAATGCAGCGCCCCGAATATCCTGAAACTTATCCATGACTTACCTTCGCCAGTTCATTGCGCATTTCATCAATGACTTTTTTGTAGTCTGGTTGGTCGAAAATAGCGGAGCCTGCGACAAACATATCTGCGCCTGCCGCGGCAATTTCGCCAATGTTGTTCACTTTGACACCGCCGTCCACTTCGAGGCGGATATCGTAGCCAGATTCATCAATGCGACGACGCACTTCGCGCAGCTTATCCAGCGTTTGCGGGATGAAGGACTGCCCGCCAAAGCCTGGGTTAACGGACATCAGCAGGATCACATCGAGCTTATCCATGACGTAGTCCAGATAGCTCAGCGGCGTTGCCGGGTTGAACACCAGGCCCGCTTTACAGCCATGCTCTTTGATCAGCTGTAAAGTGCGATCGACATGCTCGGAGGCTTCCGGGTGAAAAGTAATGATGCTGGCACCGGCGGCGGCGAAGTCCGGGACAATACGATCGACCGGTTTCACCATCAGGTGAACATCAATCGGGGCAGTGATGCCATATTTACGCAGCGATTTCAGTACCATCGGTCCGATGGTCAAGTTCGGTACGTAGTGATTGTCCATGACGTCGAAGTGCACGACGTCGGCACCGGCAGTCAGCGCTCTCGCAGTGTCCTCACCCAGGCGGGCAAAATCAGCCGACAGAATTGAGGGGGCGATCAAATACTGTTTCATCCGCTTCTCCTTGAGATTTATTTCTTCGCAGGCGTTACGACTCCTGGTTTATATAGTGCCAGCAGTTCGTTCACCTTTTTACGCGTGCCGCCATTGCTGCTTATGCTGCGCCGCACTTTGACCTGAAAATGTTTCGCCGCTCGGTACCATTCACGGGTATCGGGCGTATCGTGGTTCGAAATTAACACTGGGATCTGCTTACTGACCAGCTTTTCTGCCATCTCGGCCAAATGCGCCTGCTCTTTCGGGCTAAAGCTGTTGGTGTGATACGCAGTGAAATTTGCCGTCGCCGAAAGTGGTGCATAAGGCGGGTCACAATAGACCACAGAGTTGCTATCCGCACGGTCCATACACTCTTCATATGAGAGGCAATGGAACTCCGCATTCTGCGCTTTCTCTGCAAAATGGTACAACTCGGCTTCCGGGAAGTAAGGTTTTTTATAACGCCCAAACGGGACGTTAAACTCGCCGCGCAAGTTATAACGGCACAATCCGTTGTAACCAAAGCGGTTCAGATACAAGAACAGTACTGCTCTGCGGAACGGATCCTGGCTGGCATTAAATTCTTCTCTGAACCGATAGTACACCTCAGCCTGATTGGTTTCAGGCATAAACAGCTCACGAGAAGCCTGCACATACTCATCGGTACGCGTCTTCACGATGTTATAGAGACTGATAAGGTCGCTGTTGATATCGGCAAGAATATAACGAGAAAAGTCGGTGTTGAGAAACACCGACCCGGCACCCACGAAAGGTTCAATCAGGCACTCACCCTGAGGTAAATGCCGTTTAATATCATCAAGCAGGGGGTATTTCCCCCCTGCCCATTTCAAAAAAGCGCGATTTTTTTTCATGCTGACTAACTAATTACACCTTCTCCGGCTGTGGAGAAAGCTCCGACAGCATCCTGCGCTTTAGTCTTTGTCCCGCAATTGGGCGAAACAGCAAACCATTGCAGAACATATCCTATCTTACTTCAAATCGGCCTGAACCTGGTGCAGCGGTTTTGCCCACGGGTTTTTCGCCTGAATATCAGCGGGTAACGTAGACACTGCACGTTTCGCATCTTCTTTAGACGCATACACGCCTGTTACCAGAACATACCACGGTTGACCGTTACGCGTTGTCTGGTACACCACATAGTTCTTCAGGTTTTCTTTCTTCGCCCAACCGTTCAGGTTGTCGTAGTTAGAAGAACTGCTGAGCTGCAGCGTGTAATGGCTGGACGGCGCAGATTTTAACGCTCCAACGTTACCTGCACTTTTCGCTCCGCCAGCAACAGGTGTTGTCGTTGTTGCTGTCGCCGTTGGCGCAGGCGTTGCGGTCTGTGCTGGCGCCGTCGTGGTTGCTTTCGGCTCAACGGTCGCTTTCGGCGTAGCGGTTACCACAGGTGCTTTGGTTGTGGTAGTCGGCGCAGTTGCGGTTGGTTTTGCCTGGGCAACAGGTTTCGGCTCTGTCGGCGTCGCTTTCACCGTAGTTTGCGATTTGCTCTTCGGCTCAATTACGGCCTGTTTACGTTCCTGATGCGTAGACGCAGGACGTTCAGTCGTTTCCGCTTTCGCAGTCTGGCGCGCAGCATTACCATTACGCATCGGCGCAACGGTCGCAGGTTCGGTCGGCAGCGTAGAGTTAACCACAGCGTTGTTAACTTGCTCCTGCCCTTGCGGTTGTGTCAGAGCGTTGTTCAAATCGCCCTGCACTTCAACACGCTGCTGCCCTTCAGTTGCCGCAGGTGTCTGACCTTGAGTCGGGGTAGAGGAAATCGGTGGCAGGGAAACATCCTGCTGGGTATTGCCAGCAGTCTGCTCTGCGCCCGTTGCAGGTGTCGTTGCACTCGCCTGATCCGTTGCATTGCTGCCAGAGAGATCGATGCTCTTCTCACCAGATGCTGCCTGCTCATTGGAAGAAGATGAGGGGGCTTTCAGCGCAGAACCAATGCCGATAATCAGCAGCAGCAGTACCAGAACACCCACGCCCATCATCATATACTGGCGGGAGGCAGGCTTGCTGGCGGCTTTCTTACGCTTGCGCGGACGACGTTCTACACGCTCTTCATCCACGGTATCGTCATCAGATTCATACTCTTCTTCAATGTCCTGCTTTTCATCACGCTCTTTGCGTGCGCGCGCAGGACGGCGATCGTCAGCATCCAGATCAACATCATCAAAATTGATTTGCGGCTCATTATCGCGTTCAGACGATTGACGAGAACGACCAGTACGACGATCGCTGGGATCGGGTTTCAGCTCGTCTTCTGGTTTGAATTCATCCATTTAACACCCCACTCAAAGGTTAATGCTTACGACTTTGCACATAACCTGAAGCTAAAAGACCTACGTTTCGCAACGTAAGCCTGACCTTTCTTGTTGTTACGCCTGCTGGCAATCAGCAATAGCGTTAAGAACCACCTCGTGCGACACTCCGCCGCGCACTTCACTCTTCCCTATCGCTCGCGGAAGCACCAAACGAATCTCTCCCGCTAACACTTTTTTATCTCGCAGCATGTGCGGCAGATAAGCCTCAGTGGACATTTCACGCGGCCCATTCACCGGTAAGCCTGCTCGCTGTAACAGCGTAATGATGCGCTGCGTATCAGCGGAGGTGAACTGACCCAAACGTTCAGACGTACGGGCAGCCATTACCATACCAGCGGCCACCGCTTCACCATGTAACCAATTGCCATAACCCATTTCAGCTTCGATTGCATGACCAAACGTGTGCCCCAGATTCAGTAAAGCACGTAAGCCCATTTCGCGCTCGTCTGCTGCGACAACTTCTGCTTTCAGCTCACAACAACGACGAATACAGTACGCCATCGCCGGACCGTCCAGACGCAGCAACGCATCCAGATTGTCTTCCAGCCAGCTGAAAAATTCACCGTCAAGAATGATGCCGTATTTGATCACTTCCGCCAGCCCCGATGCCAGCTCACGCGCAGGAAGCGTTTTCAGACAATCGAGATCCACCACCACGGAGGCCGGTTGGTAAAACGCGCCAATCATGTTTTTACCGAGGGGATGGTTTACGGCGGTTTTGCCGCCAACGGAGGAGTCGACCTGCGACAACAGGGTTGTCGGGACTTGAATAAAACGAACACCACGTTGATAGCTGGCTGCCGCAAAACCGGTCAGATCGCCAATCACGCCGCCGCCAAGGGCAACTAACGTGGTATCACGACCGTGCGGTTTTTGCAGTAACGCGGTGAAAACCGTATCCAGAACCGTCAGGCTTTTATGCTGCTCGCCATCGGGAAGGATAACGCTATCAACGTTAACACCCGCCTGTTCAAGTACGCCGCGAACCTTATCGAGATAAAGGGGGGCCAGGGTTTCGTTGGTCACCAACATAACCTGATCGCCCGATTTCAGCGGTAAGAATGAAGCTGGTTCATTGAACAAACCAGCCGCGATGGTGATAGGGTAACTACGTTCCCCGAGAGTGACTGTGATCCTCTCCATTACGCGACATCCACCTTAGTTACTTGTACCCGCAGACGAGTGTGTATTCAGCCAGAATTAGTTGCTTTCCAACATATGAATAATCTGGTTTGCTACGACTTTTGCGCTCTGATCGTCGGTGCGAATGGTCACGTCAGCAATCTCTTCGTACAGAGGATTGCGTTCGTCAGCCAACGCTTCCAGAACTTCACGAGGCGGTGATTCTACCTGCAGCAGCGGGCGTTTCTTGTCACGTTGAGTACGCGCAAGTTGTTTTTCAATTGTCGTTTCAAGATAGACCACGACGCCACGCGCGGAAAGACGGTTACGTGTTTCACGTGATTTTACAGAGCCACCGCCAGTTGCCAGCACAATACCCTGTTTTTCCGTCAACTCGTTGATGACTTTTTCTTCGCGATCACGGAAGCCGTCTTCACCTTCTACATCGAAGACCCAGCCCACATCAGCTCCGGTTCGTTTCTCAATCTCTTGATCAGAATCGTAAAATTCCATATTGAGTTGTTGAGCTAACTGGCGCCCAATAGTGCTTTTTCCGGCACCCATAGGCCCAACCAGAAAGATATTGCGTTTCTCTGCCATTTTTTCGGTACTACTAAGACTATTCGTTAATGGTAAACCCG
Organism: Citrobacter sp. Cf116; assembly: GCF_030336505.1. Taxonomy (NCBI): domain Bacteria; kingdom Pseudomonadati; phylum Pseudomonadota; class Gammaproteobacteria; order Enterobacterales; family Enterobacteriaceae; genus Citrobacter; species Citrobacter sp. Cf116. The sequence goes on along the minus strand of NZ_JAOWEQ010000024.1, from coordinate 377,587 downwards.
CTTCGCAGACACCCAGCGCAGCAGGACATGAACTGAAACCTCATAAGATATTGCGAGAGTCAGACTGAAAATTATCTCAATACTCAAGCGGGTTTGGCAACTGAATAAATCACCAAACCTAACGCATTTCTGGTCGTGGCAGGCATGCTACCCTGCAAACATCAGACCTGGCGACGTATCGCGCAGCCAAATGACACCCAATAAGCCTATGGCACACCACCGGAAAGGCAAAGCGTATTCACTGCCGCATAAGTAAAGAAAAGTACCGACGCTCAAATCGGTACTCCTTGTATGCTAAATACACCCTCACGTCAAATCCCTGAAACGTGTTCAGTGCAAAAACAACGGCTTTTCATGCATAAGTTATTCCGTTGAAACCAGCCTGGGCGTAATAAAGACCACTAACTCGCGCCGTTCATCTTCTTTACCATCATGGCGAAAAAGAGAGCCAAGCCAGGGAATGTCGCCTAATAGCGGCACGCTGTCGGCTGCGGATTTATTCTTATGTGAAAAAATCCCGCCAAGCGCAATCGTCTCGCCGCTTCTTACCTCGACCTGCGTTTCAATCTCTTGCTTGTCGATAGCCAGCACTTCGCCATCTGCCTGTTGTAGAACCTGTCCCGGAACATTCTGGCTGATATGCAGTTTCAGCCTGATTCTCCCTTTCTGCAACACCGTTGGCGTCACCTCCATCCCCAGTACCGCTTCCTTGAACTCGACGGATGTCGCACCGCTTTCACCGCTGGAGACCTGATAAGGGATCTCACTGCCCTGCTTAATACTGGCAGGTTGCAGGTGAGATGCCAGTAATCGTGGACTGGCAATGATATCCAGTTGCTGTTTTTGCTCCAGCGCAGACAACTCCAGTTCCAGTAAACGACCGTTAATACGGCCAATGTTAAATCCCACACGGGATGTGGCGGTGGCTACAGAGAGATCGCTGGCAAGCGTTGTGACATTCCCAACCGCCCCCGGTTGTTGTGCGTCAGCCAGTGACCACTTCACCCCCAGCTCACGCAAACTTTTTTCATTAATGGTGACGATATGCGCCGCCAGTTCAACCTGGGCAACTGGCAAATCCATTTGCGCTACCCACGTTTCCAGGGTGTCGAGAACAACACGATTGTCACGCAGCAGTAAGCGGTTGGTTCGTTTATCCACCGTCATGCTTCCTTTAGCACTGAGCAGCTTTTCTCCGGCTTTTACCAGCTCGGTGGCATCAGCATAGTGCAAAATGATGCTGCGATGTTCCAGCGGAAGACTAGCCTGAATCCGCGCCTGCTCGTTTTCCTGACGAGCCGCATTTTCACTCTGCCATTGAACAGAATGCACATGCAGGACGTTGCCTTCCTGACGTAATACCAGCCCGGCACTTTTTACCACCGTCTGCAATGCCTGCTTCCAGGGGACATCCGTCAAATGCAGCGACAGCACACCGCTGACATCCGGCGAAACCACCAGGTTTTTTTGTTCCTGTTCAGCCAGCGCCTGCAATACCTGCGTAACCGGCACATCATCGACCACCAGCGTCACGTTTTGCGGTTTCGTCGCCAGCGCGCTCGTTATCCCGACCGCCAGTGCCATTACTATCAACGCTATCCATCGCTTCATTTACCGCTCCTTGTCGCTGCCACTGCCACCGCGGCGGTTCGCAGTTTTTTTCTGTGTCGAGGGTTATGTTCTGGGCCGTTATCTGCATAATCGTCCAACCGTTTTCCAGGACGTCATTTCGCTTAACCCGCCGCCATTTTTTCTGGCTATCCTGAACGATGCCGATGGGTCGTGTGCCCTGACTCACCATGCCCTGAAAACGCCATGTCGACAGCTCAGCAATTTGACAACGGTCCTCCGGCGGCAGGAAGGGATTACGCATACCGGTGAGCATCAGTACGCTTATACATGCCAACAACCAGCGTTCAACCATCATTCAGGCGCTCCAGCTGTAGCGTTAGCAGCAGCTCCGTGCCTTCTGCGCTAAGCGAAAATCGGCTGACGTTCATCCCCTGATCCGCCAACTGGACAAACGTCAGCGGGATAGCATCCCAGGCCGATATCAGCGCCATCTCTCCCCCCTGAGCTGAGGGTTGCCAGTGGATAAGACGGGTAAGTGAATTCTGAAACAGCAGTGGGGAGAACAGGGTCAGTTTCTCTTCAGACTCTGCTGGTGATGCCGCCAGCAGATATACATCTCGCCATTGCATCTGAATAGCCGCACGTTGCTGGACCAGCGACTCGCGTTGCATAGTCCGCTCCCGCGCTACGGGGTAAAGACATAGCGTCACCAGTATGAGTAACCCCAACATCCAGCCGCACCAGCATATGAGTCGAAAGCGTGGCGACTGCGCTAACCAGACATCACAGAGCGTTATCATGCGCGTCGCTCCGTGTCAGTCGAAAGTGGAATTGCCAGCGTCCCTGCGCATCCTGCTGCGTTTCTCCTGGGCTGTTCAACATAAACAACGGCAACTGGCGTAATTGCGCTTCCAATGCCTTCAATGCGGCAAAGTTCAGCGTGTTTCCCGTCAGTTCCAGCGTGTCCTGCTGCCAGGTCATTTTTGTTAACCACGCCTGCTCCGGCAGTAATTCCGCCAGCCCTTGCAAAGCCCGCTGCCAGCTTCGGGTCTGCTCACGCTGTTTGTTCCGCGCCTGAACCTGCTGCCATCGTTGCTGGCGCTGTTGCACACGCGGCTTCAGCGCCATGAGGGCCTCGGCCCGCGTCTTTTCGGCGTCTGCCAGCAACAATTCAGCCCGATTCTCTACACTCAAAGCGCTGTAATAGCGCAACAACACGCCAATACTAAGCAAGAGTGAAGCGCTAAATAAGATGCCCCAGAAGCGCAGGCAAGCGTAACGCCGAGCCTGACGCCAGGGCAGAAGATTAATGGTCGCAATCATCAGTACACGCCCCCCATAGCGAGTCCCAGAGCAATGGCGAAGTGATGGCTTTGCGTTGGAATGGGCGGCTGGCGTACAGACACGGCGCTTAAAGGATCGAAGCCGCCGGGGGAGCATTGCGCAATGACTGTCGTGGGCAGAGATAATGTCGTGGCAAGCTCCTCGATACGGCCAATATCGCCCGTTGATTTACGTCCCCATGCTGAACGGGTCGCCCATAACCACTGGGCATCATCACGCCATACCAGACACTGGTGATGCTCCGGCAGGAAGGGAATAAATCGCTGTAACGCGCTGGCGTCCGGGGTAATCGCCGTAACCTGCACCTTCAGGGTTTGGATAAGCGTCAGAAGCGCTGAAATCTCTTTGCTTTGCGCAGCAGTGACGTTAAACGCCGGGCTCAAAGTGTCTTCGCTATAATCAAAATGCAGTGCATCCGGAGCCATATCCAGTTCACGCGCCATCGAACCGGACAACCATGCGGTTTGCTCTGGCTCGCGTAACGTCATTGTCGGACGAGGAAACTTTTTTTGTAACGTCCTGTTGGCGGGAAAAGAGAGATGAATATAGTGTCGGCGAGGGAGCTCCCGGCTCCACGGCAGTAGCGCGGCGACCAGCTGTTCAGGCTCGCGAATGTGGCCATCGACGATAACCTGAGGCGTCAGCGGTATACGCCACCAGCGCTGCAGATACCAACCTGATGCTTCGCGAACGATAGCGACAGCCAGCACTTCATGTTGCTGAATATGCAGACCAATTTTCCAGATATTGAAAGCCATTGCTGATGATCTCCTTATCACCCGTCGCTTTAACGGGTATATCAATGCGTCTGGCTTGCCTTTATACTACCGCGCGTTTGTTTATAAACTGCCCAAATGCCACTAAATGGGAAATCTCCAGTGAAGTTCGTAAAGTATTTATTAATCCTTGCAGTATGTTGCATCCTGCTGGGAGCAGGCTCGATTTATGGCCTTTATCGCTATATCGAGCCGCAATTACCTGACGTCGCGACGCTCAAAGATGTGCGTTTACAGATCCCGATGCAGGTTTACAGCGCTGACGGCGAGCTAATCGCGCAGTATGGCGAGAAACGTCGAATCCCGGTCACGCTGGATCAGATGCCGCCGGTAATGGTTAAAGCCTTTATCGCCACAGAAGACAGCCGCTTTTATGAGCACCACGGGGTAGACCCGGTGGGGATCTTCCGTGCGGCCAGCGTAGCATTGTTCTCTGGTCACGCGTCGCAAGGGGCGAGTACCATTACCCAGCAGTTGGCGAGAAACTTCTTCCTGAGCCCGGAACGTACGCTGATGCGTAAGATCAAAGAAGTGTTCCTGGCGATCCGCATTGAACAACTGCTGAGTAAAGATGAGATCCTCGAGCTGTATCTGAACAAGATTTACCTGGGGTATCGCGCCTATGGCGTGGGTGCTGCCGCGCAGGTCTATTTCGGTAAAACGGTGGATCAACTCAGCTTAAGTGAAATTGCGGTGATTGCCGGTCTGCCAAAAGCGCCGTCAACCTTCAACCCTCTCTATTCGATGGACCGGGCAACCGCGCGACGTAACGTTGTACTGTCGCGTATGTTGAGCGAAAACTACATCACGCAGGCCCAGTACGATCAGGCGCGCGGCGAGGCCATTGACGCCAACTACCACGCGCCGGAAATCGCTTTCTCTGCACCGTATCTGTCAGAAATGGTGCGCCAGGAGATGTATAACCGTTATGGTGAGAAAGCCTATGAAGACGGGTATCGCATCACCACCACCATTACACGCAAAGTACAGCAGGCAGCTCAGCAGGCAGTACGCAACAACGTGATGGATTACGACATGCGCCACGGCTACCGCGGCCCGTCGAACGTGCTGTGGAAAGTGGGCGAAAGCAGTTGGGACAGCAAAAAAATCACCGATACGCTGAAAGCGCTGCCGACTTATGGACCGCTGTTACCGGCGGTTGTTACCAGTGCCAATCCGCAGGAAGCCATTGCCGCGCTGGCGGATGGTACGTCAGTGTCATTACGCATGGATGGTATGCGCTGGGCGCGTCCTTACCGCTCGGATACTCAACAAGGCCCAACGCCGCGTAAAGTGACCGACGTGGTACAGGCCGGCCAGCAAATCTGGGTACGCCAGGTGGGCGATGCCTGGTGGCTGGCGCAAGTGCCGGACGTCAACTCCGCACTGGTCTCCATCAATCCGCAAAACGGCGCGGTGCTGGCACTGGTTGGTGGTTTTGACTTCAACCAGAGCAAGTTTAACCGCGCAACGCAGGCATTACGCCAGGTGGGTTCTAACATCAAGCCATTCCTGTATACCGCCGCGATGGATAAAGGTCTGACGTTGGCGAGCATGCTCAACGACGTACCAATCTCCCGCTGGGATGCCGGTGCTGGTTCCGACTGGCAGCCGAAGAACTCCCCGCCGCAGTATGCCGGTCCTATCCGCTTACGTCAGGGGCTGGGTCAGTCGAAAAACGTGGTGATGGTACGCGCCATGCGCGCCATGGGCGTGGATTATGCGGCAGAGTATCTGCAACGTTTCGGTTTCCCGGCACAGAACATTGTGCATACCGAGTCACTGGCGCTGGGTTCGGCTTCGTTCACACCGTTGCAGGTGGCGCGCGGTTACGCAGTGATGTCTAACGGCGGCTTCCTGGTCGATCCGTATTTCATCAGTAAGATCGAAAGCGATATGGGCGGCGTTATCTTCGAAGCGAAGCCGAAAATTGCCTGCCCGGAATGCGATATTCCGGTGATTTACGGCGATACCCAGAAATCTAACGTGCTGGAAAACAGTAACGTAGAAGATGTCGCCGTCTCGCAGGAACAGCAGAATGCCGCCGTGCCTATGCCGCAGCTTGAGCAGGCTAACCAGGCACTGGTCGCGCAAAGCGGCACACAGGAATACGCTCCGCACGTGATCAACACACCGCTGGCCTTCCTGATTAAAAGCGCGCTGAACACCAATATATTTGGTGAACCAGGCTGGATGGGAACCGGTTGGCGCGCAGGTCGCGATTTACAGCGTCATGATATCGGCGGGAAAACCGGAACCACCAACAGCTCTAAAGATGCGTGGTTCTCCGGTTACGGACCAGGCGTGGTGACGTCAGTATGGATCGGCTTTGATGATCATCGCCGCAACCTTGGTCATACGACAGCTTCCGGCGCGATCAAAGACCAAATCTCCGGCTACGAAGGCGGTGCGAAGAGTGCGCAGCCAGCATGGGATGCCTACATGAAGTCCGTGCTGGAAGGCGTGCCTGAACAGCCGTTGACGCCGCCACCGGGTATCGTAACGGTCAATATCGATCGCAGCACAGGACAACTGGCAAGCGGTGGCAATAGCCGCGCAGAATACTTCATTGAAGGCACTCAGCCGACGCAACAGGCGGTGCATGAAGTGGGGACGACCATTATCGATAATGGTGAGACGCACGAACTGTTCTGATCAAAAAAGGCGCTTAGGCGCCTTTTTTGTTGTTCGTGTATTAGCTGCAGAGAAATTAAAGCCGCCCCAGCCCTTTCAGCCATTCGCGTACGAGGAACAAGGCACTGACATTACGCGCTTCGTGAAAATCAGGATCTTCCAGCAGGTCCATCAAATGCGCCAGCGGCCAGCGCACCTGCGGCAATGGCTCAGGTTCATCACCCTCCAGCGATTCAGGATATAAATCTTCTGCCACCACGATGTTCATCTTGCTGGAGAAATAAGATGGTGCCATGCTGAGTTTCTTTAAAAACGTCAGATCTTTTGCGCCAAACCCCACCTCTTCTTTCAGCTCCCGATTCGCCGCCTCAAAAATGCTTTCGCCAGGATCGATTAATCCCTTAGAAAAACCCAGTTCGTAAGATTCGGTCCCGACTGCGTACTCGCGGATGAGGATCATGTGGTCGTCAACAATCGGCACAATCATTACCGCTTCACGCGTGGATGGACGCATACGTTCATAAACGCGGCGTACGCCATTGCTGAACTCAAGGTCCACGCTTTCGACTTTAAACAGCCGGGATTGGGCGACGGTTTCCACTTTCAAAATCGTGGGTTTCTGTAATGATTTGCTCATTGTGAGGATCTTTGCTGTGAAATCTGGGGTTATTGTGCGATATACCGCACGGTTTCGGCAATGTGAATTGCCGTTTATTTACATTTATGTAACGTACTAAAAGTTAATCCCTATTTCAAATTAAAAGTCAATAGGTTGAAATAACTCCAGGAATTTGCTGATATTCCATTTTTAGTGATTTTGCTATGATTCGCTTTTACTGGGCTGTACTTAAAGATGCTCAAGTTCGACTCCACACTTGCCGATAGCCAACCACAGAATCACGAATATTGAACAGGGTGCGACTGACCACGCCTGACAGACTAAGTAAGATGGGGAAAGCATGAGCACCATTCTGATTTTTTTAGCTGCTTTGCTGGCCTGCTCATTGCTTGCAGGATGGCTACTCAAATCAAAATCCAGGCAGAAAAATTTACCCTTGAGCAGCGTTTTCTCAGACGCCTCGAAACGTAAACTCGCGCCTGAAGAACGCACTGCCGTCGAAAACTATCTCGAAAGCCTTAGTCAAATTCAGCAAGTACCTGGTCCAACTGGAGCCAGTTCTGCGCCAGTCTCATTAACGTTGAATGCCCAAAGTAATAGCGTCATCGTGCTTACTCGTTCGATTACACGTTACGGCATCACTACCGACGATCCTAACAAATGGCGCTACTATCTTGATTCCGTTGAGGTACACCTTCCCCCTTTCTGGGAACAATACATCAATGACGAAAATAGCGTTGAGATAATCCATACCAATACAATACCGCTGGTTATCTCGTTGAACGGCCATACGCTGCAGGAATATATGCAGGAAGCGCGTGGCTATGCGTTGCAGCACACCGCTTCTACCCAGGCATCCATTCGTGGTGAAGAAAGTGAGCAGATTGAACTGCTGAATATTCGCCAGGAAACCCATGAAGAATATGCGCTCAGCCGCCCTTCGGGATTGCGCGAGGCGTTGCTGATAACCGCATCATTCCTGCTGTTCTTTTTCTGTTTGGTTATCCCGAATACGTTTGTTCCATGGGCAGTCGGTGGCGCGGTGTTGCTGTTAGCTGCGGGCCTGTGGGGATTATTCGCCCCGCCGTCCAAAACCGCCCTGCGGGAAATTCATTGTTTGCGCGGTACGCCGCGTCGCTGGGGGTTGTTTGGCGAAAACGACCAGGAGCATATTAATAATATCTCGCTGGGTATTATCGATCTGATCTACCCACCTCACTGGCAACCTTACATCGCCCAAGACCTTGGCCAGCAAACGGATATCGATATTTATCTCGATCGCCACGTTGTCCGCCAGGGGCGTTTTTTATCTCTGCACGATGAAGTCAAAAATTTCCCGTTGCAACATTGGCTGCGCAACGCCGTCATCGCGGGCGGCTCGTTGCTGGTACTGCTGATGCTGCTGTTTTGGATCCCGCTGGATATGCCGATAAAGGTCACGCTTTCCTGGATGAAGGGCGCGCAAACTATCGAAGCCACCAGCGTTAAACAGCTCGAAAACGCGGGCGTTCGTGTGGGTGACACGCTGCACCTGAGCGGTACGGGTATGTGTAATATTCATACCCAAGGGAGCTGGAATGCGCAGCCCACCACGCCGTTTATGCCTTTCGATTGCTCGCAAATTATCTGGAATGACGCACGCGCATTACCGCTGCCCGAATCCGATCTGGTGAATAAGGCCACTGCGCTCACGCAGGCCGTGAACCGCCAGCTGCATCCCAAACCTGACGATGACTCTCGCGTCAGCGCATCGCTACGCTCGGCAATCCAAAAGTCCGGCATGGTGTTACTGGACGATTTTGGTGAGATTGTCCTGAAAACGGCCGATCTGTGTGCAGCCAAAGATGAATGTGTACGCTTAAAGAATGCGCTGGTTAACCTCGGTAACAGCAAAGACTGGGCCGCGCTGGTAAAGCGAGCGAACGCAGGCAAACTGGATGGGGTGAACGTGCTGCTGCGTCCGGTAAGCGCTGAGTCGTTAGATAATCTGGTGAATACCTCTACGGCACCATTTATTTCACGCGAGACTGCGCGAGCGGCCCAGGCGCTGAATAGCCCTGCTCCCGGCGGTTTCCTGATTATCAGCGATGAAGGCAGCGATCTGGTCGATCAGCCGTGGCCGACGACCTCGCTATATGACTATCCTCCCCAGGAACAGTGGAACGCCTTCCAGCGCCTGGCGCAGATGCTGATGCAGACACCATTTCGCGCAGAGGGGATCGTCACCAATATTTCGACTGACGCCAATGGCACCCAGCACATTGGCCTGCACCGTATCCCGGATCGTTCAGGGTTATGGCGCTACCTTGGCACGACGCTGCTGATGTTCTCCATGCTCGGATGCGCTGTCTACAACAGCGTGCAGGCATTCAGACGCTACCAGCGTCACCGCACCCGCATCGCGGAAATTCAGAGCTACTACGAAAGTTGCCTGAATCCAACGCTGATTGACGACCCGGAAAGCCTGATTCGATAACACGCTCGCACGACAGGATATGCTACTCTGTCGCGCATCATGTTTTCTTGTGGGGAGTTTCCATGCATATCAATATTGCCTGGCAGGATGTCGACACCGTGTTGTTAGATATGGACGGCACGCTGCTCGACCTGGCATTCGATAACTATTTCTGGCAAAAACTGGTGCCGGAAACCTATGGCGCGAAGCAGGGTATCTCTCCCCAGGAGGCCCAGGACTATATTCGTCAGCAGTATCATGCCGTGCAGCATACGCTAAACTGGTACTGCCTGGATTACTGGAGCGAGTGCCTGGATCTGGATATTTGCGCCATGACAACGGAACAGGGACCGCGCGCCGTTTTGCGTGAAGATACCGTACCGTTTCTTGATGCTTTAAAAGCCAGCGGCAAGCGCCGTATTTTGCTCACCAACGCGCATCCGCATAATCTGGCGGTGAAGCTGGAGCATACCGGTCTGGCCTCACACCTTGATTTATTACTTTCCACCCACACATTTGGTTATCCCAAAGAGGATCAGCGGTTATGGCACGCTGTGGCTGAAGAAACGGGAATGAGTGCAGAGAAGACGCTGTTTATTGACGACAGCGAACCCATTCTCGACGCCGCTGCTCTGTACGGTATTCGTTACTGCCTCGGCGTGACCAATCCCGACTCCGGCATCGCCGAAAAGCAGTACGCACGCCATCCGTCACTGAATGACTACCGCCGACTGATCCCCTCACTGATGTGAAGGAGACGCCATGAAAGAAAAGCCCTCTGCTGAAGTCAGGCTGGATAAATGGCTGTGGGCTGCACGCTTTTACAAAACGCGTGCGCTAGCCCGCGAAATGGTTGAAGGCGGTAAGGTGCACTACAACGGCCAGCGCAGTAAGCCGAGCAAGATTGTCGAGCTGAACGCCACCCTCACCCTTCGCCAGGGAAATGACGAGCGAACGGTCATTATCAAGGCCATAACCGAGCAGCGTCGCCCGGCAACGGAAGCCGTTACGCTGTATGAAGAAACCGCGGAAAGCGTGGAAAAACGCGAAAAAATGGCGCTGGCGCGTAAACTTAACGCGTTAACCATGCCGCACCCGGACAGACGACCGGACAAGAAAGAGCGCCGCGACCTGTTACGATTTAAACATGGCGACAGCGAGTGACTGTCACCTGCAAGAGAGATGATTATGCCGCAACATGACCAATTACATCGTTATCTGTTTGAAAACTTTGCCGTGCGCGGCGAGCTGGTGACCGTTTCGGAAACCCTGCAACAGATCCTCGAAAATCATACTTACCCGCAGCCGGTCAAAAACGTACTGGCTGAGCTGCTGGTTGCCACCAGCCTGCTCACCGCTACGCTGAAGTTTGCCGGTGATATCACTGTGCAGTTGCAGGGTGATGGTCCGCTGAGCCTGGCCGTCATCAACGGTAACAACAATCAGCAGATGCGCGGCGTGGCCCGCATGCAGGGTGATATTCCTGAAGATGCCGATTTGAAAACCCTGGTGGGCAACGGCTACCTGGTGATCACCATTACCCCGGAAGAAGGCGAGCGTTATCAGGGCGTGGTCGGTCTGGAAGGTGACACGCTGGCAGCCTGTCTGGAAGACTACTTCATGCGTTCCGAACAGCTGCCGACACGCCTGTTCATCCGCACTGGCGACGTTGATGGCAAACCCGCTGCTGGCGGAATGCTGCTGCAAGTGATGCCGGCGCAAAACGCACAGGCAGATGATTTCGATCACCTGACCGCCCTGACCGAAACCATCAAGGCCGAAGAGTTGCTGACGCTGCCGGCCAACGAAGTGCTGTGGCGCTTATACCACGAAGAAGAGGTTACTCTCTACGATCCGCAGGACGTTGAGTTCAAATGCACCTGTTCACGCGAACGCTGCGCAGGCGCACTGAAAACGTTGCCGGACGAAGAAGTTGACAGCATTCTGGCGGAAGAAGGCGAGATCGATATGCACTGCGATTACTGCGGTAGCCACTATCTGTTTAACGCCATGGATATTGCAGAGATCCGCAGCAACGCCTCCCCTGCCGATCCACAGGTGCATTAATCACCGTCTTGCCTGAAGGCGCTTATCAGGCCTACGGAAAAACTGTCGTAGGCCGGATAAGGCGTTCGCGCCGCTATCCGGCAAAAACGCTGTCGGCAACACACTCACTCGGTGTAATAAGTCATCGGCAGTCTTTTGCCATCAATAGTGATATCCCGCCAGATTCTGGGGGCTGAACCCAGTTGCTGATTCGCCACCGCCTGCAGCAATTTATCCTTATTGAATCCTTCTGGTAGCCTGGCAACAGCTAACAAATCCCATTTGTTTTTCTGCATGCCGAAGACCAGACTCTCCCCATCGCCAAAAGCATATAGCACCTGCTCAGGATGACCATCCGCATTGAGGTCCTGACTCACCAATACGCACGCATTCTGCTCAGCACAAGAGGTGATACGATACCCCTGTGCTTTGACAAACGTCCAGAACGCATCGTCTGGCTTCTCGCTTCCCGGAGCAATCACAACCTTCGATACTAACTGTGTTGCGGTTAGCTCTTTAACCGGATCCCGGCTCCCTTGCAGCAGAGAATTCAAGTCGCGTCTGCGCTTACTGTCTTGATTAAACGCCACATCTTTTTGTAATGCTTCCAACGCTGCGCGCCCCGGTTTTCCGCTGTGATCCAACATATACAGGCTGACCTGATCCGGTTTAATTTTCCCGCTGTGATACAGCCCCATATGGCTGCTAACGCTGATACGCCAGGCATCAATAACCGGCGACGACAGCAGAACCAACAGCCCCAATGCCAGCAACGAAACGCCAAGAATGACCGGCCCTTGAAGCTCAAGCGGATTGCGCCCGCGGCGTAAAATGCTGGCCAGATAGCCAAACGACCATACCAGCAGTACCACGACCACCAGCACGCCATACAAACGCTCAGGCGTCCAACCGTACTGCTGTATTCGCACCCACAGTGACCAACCGGCAATCAGCATATAGATGGGCGCGACAATCAGAGAGCATTTGATCAGGTAGCGTAACGCGCCAGGATAGGGTAACGCCTCTTTTTGCGGTTCACGCACGATAGCCATCAACAGCAACAGGAGCAGCGTCAGCGTTGACATCAACCCGGCCGCAGACACGCGTTGCGAAATAGCCTCCAGTCCAGTGAAGGGCAAGGTCAGTATGAACATCAGCGCCAACAGCGCGACCAGAGGTAACAGACCGGTGGCAATAAACGTCAGTAATTTTTGTACCGCCGTGACCAAACGCGACTGTGTACGAGCCAGTACCACTGCCAGTGCGGTAATCAGACCAAAGGCCACATAGCCAAACCAGTCGGTATCAAAGAAGAGCGTGCTGAAGAAGGGAATACCGACCAGCTTAAACATCTCGCTCCATAGCATGAGCACCAGCCAGAACAGACCGTTGGCGACAAAGACAATCAGCAACGTCAACGCATTAAGCCACAATTGCCGATAAAAATGCGGGTAACGCGCCTGCTCACGAGAGACATGAAGCGAGTACTGAATCCAGGGCAAGGCAAGCATCGCCATCAGCAGTAAGCGCCAACCGTAGAACATAAAAACTTCATGTTGCCGCCACTTATCACTGTCCTCGACTTGCCACTTTAGCCAGACGCTCATCGCCAGCACCACAACAAAGATCAGCACCATCCAATACCACAGCGCGCGTTGTTTGAAAGAAACGACAGTAAGCAAAAGTGCCGAGGTGATCGCAATCGTCGCAGGCATGCCATAGAACAGCCAGCCGTCGTTATGGGGCACCAGATATGTCATCAGCAGGTAGCATAATGCCCCCTGCAGCAGGCCGATAAATATCATGCCCAAACGCGTTGTACGTGAAATTTCAGCACTATCCATGTCAGTTTCCAGAATGAAGGGAAAAGCTAATTATCGCATCAACTTCACAATTTTGAGCATTGGTAGGCTGATTTCAGACTAACGCGACGGGAAGTGAATCGATATTGTATATGTATGAGTTACGTTATTTTCTTACGTGAATGCGATTACACTCACAAGATTCCCGCCAAAAACACTCTTCATTAACGTTTTAAGAACATTTTCCACAACAAAAAAGGGTTTCCTGCCATAATATCCGCCTCTTTGTGACAGGAGTCGCAGCGTATTCGGTAACCCGTGATTTTCCCGGATGCGTAAATCTATGAGCCTTGTCGCGGTTAGCAATCCCTAAAAAACCTTACTATTCCAGGTAATACATATTGGCTAAGGAGCAGTGAAATGCGTGTGAACAACAGTTTAACCCCGCAAGATCTCAAGGCTTATGGTATCAATGACGTTCAGGATATCGTTTACAATCCAGACTACGACACGCTTTTCCAGGAAGAACTTGATCCAAACCTGGAAGGTTATGAACGTGGCGTGTTAACGAATCTGGGCGCCGTTGCCGTTGATACCGGTATCTTTACCGGACGTTCGCCAAAGGATAAGTACATTGTCCGTGACGACACCACGCGCGACACGCTCTGGTGGTCCGACAAAGGTAAAGGTAAGAACGACAACAAACCGCTCTCCCCGGAAACCTGGCAGCATCTGAAAGGATTAGTTACCCAGCAACTTTCCGGCAAGCGCCTGTTTATCATTGATGCATTCTGCGGCGCTAACGCCGATACCCGTCTTTCCGTGCGCTTCATTACCGAAGTTGCCTGGCAGGCGCATTTCGTCAAAAACATGTTCATCCGCCCAAGCGACGAAGAGCTGGTTGATTTTAAACCGGATTTCATCGTGATGAACGGCGCTAAGTGCACCAACCCACAATGGAAAGAGCAGGGTCTGAACTCTGAAAACTTCGTGGCTTTCAACCTGACTGAGCGTATCCAGCTGATTGGCGGCACCTGGTACGGCGGCGAAATGAAGAAAGGTATGTTCTCCGTGATGAACTACCTGCTGCCGCTGAAAGGCATTGCCTCCATGCACTGCTCAGCAAACGTCGGGGAAAAAGGTGATGTGGCAGTCTTCTTTGGCCTGTCCGGTACCGGTAAAACAACTCTGTCCACCGATCCGAAACGTCGCCTGATTGGCGATGACGAACACGGCTGGGATGACGACGGCGTATTTAACTTCGAAGGCGGTTGCTACGCGAAGACCATCAAACTGTCTAAAGATGCCGAGCCAGAAATCTACAACGCAATTCGTCGTGACGCGCTGCTGGAAAACGTCACCGTGCGCGAAGATGGCTCCATCGACTTCGACGACGGTTCCAAAACTGAAAACACCCGCGTTTCCTACCCGATTTATCACATCGATAATATCGTTAAGCCAGTGTCAAAAGCGGGTCATGCAACGAAGGTTATCTTCCTGACCGCCGACGCCTTTGGCGTGCTGCCGCCGGTTTCTCGCCTGACAGCAGACCAAACTCAGTACCATTTCCTGTCTGGCTTCACCGCCAAACTGGCCGGTACCGAACGCGGCGTTACCGAACCGACCCCAACCTTCTCTGCCTGCTTCGGCGCAGCATTCCTGTCTCTGCACCCAACGCAGTATGCAGAAGTGCTGGTGAAACGTATGCAGGCGGCAGGTGCGCAGGCGTATCTGGTTAACACCGGCTGGAACGGTACTGGCAAACGTATCTCTATCAAAGATACCCGTGCGATTATTGACGCCATCCTGAACGGTTCGCTGGATGACGCAGAAACGTTCCGTCTGCCGATGTTTGACCTGGCTATCCCGACCGAGTTGCCGGGCGTGGATACGCGCATTCTCGATCCGCGTAATACCTACGCGTCTCCAGAGCAGTGGCAGGAAAAAGCCAATGCACTGGCGAAACTGTTTATCGAGAACTTCGAGAAATACACAGACACCCCTGCGGGTGAAGCGCTGGTTAGCGCCGGACCGAAGCTGTAACGAAAAATGCCGGATGGCGGTTGCCACATATCCGGCCTACAGCAACAAAAAGGGAGGCATTTCGCCTCCCTTTCTTATACGTCTTTCGTGATACCCTGCGCGCGAGTGAAAGGAACCGGAAGCCATGCACGAATCGACAACCCACCACGTTCACTGGTACCAATCTCCAGCATGCCGTTATGGTTATCGATAATACGTTGCACAATCGCCAGACCCAGCCCCGTGCCGCTGGTACTGCGCGCGCTGTCGCCGCGGACAAATGGCTGGAACAGGTGCTTACGCTGCTCCGGCTTGATGCCCGGACCATCATCTTCTACCTGGAACCAGGCGCGATGCGTCTCCGTACCGCTACTAACCTTAATCCAGCCGTTGCCGTAGCGGGCGGCGTTAACCACCATATTGGCAACCGCACGCTTGATCGACAGCGGGTGCATCTTCACCTGAATGGCGCCAGGCTGCAGCGCAGTTTCGATTTCACGTTCATAGCCGCTTTCTGCCGCAACCACTTCACCCAGCACCGAGTTCAGATCCGCCATCTCCATCGGCATCTCTTGACCGGTACGCAGGTAATCGATGAACTGCTCGATGATGGCGTTACACTCTTCGATGTCCTTATTGATGGACTCCGCAAGATAACCGTCCTCTTCGCCCATCATTTCCGTTGCCAGACGAATACGCGTCAGCGGAGTACGTAAATCGTGGCTCACGCCCGCCATTAACAGCGTACGGTCATCGGCCAACTGCTTCACACCTGCGGCCATATGGTTAAAGGCTCGGGTTACGGAGCGCACCTCTGAAGCGCCATACTCACGCAACGGCGGTGGAATGATACCTTTCCCCACCTGCAGCGCCGCATGTTCAAGATCCACCAACGGTCGGTTCTGGATACGGATAAACAGCCACGCGCCACCGATAGCCAGCAGCATAATCGCCAGCGTATAGCGGAACAGCGGTGAGAAATCGCCTTGATGAATTTCCGTAAGCGGCACACGTACCCAGATGTTGGGCGACAGCCAGGTTTTCAGCCACACAACCGGCGAGCTTTTGTTTACCTCAACGCGGACTTCCGTTGGGCCACCCAACTGCTGCGCCATCTGATGGCTTAAGAATTCATAGTGTTGCGCCCAACGCAGTCCGGCTTCTTCAGCGGCCTCGTTGGAATAGAGGGAAATACCCAGCTCACGATAAATTTCCCGACGGAATGCGGGCGGCACCACCAGTTGCGTACCGTCCTCCAGCTGTAGTTTATCGGTCATCAGCATACGAACTTCGTAGGCCAGGACCTTATTAAACTGCTGGAGGCTCGGCAGAATCGCGAAGTTCAGCACTACCAGGTAAGTCGTCACCAGGCTGGCAAACAGCAAGGTGACGATGAGCAATAACGTGCGGGCAAACGAACTTCGTGGCGAGAAGCGCATTCGCCTCATGCTTTAGAACCGTCCGGAACAAAGACGTAGCCCAGACCCCATACGGTCTGAATGTAGCGTGGATGCGCCGGGTCTTCTTCCACCATGCGACGCAAACGGGAAATCTGGACGTCGATAGAACGTTCCATCGCAGAATATTCACGACCACGGGCCAGGTTCATCAACTTGTCGCGGGACAGCGGCTCACGCGGATGGCTGACCAGTGCTTTCAGCACCGCAAACTCACCGCTGGTGAGCGGCATAGGCTCATCTTCACGGAACATTTCACGCGTACCGAGGTTCAGTTTGAACTTACCAAACGCAATGACTGCTTCTTCCTGAGAAGGCGCGCCCGGCAGTTCATTCGCCTGACGGCGCAGGACTGCGCGAATACGTGCCAGTAGCTCACGCGGGTTAAACGGTTTCGGAATGTAATCGTCAGCGCCGATTTCCAGTCCTACAATACGGTCCACTTCTTCGCCCTTCGCCGTGACCATAATGATCGGCATCGGGTTGCTTTGGCTGCGCAGGCGACGGCAAATAGACAGGCCATCTTCTCCCGGCAGCATTAAATCCAGCACCATCAGGTGGAAAGACTCACGGGTCAGCAGACGATCCATCTGCTCAGCGTTTGCGACGCTTCGAACCTGGAAGCCCTGCTCGGTCAGATAACGCTCCAGAAGCGCACGTAAGCGCATGTCGTCATCGACCACCAGAATCTTATAGTTCTCTTGCATTGTTATTACTCCCAAAGGTTCGCAACAATTAAGTGTATATTCTTAAGAAAGCTAACGTGAGTCACCAGCGAATTCTGGTATGAATTCCAGGCTAAATTGTTACAAAGCATATTAAACAGCAGCTTAAGTATACAATGTTTCTCGCAATACATTATTTATTCTGTTGATATGCTCACGTAATACTAATTGTGCGCATCATCACAGAGTCGAAGGTAAAACAATAAGATGAAAACGCCCCTGATAACCCGTGAAGGGTATGAAAAACTCAAACAAGAGCTGAATTATCTCTGGCGTGAAGAGCGCCCGGAAGTCACCAAAAAAGTAACCTGGGCCGCGAGTCTGGGTGACCGCAGCGAAAATGCCGACTACCAGTATAATAAAAAGCGCCTGCGTGAGATCGACCGTCGCGTCCGATATTTGACCAAGTGCATGGAGAATCTGAAAATCGTCGATTACTCCCCGCAGCAGGAGGGCAAAGTCTTCTTTGGCGCATGGGTTGAGATTGAAAATGACGATGGCGACATCCGCAAATTCCGTATTGTTGGCTACGATGAGATCTTCGGTCGTAAAGATTACATCTCTATCGACTCACCAATGGCGCGAGCGCTGCTGAAAAAAGAAGTCGGCGATCTCGCAGTAGTAAACACCCCTGGTGGCGAAGCCAGCTGGTACGTGAACGAGATTGAATACGTTAAGTGAGACCGGAACAATCCGAAGCCCCGGCAGATGGCTGGCATTTTTGTCAGTCAATCCGTATAACTATCCCCTGATTTTTTATCCTATAGACGAAGCTATCCATGATGAATGATTCTTTCTGCCGCATTATCGCAGGTGAAATTCAGGCTCGTGCTGAACAGGTAGAAGCTGCCGTTCGCCTGCTTGACGAAGGGAACACCGTGCCGTTTATCGCACGATATCGTAAGGAAATCACCGGCGGTCTGGACGATACGCAACTGCGTAATCTGGAAACCCGTCTGGGATATCTGCGTGAACTGGAAGACCGCCGTCAGGCAATCCTGAAATCTATCGGCGAGCAAGGCAAACTGACCGACGACCTGGCGAAAGCGATCAACGGCACGTTAAGTAAGACCGAACTCGAAGATCTCTATCTGCCGTACAAACCTAAGCGCCGTACCCGTGGGCAGATTGCCATTGAAGCAGGCCTTGAACCGCTGGCAGACCTGCTGTGGAACGAGCCGTCTCACGACCCGGAAACAGAAGCCGCTAAATATCTCAACGCCGACAACGGCGTGGCGGATACCAAAGCGGCCCTCGACGGCGCACGTTACATCCTGATGGAACGCTTCGCTGAAGATGCCGCGCTGCTGGCGAAAGTGCGTGACTACCTGTGGAAGAACGCGCATTTGGTTTCCACCGTGGTAAGCGGTAAAGAAGAGGAAGGCGCGAAATTCCGCGACTACTTCGATCACCACGAACCGATCTCTACCGTGCCATCCCACCGTGCGCTGGCCATGTTCCGTGGCCGTAACGAAGGCGTGCTGCAGCTTTCGCTGAATGCCGATCCGCAATTCGATGAGCCGCCAAAAGAGAGCCACGGCGAACAGATTATCCAGAACCACCTGGGACTGCGCCTGAATAACGCACCTGCCGACAGTTGGCGCAAAGGCGTGGTCAGTTGGACATGGCGAATTAAGGTGCTGATGCACCTCGAAACCGAACTGATGGGCACCGTGCGCGAACGCGCGGAAGATGAAGCAATCAACGTCTTTGCCCGTAACCTGCATGACCTGCTGATGGCGGCTCCGGCCGGCCTGCGCGCCACCATGGGCCTCGATCCCGGCCTGCGTACCGGCGTGAAGGTGGCGGTTGTTGACGGTACCGGTAAGCTGGTCGCGACCGACACCATTTATCCACACACCGGTCAGGCCGCCAAAGCCGCCGTTGCCGTTGCGGCGCTGTGTGAAAAATACAACGTTGAGCTGGTGGCGATTGGTAACGGTACAGCGTCGCGCGAAACCGAGCGCTTCTTCCTCGACGTGCAGAAACAGTTCCCGAAAGTCACCGCGCAGAAAGTGATCGTCAGCGAAGCCGGGGCATCGGTTTACTCGGCTTCCGAGCTGGCGGCGCAGGAGTTCCCGGATCTCGACGTTTCATTGCGTGGCGCAGTGTCTATCGCCCGTCGTCTGCAGGATCCGCTGGCTGAGCTGGTGAAAATCGATCCGAAATCGATCGGTGTGGGCCAGTATCAGCACGACGTTAGTCAGACGCAGCTGGCGCGTAAGCTGGACGCGGTGGTGGAAGACTGTGTGAACGCCGTCGGCGTCGATCTCAATACCGCTTCCGTTCCGCTGTTGACCCGCGTGGCCGGTCTGACACGCATGATGGCGCAAAACATCGTCGCCTGGCGTGATGAGAACGGTCAGTTCCAGAACCGTCAGCAACTGCTGAAAGTCAGCCGTCTGGGGCCAAAAGCCTTTGAACAGTGCGCAGGCTTCCTGCGCATCAACCATGGCGATAACCCACTGGATGCCTCCACCGTTCACCCGGAAGCCTATCCGATTGTGGAACGCATTCTGGCCGCTACCGAGCAATCGCTGCGTGACCTGATGGGCAACAGCAACGAACTGCGCAATCTGAAAGCCGCCGATTTTACTGACGAACGCTTCGGGGTGCCGACCGTCACCGACATCATCAAAGAGCTGGAAAAACCGGGCCGCGATCCGCGTCCTGAATTTAAAACCGCGCAGTTTGCCGATGGCGTCGAAACCATGAACGATCTGCTGCCGGGAATGATCCTGGAAGGGGCGGTCACCAACGTCACCAATTTCGGCGCGTTTGTTGATATCGGCGTTCATCAGGATGGTCTGGTGCATATCTCTTCGCTGTCGAATAAGTTCGTCGACGATCCACACACCGTGGTGAAAGCGGGCGACATTGTGAAGGTGAAAGTGCTGGAAGTGGACCTGCAACGTAAGCGTATCGCGCTGACCATGCGTTTGGACGAGCAGCCGGGTGAAACCAATGCGCGTCGCGGCGGCGGGAATAACGATCGCACTCAGGGCAATCGCCCGGCGCCAAAAGCGGCGAAACCGCGTGGTCGTGACGCCCAGCCTGCGGGCAACAGCGCGATGATGGATGCGCTGGCAGCGGCAATGGGTAAAAAGCGCTAAGTTTAAACCGTGTGCCGGATGATGGAATCAATACCTTATCCGGCATATTTAATATATCCCCCGCTTTTCACCACAATATATTTATCACTTTATTAACAGATGAAACCTTAATTAAACATTAAGATTCTCAATAATTACCTCCGCGAACCATTCTTTCCCTACCAGAATAAATATTGAGGAATATCAAAATTGGCTCAAATTATTATCCAATTGTACATTCCGTCACATTTATTCTATTGATGATAGAAACCATTCTCATTATCATTGTTTTGTTGATTATTTACTCTTTCCTTACGTTGGCTAATCATCTGGTCTCATGCCGCCCTGTCGCCCCATGAGGTAATCATCCAGTTAGCGAGATATAAGTAGGTCCCTATGCAATTCACTCCTGACAGTGCGTGGAAAATTACCGGCTTTGCCCGTGAAATCAGCCCGGCTTATCGTCAGAAACTGTTGTCACTTGGCATGCTGCCCGGCTCCTCCTTCAACGTGGTACGCGTCGCCCCGCTCGGCGATCCTATCCATATCGAAACGCGTCGCGTAAGTCTGGTATTGCGTAAAAAGGATTTGGCGTTATTAGAAGTGGAAGCGGTTTCCTGTTAATACAGTGAGTCTATAAAAATGAAAAAACTAACCATTGGTTTAATTGGTAATCCTAATTCCGGCAAGACAACTTTATTCAACCAGCTCACCGGCGCGCGCCAGCGTGTAGGTAACTGGGCTGGCGTTACCGTTGAGCGTAAAGAAGGTCATTTCGCCACAACGGACCATCAGGTCACGCTGGTGGATTTACCCGGCACCTATTCTCTGACGACAATCTCATCCCAGACCTCTCTCGATGAGCAGATTGCCTGCCACTATATTTTAAGCGGCGACGCGGATCTGTTGATCAACGTGGTCGATGCTTCAAACCTTGAACGCAACCTCTACCTGACGTTGCAACTGCTTGAGTTGGGCATCCCCTGCATCGTCGCGTTGAATATGCTGGATATCGCTGAAAAGCAGCAAATCCGTATTGATATCGACGCCCTCTCAGCACGTCTTGGCTGCCCGGTGGTTCCGCTGGTTTCCACCCGCGCCCGCGGCATTGAAGCGCTGAAGCTAGCGATCGATCGCTACAAAGAAAACGACACTGTCGAGCTGGTCCATTATGCCCAGCCGTTGCTGCAGGAAGCGGACTCCCTCGCCGACGCGATGGCTAAAGATATGCCGCTCAAACAGCGCCGCTGGCTTGGCCTGCAGATGCTGGAAGGCGATATCTACAGCCGCGCCTATGCGGGTGATGCCGCGCAAAATCTCGATGCCTCTATCGCACGCCTGAGCGAGACAATGGATGATCCGGCGCTGCATATCGCCGATGCGCGCTATCAGTGCATTGCCGCTATCTGCGATACCGTCAGCAATACTCTGACGGCAGAACCGAGCCGTTTCACCACCGCGGTAGATAAAATCGTTCTCAACCGCTTCCTCGGGCTACCGATTTTCCTGTTCGTGATGTACCTGATGTTCCTGCTCGCCATTAACATCGGCGGCGCACTGCAACCGTTGTTTGACGTTGGCTCCGTAGCACTCTTTATCCATGGTATTCAGTGGATTGGCTACACGCTGCACTTCCCGGACTGGCTAACCATCTTCCTGGCCCAGGGCCTTGGCGGCGGGATTAACACCGTGCTGCCGCTGGTACCGCAAATCGGCATGATGTATCTGTTCCTCTCCTTCCTTGAAGACTCCGGCTACATGGCGCGCGCCGCGTTTGTGATGGACCGTCTGATGCAGGCGCTGGGACTGCCGGGCAAATCGTTCGTCCCGCTGATCGTCGGCTTTGGCTGTAACGTACCGTCCGTGATGGGCGCACGTACGCTGGACGCCCCGCGTGAGCGTCTGATGACCATCATGATGGCGCCGTTTATGTCCTGCGGCGCACGTCTGGCGATTTTCGCCGTCTTTGCCGCGGCGTTCTTTGGTCAGAACGGCGCACTGGCGGTCTTCTCGCTGTACGTACTGGGTATCGTGATGGCTGTTTTGACGGGCCTGATGCTCAAACACACCATCATGCGTGGTGAAGCAACACCGTTCGTGATGGAGCTGCCGGTATATCACGTGCCGCACATCAAGAGTCTGATTATTCAGACCTGGCAACGCCTGAAAGGCTTCGTTCTGCGTGCAGGTAAAGTCATCATCATCGTCAGCATTTTCCTCAGCGCGTTTAACAGTTTCTCGCTGAGCGGGAAAATCGTCGATAACATCAACGACTCTGCTCTGGCCTCCGTTAGCCGTGTTATTACTCCTGTGTTTAAACCGATTGGCGTTCACGAAGATAACTGGCAGGCAACCGTAGGTTTGTTCACCGGCGCGATGGCGAAAGAAGTGGTGGTGGGTACGCTGAACACGCTCTATACCGCGGAAAACATTCAGGAAGAAGAGTTCAACCCGGCAGATTTCCACCTCGGTGACGAGCTGATCGGCGCAGTGGATGAAACCTGGCAAAGCCTGAAAAACACCTTCAGCCTGAGCGTACTGGCTAACCCTATCGAAGCCAGCAAGGGCGACGGCGAAATGGCGACGGGCGCAATGGGCGTGATGGGCGAGAAATTTGGCAGCGCCGCCGCCGCGTACAGCTACCTGATCTTTGTTCTGCTGTATGTGCCGTGCATTTCAGTGATGGGCGCTATCGCACGTGAATCCAGCCGTGGCTGGATGAGTTTCTCGATTCTGTGGGGCCTGAATATCGCCTACTCTCTGTCGACGCTGTTTTATCAGACGGTCAGCTACAAAGAGCACCCGACCTACAGCCTGGTGTGCATTTTAGCGGTCATCCTGTTTAACATCGTGTTGCTGGGCCTGCTGCGTCGAGCTCGCAGCCGCGTGGACCTCGCACTGCTGGCAACCAACAGAACGGCGAGTTCCTGCTGTTCCAGCACGACTGGCGATTGCCACTAAGGTTATCGACAATGGCATCACTTATTCAGGTTCGTGATTTATTGGCTTTGCGGGGGCGCATGGAGGCAACACAAATTAGCCACACGCTGCATACCCCGCAGCCCATGATTGACGCCATGCTGAATCAGTTAGAAAAGATGGGCAAAGCGGTGCGGATTCAGGAAGATGCCGACGGGTGTCTTTCCGGAAGCTGCAAAAGTTGCCCGGAAGGTAAAGCCTGCCTGCGCGAATGGTGGGCTTTACGCTAATCAGATGCTATTTGCCGGATGGCGCTACGCTTATCCGGCCTACAAATGATGCAAACGTCCAGGCCGGATAATTCGTTTATGCAGATATCCGGCTTTTTTGCGTAATGGATTCCACATAGATTTCATTATTTCAGCAAAAAAGATCTATCCTCCAGCCAGCTACGCATCGTTATTAATTCGTGGATGATTACTGCCGACCATGAAAGTAGAGTCTCGTCATCTTGTTTCTCAGGTGACGGATCGCCATGAATACTGACACGACTGCTGCGCCGCATGACGCGATTTTCAAAACGTTCTTAAACCACCCGGCAACCGCACGCGACTTTCTTCAGCTCCATCTTCCAGCCTCTTTACAAAAACTATGCGATCTTAAAACGCTGCAACTGGAATCAGGCAGCTTTATCGAGGACGATTTACGCGCGTACTATTCCGACGTGCTGTGGTCGTTAAAAACTCGCGAAGGTGATGGTTACATTTACACCATTATTGAACATCAAAGCAGCGCCGATGCTCACATGGCATTTCGGCTAATGCGCTATGCCATTGCGGTAATGCAGCGTCATCTGGATGCGGGACATAAGAAGCTGCCTCTGGTAATCCCCCTACTTTTTTATCATGGTGCAGCAAGCCCATACCCCTATTCACTTTGTTGGCTGGACGAGTTTGATGACCCAGAGTCCGCCAGACAGCTTTATAGCACCGCGTTTCCATTGATCGATATCACCGTTATGCCCGATGACGAGATTATGCAGCATCGCCGGATGGCGCTGTTGGAACTCATCCAAAAATATATCCGTAAACGCGATTTAATGGGGCTGGTAGAAAAACTGGCCATCCTGCTTGTTAAAGGACACGCTAATGACAACCAGTTGAAAGCCTTGTTTAATTACCTGATGCAAGCCGGAGACACCATGCATTTTGGGGAATTTATTCATGAAATCGCCGAACGTTTACCCCAACATAAGGACAAGTTGATGACTATCGCCGAAAGATTACGACAGGAAGGGCATCTTAATGGCCTTCAGGAAGGCCATCGGAAAGGATTACAAGAGGGGTTACAAACGGGCAAACGAGAGGAAGCTTTGCGCATCGCGACAACCATGCTAGTGGATGGTATCGACAGATTAACAATACTCAGAATTACCGGGCTTAGCGCTAAAGACCTGCCTGCGCAACCGCATTAATTTCAGGCCCGGCAAGCGCGACGCTACCGGGCAAATCAACATTGGCTATAGCTGTTGTTTTAACGCCACCAGCGCTGAGCAGAACTCCGCCGGATGCGAGATAAACGGCGCATGCGCCGCCTTAGCAAACACCAACGACTCGCTCTGCGGCCACAGGGCATCCAGCATCGGGACGACTTTGCGCGGCACCAGGCCATCAAGATAGCCGTACAACCGCAGGAAAGGCATTTCCACCGCGCACAGCGGTTCACGCAGATCAACTGTTTTCAGGATCTCCAGCCCGCCATTAAGCACCTCGACTTCCGGCATGGGTAAAGCAAGCACCGTTTTCTTCAACGCTCGCGCATCCTGACGCGCGGTTTCAGTACCCATCGTTTGCAATGCCAGAAAACGCTCCACTGTACGCTGGAAATCTTCGCTCAGCTGCTGCTGGAAGCCTGCCAGCACCTCTGGCTTGATACCCGGCCACTCATCCCGCGCGCTAAAGCAAGGGGAAGACGCGACGGTCACCAGCGCCTGAACACGCTCAGGATGCGTTAAGGCTACCTGACTCGCGACCAACCCGCCCAGACTCCAGCCGAGCCAGATAGCTTTCTCCGGTGCCTGTTTCAATACCCGCTCAGCCATCTCTTCCAGCGACATTGCACCGAAACCCTGGCTACGACCAAATCCCGGTAAGTCGACAAGATGCAGCGTAAAATGCGAACCCAGTTCCTCGCTTATGCAATGCCACACTTGCGCATTCAGTCCCCATCCGTGCAGCAGCACAAGATGGCAATTTCCCGAACCCTGGGTCTGCCACCAGATGTCATTCATCAGTTATTGTTCTCTTTTAGCCTGAAAGGATGCATCTATGCTAACAGTACCGGGATTGTGCTGGCTATGCCGAATGCCCCTGACGTTAGGGCATTGGGGGATCTGCTCAGTCTGTACGCGGGCAACGCGCCAACACGCCAGCCTATGCCCCCAATGTGGACTCCCTGCCGCTCATACCGTCATTCCCTGTGGGCGCTGCCAGCAAAAACCGCCGCCGTGGCAGCGGCTGGTCACCGTCAGCGACTATGTTCCGCCGTTGAGCGGGCTTATCCACCAGCTCAAGTTTTCGCGACGCAGTGAAATGGCCTCCGCCCTTTCACGTTTGCTGTTGCTGGAGGTATTACAGGCCCGGCGCGTCAGCGCTCTTCCTCTGCCAGACAGGCTGGTCAGCGTCCCGCTCTGGCAACGCCGACACTGGCGCAGAGGGTTTAATCAGAGCGATTTACTGTGCCGTCCGCTTGCACGCTGGCTGGGTTGCGACTGGGACAGCCAGACCGTCTCGCGGGTTCGGGCAACCGCCACGCAGCACCATCTCAGCGCCCGATTACGTAAACGTAACCTGAAAAATGCCTTTCGCCTTGAATTGCCGGTGCAGGGACTCCATATGGTTATTGTGGATGATGTCGTCACTACCGGAAGTACCGTCGCGGAAATCGCGCAGCTGCTTTTACGCAACGGCGCGGCGACTGTCCAGGTATGGTGCCTGTGTCGAACCTTGTAGAGCCTCGATGATGGGCGTATTATAACCAAGTAAAATAGTCAACTATTAGGCCATTACTATGATCCATATTTCCGATGCTGCACAAGCGCACTTTGCCAAACTGCTGGCAAATCAGGAAGAAGGGACACAAATCCGCGTATTTGTGATTAATCCCGGCACGCCTAACGCTGAATGCGGCGTTTCTTATTGTCCGCCGGACGCCGTGGAAGCAACCGACACCGCCATTAAATTTGACCTGCTGACCGCATATGTTGATGAACTGAGCGCACCGTATCTGGAAGATGCAGAAATCGATTTCGTTACCGACCAGTTAGGCTCCCAGCTGACCCTGAAAGCACCAAACGCCAAAATGCGTAAAGTTGCCGATGATGCGCCGCTGATGGAACGCGTGGAGTACATGCTGCAATCGCAGATCAACCCACAGCTGGCTGGCCACGGTGGTCGCGTATCTCTGATGGAAATCACCGATGAAGGCTACGCCATTCTGCAGTTTGGCGGCGGCTGTAACGGCTGTTCAATGGTCGATGTGACGCTGAAAGAAGGTATCGAGAAGCAGCTGCTGGCTGAATTCCCTGAACTGAAAGGCGTTCGCGATTTAACCGAACACCAGCGCGGCGAGCACTCTTACTACTAACGACCAGACTTGTAGGCCCGGTAAGACGCATCCGCGTCGCCACCGGGCATCGATGCCGGATGGCAGCGTAAACGCTTTATCCGGCCTACGCCCTTACATTTCTCTGCACGTACCCTGTAATAATCCCCTGCATAATTTGACCAGCCTCTCATAATTTAAATTTTGCCTGCCCAGGTGATTTTCAAGCGCCACATGTTACCCGTATCATTCGTATCAGCACCTAACACACACATAATAGCCAGCTAAACTGATTAGTTTTGCAGGCAACCAGCATTGGTGCTGAGAATACTCTGTTCCCGGTCGGGACAATCGGAATTTGTCATCTAAACACTGACGTTACCCATAACAAAGTTAAGGCCAGGTAAATCATGCCATTAGTCATCGTTGCTATCGGTGTAATCTTGTTACTCCTCCTGATGATCCGTTTCAAAATGAACGGTTTCATCGCTCTCGTCCTGGTGGCGCTTGCTGTCGGATTGATGCAAGGGATGCCACTGGATAAAGTCATCGGTTCAATTAAAGCCGGCGTCGGCGGAACTCTTGGCAGCCTCGCCCTGATTATGGGTTTTGGCGCCATGCTGGGCAAAATGCTGGCGGACTGCGGCGGCGCACAGCGCATCGCAACCACGCTGATTGCTAAATTCGGCAAAAAACATATTCAATGGGCGGTGGTATTAACCGGCTTCACCGTTGGTTTTGCCCTGTTCTACGAAGTTGGTTTCGTACTGATGCTGCCGCTGGTGTTCACCATTGCCGCTGCTGCCAATATCCCGCTGCTGTACGTTGGCGTGCCAATGGCTGCGGCACTGTCCGTAACGCACGGCTTCCTGCCACCGCACCCGGGTCCAACCGCTATTGCCACCATTTTCCACGCAGATATGGGTAAAACCCTGCTGTTTGGTACGATTCTGGCAATCCCGACCGTTATTCTCGCCGGTCCGGTATACGCACGTTTCCTGAAAGGCATTGATAAGCCAATCCCGGAAGGTCTGTACAGCGCAAAAACCTTCACTGAAGAAGAGATGCCAGGCTTTGGCGTCAGCGTCTGGACCTCTCTGGTCCCGGTTATTCTGATGGCAATGCGCGCCGTGGCGGAGATGATTCTGCCGAAAGGTCATGCTTTCCTGACGGTTGCAGAATTCCTCGGTGACCCGGTCATGGCAACGCTGATTGCAGTGCTGATTGCGATGTTCACGTTTGGTCTGAACCGCGGACGTTCGATGGATCAGATTAACGACACGCTGGTGTCTTCAATCAAAATCATTGCGATGATGCTGTTGATCATCGGCGGCGGCGGTGCCTTCAAACAGGTTCTGGTTGATAGCGGCGTGGACAAATACATCGCCTCAATGATGCACGGCTCTAACGTGTCTCCGCTGCTGATGGCATGGTCTATCGCTGCAGTACTGCGTATCGCATTGGGTTCCGCAACCGTTGCAGCGATCACCGCTGGTGGGATAGTGGCGCCGCTGATTGCAACAACCGGCGTAAGCCCTGAGCTGATGGTTATTGCGGTTGGTTCCGGTTCTGTCATCTTCTCCCACGTGAACGATCCAGGTTTCTGGCTGTTCAAGGAGTACTTCAACCTGACCATCGGTGAAACCATCAAGTCATGGTCAATGCTGGAAACCATTATCTCCGTGTGCGGTCTGGTAGGGTGTCTGCTGCTGGGTATGGTGGTCTGATAAAACGGTGCCGGGTGGCGCTTCGCTTACCCGGCCTACCGCTGTCATCGTAGGCCGGATAAGACGCACTCTGCGTCGCCATCCGGCAAAATAACACTACTTCTTCTTCGCCGCCGCTTTTCGCCGCTTATCCAAATCCTTAATCAGCTTATTCACTCTCTCATCGGCGAACATCTGCTCCAGCGTGGCGGTGAGCTTACGCCGCCAGTTTTTGTACTGGTCGCTGGTCCCCGGAATGTTGACCGGTTCAGCCATATCCAGCCAGTCTTCCGGTTGTAGGCCCAGCAGCGCACTGTTGCTGTCAGCGATGTAGCGTTGCATGCCGCGATTAAGAATCGGCGTCATCGACATCAGGGATGCCTTGTGACCGGCACGTTTTGGCAGGCAGCCGTATTTGTGCAGCGCGTCCAGCAGCCCCTGTTTCGCCAGTTCTCGGTCCTGATACAACCCGCGCAGCACGACTTCATCCGGATACAGGCCCAGTGCTTTACCCAGCGTCAAATCGCCGCTATCCCAATAACCTTTAAGCGTAGGAAGGTCATGCGTCGCCGCGACTGCCATTGATTGTTCCGGGTACGCTTTCGGCGTACGGAAGTTTTTCTCATGGTCATTCTCGAAATAAAGCACTTTGTAGGAGTACACGCCGCTGTCGCGCAGCTTGCTGACGATCTCCACCGGCACAGTACCCAGATCCTCACCAATTACCATGCAGTGATGACGTTTACTCTCCAGCGCCAAAATTGAAAGCAGGTCATCGACCGGATAGTGCACGTAAGCGCCGTGATCGGCAGTTTCACCGTAGGGGATCCACCACAGACGCAGCATCGACATAACATGGTCGATACGCAGCGCACCGCAGTTCTGCATATTGGCGCGCAGCAGTTCGATAAACGGTTCGTAGGCGCGTGCCGTGATGATGTGCGGATCCATCGGCGGTAGCCCCCAGTTTTGTCCGAGCGGACCGAGAATATCCGGCGGCGCACCAACCGAGGCTTTCAGGCAATACAGCTCGCGGTCGCACCAGGTTTCCGCCCCACCTTCGGCCACGCCAACCGCCAGATCGCGATACAGTCCAATCGGCATCGCAAAACTCTGGCTGGTTTTCCAGCAGTCAGCAAACTGGGTATACGCCAGCCACTGTAACCACAGGTAGAAATCCACATCGTCACGATGTTCTTCGCAGAAGCGTTTTACCTCTGGCGAGTCCACTGACTGGAAAGCTTCCGGCCACACCGGCCATCCCCAGCGTAATGCGTCCTCTTTGACCTGATGCGCATGCAGCGCATCAAAGGCTGCCTGCCAGTAGAGGCTGTCCCCTTCCTGAGACACAAACTGGCGAAATGCCGCCATCTGCTCATCATCACGTGCAGAGAAGCTTTTCCACGCCATACGTAGCGCCGTCATCTTCAGTGCAGTAACGGCAGAATAATCAACCCACTCGGCATCGCGCGCACGTTGCAGAGCTTGCTGAGTCGCGGGTTTCTGCCACCACGCCTGCGCCTCTTTACTCAGGCGGAAATCGTCTACGGCGTTCACATCAATATAAATCACGTTCAACCAGCGGCGTGAAGACGGGCTGTACGGGCTGGCGCTCTCCGGGTTAGCCGGATACAGCGCGTGAATAGGATTAAGCCCGATAAACGCGCCGCCGCGTTGCGCCACATCTACCAGCATGGCGCGGAGATCGCCAAAGTCGCCAATCCCCCAGTTCTTTTCTGATCGCAGGGTGTAGAGCTGAACGCATGCGCCCCACAGCTTCTGCCCGGCTAACAGCGCCTGCGGTTCATAGCAGCGCTTTGGTGCCACGATGATACGACAATGGGTACGCAGCTCGCCCTGGGTCAGGGTCAACGTGTGATACCCCTCCGGCAGCTTCGCCGGAAGAGTGAAAGATTTACCGCCGACGGCATGCCCTTTGTGCTGCACGCCCTCTTCGGTGGTCAGCAGCCAGTTAAACTCTCCGCTTCCCTCAACCGCCAGCGGCATTTTCTTACCGGCGGTATAGACCATGACATTCGGCACCGGAGTTACCGCCACCTGAGTGGCAGCGGTGGTGCGATGCATGGCGTCAAGCAAACGCCGTTTGGTTTCGGCACCAATAGACTGCGGTTTACCGTGGGCATTAATGTAATTGGGGCTGATCCCCGCCGCCAGCGCGGCATTATCCAGACGTTTGCTTTCCATCGCGATTCCTTAACGTTTCGCCTGCCAGATACGAGCCTGATAATCGCGGATGGAGCGATCCGAGCTGAACATGCCGCAACGTGCGGTATTCAGAATCGCCGCCCGGGTCCAGGCTTCCTGGTCACGATACAACACGTCAACCTGCTTCTGAGCTTCAACGTAGGCCGCGAAGTCCGCCATTACCAGATACGGGTCGCCGCCCTGCTTGCCGATACTGTGCAGCATCTGGTCAAAGGCATGCTTGTCGCCGTCGCTGTATTTCCCGCTTTCCAGCTCTTTCAGGACAGCATCCAGCACTTTGTCTTTTTTACGCCATTTCACCGGGTCGTAGCCTTTGGCTTTGAGCACCTTCACCTCTTCCACGGTATGACCAAAGATAAAGATATTCTCGTCACCCACCTTCTCGGCGATTTCGACGTTTGCGCCATCCAGCGTACCAACGGTTAACGCACCGTTCAGCGCCAGCTTCATGTTACCGGTGCCGGAAGCCTCTTTCCCTGCGGTTGAAATCTGCTCAGAGATATCCGCCGCCGGGATCAGCATTTCCGCCGCCGAGACACAATAATCCGGCAGGAAGACGACCTTCAGCTTGTCGCCAACTTTCGGGTCGTTATTGATAGTTTGTGCAACCTGGTTGATGGCGAAGATGATATTTTTCGCCAGGTAGTAACCTGGAGCAGCTTTTGCGCCAAACAGGAATACGCGCGGCACGCGATCTGCCTGCGGGTTGTCACGGATTTCTTTGTACAACGCCAGAATATGCAGCAGGTTGAGGTGCTGACGCTTGTATTCATGCAGACGTTTAATCTGAATATCAAAGATAGCGTTAGTCGTTATTTCAATACCGGTACGCGCTTTAATAAACTTCACCAGGCGCTCTTTGTTCGCCAGCTTGATGTCGCGATACTGCTGACGGAACTTCGCGTCGTCTGCATATTTTTCCAGGTTAATCAACTGGTCGAGGTCGTTGGCCCACTCTTTTTTCAGCGTTTTATCCAGCAGTGCGGCAAGCGCCGGGTTGCACTGCTTAATCCAGCGACGTGGGGTAATCCCATTGGTGACGTTATGGAATTTGTTCGGCCAGAGCTGGTGATATTCAGGGAACAGATCTTTCACCACCAGATCGGAGTGCAGCGCCGCCACACCGTTAACCGCAAAGCCGCTGACCACGCACATGTTAGCCATGCGCACCTGTTTGTTGTGCACCACCGCCAGCTTCGCCCAAACTTCAGCATCACCCGGCCAGGTTTTATCAACCAACGTCTTAAAGCGCTCGTTAATCTCTTTGATGATTTGCATATGGCGCGGCAGTAGCGCTTTCACCAGCTTCTCGTCCCAGCACTCCAGCGCTTCTGGCATAAGGGTGTGGTTGGTGTAAGCAAATGTTTTGCTGGTAATGGCCCACGCATCGTCCCAGCTCATCTGGTGCTCATCAATCAGCACGCGCAGCAGCTCAGGAATGGCAATGGTCGGGTGAGTATCGTTGAGCTGAATAACTTCAAAATCAGCCAGCTCATGCAGTTTACGCCCTGCCAGATGATGGCGGCGCAGAATGTCAGCTACAGAACAGGCACACTGGAAGTACTGCTGCATCAGGCGCAGCTTTTTACCCGCGGTGTGGTTATCGTTCGGGTACAGCACTTTCGTCAGTTTTTCGGCGTCGATGCCCTGCTGCTCTGCGCGCAGGAAATCACCGTCGTTAAATTTGGTCAGGTTAAACGGATGCGCGTGGCTGGCCTGCCACAGACGCAGCGGTTGCGCTACGCCGTTACGGTAGCCGAGAACTGGCAGATCCCAGGCCTGACCGGTGATGGTAAAACCTGGCTCCCAGTGGCCTTCTTTGCTGACCTTACCGCCAATCCCAACCTGCACATCCAGCGCCTCGTTGTGACGGAACCACGGGTAGCTGCCACGATGCCAGTCATCCGGGGCTTCCATCTGTTGCCCATCGGCAAACGACTGACGGAACAGGCCGTACTGGTAGTTGAGGCCATAGCCCGTCGCCGACTGGCCGACAGTCGCCATCGAATCGAGGAAGCAGGCTGCCAGGCGTCCCAATCCACCGTTACCCAACGCCGGATCGGTCTCTTCTTCCAGCAGGTCGGTCAGGTTGACGTCATGTGCTTTCAGCTCATCGCTCACCTCCTGATACCAGCCGAGGTTGAGTAAGTTATTGCCGGTCAGACGGCCAATCAAAAACTCCATCGAGATGTAGTTAACGTGACGCTGATTTTTTGCCGGTTTCGCCGCAGGCTGGGCGCTGAGTAACTCAGCCAACGCCCCACTCACTGCCTGCCACCACTGGCGCGACGTCATTTCTTGAGCCGACAGTAAACCGAAGCGCTGCCACTGACGCGTCAGGGCAGCCTGAAATTGATCTTTGTTGAAAGTAGGCTGTGACATAGGGGTTCCAGATCCTTAGGTAATAAAACAACGTTATCGCTAGTTTGCCTGGCTCGTTGTTGACATTCCTCATCCTGGCACGGATTAGGGAGGGAGGAGGAGCGGGGATGAGCATAAAAGTGTGATCTCCGCCACTTAAAGGGGGCGTAATCACCCGTAAATTCGCGCAAACCGTGCATAACGCCCTTTGGATGACGCATTAATAACAAAGGATTAATCGACAATCTCAAATAATGGAGTGACGATGAGAAACAAAATGTAAATAGAGAAATAGTTTCTAACCTGAAATATCTATGCCGGGTAAGATAATTCACATAAAAATTTTAAGTCGGCCACAAAATTCGTCGATTTTGATTAGTCGCCTGAGTAACCATATAAAAACAGAGGGATTTTTCGACACATTAAAAATTACAACGGATCCAGTCGCCACGCCTGTTGCGACTCTTTAAAACAATTATTGCAATAGATGTATAGATTTGTGACATAGTGCAAAATCAGACACACAAAAAGTCCGCTTAGCTTGCATAAAACACCAATCTGGCCGACCTTATATCTATTAATTACGAAGCGCAAAAAAAATCATTCTTCCCTATTTTCACACAGTGAAGTGACTAACTTATGTTGATTCCGTCTAAATTAAGTCGTCCGGTTCGACTCGACCATACGGTGGTTCGTGAGCGCCTGTTGGCTAAACTTTCCGGCGTGAACAATTTCAGGCTTGCCCTGATAACAAGTCCTGCTGGTTATGGAAAAACAACGCTGGTTTCACAATGGGCGGCGGGGAAGAACGACTTAGGTTGGTACTCTCTGGATGAAGGCGATAATCAACAAGAGCGCTTTGCCAGCTATCTGATCGCCGCCATCCAACAGGCAACGGGTGGACATTGCACCACCAGCGAAGCGATGGTGCAAAAGCGCCAGTACGCCAGTCTGACGTCACTGTTTGCCCAGCTATTTATCGAACTGGCCGAGTGGCACCGTCCGCTCTACCTGGTGGTGGATGATTATCATCTGATCTCCAATCCGGCTATTCACGAAGCGATGCGTTTCTTCCTGCGTCACCAGCCTGAAAACCTCACGCTGGTCGTACTGTCGCGCAACCTGCCGCAGTTGGGTATTGCCAATCTGCGGGTGCGCGATCAACTGCTGGAAATAGGCAGCCAACAGCTGGCCTTTAACCATCAGGAAGCCAAACAATTTTTCGACCGACGTTTGTCCTCTCCCATTGAAGCGGCAGAAAGCAGCCGGATGTGCGATGACGTTGCTGGCTGGGCCACAGCGTTACAGCTGATCGCCCTCTCCGCCCGCCAGAACAACCATTCTGCGCACCAGTCCGCACGCCGTCTCGCGGGGATCAACGCCAGCCATTTGTCCGATTATCTGGTTGATGAAGTGCTGGACAGCGTCGACCTCGGCACCCGTCACTTCCTGCTGAAAAGCGCCATTCTGCGTTCCATGAACGATGCGCTGATCGTCCGCGTTACCGGGGAAGAAAATGGCCAGATGCGGCTGGAAGAAATTGAGCGCCAGGGGTTATTCCTGCAGCGGATGGATGACGTTGGCGAGTGGTTCAGCTATCACCCGCTGTTTGGCAGCTTTTTACGCCAGCGCTGCCAATGGGAGTTGGCGAACGAATTGCCCGAAATACACCGCGCCGCCGCCGAAAGCTGGATGGCGCAAGGCTTCCCCAGCGAAGCTATCCACCACGCGCTGGCGGCCGGTGACGCCCATATGCTGCGCGATATCCTGCTTAATCATGCGTGGGGACTGTTTAACCACAGCGAGCTGACGTTACTGGAAGAGTCGCTGAAAGCCCTGCCGTGGGAAAGCCTGCTGGAAAATCCGCGTCTGGTTCTGCTACAGGCATGGCTGATGCAGAGCCAGCACCGCTACGGAGAGGTTAACACCCTGCTGGCGCGCGCAGAGCAGGAAATAAAAGGCGACATGGAGCCAACGCTGCACGCCGAATTCAACGCTTTACGGGCGCAGGTAGCGATTAACGATGGCAACCCTGACGAAGCCGAACGTCTGGCAAAACTGGCGCTGGATGAATTACCCATCGCCTGGTTCTATAGTCGTATCGTCGCCACCTCGGTGCACGGCGAAGTCCTGCACTGTAAGGGCGATCTCACGCGCTCTCTGGCGTTAATGCAGCAAACCGAGCAAATGGCACGTCATCATGACGTCTGGCATTACGCACTGTGGAGCCTTATCCAGCAAAGCGAAATTTTGTTTGCCCAAGGCTTTTTACAGGCCGCCTGGGAGACTCAGGAAAAAGCGTTCCAACTGATCAAAGAGCAGCACCTGGAACAGCTGCCGATGCACGAGTTCCTGGTGCGCATTCGTGCGCAGCTACTGTGGGCATGGGCGCGTCTGGACGAATCAGAAGCCTCTGCCCGTAGCGGTATTGAACTGCTTTCCACTTTCCAGCCGCAGCAACAGCTACAGTGTCTGGCGCTGCTGGTTCAGTGTTCACTTGCGCGGGGCGATCTTGATAACGCTCGCAGCCTGCTCAACCGTCTGGAAAACCTGCTGGGCAACGGTCACTATCACAGCGACTGGATCTCCAACGCCGATAAGGTGCGGGTGATTTACTGGCAAATGGTGAGCGACAAAAACTCTGCCGCCAACTGGCTGCGCCACACGCCGAAACCAGAATTCGCCAATAACCACTTCCTGCAAAGCCAGTGGCGCAACATCGCTCGCGCGCAAATCCTGTTGGGTGAGTTTGAACCGGCTGAAATTGTGCTGGAAGAGTTGAATGAAAATGCGCGCAATCTGCGCCTGATGAGCGATCTGAACCGTAACCTGCTGCTGCTTAATCAGCTCTACTGGCAGGCAGGGCGCAAAAATGACGCCCAGCGTGTGTTACTCGAGGCCCTACAGCTGGCGAACCGCACCGGGTTTATCAGCCACTTTGTTATCGAAGGCGAGGCCATGGCGCAACAACTGCGTCAGCTGATTCAGCTCAATACCTTACCGGAACTCGATCAGCACCGCGCCCAGCGCATTTTGCGTGAAATTAACCAGCACCATCGCCATAAATTCGCCCACTTTGATGAAGGGTTCGTTGAGCGTCTGCTGACTCACCCGGAAGTACCAGAGCTTATCCGCACCAGCCCGCTGACCCAGCGCGAATGGCAGGTTCTGGGACTGATTTATTCGGGCTACAGCAACGAGCAGATCGCCGCAGAGCTGGCCGTCGCGGCAACGACCATCAAGACGCACATCCGCAATTTGTACCAAAAGCTCGGCGTCGCACACCGCCAGGATGCGGTGCAACATGCGCAGAAGCTGCTGAAAATGATGGGATACGGCGTTTAGTTAATGCCTGATACGCGACGCTTATCAGGCCTGGAATTACCTTAGCACAGCTCTAACTGAATATGATGGTCAGCAATCACCTGCATCACACCAGCAGGCGGCAGCGTATCGGTATACACCGCATCCACCATGCTGATGCTGCCCATATTCACCATCGCGTTACGCCCAAACTTCGAGTGGTCCACCACCAGCATCACATGACGTGAATTCTCAATGATCGCGCGTTTGGTGCGAACTTCGTGATAATCAAATTCCAGCAGCGAACCATCGCTGTCGATACCGCTGATGCCTAAGATGCCGAAGTCCAGACGGAACTGAGAAATAAAGTCGAGGGTCGCTTCGCCCATAATACCGCCGTCGCGGCTACGCAGTTCACCACCGGCGAGGATTATGCGAAAATCCTCTTTCGCCATCAGCGTATTCGCCACATTGAGGTTGTTGGTCACAATGCGTAAATTGCTGTGATTGAGCAGCGCGTGAGCCACCGCTTCCGGCGTGGTTCCGATATCAATAAACAGCGTAGAACCGTTCGGGATCTGCGTGGCAACTTTGCGGGCAATGCGTTCTTTTTCCGCCGTCTGCGTTGCTTTACGGTCATGCCACGGGGTGTTAACCGAGCTGGATGGCAACGCCGCGCCGCCGTGATGGCGCAAAATCATGTTCTGATCGGCCAGATCGTTAAGATCGCGGCGAATCGTCTGCGGGCTGACGGAGAAATGCTCCACCAGCTCTTCAGTACTGACGTATCCCTGTTTTTTTACCAGCTCGATGATCGCGTCATGTCGTTGTGTTTGCTTCATTATTGTTCCCTGAAATTTTGCCGGATGCGCTGACGCTTATCCGGCCTACAAATTGGTCCAAACGCACACCGCCTTCCGGCACCACAAAACTTGAATCAAGTTCGTTTTCGTACATTTATAGTATCGGCAAACGCCATTGCCAAACCCACGGCCAACCCGGCGATATGAGCGCCATTCGCCATCGACATGCCGAATAGATCAAACCAACCGGCAACAATCCAGATCAAGGCAAAGATAATCAAACCACGCTGCAGGAAAATACCGCTCTGCGGATCGCGCTCGCCGCGCAACCACACGTAGCCCATCAGCGCATATACCACGCCAGACAATCCACCAAACCACGGGCCGCTAAATTTCTGCTGAACATAGCCGCTCAACAGGGCGCTGATCACGGTAATAACAATCAGTTTTCCACTGCCCAGACGCTTTTCAACCGCACCGCCGAGATACCACCACCACAGCAGGTTGAACAGAATATGCATCAGCGAGAAGTGCATAAAAGCGTGGGTGAAATAACGCCAGAATTCAAATTTCAGCGAAGGGTCAAACGGCCATGCCAGCCAGAGCATCACAGCCTGATCGCCCAGCACGTTCATCGCGATAAACACCAGCACACACGCGGCCATCACCAACCAGGTTACCGGACCTGCGCGTTCGCGCAATGTGGCCAGGAACGGATAACGTTGGTAGCGCAGACCGCTGTCGGTCTGACCCGACTGCCAGCTTGCCGCGAGGTAGCGCGGATCGCCCGGATTTTCCAGAAACCGCACCAGTTCAGCGTGCACGCGCTGAGCCTGGGACTCATCCGCCAGCCAGACATCCGTTTGCTGATGTTGTTGAATCGTCAGGATAACGCCCTGTGTCGCCATATAATCAACGAATGCCTGCGCCACGCGGGGGTTAGCAAAAGAGGTAATCATCAACATGGTTGCTGTCGCTTCATCCACACAAAAGAGGACAGTATATATACCCTTCTTACTTCGAGCTGCATCTTTGTTGGCTTTCCTCGCTCACTCCAGTCACGTACTGTTCGTACGCTCCCGGAGATTCGCTGCGTCGCCGTCGCGATGCAACTCGAATTAATTTGGGTATAGCCTTACGAACCGTATGCCACTTCTGCCGGAAAATGTCGATGCCAGGCATCGAAGCCGCCGTCAACGCTGTAAACCGCGTCATAGCCCTGCTGCAGAAGATATTGCGCCGCGCCTTTACTGCTGTTGCCGTGATAACACATCACCAACACGGCGGTGTCGAAATCATGCTCGCGCATAAATGATCCCAGCGTGTCGTTCGTCAAATGAAATGCCTGTGGGGCATGGCCCATTGCATAGCTTTGCGGGTCGCGAATATCCACTAACACCGCCGCCCCCTGATGCAGCTTCTGATGCGCTTCTTCGACATTAATACATTCAAACTGATCCATTGCTCTCTCTTCTTTATATGGCAGGTGACGCTTTTCGGACATGTTACTGCTTAGTGTACGTCCCGACGGCAGTTAAACGCCATAATGTTATATGTATCACTGTAAATTGTTTATCCGATGTTACCAATGGCGCGATTCTTTGCTATTATGCTCGATAACGAACATTAATGAGCTATAACGAAAGTGCGAGAGGCCAGCATGGAAACCAAAGATCTGATTGTGATAGGTGGAGGCATCAACGGTGCCGGTATCGCGGCAGATGCCGCTGGACGCGGTTTATCCGTGCTGATGCTGGAAGCGCAGGATTTAGCCTGCGCCACCTCTTCCGCTAGCTCCAAACTCATCCACGGTGGCCTGCGCTACCTGGAACACTACGAATTTCGTCTGGTGAGCGAAGCGCTGGCCGAACGTGAAGTGCTGTTGAAAATGGCACCACACATCGCCTTCCCGATGCGCTTTCGTCTGCCCCACCGCCCGCACCTGCGTCCGGCGTGGATGATCCGCATTGGTTTGTTTATGTACGATCATCTGGGCAAACGCACCAGTTTGCCAAGTTCTACCGGTTTGCGTTTTGGCGCAGATTCCGTAATGAAACCTGAGATTGTGCGCGGTTTCGAATATTCTGACTGCTGGGTAGACGATGCACGACTGGTTTTGGCAAACGCCCAAATGGTCGTACGCAAAGGCGGAGAAGTATTAACCCGCACTCGCGCCACCTCTGCTCGCCGTGAAAACGGTTTGTGGATTGTTGAAGCTGAAGATATCGATACCGGCAAAAAACACACCTGGCAGGCGCGTGGCCTAGTCAACGCCACCGGTCCGTGGGTGAAAGAGTTCTTTGACGACGGTATGCACCTGCCATCACCGTACGGTATTCGCCTGATTAAAGGCAGCCACATCGTGGTGCCGCGTGTACATACCCAGAAGCAGGCTTATATTCTGCAAAACGAAGATAAACGCATTGTGTTTGTCATCCCATGGATGGACGAATTCTCGATCATCGGGACGACAGACGTTGAATACAAAGGCGATCCGAAAGCGGTGAAAATTGATGAAAGCGAGATCAATTACCTGCTGAAGGTTTACAACGCGCACTTTAAGAAGCAGCTGGGCCGTGATGATATCGTCTGGACTTACTCGGGCGTGCGTCCGCTGTGCGATGACGAGTCTGACTCACCGCAGGCGATCACCCGTGATTACACGCTGGATATCCACGACGAAAACGGCAAAGCGCCGCTGCTGTCGGTCTTTGGCGGTAAGCTGACGACCTATCGTAAGCTGGCTGAACATGCGATGGAAAAACTGGCGTCGTACTATCAGGGCATCGGCCCGGCGTGGACCAAAGAGTGCATTCTGCCCGGCGGTGACATTGGCGGCGATCGCGAAGACTACGCGGCCAAACTGCGCCGTCGCTACCCGTTCCTGACCGAGTCGCTGGCGCGCCATTATTCTCGCACCTACGGCAGCAACACCGAATGGGTCATCGGCGAAGCCACCTCGCTTGCCGAGTTAGGTGAAGACTTTGGCCATGAGTTTTATGAAGCCGAGCTGAAATATCTGGTCGATCACGAATGGGTTCGTCGTGCAGAAGATGCGTTGTGGCGTCGCACGAAAGAAGGTATGTGGCTGAACGCTGAGCAGCAGTCGCGCATGACCCAGTGGCTGGCAGAATACATTGAGAAGCACCAGCTGTCGCTGGCGTCCTGATAAAAATGCCGGATGGCGGCGACGCCTTATCCGGCCTACAAAAGTGCATAAACGTAGGCCGGGCAAGCGAAGCGCCCCCGGCCTCGTGTTTTACAACCGCACCGAATCAATATGCCAGATGTTTTCGGCGTACTCTTTGATCGTCCTGTCCGATGAGAAGTAACCCATGTTGGCGATATTAATCATCGACTTGGTAGTCCACTCTTCCGGGTGACGATACAGTTCATCAACCTTATCCTGACAATCAACGTAACTGCGATAATCCGCCAGCACCTGATAGTGGTCGCCAAAGTTGATCAATGAGTCCACCAGGTCGCGATAGCGTCCCGGCTCCTCCGGGCTGAATACGCCGCTGCCGATCTGCGTCAGCACCTGGTGCAACTCCTCGTCTTTCTCGTAATATTCACGCGGCTTATAGCCCTGACTACGCAAGGCTTCAACCTCTTCCGCCGTATTACCAAAGATAAAGATATTTTCTGCGCCCACATGTTCCAGCATCTCGACGTTGGCACCATCCAGCGTACCGATGGTCAACGCGCCATTCAGCGCAAATTTCATGTTACTTGTCCCGGAGGCTTCGGTCCCGGCCAGTGAAATCTGCTCAGACAGGTCGGCAGCAGGAATTATCACCTGCGCCAGGCTGACGCTGTAATTGGGGATAAACACCACTTTCAGTTTGTCGCCAATTTGCGGATCGTTATTGATCACTTTCGCGACATCGTTGATCAGATGAATGATGTGCTTCGCCATGTAATAGGCCGAAGCTGCTTTACCGGCGAAGATATTCACACGCGGCACCCACTCGGCGTCAGGATCGGCCTTAATGCGGTTGTAGCGGGTGATCACATGCAGCACGTTCATCAGCTGACGTTTGTATTCGTGAATACGCTTGATCTGTACGTCAAACAGCGATTTCGGATTCACTACCACGTTAAGCTGCTGGGCAATGAGCGTGGCCAGACGTTTTTTGTTCTCCAGCTTCGCCCGGCGTACCGCCTGGTTCACCAACGGGAAATCACAGTGCTGTTCAAGCTCGCTCAACTGGCTGAGATCGGTACGCCAGGTGCGGCCAATATTCTCATCCAGTACCTCGGAGAGCGGCGGGTTAGCCAGCGCCAGCCAGCGACGCGGCGTTACGCCGTTGGTAACGTTGCAGAAGCGGGTCGGGAAGATCTTCGCAAAGTCAGCAAATAGCGACTGCACCATCAGGTTGGAGTGCAGTTCAGACACACCATTAACCTTGTGGCTCACCACGACCGCCAGCCATGCCATACGCACACGACGACCATTAGATTCATCGATAATCGACGTCCGCCCCAGCAGACCGGTATCGTTCGGATACTGCTCCTGCAGCGTTTTCAGGAAGTAGTCGTTAATCTCAAAAATGATTTGCAGATGGCGCGGCAGAATTTTGCCCAGCATATCCACCGGCCAGGTCTCCAGCGCTTCGCTCATCAAAGTGTGGTTGGTATACGAGAAAACCTGACAGCACACTTCAAACGCATCATCCCAACTGAACTTGTGCTCATCAATCAACAGACGCATCAGCTCAGGGATCGACAGCACCGGATGGGTGTCGTTGAGGTGAATGGCGATTTTATCCGCCAGATTATCGTAGGTTTTGTGCAGTTGATAATGACGATTCAGAATGTCCTGCACCGTGGAGGAGACCAGGAAATACTCCTGGCGCAAGCGCAGCTCGCGTCCTGAATAGGTGGAGTCATCCGGATAGAGCACGCGGGAGACGTTCTCGGAGTGGTTTTTATCTTCCACCGCCGCAAAGTAGTCGCCCTGGTTAAATTTACCGAGGTTGATCTCGCTACTGGCCTGGGCATTCCACA
The DNA here is from genome assembly GCF_030336505.1 of Citrobacter sp. Cf116. Taxonomy (NCBI): domain Bacteria; kingdom Pseudomonadati; phylum Pseudomonadota; class Gammaproteobacteria; order Enterobacterales; family Enterobacteriaceae; genus Citrobacter; species Citrobacter sp. Cf116. The sequence goes on along the minus strand of NZ_JAOWEQ010000024.1, from coordinate 335,112 downwards.
GGCGCAGCGTGTTGGTGGCATCGGTGTCGTAACCGGGGATAATCTGGTCGTAGGCAACCGCGAGGATCTCTTCGGTTTCTATCCAGCGCGTTTTCTTGCCTTCCTGCTGTATACGCCCGCCAAAGCGCACTTTGTAGCGCGTATTGTGGCGTTTGAACTCCCATGGGTTACCGTATTCCAGCCAGTAGTCCGGCGACTCTTTCTGTCGGCCATCAACAATGTTTTGCTTGAACATGCCGTAGTCATAGCGAATACCGTAGCCGCGTCCCGGCAGTCCCAGCGTTGCCAGTGAGTCCAGGAAGCAGGCCGCCAGGCGCCCGAGGCCACCGTTGCCTAGGCCTGGGTCGTTTTCTTCATCGATCAGATCTTCAAGATCCAACCCCATACCTTCCAGCGCATTTTTGACATCGTCATAAATACCCAACGATAACAGTGCATTGGAAAGCGTGCGGCCAATCAAAAACTCCATAGACAGGTAATAAACCTGTCGAGTTTCCTGTGACAATTGCGCACGGTTAGAACGCAGCCAGCGCTCCACGAGACGATCGCGCACCGCGAACAATGTGGCGTTCAGCCACTCATGTTTATTGGCAATGACCGGGTCCTTACCAATCGTGAACATCAGCTTGTAGGCGATAGAATGCTTAAGTGCCTCTACGCTGAGTGTGGGCGATGCATAAGTAAATGGAGCATTCATATAGGTGATTCCTGGATAACTATTTCAAGCGATAGTAAAGCTCACGGTATGACTTCGCCGCGACTTGCCAGCTAAAATCCATGGTCATGGCCTGGCGTTGTACAAACCGCCACAGCGAAGGCCGGGACCACAATACGAAAGCACGCCGGATCGCACGTAGTAGCGACCAGGCATTACTATCTTCAAATACAAACCCACTGGCGATACCGTCCGCCAGGTTTTCCAGCGAACTGTCAGAGACCGTATCAGCCAGCCCACCGGTGCGCCGCACCAGCGGCAGCGTGCCGTACTTCAGTCCATACAATTGCGTTAAGCCACATGGCTCAAAACGGCTGGGAACCAATATCACATCGGCCCCACCCATGATGCGGTGCGAGAAGGCTTCGTGATAGCCAATCTGCACGCCCACCTGACCCGGATGTTCCGCCGCCGCGGCGAGGAAACCTTCCTGCAATACCGGATCGCCCGCGCCGAGCAACGCCAGTTGCCCCCCCTGCTCTAACAGACCCGGCAGAGCCTCCAGCACCAGATCCAACCCTTTCTGACTGGTCAGGCGACTGACTACGGCAAACAGCGGCACTTTATCGTTAACCTTAAGTCCCATCGCGATCTGTAGCTGCCGTTTGTTCTCCGCCTTTTCTTCCAGCGTGTCACGCGTATAGCGCGACGCCAGCAGCAGGTCGGTTTCCGGGCTCCAGATTTTTTCATCCACACCGTTCAGCACGCCGGAAAGCCGTCCTTCCCGATGACGCTGCTGCAACAGACCTTCCATACCATAGGCAAACTGCGGTTCGGTAATCTCCCGCGCGTAAGTTGGACTCACCGCCGTAATGTGGTCTGCGTAGTACAATCCTGCCTTCAGGAACGAAATCTGGCCGTTAAACTCCAGCCCGTGCACATTAAAGAACGACCATGGCAATTGGATGTCATCCATATGCTTTGCATAAAACATGCCTTGATACGCCAGGTTGTGTACGGTGAACACCGATTTCGCCGGATGGCCGCGCGCCGCCAGATACGCCGGGGCCAGACCGGCATGCCAGTCGTGCGCATGCACCACATCCGGGCGCCAGAATGGGTCAAGGCCGCAGGCCATTTCACATCCGGCCCAGCCAAGCAACGCAAAACGCAGGACGTTATCGGTATACGCAAACAGGTTGGTGTCGTGATACGGGCTACCGGGACGGTCGTAGAGATGCGGCGCGTCAATCAGGTAAATACCCACACCGTTGAAATGCCCGAAAAGCAGCGTGATACGTCCAGCGAAGGTATCGCGACGCGTCACGACCTGTGCATCGGGAATGCCGCGACGAATATCAGGAAACGCCGGGAGCAACACGCGGGCATCCACGCCGTCCGCAATTTGCGCGGCAGGTAACGCCCCAATAACATCCGCCAGTCCCCCGGTTTTTAACAGGGGGAACATCTCTGAACAAACGTGTAAAACCTGCATTATCGCTCCTGTTTGATCTGCAGTTTGCGCAGCATTTCACGCGTGACCAGCACAATGCCTTCCTCTGAACGGTAGAAACGACGCGCATCTTCTTCCGCGTTTTCACCTATCACCATGCCTTCAGGAATAACGCAGGCGCGGTCGATAATGCAACGACGTAAGCGGCACGAACGTCCCACCCACACTTCAGGTAACAACACTGCCGAATCAATGTTACAGAATGAATTCACCCGCACTCGCGGGAACAGAACCGACTGCACCACCACCGAACCTGAAATTATGCATCCGCCAGAAACCAGCGAGTTCAGCGTCATTCCGTGGCTACCGGAACGGTCCTGCACAAATTTCGCCGGTGGCAGCGATTCCATGTGCGTTCGGATTGGCCAGTCCTGGTCGTACATATCCAGTTCAGGCGTCACCGAAGCCAGATCAAGGTTCGCCTTCCAGTAGGCTTCCAGCGTCCCCACATCGCGCCAGTACGGTTCGGATTCCGGGTCAGACTGCACGCAGGACAACGGGAATGGATGCGCATATGCCATGCCAGCTTCGGTGATTTTCGGGATAATGTCTTTGCCAAAATCGTGACTGGATTTTTCATCGAGATCATCTTCCGCCAGCAGTTCATACAGATAATCGGCGTTGAAAATGTAGATCCCCATACTGGCAAGAGATTTGGTCGGGTCGCCTGGCATCGCTGGCGGGTTGGCGGGTTTTTCAACGAACTCGATAATTTTATCGGTGTCGTCCACGTCCATCACGCCAAACGCGCTGGCCTCTTCAATAGGCACTGGCATACAGGCCACGGTGCAACGCGCGCCCTTCTCGACGTGGTCGATCAGCATGCGTGAGTAGTCCTGCTTATAAATATGATCGCCCGCGAGGATCACCACGTATTCCGCTTTATAGCGTCGAATGATGTCCAGGTTTTGGGTCACCGCATCCGCCGTTCCGCGATACCAGTTTTCACCCTGCATTCTCTGCTGGGCAGGCAGCAAATCGACAAACTCGTTCATCTCTTCGCTAAAGAACGACCAGCCGCGCTGAATATGCTGCACCAGCGTGTGGGACTGGTACTGAGTGATCACGCCGATACGGCGGATCCCGGAGTTAATACAGTTGGATAAGGCAAAATCGATAATGCGGAACTTACCGCCAAAGTGCACAGCAGGTTTGGCACGTTTGTTGGTCAAATCTTTTAAGCGGGTACCGCGGCCACCGGCCAGGATCAGGGCAACAGATTTTAATGGCAGCTGGCGCGCCAACATTACACGATCGTTCTTCTCTAAACTCACCATGACTAACTCCTTTTTTATCTTCTCTGGAACACACACAGTCCGTGCGCAGGTCCCTGCCAGACAGCCGTAAGCACCGGATTATCCTCTCCGGCAAATGGGGGAATGGCATGCCATTCCCCTTCAGGTAAAACGATATCTGTCACCTCAAGCGTGGCGTTTATTGCAATCAGAAAACGGTCTGAAAGCTGGATTTGCATCTGCCTCGGGCCGTTTTGCCACTCATCCGCACTTAAGGGTTGTGCGTACTTATTCAGCCAACGAACCTTGCCATCGCCCTCTTCCCACCAACAATCCCCTGTTAATTCAGGGATTTGCCGGCGCAGATGAATCAGCGCGGCGGTAAATGTGGTTAGCCCACTGTTTGCCTGCTGCCAGTCCAGCCACGTTAAGGCGTTATCCTGACAGTAAGCGTTATTGTTGCCGTGCTGGCTATGACCATGCTCATCGCCCGCCAGCAACATCGGCGTCCCCTGGGAGAGCAACAGCGTGGTTAACAGCGCATGAATGCTGTCGCGCCGCCGCTCAATCAGGTCCAGCGTGCCGCCTAATCCTTCTTTACCATGATTGTCGCTGTAGTTATTGCTAGTGCCGTCGCGATTTTCCTCACCATTCGCTTCATTGTGCTTATTTGTGAAGCACACACAGTCGCGTAGCGTAAAACCGTCGTGCGCAGTCACCAGATTGACCGTGGCGCTGGGTTTGCGGCCCTGGCGTTTAAACACATCGCTGGATGCGGCAAAACGCCCGGCAAACTCGCCCAACGAGAGATTACGCTGGAGCCAAAAGCGTCGCGTCGCATCGCGGAAATGGTCATTCCACTCGGCAAACGGAGGGGGGAAATTCCCCACCTGATACCCGCCTTCACCAATATCCCACGGTTCCGCAATCAGCTTCACGCGTGAGAGCAGCGGACAGGTTTGGATCGCGGTAAACAGCGGCGCATCCTGACGAAACGCAGGTGTACGCCCCATGACGGAAGCCAAATCAAAACGAAAACCATCTACATGGCAGGTTTCAACCCAATAGCGCAGGCATTCACATGCGTATTCCACAACGCCGGGATGGCTCAAATTGAGGGTGTTCCCACAACCGGTCCAGTTGTAGTAATCACCATCGTCCCTGATCCAATAATAGCTACGGTTATCAATTCCGCGCAGCGAGAAGACAGGCCCTTCGAGATCCAGCTCGGCGCTGTGGTTCAAAACGATATCGAGAATGACCTCAATCCCCGCTTTGTGCAGCGCTTTTACCGCGTCGCGAAACTCATCAAGCGCACTCTCCGGCGAACAGGCATAGGCCGGATGCAGCGCGAACATGGCCACCGGGTTGTAGCCCCAGTAGTTCGACAGGCCCAGCCGCTGAAGTCGCGGTTCGCTGGCAAAATGCGCCACCGGCAGCAGCTCCAGCGCGGTAATGCCGAGACGCTTGAAATAGTCGATCATCACCGGATGACCCAGCGCTTTGTAGGTTCCGCGAATCTCTTCCGGCAGGTCAGGATGCAAATACGTCAACCCTTTGACATGCGCTTCGTAAATCACGGTATTGCCCCACGGCGTGCGCGGCGGGGCATCATCCTCCCAGTCATAATGGTCGGACACCACCACGCCCTTCAGCGCGATGGTGGCATTATCATGGTGATCCGGTTCATTTAGCCCGCCGTGCAGCAGCGGGTTATCTTTTAACTCGCCCTCGACCCGACGGGCGCAAGGGTCGAGCAGCAGCTTGGCTGGGTTAAACCGGTGGCCCTGCTGCGGTTGCCATGGGCCATGGACGCGATAGCCATAGCGCAGACCGGGCCGGGCGTTGGCCAGATAGCCGTGCCAGACATCGCCGCTACGCCCCGGCAGGTCGTAGCGGAGTTCGCAACCGTCCTCGTCAAATACGCATAATTCAACGCGTTCAGCGTGGGCTGAGAAGAGAGTAAAATTAACGCCATGGCCGTCATACGTTGCACCATGGGGGGTGGCGTTGCCGGTTGCCAGTTGCGTCATTCCCCCTCCCGAACCAGCCAGATCGTTGCCAACGGCGGTAACGTGAGGCTCAGTGAATGCTGACGACCATGACTGGCGATTTCATCACTGTGCACCGCACCGCCGTTGCCAGTATTGCTGCCGTGGTAATGCATCGAATCGGTATTGAGGATCTCACGCCATTTCCCCGGCTGGTTAATACCGAAGCGATAGCCATGGCGCGGCACTGGCGTAAAGTTGCTGATAACGATGATTTCATTGCCGACCTTGTCACGACGCACGAAAGCCAGCACCGAACGTTCTTTGTCATCCACCACCAGCCACTCAAAGCCATAGGCGTCAAAGTCGAGCTCGTGCAGCGCTTTGTGATGACGATAGGTGAGGTTCAGATCGCGCACCAGACGCTGTACGCCGTGATGCCAGTTATCACCGCCTTCCAGCAGGTGCCAGTCGAGGCTGGCGTCATGGTTCCATTCACGTCCCTGCGCAAACTCGTTGCCCATAAACAGCAGTTTCTTACCGGGGAAGGCCCACATCCAGCCGTAGTAGGCGCGCAGGTTGGCAAACTTCTGCCACGCATCGCCCGGCATGCGGTCGAGAATCGATTTCTTGCCGTGCACCACTTCATCGTGCGACAACGGCAGGACAAAGTTCTCGGTGTAGTTGTACAGCATGCCGAAGGTCAGCTTATCGTGGTGATGTTGGCGATAAACCGGATCCAGTTTCATGTAGTCCAGTGTGTCGTGCATCCAGCCGAGGTTCCACTTATACCAGAACCCTAAACCGCCCATGTCCTGCGGTCTTGAAACGCCGGCAAAGTCAGTGGACTCTTCCGCCATGCTCACCGCACCAGGCACCTGTTCGCCAAGAATACGGTTGGTATTGCGTAAAAACTCAATGGCTTCGAGGTTTTCACGACCACCAAATTCGTTCGGGACCCATTCCCCTTCTTTACGGCTGTAGTCGCGATAAATCATCGATGCCACGGCATCCACGCGCAGCGCGTCGATACCAAAGCGCTCAATCCAGTACAGGGCGTTGCCCACCAGATAGTTGCTGACTTCACGGCGGCCATAGTTGTAGATCAGCGTGTTCCAGTCCTGGTGATACCCTTCTCGCGGGTCGCTGTGCTCATACAGATTAGTGCCATCAAACTCTGCCAGACCAAAATCGTCCGACGGGAAATGGCCCGGCACCCAGTCAAGAATGACGTTCAGCCCCGCCTGATGCGCGGCATTCACAAAATAGCGGAAGTCATCGCGCGTACCAAATCGACGGGTCGGCGCATACATGCCGGTAGGTTGGTAACCCCAGCTACCGTCGAACGGATGCTCGTTAATCGGCAACAGTTCAAGGTGGGTAAAGCCCATCCACTTGGCGTAAGGCACCAGCTGATCCGCCAGCTCGCGGTAGCTCAGCCAGAAGTTGTTATCGGTATGACGACGCCATGACCCCAGGTGCACTTCATAGATAGAGATTGGCGCATCAAACTGGTTGGCTTTTTTACGCTCCTCGCTTTGCACCACTTTTTCCGGCAGACCACAGATAAGCGACGCGGTTTCCGGGCGCATTTGCGCTTCAAAGGCGTAAGGGTCCGCTTTGATTCGCAGCTTACCGTTGGCATCGATCATCTCATATTTATACAGCTGACCATGCTGCGCACCGGGGATAAACAGCTCCCAGATACCGCTTTCTTTGCGCAGGCGCATCGGGTGGCGACGGCCATCCCAGTAGTTGAACTGCCCAACCACTGACACGCGTTGAGCGTTAGGTGCCCAGACAGAGAAGCGCGTGCCGGTTACACCATCCATGGTATCCGCATGCGCACCCAGCGTTTCGTAAGGTCGCAGGTGCGTACCTTCAGATAGCAGCCAGGCATCCATATCCTGGATCAATGGGCCAAAACGATAAGGGTCATCAATCAGATTCTGCTGTCCATGCCAGACAACGGCCAACTGATAGCGAAAGAAATTTTTACGGCGGGGAAGTACTGCACAGAAAAAACCACGAGAGTCGAGGCAATCCAGCTTGCCGACTTTGCGTCCGGTTTTGGGTTCGATCACCCACACTTCGGTGGCGTCAGGTAATAGGGCGCGGACTTCAAGTCCAGCGTCAGTTTGGTGCATACCGAGTACGGAAAAAGGATCCGCAAAATGGCCTGCAATTAGCGCATTAATCACGTCTCTATCGATACGAACGGACATGGTTGTCATCCTGTTTTATGGTGTCACCCCTTCCAACTGATTTTCGACATCAGGTAGCGACACTTTTTTTGACCTGAACGGCGCAGCACAATTGTGCATCCTCTCTGCGTCGTCCCACCTTCAGGCAACAACTTAATACCTCCGGTACTAAGTCACCCTTAAAGAATAGCCAATGCTTTATCTTACTCCTGGTAAAAAATGAAACATCTGCGCTTACTCCTGTATTACGCAAAAAAAAGGGTGACTCAGCACCCTTTGATCATTAACAAACCATTACGCCAGTTGACGTAACATGCGGCGCAATGGCTCCGCAGCACCCCAAAGCAGCTGGTCACCTACGGTAAAGGCTGACAGGAACTCCGGTCCCATATTCAGCTTACGCAGACGACCTACTGGCGTGGTCAACGTGCCTGTAACGGCCGCCGGGGTTAACTCACGCATGGTGATTTCACGATCGTTTGGTACTACTTTCGCCCACGGGTTGTGCGCCGCCAGCAGTTCTTCCACGGTCGGAATAGACACATCTTTTTTCAGTTTTATGGTGAACGCCTGGCTGTGGCAGCGCAGCGCGCCGACGCGCACGCACAGACCATCAACCGGGATCACGGAAGACGTGTTGAGAATTTTGTTGGTTTCCGCCTGTCCCTTCCACTCTTCACGGCTCTGACCGTTATCGAGCTGTTTGTCGATCCACGGAATCAGGCTACCGGCCAGCGGTACGCCAAAGTTATCAACCGGCAGTTCACCGCTACGGGACAGGGTCGTCACTTTACGTTCGATGTCGAGAATAGCAGAGGAAGGGGTCGCCAGCTCCTCGGCCACATGGCCATACAGATGACCCATCTGAGACAACAGCTCGCGCATATGACGCGCGCCGCCGCCGGAAGCCGCCTGATAGGTCGCCACGGAGACCCAGTCGACCAGGTCATTGGCAAACAGGCCACCAAGGGACATCAGCATCAGGCTAACGGTACAGTTACCGCCGACAAAGGTCTTAATACCTTTATTCAGGCCATCGGTGATGACATCCTGGTTAACCGGATCGAGAATAATGATGGCGTCGTCTTTCATACGCAGCGAAGAGGCCGCGTCAATCCAGTAACCCTGCCAACCGCTTTCACGAAGCTTTGGATAGATTTCGTTGGTATAATCGCCGCCCTGACAGGTCACGATGATATCGAGCGCCTTCAGCGCATCCAGATCAAAAGCGTCCTGAAGCGTGCCGGTCGCGGTTCCACCGAATGTCGGTGCCGCCTGCCCGAGCTGGGAAGTAGAAAAGAAAACAGGGCGAATGGCGTCGAAGTCACGCTCCTCAACCATGCGTTGCATGAGAACAGAGCCGACCATACCGCGCCAGCCGATAAAACCAACATTTTTCATAGCGTTTTTTTCCTGCAGAGATGTGTGCTGTGTATGTATGCCAGTGTCCTGGTGGCATATCCTTCACCATACAAAATGCAGCCAAAGTCGCAAGTGAAATTAATCAATGATAGCGAAGCCATCAGTAATGCGACTTATCCCGCTGCGCAAGCAAGCAGAAAGTCCGTGGTAATTATCAGGGAATTTGAGTTATGAATGAAATCATTTCAGCGGCAGTTTTATTGATCCTGATTATGGATCCACTCGGAAATCTGCCCATTTTCATGTCCGTATTGAAACATACCGAACCAAAACGCCGCCGCGCGATTATGATTCGCGAGCTGTTCATTGCGCTGTTGGTGATGCTGATATTCCTGTTTGCGGGCGAGAAAATTCTGGCATTTCTTAACCTGCGCGCGGAAACCGTTTCTATCTCCGGGGGCATCATTTTGTTCCTGATCGCCATTAAGATGATTTTCCCCAGCGCCACCGGGAATAGCACCGGGCTTCCGGCGGGTGAAGAGCCGTTTATCGTGCCGCTGGCGATCCCGCTGGTAGCCGGTCCGACAATCCTGGCTTCATTAATGCTGTTGTCGCATCAATACCCAAACCAGATGGGGCATCTGGTGATTGCGCTGCTGATCGCCTGGGGCGGTACGTTTGTGATTCTGTTGCAGTCGTCGCTGTTTTTGCGTCTGCTGGGGGAAAAAGGGGTGAACGCGCTGGAGCGCCTGATGGGGCTGATTCTGGTGATGATGGCCACCCAGATGTTCCTCGACGGCGTACGGATGTGGATGAAGGGGTAATTTCTCCTTTTTGAACCGGATGACATGTTACCCGGAGAACGGTTCCGTTCACGTTATGACAGCAAAACAAATTTAACTGGAAGTCAGAGCGTTGAAGCGATGACACCGGTCCGGCTGAAAATCGATGAGGCGTTGACGGTTGACCGGGGCTGCCCGCAGGGATGCGGGCAGAGGGGACGGCCTGCATGGATGCAGGCTCGGCCCCGACCCGACAGGCAGACGGCATAAGACGAATACATCGCGCAGCGACGATTTTCCCGCCGGGAGCCTGGGTTGCAAGGGAGGCGGCGGTGAGCCTCCCTTGCACGTTCACGGGTATCAGCGCTTCAGAGAAATGACACCACTGAGGTGAACGGAAACCTGAGCAATAATCACATGTTCACCCTACATGCTTAACTGAACGGCATTGCGCTGTAATTTCAGGTATTCCTTATGCTTTTAAGTCGCTGATATAACGTATTTTCATTTCTGCGAGGCGCCTTCCGGAATGCCCTCTTGTCAGCATTGTGGATAAGCCTTATCTTCTCGCTGCACCTGCAAAATCAGGTGCCAGAATTAGCCTTCTGAAAATCATACTGGCGACATATACTTCTATGTCGTGCGACCGATTTCGTCTCAATGGCGGGTCGAGCGGGGGCGTCGCAAGACGCGCCGGTATCCAGTATGACCGGTAAGGCTAACTCCGCTCGATTCTGCCACCCGCGAGATTAGCCTCTCCGGTGGTGGTTTAAATAAAACATACTGGAGGCAGCCCTATGGCGACTACCCCTCTCTTTTCACACTCTTTATTTACCCTGCCCTTTAGCCATGCCACGGATTTCACCGAACTGGCGGATAACTGCGAGCGTTTTGTCGAAGGACTGGTTGAATGCCATGACCCGGTTGAAAAACTGGCGATTTGTGCACGTTTGTCGGCCTGTCTCGCATTATTGCAACCGACCTTAACGGAGCCTGTACCGCAGCATCTACAGGCCAGCCTGACGGTAGAAACCTTACCGACCCGTTTTCCCCTTTTCGAGCCTGAGCCCGACCAGATGGGGCGTTACTGCCAGCTTTTGACGCATTTGCTGATGAGCAAAACGCTTTCTGATGATATGGAGCGAGTAGCGGGTGATTTGTTGCAGGATTTGGTGGGGTATTTCGCCGACACTCTGAAAGCGCCGCGTTGGTTGAAAACCGAGGATGGTGTGATGGTGCTGTAAAAAAGCCGGGTGACGCTTGCGCTTACCCGGCCTACGATGTGGATGTGTGCTCATTTCCAGGCCCGGTAAGCGCAAGCGCCACCGGGCAACAAGACTCAGCTCAACAGCTGGAAGGCAATCATACCGACAATTGCGCCGACCGTACCGAGGATGGTTTCCATCATCGTCCAGGTCTTCAACGTTTGTGCTTCCGTTGCACCGGTAAATTTACCGAACAACCAGAAACCGGCGTCGTTAACGTGGCTGACCACGATCGAGCCGCCTGCGATACAAATAGACAGTGCCGCCATCTGTGCGCCGGAGAAGTTTAGCTGTTCAATCACCGGCATTACCAGACCGACCGCCGTTAAGCACGCCACGGTCGCAGAACCCTGAATGATACGCACCGCTGCCGCCAGCACGAAGCAGGTAATGGCAATCGGCAGACCCATTCCGGTTAACGCTTCGCCCAGCGCCGGACCGACGCCGGAATCAACCAGCACTTGTTTAAACACGCCACCTGCACCAATCACCAGCAGGATAATCCCCGCCGGTTGCAGCGCATGACCGCAGATCTCCATCACTTTGTCTTTTGGCATACCCTGGCGAATCGCCAGACCGTAAATCGCCACCAGACAGGCAACCAGAATCGCGGTAAACGGGTGGCCGATAAACTCAAACCATTCGTAAGTTGAAGAACCAACCGGCACAAAGCGCGCGGCGATGGTTTTCAGACCAACCAATACCAGCGGCAGCAGGATCAGCGACAAGCTAAAGCCGAAGGACGGCATTTTACCTTCGCCCAGATGCGGCTCGGTAATGTCATCAGGAATGTTCAGCTCAACGTAACGGCTGATGAAATTACCCCACAGCGGCCCGGCGATAATCATGCCCGGAATAGCGGCACACAGGCCAATCAGGATCATCCAGCCAAAGTCAGCGTGCATCTGCGAAGCCAGCAACATCGGCGCTGGCCCCGGCAGTAAAAACGCCGCAGCCGCCGCTACGCCTGCAAACAACGGAATGACTAATTTAACCAGGTTGGTACCGGTGTGACGCGCCATCGAGAACGCTACGCTAATCAGCAGCACAATCGCCACCTCAAAGAACAGCGGTAGCGCGCAAATCAGACCGGCCAGGCCAATCGCGTAATGTGCGCGGCTGTGGCCGAAGGATTTCAGCATTTTGACGGCAATTTGATCGACTGCGCCGGTCTCATGCAAAATCTTGCCGAACATCGCCCCCAACGCCACAACAATCGCCAGGAAACCGAGCGTGCCTCCCATCCCTTTTTCCATAGTCGCGGCGATTTTATCGAGCGGCATACCGGAAAAGAGACCTGCACCAATAGACACCACCATCAAAGCAAGGAAGGCGTGCATACGCGCCTTCATCACTAAAAACAGCAGTAATAAAACGGACCCTACTGCTGTTAAAACAAGCGTTAATGTACTCACTACTTACTGCCCTGGTTAATAACCTTAATGGTGCTGGCGACCACACCGTCCAGTGGTTGATCGATATCGACCACCAGTACATCGTTTTCATTCGCACCTGGTTCTTCCAGCGCTTCAAACTGGGTCACCAGCATCTGCGTTTTGAAGAAGTGGCCTTTACGCGCTTTCAGACGGCTTTCGATAACGTCAAAATCCCCTTTCAGATAGATGAAAGAGAGGTTCGGGTTACCTTCGCGTAGCTGGTCGCGATAGACTTTTTTCAGAGCGGAACAGACGATCAGCGAAACCTTGTTGGTACGCTGCATCGCAAAGGCGGCGTCGTTCAGCGCCTGTAACCACGGTTTACGGTCATCATCGTTGAGTGGCTCACCGGAAGCCATTTTCATGATGTTGCTGCGCGGATGGAGAAAATCGCCATCAAGAAACGCGGCCTGTAGTTGATGCGCCACTTCGCTGGCGACAGCAGATTTACCGCTGCCCGATACGCCCATCAGAACGTAAACGTGGTGATCATGATTAGTCGTGCTCAAAGCGTTGCCCCCACTGGTACAAGAATCTGGAAATTGTTACGGGTAACTGTTATCGGTAACATTGTCCAGCCGGATAAATAGAGAAGCAATATCCATTCGTGCTCGAAGTGTATAAGTGTGAGCTACTTCAAACTTGTTGGCTTAAATAGATCCGCCCGGTGACAAGGTGAAACCTAAATCTAACATTTTAGGTGTGACTGCTTCACCACGGATGCGCGCCAGCAGGCGTTCAGCGCCAATGCTGCCCATGCGTTCACGCGGCGTGAGCACGCTCGCCAGACGCGGCTCCATCACCTGTCCGATGTCGTGACCGTGGAATCCGGCAATCGCCATGTCATCCGGGATTTTTAGCCCTAAACGCTGGCATTCGAAGGCCGCCCCTACCGCCAGGTCATCGTTGGTACAGAAAATGCCGTCGAGCTGCGGGTATTCGCGTCGCGCCTGACGGATGAGTTCAATACCGGAGGAGTAGGAAGAAGACTGTTCCACCATCACGCTGTACGGCACCAGGTTGGCATCGCGCATTGCCTGCTCGTAGCCCCTCTGTTTGATGATAGTACGTTCATCAAGACGTGCGCCAAGATAGGCAACATGACGGTGCCCGCGGGCGATGATAGCGGCAGTCATCTGGCGCGCGGCTTCAAAGTTGTCGAAACCGACGGCGATATCCAGACACGGGGACTGGCTGTCCATCAGCTCAACCACCGGGATACCGGCGACCTCAATCATTTTCAGCGTACGAGGCGTATGGCTACGTTCGGTGAGGATCAGGCCGTCGATATTCCACGACAGCATCGATTCCAGACGCTCTTGTTCCATTTCGGGCTTATAGCCGTAGTGCGCGAGCATAGTTTGATAACCATGGGCGTCGGTGACGGCCTCAATGCCGCGTAACACTTCAGCAAAAACCTGGTTTGTGAGAGACGGTAACAACACGCCGATAGCGCGGCTGGTGGCGTTAGAAAGGATATCAGGAGCGCGATTGGGAATATAACCCAGCTCATCAAGTGCAGCGGCAATTTTGCCCCGCAGCGCCACGGAGACCTGCTCCGGGTTACGCAAAAAGCGACTGACCGTCATTTTGGTCACGCCCACGCGGTCGGCTACATCCTGAAGTACGGGTCTTTTCTTTTTCATCGTCCTGAAGCGTTAAAAAGGGATAGATTCCCCCAGTTTACCACGGACGCATGGAATTAATGACAAACGATGAAAAGCCGGATGTAGACGCTTTCGCGTCTTATCCGGCCTACATCAGGTTCCAGCACGTTATACAGGCGGCAGGTCAAACAGTAACACTTCGCTGTCGCTGTCGGCATGAATCGAAATTGCCTGTTCATCCCAGATTGCCAGACCATCGCTGGTGGTCGCTTTGGTTCCGTTAATGGTGACGTTGCCTTTTACGACCTGGATCCAGACGCGACGTTCAGCGGCAATCTGATGCACCGACTGCTCATCTTTGACCAACGCCCAACGGTACAGCTCCATATCCTGGTACACTTTCAGCGAGCCATCGCGGGCATCAGGCGACAGCACCAGTTGTTTACCCTGAGCGGCATCGAAACGGCGCTGTTCATAGCGCGGCGTAATACCGTTTTCCTGCGGCATGATCCAGATCTGATACAGATGCAGCTTCTCAGTATTGCTCGGGTTGTACTCCGAGTGACGGATCCCCGTCCCGGCGCTCATAATCTGGAACTCACCGGCAGGAACCTGCTCTTTGTTGCCCATGCTGTCCTGATGTTCTACTGCGCCTTCCAGCACGTAGGTCAGGATTTCCATGTCTTTATGGGGGTGAGTGCCAAAGCCCTGGCCTGCGTCAATCACGTCATCGTTAATCACGCGCAGTGCCGAGAACCCCATAAAGTTCGGGTCATAGTAGTTGGCAAAAGAGAAGGTATGCCAGGAATCGAGCCAGCCATGATTCGCATGACCGCGGTCGTTAGCTTTGCGTAAATAGATCATTGTGTTCACCCCCAGATGTTTTCGATGGAGTAAGTGTGGACTCAATCCGCCTGGGATCATAGAGGGTGAAAATTGACTCCTCTGTTCAAAAAATATGAACAAGCCCAGAGGAGTTGATTAACGCTATTTAGCGAGGGTTATCGTCGCCGGAGATGCCTGTTCGAAGGCGCGTTCGAGGATCTCCAGGTTGGTTAGAACTTCAGATTCCTTGACGTAATTAGGCGTACCGGCGGTCAGCGTCTGGTACAGCGCATCATAGACGCGACCGTAATCCCCCACCTCCGGCTTCACCTCTTCTTTTACTGTGATGCCGTCATCGTTGACATACTCCAGCATTCCGATGGAATCATCAGCAGCGAAACCTGGCTCACCCGGCATGATATTGGCCTTCAGACTGGTTTCCTGCTGGTCGATGCCGTACTTCACAAACGAGCCTTTGGTGCCATGGACGATAAACTTCGGATAGTCGATTTTCACCAGATGACTGGTTTTAACAATGGCTTTCAGGTCGCCGTAAAACAGCTGTGCTTCAAAGGTATCGTCCGGGTTCGCTTTATTACGCAGGCTGCGGATGTCATAGGCCACATGATCGGGGCGTCCGAACAGCGAGATAATCTGATCCATGGTGTGTACGCCCAGGCCATAAAATGCGCCATCCTGTGGCAATCCCGGCTTAGTTTCCGCCTCGGGACGGTAGTAATCGAAATGGCTTTCAACCTCAACAATTTCGCCGAGTTTGCCGCTCTCAATCGCTTTTTTAGCAGTGAGAAAGCAGGAGTCAAAACGGCGATTCTGATACGGCGTAACGGTCAGCCCTTTGCTTTGCGCCAGTTCGAACAGCACTTTTGCTTCTGCCAGCGTCGGCGTGAACGGTTTCTCAACCAGCACGTTTTTACCCGCCTCCAGCGCACGTTTGGCGTAGTCAAAATGGCTGTCAGCATGGGTACAAACGATCACTAACTTCACCTGCGGATCGTTTAAGATCTCGTCGAGGTCGCTGGTGAAGTGAATATGTGAATACTGCGGCGCCTGCTCTTCCGGCCTGGCGTTACGGCGGAAAATGTGCGCGACATGCCAGCTATTTTTGCGGTTGAGGACGTACGGCAAATGGTAGCGAGTGGTACTTTTACCAAAACCAATAAATGCGCAGTGTAAGGTCATGAGACAGTCCTTTTGAAGATGATTATCTACACCATAGCGCAAAGCGGCTGGAGACTGAATGTTGGATTCTTTGCCGGATGCGGCGTTGCCTTATCCGGCCTACAAAACCCAGGTCTCAGCCGTAGGCCGGATAAGCGCAAACGCCATCCGGCATCATCCCGGGGACAAAATGACAAGTAAGCCAGGCTGAAACAAAACCCCAAAAAAAAAGCCAGCAAAAGCTGGCTAAAGTAATACTGGAAGCAATGTGAGCAATGTCGTGCTTTCAGGTTCTCCGTAGGGGTTCCCCTGAACGCAGAGCAATAATAATCATTCTCATTCGCACTTGTCTACTTCTTTTTGCAAAAAAATGCAGTTGACGGAATTTTCTTTCTCAGCGAGGGTAAAGACTCAATTAACCCTGAAGGAGATAAGGAATGAGTGAGATAGTGATACGCCACGCTGAACCGAAAGATTACGACGCAATTCGTCAGATCCATGCCCAGCCAGAGGTGTATCACAACACGCTACAGGTTCCTCATCCTTCCATGGAGATGTGGCAAGAGCGACTAACCGAACGGGTCGGAATCAAACAACTGGTCGCGTGCATTGATGATATCGTCGTCGGACATCTCTGTATTGAGGTCGCGCAGCGCCCCCGCCGCAGCCATGTCGCCGATTTTGGTATCTGCGTTGATGCTCGCTGGCAGAATCGCGGCGTTGCCAGCGCGCTTCTCCGTACGATGATCGACATGTGCGACAACTGGCTGCGCGTCGACCGTATCGAGTTAACGGTGTTTGTTGATAACGAACCTGCTGTTGCGGTCTATAAAAAGCATGGCTTTGAGATCGAAGGGACAGGTAAGAAATACGGCCTGCGCAACGGCGAGTACGTGGATGCGTATTTTATGGCACGCGTGAAATAAATTTAAGGGCGAGTCTTATCGCCCTGTTTATTGAAAGGACGCAATAGTGAAAAAGTTTGTTCCCCTGGTTTTACTGGCCTCGCTCTCCCCAGCTTTTGCCACTACCGTACAAAATCTCGATGCCGTACCCGGCGTTATTCAACATACTGAAGGTAAACAGATTTTTGCTGAGCAAATGGCAGGGGCAACACCTGCGAAAGGATTTGGTGAACTTCCACAGGGATTATCAGAGAACCAGTGGATTGGCTGGGTTGCGCCGAACGAAAATCCTAATAATCTGATCCTCACTGGCGCCAAAGCCTGGGGAAAAGACGGGAAATACATTGGCGTCGCCTGTTTTGCTGACAATCAGGCCGATGCCGGGCAGGCAAAAAAGTACGCGGATAACACCTGTCCGGAAAACTACAACAACGGACGCGCCAATAAATTATATCTCGGCGTTTTCTCCTGGCAGAACCAACAGCTGCAGCCGATTGCCCGCTCGGAAAAACCATTAAACCAGATCTCAGCGTGGAATAAAGCTGCCGAGAAAGAGAGCGATGATGAGTCCGTCAGACCGCTGGCTTATTATACAAAATTGGATCTGGCACCGTACCGGATCGCTCCCGATACTCTGGCGTTCGGGGTGCGCGGTGGCTACTCCGATGCCTACTCCGGCGGTGGGGCATTTTATGAAGTGCTGGAACTCTACACCATCAAAGACAGCAAGATAATCAACGTGTTTTCTGACCTTGTTTATTACTATTCGGATATCGCCGGAGACTGGAATAAAGACGGCACAAGGCAGCACGACATCAGCGAGAGTAAGTACATCCTGAAATTGCGGTCGGCAAAGACGCAGGGATTTTATGATTTAGAGGTCGTGAACCTGCAGGATAAAAGCAGCCAAATATTTCACTGGTCTGAATCACTGCAACAGTATGTTCCTTAAGGAACTAATAAGACCTGCAACGTTCAGAACGATGCAGGCCATCAATATGGAATAAAAAACATCAACACATATTCAATTAATAATTCACAGCTATTAAATATACAAACACTTGCCCCACACATTATTTATATTCAGATTATCCTCAACAAAACCCACTTAAAATGAAACGTTTTGTTTCTGCTATATACGAACACCATCAAAAAGCGTAATTAAAAATGGAAGAATAAAAACCTCCGTTTTACAATAACACGTAATAAAGGATAAGGATGTCATGAGTGATATCGTCTATCTGATGGTTTCAGGGCAGCAACAAGGCGCTATTTCTGCCGGATGTGGGCCCCTTGCATCTGTGGGTAATCGCTGGCAAATCGGACACGAGGACGAAATCTTTGCCTTTTCGCTCGCTAATAGTATAACCAGTACTGGCAAAGGCTCTCAGTTGCACGGGCTACGCTTTTGTAAGCTGATCGATAAAAGCACGCCGTTGTTTATTAATGCGATTAACAACAACGAGCAATTGTATATGGAGTTTTATTTCTACCGCATCAATAGATTCGGTAGATGGGAGAAATATTATTACATTCAACTACGAGGAGCATTCTTATCCGGTATTCAGCAGCAGTTCAGTGAAAATAGTTTAGATACAGAAACAATAACCATCAGCTATGAATATATCCTCTGCAAACATCTTATTGCCAACACTGAGTTCAGTTACCTGGCGTTGCCCGCGAACTACAACCGCCTGTTTATCCCCCCTCCAAAAACTCCCGCAAACAACGGTCTCAAAACGTTAAACAGCAAAGGAGTTGGCAGACTGCTTGCCGCCGGAGAGATCTACAACGGGAATATAGAGGGGTTCAGGGAAATAGCGGAGAAGTTGGGAGGTGATGCGCCAGCGGGTTACGAGCAGGTTATGAACGATCAAACAAAAGGAACCATAATAGCCTTAGCATCAATCGCATCTGTTTTTGGAATGGGTCGGTTAGGATTAGCTTCGGAAGTGGAAAAGCTCGGACAGGTAAAAGTCAGGAAGCCACTATCAGTTCCAGATAGCATTGATGCTACTACCATTGCGACAACAAGGCAGAATTATCGCGCGATTGCCGCCGGTGTGGAGAACTTGAGTGTTACACAAACAAAAACTCTGACACAATTGCCCAAAGTGGGTTCAATAATTATTGTAACCAAAGACTTTGGGCAGAATGATTTAGCGGCACTTAGTGCTGCTACAGGCGACGAGTTTGCAATGTTTACAACAGGTGGCAGAAGATTGATTATTCGCGGAAATGCAACCGGAGTACCGATAGGTGCTGTCGAAGCTGAAGAACTTGCTGCTAAAAGCTGGCGATGGTCCAGCCATGTTCATCCAGATGGGACATTAAGATCGTCTCTTGGTGATAGAGCGATTTTAAAGATATTTAGGGATCACAATTTGAATAGTAAGAGTTCTATATCTGACCCTTATGGACGCAGATTTAACTTTTCACCTGATGGCGATTTAATTAGCCCTGAATGGAGACCATAGAATGAAAAAAATACCGTTAGACGTTTTAGAGCAAAAAGCAAAAAAAATAAGCAGAGACACATTAGGTGATTATATATTGCCAGACGATATATTTTCGCAATTGGTATTAGGAACAATTATTGATGGCGATGATAGAGTTTTTGTTTTATTCATACCTAAAGAACTTGCAAAAGATGCAATAGATATTCTCAGAATAAGAATGAATATTTACTCTGGGGAGGGTTTTGTTGAATATGTTGGGCTTGAGCGAAAAGAGTAATAGGTCAACGATAAAGCTTCGTACAGTCAGGAGGATCTCTATGATCACTTACGAAGAAGCCATAAACAAAGCCAATAAGTACCTTAGCGATGCGGATGCTCCTGTCGTCATCACACTCCACGGACGGTTTGCAGAAGGTTGGTTTTTTTGCTTCGAATCGAGGGAATACCTCGAAACCGGAGACAACGCTTCCCGCCTGGCAGGAAATGTGCCTTTCATCATCGATAAAGATAGCGGTGAAATCGTTGATTTAGGTACTGCCTGGCCGCTGGAGAAATATTTAAAAGACTACGAAACGAGCAAAACAACACGAAGCTAAGCTCACTCGGATACGATCAACTATGATAACTGAAACAGAATTTAACGTACTGAAAGTTATGGCCGAAAAAGATATTAACTGGAACTGGATAGCTCTGGATCGTGCGCTTTATACGAGAAACGTTCCTGGATTTGGTAACGTTGCGAATATCGTAACGAGCCTTGTCAATAGCGGAATGGTTGATGTTGTATATGGCGAAGATAAATCAAGACCACGCTACAAAGTAGCCCAAAATGGCTTTAACTTGATCAAAGAGCAACAGCATCTTTTTTAGTTTGAAATATTATGTTCGCTAAAAATTAAACTGTCCAAATCAGCCCTCTCCGACCGAAGAGGGCCGTTATCTTTAGTATCCCGCCGTTAAATCATCCACGGAACGCGGGTCGGATGCGCCATACAGTGCGCCATCCGGTCCTACCATAATGCTCTGCGTGCTGCCCATCGCTTCCTTCAGTGCGACTTTCTGCCCTTTCTGCTCCAGCAGCTTAATGGTGTCCGGGCTAAACCCTTTCTCAACGCGCAGTTCATCGGGCAACCACTGATGATGGAAGCGCGGCGCGTTGGTCGCTTCGGCGACGTTCATTCCAAAATCAATGCTGTTGACTACCATTTGCAGCACGGTGGTGATGATTCGGCTCCCGCCAGGGCTGCCGGTAACCAGCCAGGTTTTCCCGTCTTTTACCACGATAGTCGGCGACATTGATGACAGCGGACGCTTCTTCGGCCCAACCGCGTTAGCATCGCCACCCACCAGCCCATAAACGTTCGGCACGCCCGGCTTGGCGGAGAAATCGTCCATTTCGTTATTAAGCAGAATGCCGGTGTTACCCGCCACAATCCCGGTGCCGAAGGTGGTGTTCAGGGTATACGTCACCGCCACGGCATTACCGTCTTTATCCACCACCGAGAAATGGGTGGTCTGATTGCTTTCATACGGCGCGAGCTTGCCAGGTTTGATCTGACTGGAAGGCTTAGCCTTGTTGATATCAATTTGATCGGCAAGCGATTTGGCATAGGCTTTATTGGTCAGCGCCTGCCACGGTACTTTCACAAAATCCGGGTCGCCCAGATACTCCGAGCGGTCGGCGTAGGCATATTTCTCCGCTTCAGCCATTACCTGCATGGCATCAGCGCTGCCAAACCCATACTTCTTCATATCGAAGTTTTCGAGAATATTGAGGATCTGCACGATGTGAATACCGCCAGAGGACGGCGGTGGCATCGAGAAGACCTGATACCCGCGATAGTCGCCGCTAATCGGCGTACGCTCCACGGCTTTATAGCTGGCTAAATCCTCTTTGGTCATCAACCCGCCGTTTTTCTGCATTTCCCCAGCTATCTGTTCGGCAATTGCCCCTTTATAAAACGCATCCGGACCGTTCTCGGCAATCATCTCCAGGCTTTTCGCCAGGTTCGTTTGCACCAGCTTGTCGCCCTTTTTCAGCGGCTCGCCGTCTTTCCAGAAAATGGCTTTGCTGTTCTCGTGATTAGGGAGCACTTCGCTGCCATAGGTTTTCAGATCGTCGGCCAGCGCGTCGTTAACCACAAAGCCTTCTTCCGCCAGCTTCATCGCCGGGCGCACGACTTTGTTCAGCGGCATCGTGCCGTATTTCTCCAGCGCCAGCGAGAAACCCGCCACGGTACCCGGCGTACCGGATGCCAGATGTGAGGTTAGCGACTTTTTCGCATCGGCGTTGCCCTGTTCATCAAGGAACATATCACGGGTCGCGCCAGCGGGAGCCATTTCACGAAAATCGATCGCCGTGGTGTTACCGTCTTTGGTACGCAGCAGCATAAACCCACCGCCGCCCAGATTACCCGCCTGCGGATGCGTCACCGCCAGCGCGTAGCCCACGGCAACAGCGGCATCAACGGCATTCCCGCCCTGTTTCAGAATATCCACCCCAACCTGGGTGGCTAAAGCATCTACGGAAGCCACCATCCCCTGTTGCGCGCGAACGGGATGGAACACATCTTCCTCGACACCGTAGGATACCGGCGGTGGCGCAGCCGGCGCGGCAGCCACGCTAAAACAACTTCCTGAGAGCAGAGCAGCAATGGCTACCCGGCGTAAAAACGTCGGTTTTATCATCGTTATTCTCCAGATGTACGGGGGTCGGCCCCCACTAAGCCTGGTGCATAACTCTGAAATAATCATCGTAACGGCGAGAAAGGAGTAAACTTAAACGATCCCCGAGAGGAGAAAAGCGATGAAACGACTCTTACTTTTAGCCATGCTGTTGCCGTTTACAGGCTTTGCACAGCCCATCAACACCATGAATAACCCGAATCAACCCGGTTATCAGATCCCGAGTCAGCAGCGTATGCAAACCCAAATGCAATCACAGCAGATTCAGCAGAAAGGGATGCTCAACCAGCAGTTGCAAACGCAGACGCGCATGCAGCAACAGCATATGGAAAACCAAATCAACACCAACACCCAGCGCGTGCTGCAGTCTCAGCCGGGCGAGTTGAATCCTGGACAGCAGCAAATGCTGCCTAACAGCAACGGAGGGATGTTGAGTGGAACCCGTAATCCGGACAGCTCGCTGAATAAGCAACATATGCTGTCGGAGAAAAAGAACGGCGACATGCTGAAGCCCTCCAGCACGCCGCAACCTAACGTTCCGTTAAAAACGATTGGGCCTTAACTGGGCTGGAAATCCGGACCAATGGTATCAATGGCATCGGTACAGATGCTGTCTACGCCCCAGCGCAGCAGTTCTGCCGCGCGCTGGGGTCGGTTGACGGTATAAACCAGAATACGTAGCCCAGCATCGCGCAGCGCATCCACGCGCGCCTCATCCAGCAGCTTATGATTAAGATGAATAGAGACGCAGCCAAGCCGCGTGGTCAGCTCACGCCAGTCCTCGCGCCATTCATCCAGCAGCAAACCTCTCGGCAGTTCAGGCACCGCCTGCTGCGCAGCTTCTAGCGCATCAATTTCAAAGGATGACAACAGTGGTGACGTCATTCCCGCCCACAATTCACGCGCAGCCAGTGCCACGACCTTCCCGGTGAGCGCCCCCGTCCCGGTGGTGGGTTTGATCTCAATATTTGCCATCATGCCGTGCTGGCGACAGCGCTCAGCAACTTGCGAGAGCAGCGGCAACGGTTCGCCTTTAAACTCACCGCTAAACCAGCCGCCGGCGTCCACGCGCAATAGATCCTGCCAGTTCAATTCGCCAGCCACGCCCCAGCCGTTGCTGGTGCGTTCCAGGTTGTCGTCATGCAGTAAGAAGATCTCACCGTCTTTCGACAATTTAGCGTCAAACTCAATCATGGTATGCCCGTATCGCGCCCCCACGTCGATCGCCGCCAGGGTATTTTCCGGGGCTAACTTACCGCCGCCGCGATGGGCGACAATATGGGGGTAAGGCCAGTTATTCATACGCGTTGTCCTGTTTCGCCATCAAAAAGATGCAGATGATGTTCTGGCAGATGCAGCCACAGCGTACTGCCTGCCGTCGGGCGATGCTGATGCGCCAACCGCACCACCAGCTTTTGCTCACCCCAACGTCCATGTGCCAGATTATCCGCACCCAGCATTTCCAGCGTGTCGACGACCAGCGGCACGCCGCCTTCGGCCTGCGAGCTTAGCGCAATATGCTCCGGGCGGATACCCAGCGTCATGTTACGCCCAATACACTCCCTGGCGCTTCTGCCGATGGGCAACGTCATGCCGCCCTCCAGCTCAAAATGGGTACCCGCAGCACTGATGCGCCCATCGAGCAGATTCATCGCCGGGCTGCCGATAAAGCTCGCCACAAAGCGGCTGGCAGGTTTTTCATACACCTCAACTGGGGTGCCGATTTGCTCGGCAATACCTTTGTTCATTACCATTACCCGTTGGGCGAGGGTCATCGCTTCAACCTGATCGTGCGTCACGTACAGCGAGGTGGTTTTCAGTCGGCGATGCAGATGTTGTAACTCCAGACGCATCTGTACGCGCAGCTTGGCATCAAGGTTAGAAAGCGGCTCATCGAACAGGAATACCGCCGGGTCACGCACAATCGCTCGTCCCATCGCTACGCGCTGGCGCTGGCCGCCGGAAAGTTCGCGCGGACGACGTTTGAGCAGCTCACCCAGTTCGAGAATACGCGCCGCCTCTTTCACCCGCTCAGCAATATGCTCCTTGCCCATCCCGCGGATTTTCAGCCCCCAGGCCATGTTTTCTTCAACGCTCATATGCGGGTAGAGAGCATAGTTTTGAAAGACCATCGCAATGCCGCGATCCTTCGGCTCCATCTCGGTGACGCGTTTATTATCAATCCAGATATCGCCGCCGCTTACCCGTTCAAGCCCGGCCACCATCCGCAGCAGCGTAGACTTACCGCAACCGGATGGTCCAACCATCACAATAAATTCCCCGTCCGCGACGTCCAGCGTCAGCGGTTTAATCACCTGGGTTTTACCGTCCCAGCTTTTGGTTACTGCCTGTAGTTTTAAACCAGCCATTTTTATTTCTCACTGTCCACTAAACCACGCACAAACGCGCGCTGCATGGCTAACACGATGATTACCGGAGGGATGAGCGTCAGCAGCATGGCGGCCATTACCTGGTTCCACTGCGTGGTGCCTTCACCGGTGGCAATCATGCCTTTGATACCCGCCACCGCAGTGCCCAAATTGACGTCGGTAATAATTAACAACGGCCACAGATACTGGTTCCAGCCGTAGATAAAGGTAATAACGAACAGCGCCGCCAGATTGGTTTTTGACAGCGGTAGTACGATATCGCGGAAAAAACGCATTGGTGACGCGCCGTCAATACGCGCCGCCTCAACCAGTTCATCCGGCAGGGTCATAAAGAACTGACGGAACAGGAAAGTCGCTGTCGCAGATGCCATCAACGGCAGTGTCAGACCCGCATAGCTGTCGAGCATCTTCAGGTTGGCGATCACTTCTACCGTCGGGAAAATACGCACCTCAACCGGCAGCATCAGGGTGATAAAAATCATCCAGAAGAACAGGTTGCGCAGCGGAAAGCGAAACCAGACGATGGCAAATGCGGAAAGCATAGAGACAGTAATTTTCCCTACCGTAATGCTGAACGCCATGATGAAACTGTTGAGCATCATCAGCCAGAACGGCGCGCTGTTGACGCCCACGCCGTTGACCCAGATGTATTTCATGTTTTCCAGCAGCTGCGTGCCGGGAACCAGCGTCATCGGCGTCTCAAACACCGCTTTGTTGTCCAGCGTCGCCGCGACAAACGCGACGTACAACGGAAACAGGATCACCATGATCCCCATAATCAACATGGCATGGCTGAATATTGTCAGCCCACGACGGTTCTCAATCATTGGTAACGCACCTTACTTTCCACATAGCGGAACTGCACCACCGTCAAAATAATGACCAGGAACATCAGCACCACCGATTGTGCAGCGGAAGAAGCCAGATCCAGCCCGACAAAACCTTCGCGATAGATCTTATAAATCAGCGTCGTGGTCGCCTGTACCGGCCCGCCTGCAGTGGCAGCATCAATCACCGGGAAGGTGTCAAAGAAGGCATACACCAGATTCACCACCAGCAGGAAGAAGCTCACCGGGGCAATGAGCGGCAGCGCCAGTTTAAAGAAGCGGCGAACCGGCCCCGCACCGTCAATCGCGGCGGCTTCGATCAGCGATCGAGGAATAGACTGCAGTGCGGCAAAGAAGAACAGGAAGTTGTAACTAATCTGCTTCCAGACCGACGCAAACACCACCAGGAACATTGCCTGACCGCTGTTTTGCGCATGGTTCCAGTCATAGCCAAACTCACCGAGAAAATGGGTAATCAGCCCGCGCCCTGGGTTAAACAGGAAGATCCACAATACGGCGGCAACGGCGGGCGCAACGGCGTAAGGCAACAGCATCAGCGTTTGGTAAAAACGGCTGCCGCGCACCACGTAATTCACCATCGCCGCAAAAAATAACGACACCAGCAGACCGCTTACCGTGACTAACGTACTGAACTTAATGGTGGTCCAGAATGAGTCGAGGTAGTACGGGTCATGAAACAGCGCGACAAAGTTTTCCAGTCCGACAAACTGGCTGGAAAGACCAAACGGATCAACGGATTGTAGCGAGTACCACAGCGCTTCACCGGCAGGCCAGATAAAGAAAATAACGGTGATAACCAGCTGCGGAGCCACCAGTAAATAGGGAAGCCAGCGCGAACGGAACACCGGACGGGATGAGGACATGGAAGTTTGATTCCTGAACAGCGCCGGATGGCGCTACGCTTATCCGGCCTACGCGCATTTGTAGGCCGGGTAAGGCGCAGCCGCCACCCGGCATTTCACATTACGATTTGGTCGATTGCTCAAAGCGGCGCAGTAACTGATTGCCACGCTCAACGGCGGCATCCAGCGCCTGCTGCGGGTTTTTCTTCCCGGTCCAGACGCTTTCCAGCTCTTCATCCACAATGGTACGGATCTGCGGCATGTTGCCCAGACGCAGCCCTTTGGTGAACGGCAACGGCGGCTTGTTCAGCATCTGGCGGGTGGCGATATCAGCCCCAGGGTTCTTATCATAGAAGCCCTGCTCACGGGTCAGGTCGTAGGCAGCTGTGGTGATCGGCAGATAGCCGGTCTTCTGATGCCATTCGGCAGCAATTTCAGGCTTCGCCAGGAAGTTGAGGAACTTCGCCACGCCTTCGTAGGTGGCTTTGTCTTTGCCCTGCATCACCCAAAGACTGGCCCCACCGATAATTGCGTTCTGCGGCGCGCCCTTCACATCGGCATCGTACGGCATCATTCCGACGCCATAGTTGAATTTCGCGTAATGGCGGATATCAGCCAGCGAACCGGAAGAGGCGGTGGTAATGGCACAATCCCCGTTATAGAACTTCTCAGTGGATTCGTCCTTACGCCCGAAGTAGCTGAAATCGCCTTTTTTGTTCAGCTCTTCCAGCAGAGCGATATGTTTTACCTGCTCCGGTTTATTGAACTCCAGCACCGCGTCAGTACCGTCAAAACCGTTGTTTTTGGTAGCGACCGGCAGACCGTTCCAGGCACTGAAGTTTTCAATCTGAATCCACCCCTGCCAGCCGCTGGCGTAACCGCACTTCATGCCTGCCGCTTTCAGCTTCGCGGTGTACTCCGCCAGGTCCTGCCAGGTTTTCGGCGGCTGCTCAGGGTCTAAACCAGCTTTTTTAAAGGCATCTTTGTTGTAGTACAGCACCGGAGTGGAGCTGTTAAACGGTTGAGAAAGCAAATGTCCGCTTTTAGAGTCGGTGTAATAACCGGAAACCGTCGGTACGAACTGAGACTCATCGAAGTTGATGCCAGCCTCTTTGAATACTTCATAGACCGGTTTAATGGCTTTCGAAGCCATCATCGTTGCCGTACCCACTTCATAAACCTGTAGCAGCACAGGCGCGTTTCCGGTACGGAAAGCGGCAATTCCTGCACTCAGGCTCTGCTCGTAGTTGCCTTTGTACTGCGGAACAATTTTGTAGTCGGGATTGGCGGCATTAAAACGTTGCGCCAGAGAATCAACTTCTTTACCCAGTTCGCCTTCCATTGAGTGCCAGAATGGGATGGTGGTGACCGCCAGTGCCTGACCTGCAAACGCCAGGCTAAGTGCCAGTCCTAAAGCTGTATGTCGTAACGATATCATCGGTTATCTCTCTTGTTGTGCCGGATGCGCGATATCACGCGTTTTATGCTCGCGGGGGTAACATGACATGCTCGAATGACAGAAAAATAACTTTTTTATTACAAAAAAAAGATAGTAAGGCGACAAACAGATGGCAAGGCGGTGAAAGCGTAGTGACAGGAAAATGCGGAGTGGTGCACAACAAAGCCGGGTAGCGGTATGCCTTACCCGGCCAGGATGGCGTTATCTGTTGCTGCAGGAGAAAGATTAATCTCTGCGCCAGCGTCGTTCGTACTCATTCTGTAAACGCTGCTGCTCTCGTCGCTCACGTTCACGTTGGATATCTGATTTATCATCTTCCCAGCCCGGGCATACCGAGCTGGTAAACACTTCGCAGGGCGAGTCGGATTGCGCTAACGGGTTGTCCGATTTCTCTTCCCAGATTGCGGGATCGCGCGGGTCAAACGCTGGCGGTGTCGAGGCCAGGGTAGTTAAAGAAAGCGTCAAAAACAAACTGCCAATCATCATGCAGGTACCTGAACGAATCATCCTTTCTCCATGTTCATTTTTTATTATTGATAACTATTCTCAATAATAACATAGCGCAATAAAAAGGGGCCACAGCGGGCCCCTTGTCTATTCAGAGAATGATTAACCGCCCAGATACGCACTGCGCACCGCTTCGTTAGCCAGTAGCGCATCGCCAGTGTCTTCCAGCACCACATGACCGTTTTCCAGCACGTAGCCGCGATCGGCGAGCTTCAGCGCCTGGTTAGCGTTCTGTTCGACAAGGAAGATGGTCATCCCCTGCTCGCGCAGTTGCTCAATGGTGTTAAAGATCTGCTGGATGATAATCGGCGCCAGACCCAGCGATGGTTCATCAAGCAGTAGCAGCCTCGGCTGGCTCATCAGCGCACGGCCTATCGCCAGCATCTGTTGTTCACCGCCGGACATCGTTCCTGCACGTTGAATACGACGCTCATGCAGGCGAGGAAACAGGTCATACACCCACTTGATGCGTTCCTGAAACTGGTCTTTCTCGGCAAAGAAACCGCCCATCGCCAGGTTCTCTTCCACCGTCATACGGGAAAACACGCGACGCCCTTCCGGCACAATCGCTACCGCTTCGCGCATGATTTTCGCCGTCTGCCAGTCGGTAATGTCTTTACCATCAAAGACGATTCGCCCGCTGGTCGCTCGCGGGTCACCACACAATGTGCCGAGCAGCGTGGTTTTTCCCGCGCCGTTGGCACCAATCAGAGTAACGATTTCACCCTGGTTGATATACAAGCTGACGTCATGCAGCGCCTGTATCTTGCCGTAGTGGGCGTTGACTTTGTCGAACGATAACATCGCCTTATCCATATTAATCCTCGCCCCCATTATGCTTCACCTAAATAGGCGCGGATAACATCCGGGTTATTACGAATCTGTTCCGGCGTCCCATTCGCCAGCGGCGTGCCCTGGTTCACCACGTAAATACGATCGGAAATCCCCATCACCAGCTTCATGTCGTGCTCAATCAACAAAATGGTGGTGTTGTGATGGTTACGCAGTTCAGCAATCAGTTCGTCCAGCTCTTTGGTCTCTTTCGGGTTGAGTCCCGCAGCGGGTTCGTCGAGCATCAGGATTTCCGGCTGGGTCACCATGCAACGGGCAATCTCCAGACGACGCTGATCGCCGTAGGCCAGGTTACTCGCCTGACGGTTGGCGTGCTCCAGCAAACCAATACGCTCCAGCCAGGTGGCGGCGCGATCCAACGCTTCACTCTGCGCGCGACGGAACGACGGAGTTTTCAACAGGCCGGAGAAGACGCCGGTTTTCAGTTGCTGATGTTGCGCCACCAGCAGGTTTTCAATCACCGTCATTTCGCGAAACAGACGTACGTGCTGGAAAGTACGCACCACGCCCATACGCGCGATTTGCTGACCCGGTAGTCCTTCCAGATGCTGGTCGCGCAGCTTAATCGTCCCGCCGGTCGGCTTATAAAAACCGGTCAGACAGTTAAAGACCGTGGTTTTTCCCGCGCCGTTTGGCCCGATTAACGAAACTATTTCCTGCGGCCGCAGTTCCAGTTCAACGTTGTTTACCGCCAGCAGACCGCCGAAGCGCATCATCAGGCCGTTAACGGATAATAATGGCTGACTCATGCCTGCTCTCCTTTTGCTTCCCCGTTTTTCAGTTTCAACTGTGGACGGGTCATCGGCAACAAGCCCTGCGGACGCCAGATCATCATCAGTACCATTAAACCACCCAGCATTAACATGCTGTATTCGTTGAAATCACGCATCAGCTCGCGTGACACTACCAGCAGGATGGCCGCGAGGATCACCGCAAACTGTGAGCCCATTCCGCCCAATACTACAATTGCCAGCACAAAGGCGGACTCGGCAAAGGTGAAGGATTCCGGGCTGACAAACCCCTGGCGCGCGGCAAACAGCGTACCGGCAAAACCGGCAAACGCGGCGCTGATGGTAAAAGCTGTCAGTTTGATGCGCGTAGGGTTTAAGCCCAGCGAGCGACAGGCAATTTCATCTTCACGTAGCGCTTCCCACGCACGGCCCAACGGCATACGCAGCAGACGGTTAATCACAAACAGCGAGAAGACCACCAGCAGCAGCGCCACCAGATAGAGAAAAATGACGCGGTCAGAGGGATCGTACTTGACGTTAAAGAAGTTGCTGAAGGTATCCCAGCCGCCTTCACGGGCGGTACGGCTAAACTCCAGACCGAAAAAGGTCGGTTTCGGGATCTGGCTGATACCGTTCGGGCCACCGGTCACTTCGGTGTTGTTGAGCAGCAGGATACGGACGATTTCACCGAAGCCTAAGGTCACAATAGCCAGATAATCACCGCGCAGGCGCAGTACCGGGAAGCCGAGCAGGAAGCCAGCAGCAGCGGAAACCAGCCCCGCCAGCGGCAGACAGGTCCAGAAGCCGAGTCCGTAATAGTGGTTCAGCAGCGCGAAGGTGTAAGCGCCAATGGCATAAAAGCCGCCGTAGCCCAGCACCAGCAGGCCGGAAAGCCCCACCACCACGTTTAAGCCGAGGCCGAGGATGATATAAATCATCGTCAGCGTGGCGATATCCACCGTACCGCGCGAGACCATAAACGGCCACGCCACGGCAATCACCAGCAACGCCACCAGGAACAGCTTCTGTTTAACGGTGGAGCCGTCAATCGCCGGCAGAATAAACTTCGGTCCGGAGACGCTCTTCAGGCCCTTCTGGAAAGCTGGACGCAGCAACTGAAAGAGGAAGACCACGCCAGTACCAATAAACACCCACTGCCAGCGAATATCCGCCGCGGAATCCACCACCAGTTTGGTGCCGTCAAGCTCTAACTGAACGCCCATAAAGACGCCCGCCAGGACGAAGAACATGGCGGCAGAGAGCAGCGCCATTGCAAAATGCATCGGTTTCATACTTTCTCTACCTCCGGGCGACCCAGAATACCGGTCGGCATCACCAGCAGCACCAGAATCAGCAGCGCGAATGAAACGACGTCTTTGTATTCAGTACTCAGATAAGCAGAGGAGAGCGCTTCCGCGACGCCCAGAATCAGGCCGCCGATCATCGCCCCAGGAATGCTGCCGATGCCACCAAGCACCGCTGCGGTAAAGGCCTTCATCCCGGCCATAAAGCCGATGTACGGGTTAATTACGCCATAGAATTGACCAAGCAGCACGCCCGCGACCGCCGCCATTGCCGCGCCAATCACAAAGGTCAGCGCAATCACGCGATCGGTGTTGATGCCGAGCAGGCTGGCCATTTTCAGGTCTTCCGCGCAGGCACGGCAGGCGCGACCCATACGGGAGTAACGGATAAACAGCGTCAGCGCCAGCATCGCCAGGAAGGTTACAATCCAGATAACCAACTGCATGGTGGTGATGGAAGCAGAGAAGTTTTCGCTACTGCCAACGGTCCACTGGCCATTAAACAGGCTGGGCAGTGCCACATCGCGCGAACCTTCCGTCAGGCTGACGTAGTTTTGCAGGAAGATGGACATCCCGATAGCGGAAATCAGCGCGATCAGGCGCTTAGAGCTGCGCACGGGTCGATACGCCACGCGTTCAATGCTCCAGCCGTAGGCGCTGGCAATCACAATCGCGCCAACGAAGCCCGCCGCGACCAGTAGCCAACTGGAATCAATGCCCATCATCATTAGCGCAGCGATGATCATAAAGGAGACATAGCTGCCGATCATATACACCTCGCCATGGGCGAAGTTGATCATGCCGATAATGCCGTACACCATCGTGTAACCGATGGCGATCAGCGCGTAGGTGCTTCCCAGCGTGACGCCGTTAAACATCTGCTGCAAGAAATAGAGGAACTGCTCGGACATAAGGTAACCTTTTTATACCCGCCCATTTTACACGGGCGGTGGGATAACTCGTCTTCAGGTATTACTTCGCGACGGTCGATGAACCGTCCGCATGCCACTGGAAGACACCAAACTCAAATCCCTTCAAATCGCCTTTTTCGTCCCATTTCAGCGGCCCAATCACGGTATCAGCCCCGTGTGCTTTCAGATCTTTCACCAGGTCCAGCGGCTCTTTGCTACCGCTGCGATCCATTGCTGTCGCCAATGACTGGACGGCTGCATAAGTGATCCACACGTACGGTCCAGTTGGATCTTTCTTGTCAGCTTTGAGCGCATCGACGATAGCTTTATTCGCCGGATCCTGGTCATAGCGTTTTGGCATGGTCACCAGCATGCCCTCAGCGGCATCACCAGCAATGTTAGACAGCGACGCATTGCCGACGCCCTCTGGTCCCATAAACTGGGTTTTCAGCCCGACGGAACGTGCCTGGCGCAGCATTTGCCCCATTTCCGGGTAGTAGCCGCCGTAATAAACAAAGTCGATATTTTCTTTTTTCAGGCGAGCGATCAGCGCAGAAAAATCTTTTTCCCCGGCGGTGATACCGTCAAAGAAAACGATGTTGGCTTTGCCCGCTTTCAGGCTGTCCTGCACTGAACGCGCCAGGCCTTCACCGTATTGCTGTTTATCGTGAATGATGGCAATGCGCTGCGGCTTCACCTTCTCCAGAATGTATTTCGCGGCGGTCGGCCCTTGAGAGGAGTCCAGGCCCGCTGTACGCATAATGTGAGCGTAACCGCGCTGGGTCAGTTCTGGGTTTGTGGCGCCCGGAGAAATCATCAGAATGCCTTCATCTTCATAGATATCTGATGCGGGCTGCGTGGAAGATGAGCACAGATGTCCAATAACATACTGAATGCCGTCATTGACGATTTTGTTCGCTACCGCAACGGCCTGTTTCGGATCGCAGGCGTCGTCATATTCCACAGCGACCAGTTTGTCGCCTTTGACCCCGCCTTTGGCATTGATATCTTTAATGGCCTGACGTGCGCCATTAAATTCCATATCACCCCACTGCGCGACCGGACCTGACATCGCGCCGACAACAGCGACCTTGATATCTTCCGCCATGACCGCGTGTGACATTGCCAGTGCTATCACCCCTGCGATGATTGTTTTCGCATTCCGTTTCATTACCTGAATCCCCATTCGTGACGTAATTAATATTTTGTATTTATGTGGTTAAAAAGCAGTCTGTGCTTTTTTTGAACTGCACTATTTTTACCAGTCTCATTAATGGTTTAGCGCAGTCATTTAAGCAAAATCAGGCTAAAATCTCTATTTTTCAGTCGATTAAGAAAAGATAATATTCTGCTTTTCACTATAGATAAACAAAAAAAAGCACGTTTGTCAGCATAAAATAACGGTACAAAGAGCCGAATAAAATGCTGCATTCCAGGGTATTATTCTGCCTGTTTTTCAATCTCTACGGTTTCAAACTGTCATTACTGTTGTTACAAAATTATTAATCTGGTTATTCACATAAAAAAGAGAAAGCATCCGGGCGAATTATTTCGGTACACTCATTCCATCTTTTGTGATTTGGACATGCTGTTAATGAAGCTGACCATCGTTCGTTTAGATAACTTTAGCGACCAGGACCAGATTGATCTGGGCAAAATCTGGCCGGAATATTCCGCCTCATCATTAAGCGTAGATGAAACGCACCGGATCTACGCCGCGCGCTTTAACGAGCGTCTGTTAGGCGCAGTTCGCGTAACCCTGAGCGGCACACAAGGCGCATTGGATTCATTGCGCGTACGCGATATCACCCGCCGCCGCGGCGTCGGGCAGTATTTGATCGAAGAAGTGATCCGGGAAAACTCTGACGTGAGTTCATGGTGGATGGCCGACGTCGGCGTTGAAGACCGCAGCGTGATGGCCGCGTTTATGCAGGCGTTAGGGTTTACGGCCCAGGAAAATGGCTGGGAAAAAAGATAAAAAAGCCGGATGGCGCTGACGCTTATCCGGCCTACATGCTGGGAGAAAAAATAAAAAACCACCTCGCAATTTTCCAAGAATTTCGCGCTGCAGGAAGGCGGCAAGTTATGAAGTCCCCGGGAGCTTACAGAAGTAAGTGACCGGGGTTGAATAACGTAGCCAACGCACCTGCAGCGCGAAAGGCGCCAGGAAAATTACTTGGCGTCTGTCGCCGTACCATTAGCATGCCAGTCAAACACGCCGAATTCGAAGCCCTTCAGATCGCCCTTCGCATCCCATGACAGCGGCCCCATTACGGTTTCCACTGAGTTTGCTTTCAGGTATTTGGCAATTTCAGCCGGGTCGTCAGACTGGTTCAGACCGGCCTGCAAGGATTGCAGCGCGGCGTAGGTGGTCCATACGAATGCACCACTCGGATCCTGTTTCTTGGCTTTGATCGCGTCCACAATCGGTTTGTTCGCCGGAACCTGATCGTAGTTCTTCGGTTTCGTTACCAGTAAGCCTTCCGCAGACTCACCCGCGATGTTAGACAACGACACGTTCGCTACCCCTTCTGGTCCCATAAACTGGGTTTTCAGACCCGCAGCGCGTGCCTGGCGCAGAATCTGCCCCATTTCCGGGTGGTAACCACCGTAGTAAACGAAATCGATATTCTCTTTCTTCAGACGCGCCACCAGAGTAGAGAAATCTTTCTCGCCAGCGGTGATCCCATCGAAGAACACCACGTCAGCGTTGGCTTTCTTGAGGTTGTCCTGCACGGAACGCGCCAGGCCTTCACCATACTGTTGTTTGTCGTGAACGATCGCAATGCGCTTCGGCTTCACTTTTTCAACGATATATTTGGCAGCAGTCGGGCCCTGATCGGAATCCAGACCGGTGGTACGTAACACCAGGTTATAGCCGCGTGCGGTCAGCTCTGGCGCCGTTGCCGCTGGGGTAATCATCAGAATGCCTTCGTCTTCATAGATATCTGACGCAGGCTGAGTGGAAGATGAGCACAGGTGGCCGATAACATATTTAATCCCGTCGTTGACCACTTTGTTAGCTACCGCTACCGCTTGTTTCGGGTCACAGGCATCGTCATATTTCACCATGACCAGTTTGTCGCCTTTCACGCCGCCTTTGGCATTGATATCTGCAATCGCCTGCTCTGCGCCAGTAAATTCCTGATCGCCATACTGCGCTACCGGACCGGACATCGCGCCGACGACAGCAACTTTAATATCCTTAGCAAACGCCATATTGCTCAAAGACAGGGCGATACATCCTGCCAATAACGCTTTACCCTTCATATTCATCCTGACAATCCCCATTATTGTGGTTATTACGTGTGTTGTGATGTTGTTGTTCAGCACTTTATTTCGATTATTGGATAGCCACCCGTGCTTTAGCAGCATACTCTGCTAAAACATACCCGATTTTTATTATTTTGGAATAGCTAAATTTGACATGCAGATAACAACTTGATGACAAAAAGCATAAACGTCAGGAGAGAGGGGGAGAGATAAAAACAAAAAACCCCGGATTTTCATCCAGGGTTTATCAGCATTTCCAGATCGGCTGGAAGATTATGCTTCGATCGCCGCGCGCAATTTTTTCATGGCGTTCTTTTCAAGCTGACGAACACGTTCAGCGGAAACGCCGTAGCGATCGGCCAGTTCCTGCAACGTCGACTTGTTGTCTTCGTCCAGCCAACGAGCACGAATGATGTCCTGGCTACGCTCGTCCAGACCTTCCATTGCGTGGGTCAGTTTGTTCGCGGCCTGATCTTCCCAGTTATCTTCTTCAATGCCGTCGGCAAAGTTAGAAGATTTATCCTGCAGATACAGCACCGGGGCCATCGGCTGGCTGTCAGACTCATCGTCTGAAGACATGTCAAACGTCATGTCCTGCGCCGCCATACGGGATTCCATTTCGCGCACGTCTTTGCTGGAAACACCCAGCTCGCGAGCAACCATTTCAACTTCGTCCTGGTTAAACCAGCCCAGACGCTGCTTGGTTTTACGCAGGTTAAAGAACAGCTTACGCTGCGCTTTAGTGGTCGCGACTTTAACGATACGCCAGTTACGCAGAACGTATTCGTGGATCTCAGCTTTGATCCAATGCACGGCGAAGGAAACCAGGCGCACACCCACTTCCGGGTTGAAACGGCGCACGGCTTTCATCAGGCCGATATTACCTTCCTGAATCAAATCCGCCTGCGGCAGGCCATAGCCCGCATAATTACGAGCAACATGAACAACAAAGCGCAGGTGAGACAGGATCAGCGTTTTAGCTGCTTCCAGATCGCCCTGGTAATGCAGCTTTTCAGCCAGTGCCCGCTCCTCGTCAGCCGACAACATCGGCCACGCGTTCGCAGCCCGGATGTAAGATTCCAGGTTACCAACAGGGGCTAAAGCTAAATTTTGCATTTCTTTGGTCATTCAAATCCTCTCAATCTTTTCATCTGGCGCATTGGCTAAAACCAATAGCAACAACCATGCCAGAGCTTATGAGCAACGAGAATATCATTCAATCTTTTATCAGACAGTGATTTTATCCACAAGTTCCATGTCGTAATGTGTATAGATTACGCACAAAATGTGACATCACAATGAATACGCCGGGAAGAGATCACAGGGACTCTTTCCCTGCAGAGCGAACTACTCAGTGCAGGGAAAGATTATACCAGAGATTTTTTAATCGGGGGTAAAGTGGCGTAAATGTTGAACCGTGGCAAGCCAGGCTGCCACCCAGCCAATCATCGAGCACACCAGCAGCAATAACAGGCATTCATCGAATGATAAACCATTGATATCAAACTTGGTTCCAAATACCTGTGCCACTTCAGTTACCGCTGACGACAGACGCATCACCAAAATTTCTGACAAAATCAGTGAAAGAAATGCACCGGAAAAACCGAGCAGTGCCCCGCCGTAGAGGAACGGACGCAGGATAAATCCATCCGTCGCGCCAATCAGTTTTTGCACGTTAATGGTATCGCGACGCGCAAAAATACTCAGACGCACGCTGTTACCGATGACGAGGAAGACCGCCGCTACCATCAGCACGCCAATCATCGCGGAAACGCGTCCGACAAGGCCCGTCAGCGCCGCCAGGCGAGCGAACCAGCTGTCATCCATCCGCACTTCATCAATACCGTTGATTTGTGCGATGCGGTCACGCAGCGTGTTTAGCGACTCCGTACCCTGGAAGTCCAGTTTCGGGATTACCACCGCCACGGCCGGCAGCGGGTTCTCTTCCAGCATATCCAGCGCACCGCCAAATCCAGACCAGTTACGGAATTCGCCCAGCGCGTCGTCACGGGAAAGATAATTCACTTTCTCCACGCCCTGCTCGGCCTGCAACTGACCAACCACCCGCGCCGCCGCATCATCATCCAGCGTTTTTTGCAGGTAAACGGTGATCTGCGGGGACGGATAATACTGACTTGCTGCATGGTTTACGTTCTTATAAACCATGTAGCACACGCTTGGCAGCGTCAGGGAGATGGCAATAACCATCACCGTCAGGAACGTCGCCAGCGGCTTGCTTTTCAGGTCCTGTAACGCGCCCTGGAACGCATAACGTACCTGCTCATTAAAGACATTGGTTTTACGCGAGTTCGGCTTTGGCGTGGCCTTCGCACGCTTAGGCGCGTTGCGACCGCCATCACCCGGCGCACCGCCCGATTTACGAAAGCGATCCAGTCGGCCACCGAACTGTTTGATTTGGTTAATAGCGTCACGTCTATTCATGCGCCAGGCCTCCATGCAGATGTCCATCGCTCAGAACCATTTGGCGATAGGAGCGACGGGAGATCAGGCCAATATCGTGCGTGGCCATTAATACCGTGACCCCGACGCGGTTAAACTCTTCGAACAGGCGCAGGATCCCTTCCGACAGCGCGTCATCCAGGTTCCCCGTTGGTTCATCCGCCAGCAGCACCGCTGGTTTATTCACCACCGCACGGGCAATGCCGACGCGCTGTTGTTCACCGCCAGAGAGCTGAATCGGGAAGTTTTTCGCTTTGTCCAACAGCCCGACCTTATCCAGCGCCGCTGACACGCGACGACGAATATCGTCCCCGCTGGCGCCCGCGATGATCAGTGGGATTGCCACGTTGTCAAACACGGTTCTGTCCATCAACAGGTGGTGATCCTGAAAAATCATGCCAATCTGACGACGCAGAAACGGCACTTCGCGGTTTTTCAAACGGCTGATGTCATGCCCGCTAAAGTAGATTTTCCCGGCGCTGGGCCGTTCAATTCCACAAATCAGCTTCAGCAGGGTACTTTTCCCCGCGCCGGAGTGGCCGGTCAGAAACGCCATCTCGCCAGGCTGCATATGGAAGGTCACTCCCTGCAGCGCTTGTCTCCCACCGAGATAGGCCTTGCTGACATGTTCAAAGCGAATCATTGTTAATCCTCTCGGGCAAAAAGTGCCTCTATAAAGTCGTCCGCTTTAAACGGACGTAAATCCTCGATACGTTCGCCCACACCGATATAGCGGATAGGGATGCCAAACTGATCGGCAACCGAGAAGATAACCCCGCCCTTCGCCGTACCGTCCAGCTTGGTCAGGGTGATACCGGTTAAGCCCACCGCTTCATGGAACAGTTTGGCCTGGCTTATCGCATTCTGCCCGGTGCTGGCATCGATAGTCAGCATAACTTCATGCGGCGCATCTTCGTCCAGCTTCTTCATGACGCGAACGATTTTTTTCAATTCTTCCATCAGGTGCGATTTATTCTGCAAACGCCCTGCGGTATCAGCGATCAGCACATCTACGTTACGCGCCTTCGCCGCCTGGATGGCATCAAAGATAACGGACGCGGAATCCGCACCGGTATGCTGAGCAATCACCGGGATATTATTACGCTGACCCCAGACCTGCAGCTGTTCTACCGCCGCCGCACGGAAAGTATCGCCCGCCGCCAGCATTACTGATTTACCCTGCTGCTCAAACTGACGCGCCAGCTTACCAATAGTGGTGGTTTTGCCCACACCGTTGACGCCAACCATTAAGATAACAAATGGTGTTTTGCCCTCAACATTCAGCGGTTCGTCAACCTTCGCCAGAATCTCGCCCATCTCTTCTTTCAGCAGGCCGTACAGCGCTTCCGCATCTTTAAGCTGCTTGCGGCTGGCACCTTCTGTCAGATTCGCAATGATCTTACGGGTCGTTTCTACGCCCACATCGGCGATCAGCAGCTGCTCTTCCAGCTCTTCAAACAGATCATCGTCGATCTTTTTACCACGGAACAGACTGATAAATCCGGAACCGAGGTTTTCTTTTGTTTTCAGCAGGCTGCGTTTCAGACGCGCAAAGAAACCTTCTTTGGTTGGTTTTTCCTGCTCCTGGACCACCTCTTCTTCTACCGGTTCTTCCACAGCAGGTTCTTCTACCGGCGCCACCATAACCGCTTCTTCAGCAGCCTCAGCGGCCAGCGCCTGGGCTTCCAGCTCTTCGTCGGTCAGTTGCGGCTCGTTTTCAGCTTCTTCTTCAGCCGCCTCAACGATTTCCACGGTTTCCGCTTCGGCCTGCCACTCTTCGGCAGAAACTTCTTCGGTTTTCACCTCTTCCGGCAGCGGCAATTCTTCGCGTTCGATAACCACCGCAGCTGGCGTTTCCACTACAGTTTCAGCAACGGGTTCAGCAACCGGCTCAATTTCCGGCTGCGCTTGTTCGGCGACAGGTTCTTCTTCCGGCTGCGGTTTCTCAATTTCCGCAACCTGTTCAGTTACTTCAACGACTTCAGCTGCAAAGGCTTGCGTTTCCGCCTCGCTACGGGTTTCCTCGGCGCGCGGCTGTTCGTCAACGACGGTAGTTTCTTCAGCAACCGGTTGTTGTTCTTCGTTTTTTACTTCTGTCTCGTTTTCCGGTGCCTGCTCTTTTTGACCAAAGCCCAGCCAGGAAAAAAAGCCACGTTTTTTCTCTTTCGCCATTTGCGACTACACTCCCCCGCTGTTGCTTCATGGCACAGCGTCAACGCTATGTACATAGCAGCTAAAAAAATGATGAAATAGTCTATCACTTATACCCAATGAATTTCGAGTTACGTCAAGGCGGCAAGCGCACGAATCCCGATGAGCTTACTTTTAGTAAGTGATTCGGGTGAGTAAGTGCAGCCAACGAAGAGGTAACTTGAAAGGCGATGGGTTAACTTAACTCACATCACCGCCTGGAATGACATGCTATAGGCGGATTGAGCAATAATAGAAATGAAAAAACCGAATCACTCTGGTAGCGGCCAGATCCGCATTATTGGCGGGCAATGGCGTGGCCGTAAACTCCCGGTTCCGGACAGCCCCGGCCTGCGTCCGACCACCGACCGTGTGCGCGAAACGTTGTTTAACTGGCTGGCCCCGGTAATGGTCGATGCTCACTGTCTGGACTGCTTCGCCGGCAGCGGCGCGCTGGGGCTGGAAGCGCTCTCTCGCTATGCGGCAAATGCGACGCTTCTGGAGATGGATCGCGCGGTGTCTCAGCAGCTGCAAAAGAATCTCGCTACGCTGAAAGCCTCCCATGCCCGCGTCGTCAATACCAATACGCTGACATTTTTGGCTCAGACGGGTACGCCGCATAACGTGGTATTTGTGGATCCGCCGTTTCGCAAAGGGTTACTGGAAGAAACATTAACACTTCTGGAAACTCATGGCTGGCTGGCAAATGAAGC
The DNA here is from genome assembly GCF_030336505.1 of Citrobacter sp. Cf116. Taxonomy (NCBI): domain Bacteria; kingdom Pseudomonadati; phylum Pseudomonadota; class Gammaproteobacteria; order Enterobacterales; family Enterobacteriaceae; genus Citrobacter; species Citrobacter sp. Cf116. The sequence continues at coordinate 294,529 of NZ_JAOWEQ010000024.1, read as the reverse complement.
GTATATTTACGTTGAAAGCGAAGTAGAAAACGGTTTGCCGCCGGTTCCGGTGAACTGGTCGCTATACCGTGAGAAAGTTGCCGGACAGGTCGCCTATCGCCTGTACCAACGTGAAGCACGAGGAGAACACGATGTTGATTAACCTGGGACGCCTGCTGATGCTGTGCGTCTGGGCATTTTTACTACTGAATATTTTCCAACCCTTTCCACGCCCGCTTAACATCTTCGTTAACGTCGCACTGATATTTATGGTGCTGATGCATGGCATGCAACTGGCGCTGCTAAAAAGCACCATGCCTAAAGATGGCCCGCAGATGACCAACGGAGAGAAAATCCGTATTTTTCTGTTCGGCGTCTTTGAGCTACTGGTGTGGCAGAAGAAGATTAAAGATCAGTTGAAGAAGTAACTACGCTCTTTTCGCCCGGCGGCACGTTGCGAGCCGGGGCGAAAAAATCTGTAGGCCGGATAAGGCGTAAGCCGCCATCCGGCATCAGTCAGATGACACCTTAGCGTTCAAGCGTAAAATCAACAAAACGCGAACCTTTGTAACTTAGCGTGCCTTTATCCCCGACCGTTAGCGCATGGTACTGCTGAGCATCCAGACGAAACGTCTGCTCCAGGCCGCCGTTTTGTGGCTTAAAGTTGGCTTCATAGCGCATGCTGGTTCCCGCCGGGCTCACTTCCTGTTGACGGGATCGTCGATCGTTAAGCGGTTTTTCCCGTTTGTTACTCACCACCACCTGCTTTTGCACCAGCGGCGCCGCATCATTATCGGCTTTTTCACGCCGCTGCTGAACAAAGCGAAACGACGCGGCGACAACAATTAAGATAATGATAACAATGAAAAAAAGTGGTGGTTTGCTCATAGTATTAACCCATCAGAAAATGCGGAAATAAGCATACATTGCCCGTTATGGTGTTGTCATCTGGCAGTGTCGACCTCTACACTGGACAGTAGAGCCGTAAGCACCCCGCTTACGAAAAAATAACGAATTCAAGGAACTAAGATGCTTTGGTCGTTTATCGCTGTCTGCCTTTCCGCATGGTTGTTCGTGGATGCTTCCTATCGTGGGCCCGCCTGGCAACGCTGGGTCTTTAAACCCCTGACGTTACTCCTGCTGGCGCTGCTGGCCTGGCAGGCGCCAATGTTTAACGCTATCAGTTACCTGGTACTGGCTGGTCTGCTGGCCTCGCTGCTGGGCGACGCGCTGACGCTATTGCCGCGCCAACGCCTGCTGTACGCAGTTGGGGCATTCTTCCTGTCGCATCTGCTGTATACCATTTACTTCGCCAGCCAAATGACGCTGTCATTCTTCTGGCCTTTGCCGTTGGTGCTGGTGGTACTGGGGGCGTTGCTGATCGCCGTGATCTGGACGCGTCTGGAAGAGCTGCGTGTCGCTATCTGCACCTTTATTGGCATCACGCTGATGATGGTCTGGATGGCCGGTGAGCTGTGGTTCTTCCGCCCGACCGCTCCGGCGCTGTCGGCATTTATGGGCGCATCGCTCCTGTTCATCGGCAATATTGTCTGGCTGGGTAGCCATTACCGTCGTCGCTTTCGCGCCGATAACGCCATTGCCGCCGCCTGCTACTTCGCCGGACATTTCCTGATTGTTCGTTCGTTGTATCTTTAAAACGCTTGACTCTGGAGTCGACTCCAGAGTGTATCCTCCGGTTAATACGAAATGATTATCAACCGGAGGATGCCATGTCGACACCTGATACCAGTGGCAAAAAGGCCCCACAATTTTCTTCTTTCAAGCCAGCGCCTGCGCCACAAAAGGCGGATGACTGCTGCTGCGAAGGAAGCTGCTCCACTACACCGCCCGTATCCGATACCGTACTAGGTACCCGCTATTCCTGGAAAGTGGCGGGCATGGACTGTGCAGCCTGCGCCCGCAAAGTAGAGAATGCGGTCCGCCAGGTCAGCGGCGTCAACCAGGTCCAGGTTCTGTTCGCCACTGAAAAACTGGTGGTCGATGCCGGTTCCGATATCCGCCAGCAAGTTGAAAACGCGGTGCAAAAAGCAGGCTATACCCTGCGCGATGAGCACACGACGGACGCCGCCCCCGAGTCACGTTTTAAAGAAAACCTACCGCTGATTTCGCTGATTATCATGATGGCGATTAGCTGGGGACTGGAGCAGTTCAATCATCCCTTCGGTCAGATAGCGTTTATCGCCACCACGCTGGTCGGTCTGTATCCCATTGCCCGTCAGGCCCTGCGTCTGATGAAAACCGGCAGCTACTTTGCCATTGAAACATTGATGAGCGTGGCCGCCATCGGCGCACTGTTTATCGGCGCGACGGCGGAAGCCGCCATGGTGCTGCTGCTGTTTTTAATTGGCGAACGCCTGGAAGGATGGGCCGCCAGCCGCGCCCGTAAAGGGGTCAGTGCACTGATGGCGCTCAAACCGGAAACCGCCACGCGCCTGCGTAACGGCGAGCGCGAAGAGGTGGCTATTAATAGCCTCCGCCCTGGCGATGTTATTGAAGTTGCCGCGGGTGGGCGTTTACCTGCCGACGGCAAACTGGTTTCCGGCTTTGCCAGTTTTGATGAAAGCGCACTGACCGGCGAATCGATCCCGGTTGAACGCGCCACCGGCGAGAAAGTCCCGGCAGGTGCTACCAGCGTGGACCGTCTGGTTACGCTGGAAGTGCTCTCCGAACCGGGCGCCAGCGCCATTGATCGTATTCTGAAGCTGATTGAAGAAGCGGAAGAACGTCGCGCCCCCATTGAGCGCTTTATTGACCGTTTCAGTCGAATTTACACTCCAGCCATTATGGCGGTTGCGCTGCTGGTCACCCTCGTACCGCCGCTGCTGTTTGCCGCATCCTGGCAGGAGTGGATTTATAAAGGACTGACGCTGCTGTTGATTGGCTGTCCTTGCGCACTGGTGATTTCAACCCCCGCAGCCATTACCTCTGGTCTTGCCGCCGCGGCGCGTCGTGGGGCGTTAATCAAAGGCGGGGCCGCGCTGGAACAGTTGGGTAGGGTCACGCAGGTGGCGTTTGATAAAACCGGCACCCTGACCATCGGTAAACCGCGCGTCACAGCGATTCATCCGGCAAGCGGTATTGGTGAAGCTGAACTGCTGGCACTGGCGGCAGCAGTAGAGCAAGGTGCGACACACCCGCTGGCACAAGCGATTGTCCGGGAAGCACAAACACGCGAACTGACTATTCCTGTCGCAAGAGAGCAACGGGCTCTGGTTGGCTCTGGAATTGAAGCGCTGGTCGACGGCGAGCGCGTGCTGATTTGCGCCGCCGGTAAGCAGCCTGCTGATGCCTTTGCCGGGCAGATAAGCGAGCTGGAAAGCGCGGGCCAAACGGTGGTGCTGGTGCTGCGTAACGATACTTTACTCGGCGTGCTGGCCCTACAGGACACACTGCGCGACGACGCTCGCAACGCTATCGCCGAGCTTGATCAGATTGGCGTGAAAGGCGTGATCCTGACCGGTGATAACCCGCGTGCAGCGGCCGCCATTGCCGGTGAACTGGGTCTCGAATTTAAAGCAGGACTCTTGCCGGAAGATAAGGTGCAGGCCGTTACCCATCTCAACCGACAATCGCCGCTGGCGATGGTTGGCGACGGTATCAACGATGCTCCGGCAATGAAAGCGGCTACCATCGGCATTGCGATGGGAAGCGGTACCGACGTCGCGCTGGAAACCGCCGATGCCGCCCTGACCCACAACCGCCTGCGCGGTCTGGTGCAAATGATTCAACTGGCGCGGGCCACCCACGCCAATATTCGCCAGAACATTGCGATTGCGCTGGGCCTGAAGGGGATTTTCCTCGTCACCACGCTGCTCGGGATAACCGGATTGTGGCTGGCAGTGCTGGCCGATACGGGGGCAACGGTACTGGTGACCGCTAACGCGCTGCGGTTGTTACGTAAAGGATAGTTTTTTGCCGGATGACGGCGTGGCCTTATCCGGCCTACGGGTTACACGTTCTTTGTAGGCCGGATAAGCGTTAGCGCCATCCAGCAAACAAAACTAGTGACCTTTACGCAGCAGATAGCGGTACGGCAGCGAGTCGGTCTCTTTGGCCACCAGCTCATGCTCCATAAAGGTACAGAAGCCAGGAATATCGCGGGTTGTTGCCGGATCGTCGGCGACAATCAGCAGTGTTTCACCGGCCTGCATGCCACGTACGGTTTTACGCACCATCATCACCGGTTCCGGGCAGCGCAGTCCCTGGGCATCAAGAGTATGGTCGGGGGAAGTAAACAGGTCGCTCATCGTCGTCTCATTCATACAAAAACGGCGTTATTTTACTCTCTGTTGTGGCGTAAGCCAATCAGGTTAACGATTGCGTGAAAAACAACCATTGCAATGTGCTCTTAAAGCAGTATCATGCGACGGTTTTTTATTGGGTTCCCTCACCCCATCCAACAAAAAGGTCACAATATGACTCCGTTTACAAAAACTCAGCGCGTAAAAGCGTTGTTCTGGCTATCGCTATTTCATCTGCTGGTGATCACCTCCAGCAACTATCTGGTGCAGCTTCCAATCTCCATTTTTGGTTTCCATACCACATGGGGCGCATTTAGCTTTCCGTTTATTTTCCTCGCGACCGACCTGACCGTGCGTATTTTTGGCGCGCCGCTGGCTCGACGTATCATCTTTGCGGTGATGATCCCCGCGTTGCTGATCTCCTATGTCGTTTCGTCCCTGTTTTATATGGGATCGTGGCAGGGATTTGGCGCACTGCTGCACTTTAACCTGTTTGTTGCCCGTATCGCCGCCGCCAGCTTTATGGCTTACGCGCTGGGACAAATTCTGGATGTGCATGTCTTTAACCGCCTGCGCCAGAACCGTCGTTGGTGGCTGGCACCGACAGCGTCCACGCTATTTGGCAATATCAGCGATACGTTGGCCTTCTTCTTTATCGCTTTCTGGCGTAGCCCGGATGCCTTCATGGCCGAGCACTGGATGGAAATCGCGCTGGTCGATTACTGTTTCAAGGTGCTGATCAGCATTATTTTCTTCCTGCCGATGTACGGCGTGCTGCTGAATATGTTGCTGAAAAGGCTGGCAGATAAATCCGAAATCGCTGCATTGCAGACGAGTTAAAGGTTCATTTTCCGAGTTGTGATAAGATGGACGAATGAGCCGTTATGGCCGTTTATCGAAAGGAAGAAGTCAATGCGCAATCTGGTTAAATATGTCGGTATTGGCCTGCTGGTTATGGGGCTTGCAGCCTGTGATAATAGCGATACAAAAGCGCCAGCCGAGGGTGCTGCCGCAGAAAGTAGCGCCAGCGGACAACCGGTCAGCCTGCTGGACGGCAAACTCAGTTTTTCCCTGCCAGCGGATATGACCGATCAGAGCGGCAAGCTGGGCACCCAGGCGAACAATATGCACGTCTATTCTGACGCAACCGGCCAGAAAGCGGTGATTGTGATTGTTGGCGACAACACCAACGAAGACCTGGCTGTGCTGGCAAAACGTCTGGAAGATCAGCAGCGTAGCCGCGACCCGCAGCTGCAGGTCGTCACCAATAAATCTATTGAGCTGAAAGGCCACACGTTGCAGCAGTTAGACAGCATCATCTCAGCCAAAGGCCAGACCGCTTACTCTTCCGTAGTGCTGGGTAAAGTGGACAATCAACTGCTGACCCTGCAAATCACGCTGCCTGCTGACGATCAGCAAAAAGCGCAGACTACCGCAGAAAACATCATTAACACGCTGGTTATCCAGTAACGGTTAAGACGATGACGCGGCCTCCGGTGACACCACCTGAGGCCGTTTTTTTAGCCGCCATGTCAGCAATAACGCCACCGCCACCAGCCCAGCGGCCGCCAGATAGATAACCGGCACGCCCGCCCACGTCATTATCAACCCGGCCAGCGGCCCGGTAACCCCCAGCGATAAATCCATAAACACCGTGTAGGTCGCCAGCGCAGCGCCCTGATTTTGCTGCGGGACGGCTTTTACCGCTACCACTCCCAGCGCCGGGAAAACCAGTGAGAACCCAGCCCCAGCCAGCAGAACGCCGATTTTCGCCATCCACGGCATGGAAGCCATCCCGACCAGCAGCAGCCCGACAATCTCGACGCTAAAGCAAATCATCGCCACATTCAGCCCGCCTAAACGGTTGATACCATTTGGGAACAACAGTCGAGTGCCGACAAATGTGCAGCTAAAAAGCGTCAGCGCGAAAGCTGCGCCGTCCCAGCCTTTGGCATCATAAAACAGGGTAATAAACGTAGCGATCACCCCAAATCCAGCGGAGGCCAAGGCCAGCGCCATACCGTACAACCAGACGCGCCCGAGCACCGCGCGAAACGGCAACGGTTTGCCTTTGCTGGCCTTCACCGCAGGACGAGGGAGCGCCAGCAGTATCGCCACCAGCGCCACGCCCATCACGGTCAGCGCCAGCCCCTGTAAGCCCCCCCAGGCATAAAACAGAACGCCCAGCGGCGCGCCTATCGCCATCGCGCCATAGGTCACGATGCCATTCCAGGAAATCACCCGTCCGATGTGCATTGAGCCAACTACCCCCACGCCCCACAGCGTAGAGCCTGTTCCGGCAAAGCTTTGCCCGATCCCGAGAATCACCCGCCCCAGACACAGCAGCAGCAGGCTGACCAGCGGCCAGCCGTTCGTTGATCCCGCCAGCAAATAGCCCAGACCACTTAAAAAGCAGCCACACAGCCCGAATACCACAATCTTCTTTGGCCCCAGCAGATCGGCATAGCGACCGGCATGCGGACGGCTCAGCAGCGTAGCGAAATATTGCAGGCTGATAACCAGCCCAGCCCAGAAGGCGCTGAACCCCATCACATCATGGACATAGCCCGGCAAGACCGCGAGCGGCAGGCCGATGGTCAGATAGCTGGCGAAGTTGAACATCACCACAGAGACAATGCGCAGGTTAAGGCGTAAACCGCTCAGCGTCGGTTCAGCGACGGGTTCGGGCATGGAGGGTCACCACGTTTTCACAACAGTGTTTCATTTCTACCATGTTGCCGCGCAGAAATCAGCAGTCAGTTTAGGAATCTCAGCCGCAAGCCAGCCGCTACACTTAATGCAAAAACGCAAACAGGAAGAAAATATGACAACCGCTCAGCCCGATAAAACGGGTTTGCACATTTTACTCAAACTGGCTGCTTTGGTGGTGATCCTCGCCGGTATTCATGCCGCGGCGGATATCATTGTGCAACTGCTGCTGGCCCTCTTTTTTGCCATTGTATTGAATCCGCTGGTCGCCTGGTTTATTCGCCGGGGAGTACGTCGCCCGGTTGCCATTACGCTCGTAGTGGTGGTGATGCTGTTCGTCCTCACGGCACTGATCGGCGTCCTCGCGTCTTCGATCACGGAATTCATGGCCATGCTACCCAAATACAACAAGGAGCTGACACGTAAGGTCCTGCATTTACAAGAGATGGTTCCCTTTTTAAATCTGCATATGTCCCCGGAGCGCATGCTACAACGCATGGACTCCGACAAAATAATGACCTTCACCACCACGCTGATGACAAGTCTTTCCGGCGCCATGGCCAGCGTCGTTCTGCTGGTGATGACGGTCGTCTTTATGCTGTTTGAGGTACGTCATGTTCCTTATAAGCTGCGCTTTTCGCTGAACAACCCACAAATCCATATTGCGGGGCTGCATCGGGCGCTCAAGGGCGTATCTCACTATCTGGCACTGAAAACGTTGCTCAGCTTATGGACCGGTGCCATCATCTGGCTGGGTCTGGCGCTGATGGGGATTCAGTTTGCTCTGATGTGGGGCGTGCTGGCCTTCCTGCTAAACTACGTGCCCAACATTGGCTCGGTCATTTCCGCCGTCCCGCCCATGATCCAGGCGCTGCTGTTCAACGGCATTTACGAATGCGTACTGGTTGGTGCGCTGTTCCTGGTGGTGCATATGGTTATTGGCAATATCCTCGAACCCCGCATGATGGGGCATCGGCTGGGATTATCGACGCTTATCGTCTTCCTCTCTTTGCTGGTATGGGGATGGCTGCTCGGCCCGGTAGGCATGCTGCTCTCTGTGCCGTTAACCAGCGTGTGTAAAATCTGGATGGAAACGACCACAGGCGGTAGCAAACTGGCAATTTTACTCGGACCCGGCAGGCCCAAAAGTCGATTACCGGGATAAACTTGCAAACAGCATGTGAAGAGTGGTACACAACCCCATTATTACTAAAGGTTAGTCCTGATATGTACCGGATCGTTCTTGGGAAAGTTTCTGTTTTAAGCGCTGGCGAACTGCCTGCCGCGATGAAAGAGCAAGCGCCGCAAGGTGTTCGCCGTGCGCGCTGGCTGGCAGGTCGCGTGCTGCTTTCCCATGCACTTTCGCCATTACCGAACATCATCTATGGCGAGCAAGGAAAACCGGCCTTTTCCGCCGATACGCCGCTGTGGTTCAATCTCAGCCACAGCGGCGATGACATCGTCCTGCTGCTCAGCGACGAAGGGGAAGTCGGCTGCGATATTGAAGTTATTCGCCCGCGCGATAACTGGCAAACGCTGGCAAATACGGTATTCAGTCTTGGGGAACACGCTGAAGTTGAAGCCGAACACCCGGAGCAACAGCTGGCGGCGTTCTGGCGCATCTGGACGCGTAAAGAAGCTATCGTGAAACAGCGCGGCGGCAGTGCCTGGCAAATCGTCAGCGTCGACAGTACCGCGCTGACCTCCTCACTCTCCGTCAGCCAGTGCCAGATCGATACCCTGAGCCTGGCGGTTTGCACCCCCACGCCATTTACCCTGACCGCCGACGCCGTACACAGGCTGTAATGTTTTCATTCCCGTGCGCCGCCGCGCAATATCGTAAGGTTGAAATCTGATGCAACGTATCACCATCACACTTGATGACGATTTATTAGAAACGCTCGACGGCCTGAGTCAGCGCCGTGGCTACAACAACCGTTCCGAAGCGATCCGCGATATTCTGCGCGGCGCACTGGCGCAGGAAACCACTCAGGAGCACGGCACTCAGGGCTTCGCGGTACTCTCGTATGTTTATGAGCATGAGAAGCGTGACCTGGCGAGCCGCATTGTTTCTACCCAACACCACCACCACGATTTATCGGTCGCCACGCTGCACGTGCACATCAACCATGACGACTGCCTGGAAATCGCCGTACTAAAAGGCGACATGGGCGATGTACAGCATTTTGCCGATGACGTGATCTCCCAACGCGGCGTGCGCCACGGTCATTTGCAGTGCCTGCCGAAAGAAGAGTAATTGCCTGTTTCGTTGCCGGATGGCGGCTACGCCTTATCCGGCCTACTCCGTTACCGTTTGTAGGCTAGGCAAGCGAAGCCCCCTGGCAATAATGTTTACGCCATCGTGCCAATCGTCTTTCTAAAGCGCAGCAGCGCTATCAGGAAGAACGCGCTGCCAATCGCCAACAGCGTCATGAACTGCGGCCAGACGATGCCAAACCCTGCGCCGCGGTAAAGTATCGCCTGCGCGAGGCTGACAAAATGGGTAGTTGGCATAGTCAGCATTATGTCCTGCACCACCTGCGGCATGCTTTCACGCGGTGTAGAACCACCAGAGAGCATCTGTAGCGGCAGCAGTACCAGAATCATCAGTAACCCCAGTTGCGGCATAGAGCGCGCCAGCGTGCCCATAAAAATACCGATAGAGGTGGTGGCGAACAGGCTCAGCGCCACGCCCAGCATAAACAGCGGTATCGAACCTTCAATCGGTACGCCGAGCACGCCTTTTACCATCAGCATCAGCGATAAACCGGAAACCACCAGCACCACCAGACCCATCGACCAGATTTTTGCCATCATGATCTCAAACGGCGTCACCGGCATAACCAGCAGATGTTCTATTGTCCCGTGCTCGCGCTCGCGGATCAGCGCCGACCCGGTAAGCACGATCGCCAGCATGGTGATGTTGTTGATAATCGCCATCACCGCGCCAAAGCGGGCAGGTTCCAGATTAGGGTTAAAGCGCATACGCATTTCCAACGCCACCGGCGGCTCACGATTGTCACGGTAACGCGCCACAAAGCTGTTCACCTCGCCGCTGATGATATTCTGGATATAGCTGTTGCCGGTAAAGGCCTGACTCATCCGCGTGGCATCGACGTTAACCTGTATATCCGGCTGCCGACCGGCCAACACATCACGCTGAAAATCAGGTGGAATGTTCACGGCGAAGGTGTAGCGCCCGGCGTCCAGTCCGGCATCCATCTCATCAGCGGTGATCATCTCCGGCGGTAAAAACCACGGGCGATAAAAGCTGTTCACAATCCGGTTCGACAACTGCGACTGGTCCATATCGGCAATAGCAATCGGAGCCAGATGCAGCGAACCCGGCAGGACGGTCGCGGAAGAATAAACCGAAATCGTGAAGGCAAAGACGATCAGCGTCAGCATCGCTTTGTCACCCAGCAGGCTGCGCAACTCTTTGATACCGAGGTTATAAATATTGCGTAATCGGCGCATCACCCCTCCTGTTTTTTCAGCAGTAATACGCTCAGACCAATCACCACCGGAATGGCTACCGCCAGCGGAATAAACAGCTGCCAGAGATCGGTCAGATCCAACGCTTTAGAGAACGTCCCACGCGCGATGGTCAGAAAATGGCTGGTCGGGTAAATTTCACCAATCCAGCGTCCAGGCCCTTCGAGCGAGGCGACCGGGTCGATCATCCCGGAGAACTGCGTCGCCGGGATCAGCGTAATAATCGCCGTACCAAAAATAGCCGCGATCTGGCTTTTCATAAACGTGGAAATTAACAGACCCAGCCCGGTGGCAATGGTGACGTACAACAGCGCGGCCAGCGTCAGGGTTAAAAAACTCCCTTTATGCGGGACGCCGAACACAAACACCGACAGCGCACACAGCAGCAGGAAGTTCAGCATCCCCAGCACGATGTACGGCAACTGTTTGCCGAGTAAAAACTCGCTGCGGGTCGTGGGCGTAACGTACAGGTTGATAATCGACCCCAGCTCTTTCTCACGCACTACGCTGAGGGCGCTGAGCATCGAGGGGATCATCATCAGCAGCAGCGGGATCACCGCCGGAACAATCGCCGGCAGACTCTTTACATCCGGGTTGTAACGATAGCGAGTTTCAATGGTCATCAGCCCGTTTTGCCCACTGGCATTGGGTTGACGCGCCATCACATCCTGCAGCCAGGTCTGGTGCATCGCCTGTACGTAGCCTCTGACCGTTTCAGCGCGGCTCGGCATTGCGCCATCGACCCAGACGCCAATCTTCACCGGCGTGCCACGCGCGATATCGCGGCCAAAGTTTGGCGGGATCTCTATTGCTACCGCCACTTCGCCCGAACGCATCCGTTTGTCCAGCTCGTCATAACTGGTGAGCGGCGGCTGTTCGATAAAATAGCGCGATCCCGCCAGATTCAGCGTCCACGCCTGGCTGCTGACGGTCTGGTCACGATCGAGCACCGAAAAACGCAGGTTTTCCACATCCATGCTGATGCCGTAGCCCATGATCAGCATCAGGATCACTGTGCCCATCAGCGCCAGGGTTGAACGTACCGGATCGCGTCGTAGTTCCAGCGCTTCACGGCGGCTGTAGCTGAACAACCGCCGCAGGCTAAAGCCCTGCCGCGGCGGCTGACTATTTTCATGCGCTATCGGAACATTGGCTGGCGGTAACTGAGCTTCCGGTGCCGGGCATGCCGCTTCCTGTAACCAGGAGATAAACGCCTCTTCCAGAGTGGCGGCGCCACGCTGTTTCACCAGTTCCTGCGGCGTGCCGCTGGCCAGTACTTTTCCGGCGTGCATCAGCGACATGCGGTCGCAGCGCTCCGCTTCGTTCATAAAGTGGGTGGAGATAAAAATGGTCACTTTGTCCTGCCGCGACAGATCGACCATCAGTTGCCAGAACATGTCCCTCGCCACCGGATCGACCCCGGAGGTCGGCTCATCAAGAATGAGCATTTCCGGGCGATGAATCACCGCCACCGCCAGCGACAGGCGTTGACGGATCCCCAACGGCAGCGCGCCGGGCAACGCGTCTTCGACATCGGTCAGCGAAAAGCGCTCGCTCATCTCTTGTACCCGCCCGGGGATTTCTGCTTCGGGGATATGGAACAACCGCGCATGTAGTTCGAGGTTTTGCCGGACGGTCAGCTCGCTGTAGAGCGAAAACGCCTGCGACATATAGCCCACCCGGCGGCGGGTATCGATATTCTTCGGGTCAACCGCTTGCCCAAACAGCCACGCCTCACCTTCGCTTGCGGGTAGCAGACCGGTGAGCATCTTCATGGTGGTGGATTTACCGCAGCCGTTGGAGCCGAGAAAACCGAAGATTTCCCCGCGCGGAATACGAAAGTTAACGTGGTCAACGGCGACAAACTTACCGAAGCGCATAGTCAGGTCTTTCGCCTCGATAGCAATCTCTTCTTGCTCAGCGTGATACGGCGGGATCACCACCGGCTTATGCGCCTGGCGCTGGGCTTCAGGTAGCAGCGCGATAAACGCCTGCTCCAGCGTGTTGCTGTTGGTTTGTTCGCGTAGCTGCTGGGCGCTCCCGGTGGCTAACACCTCCCCGGCGTTCATCGCCACCAGCCAGTCAAAGCGCTCGGCTTCTTCCATGTAAGCGGTCGCAACCAGCACGCTCATGTTAGTCTGCCGCTGGCGAATGCTGTTAATTAGATCCCAGAACTGGGCGCGGGACAGCGGATCGACCCCGGTGGTGGGTTCATCGAGAATTAACAGTTCCGGGTCGTGGATTAACGCACAGCACAGCCCCAGCTTTTGCTTCATCCCGCCCGAGAGTTTCCCGGCGGGACGGTCGCGAAACGGTGCCAGGCCGGTGCTGTTCAGCAGCTCGGTAATCCGCGCTTCGCGTTCCGCTTTATCATGACCAAACAGCCGGGCAAAGAAATCGACGTTCTCATACACCGACAGCGTATGGTACAGGTTTTTCCCTAACCCCTGCGGCATCCAGGCAATGCGCGGGCAGACATCCCGTCGATGTTTTGGGTCGCGCATATCGCCGCCCAGCACCATCACGTTGCCGTGTTCAATGATCCGCGCGCCGGAGATGAGCGACAGCAGGCTCGATTTTCCGACGCCATCCGGGCCAATAAGCCCCACCATACAGCGGGCAGGGATATCCAGCGTGATGTTGTTCAGCGCGACCGTTTTCCCGTAATGCTGACTCACGCCGTCAAGGTGCGCCACGGGAGGAACGGGAACCAGCGCCAGATGCGTCATTGCGGCAACCTCACCACCAGGTCGTCAGGCCAGGGGTGATTTTCATCAACACGCACCCACGCCATGCCCGGCAGACCGGTTTTCACGTACTCCAGATGCTGCTGCAACAGCTCTGGCGGGATACGCGCTTTAACGCGGAACATTAGCTTCAGCCGTTCATCACTGGTTTCGACCGTTTTCGGTGTGAACTGCGCGACACTAGCCACAAAGCTAATGGTCGCCGGAATACGCAGATCCGGCGCGGCGTCCAGCACCAGGCGAGCTTCACCGCCAATCTTCAATAAACCAGCCTGTTCGGTAGGTAAGAAGAACGTCATGTAGACATCGCTGAGATCGACCATGTTCAGTACGCGACCGCCCGCGGAAAGCACCTCGCCCGGTTCAGCGACGCGGTACTGCACACGACCATCGCGCGGGGCTTTCAGCTCGCTGTCATCAATATCAGCGGCAATGCGACGTTCGGTGGCCTGCGCGGCTTCTACACGGGTTTGCGCCTGAATGATGCTGGTACGGGCGGCTTCAATTGCGGCTTTTGCCGCAGAGACCTGCGCCTTGGCGGATTCCAGTGCCGCGCGAGCACTTTCAGCCGCGGCCCTGTCGTCATCCAGCTGTTGCTCGGATACAGCCCCACGCAGGGATAGAGAACGGGAGCGAACGTGACGTTTAGAGACCGACTGCAGTTCCGCCTCGCGCTGTTTTACCACCGACTGCGCGGCGCGCATTTCACTTTGCCGCTGTTCCAGCAGCGCTCGTGCCGCCGCCACCGCGCTTTCGGCTTCTTTGATTTGCGCGACAGCTTCCAGCCGCTGCTCCTGCAGCACGCGGGTATCCATTTTCGCCAGCACCTCGCCCTGACGAACGAACTGCCCTTCCGATACGAGGATTGTGTCAATTCGTCCGGCAATCTTGGTGGCAATATCCACTTCGGTAGCTTCTATTCTGCCGTTGCTGGCCGCGAAACCTTCCGGAATCCCCGCAGGACGCAACATCCACCATGCTATTGCAGCAACCACCACCACAATACCCGCGCCCCACCACACCAGATGACGCTTAATCTTTTCCATATCCGACCCGCCGTAATCCCTGTTATCAAACGATGCGTGTCACAAAGCCCACTGAACAGCTATTCAGCGGGAGATTCCATCCGGGATGAGAAGGAATGAGAAATAATGGCCAGAGTGCGGACAGGCGTAATAGCAACGCACGCCGCGAAGGAAGTGAGTGACGAAAATGCTGTGAAATCGGGTAGTAATGTTGTCATCATCAGCGTTCCTGGCCGGAAATGAAACACGCATACTCATAACTGCTGTCTATTGAATACTAACACCTGGATTCAATATGTCTATTCGGTTGTCGTTTCCAGTTCAGCCCTGGCACAAGAAATATTTCGTATATCAACGATTGATAAACAATCGCAACTATAAACATAATCAATGATTAGGCATCCCTATAATAGCGGCTCATTTACCGATCTCGTTATGGCGAGGCTCCTGTACAAATACAAGTTACCGCCCTGCTGGTATCGAGAGAGACCACTCAGGGAAATACAGGCATCCATCGAATCAAGGTGTTGCCAAGGTAACTTCTGACGATTTCACCATCGGACAGATACGTTGTTCAGTGCTAAAACCAGGACGTAGGGATCTGCCTGTGCTAACCCTGTCTTGTTCGCCCCTATGAGAGATTTTTATAGGGAATTACACCATGTCATCTATGCCACTCTGCGCCGCTCATCATCCTATGCCGGATTTCAACGGCGACGCTATCGCCCAATATATGCGCACCGATTTTATTACTCTGCCGGACCATCTCAGCGTGAACGGCGCTCGCGAGTACTTTGTCTCCCAACTCACAACGGATGACATCCCAGGCCAGGTCTTTGTTGTGGCCGGAAAAGCGCTGCGCGGGGTGTTATCCATCAAGCGCTTATTGCAGGAAAAAGATACGTCGCTGAACATCAACCATCTTACGGACAGCTGTTTATTTCATGTAAAGCCTGATGATGAACGGGCGCAGGTCGTTGCCGAGTTAGCCGAACGCGAAGTCGATCTGGTTGCTGTCGTTGAGAGAGGTGAGCTGGTCGGTTGTCTGATGGAAAAAGAGATCGCTCATCTACAGGAAGATGATGTTACTGAAGACGTTCAGCTTCAGGGCGCCACGCTACCGCTGGAAAAACCCTATCTGGAAATTAGTCCGTGGACATTGTGGAAAAAACGTTCGGTCTGGCTCCTGCTGCTGTTTGTCGCAGAAGCCTATACCAGCAGCGTGCTTCAGCATTTTGAAGAGGCGCTGGAATCCGCAATTGCCCTGGCCTTTTTTATTCCGCTATTAATTGGTACTGGCGGCAACAGCGGTACGCAGATCACTTCGACGCTGGTACGTTCAATGGCGCTGGGAGAAGTGCGGCTGCGCGATATGGGCCGGGTGATCCGCAAAGAAGTTTCAACTTCGCTGCTGATCGCTCTGACGCTGGGTCTGGCAGGGTGCTTACGCGCGTGGATGATGGGCATCGGCATGGAAATCACGCTGATCGTCAGCCTGACGCTGGTTTGCATTACGCTGTGGAGCGCCGTGGTGTCATCAGTGATCCCCATGGTGCTCAAGCGTATCGGCATTGATCCCGCCGTGGTTTCGGCCCCGTTTATCGCCACGCTTATCGACGGTACCGGGTTAATTATCTACTTTAAAATCGCCCAGCACTTTCTTGGTCTGAACTAATGATAACGCCCGGCAGCTCAGGTTGTCGGGCGTCACAGTCAGGCTGGCGCTAAATCTTGCGCACACGCCCAGGCGCTCGACCATGCCCACTGGAAGTTATAGCCTCCCAACCAGCCGGTAACGTCCATCACTTCGCCGATAAAATAGAGTCCCGGCACTTTACGTGCTTCCATCGTGCGCGATGAAAGCTCATTGGTATCAACGCCGCCCAGCGTGACTTCAGCGGTACGATACCCTTCCGTACCGTTCGGCTGCACCCGCCAATCGGTCAGCGTATCAACCAGCGTTTGTTGATCGCGCACGTTAAGCTGTTTCAGCGAGACGTCCGGGATTTGCCCTAACTGCTGTAAACATTCCACCAGCCGTTTTGGCAACTGCATAGCAAGCGTATTCTTTAAGCTCTGATTAGGGTGGGCGCTGCGTTGGTCATCGAGGAAGCTCGCAAGGTCAACATCCGGCAACAAATTAATGCTGACAAATTCGCCTGGCTGCCAAAAACTGGAAATCTGCAGTACGGCCGGACCAGAAAGCCCGCGGTGTGTAAAGAGCAGATTTTCACGAAAGACGGTGCCGTCCTCGGCGGTGATAACAGAGGAGACCGACACGCCAGAGAGCACCTGAAGCTGCTCCAGCAGTGGCTTATGCAACGTAAAGGGCACCAGTCCTGCGCGCGTTGGCAATACGTTCAGACCGAACTGTTCGGCAATTTTATAACCAAACGGCGTCGCGCCCAGCCCCGGCATAGAGAGACCACCAGAGGCAATAACCAGCTTTTTCGTGCCCACGATCATCCCGTTCAATTCGAGAATGAAATCATCACCCTCTCGCTCGACGCTCAGAACTTCGCTTCGTAACCGCATAGTTACGTTACCTTTTTCACACTCGTCTACCAGCATATCGACAATTTGTTGGGCGGAATCATCGCAGAACAGCTGGCCTAGCGTTTTTTCGTGCCAGGCAATACCGTGTTTGCCCACCAGGTCGATAAAATCCCACTGCGTGTAACGCGCCAGCGCCGATTTGCAAAAATGGGGGTTTTGGCTCAAATAGGCGGCAGGCTCGACATAAAGATTGGTAAAGTTGCAGCGTCCCCCGCCAGACATGAGAATCTTACGCCCTGGCTTTTTACCATTATCAATCAGCAGTACGCGACTACCTGCTTGTCCTGCCTGCGCGGCACAAAACATACCCGCTGCGCCAGCGCCTATAATAACGGTATCAAACCTTTCCACGTTGCGATCCTCTCTAAAAAGCGGGTGTGAATTGTAAAGATTCCTCAGTGGTCGCACCAGCACCAAACTACCGATAAAGGGTATTTAACTGAAATATATAGGATAATTCTTTAGTGGTGTAAAACAAAGCAGGAGACAAATCAAAAAAACTCTATATTTCACTTTGCCCGCGCCGCCAAAGTCACTGATAATGCGCCGCGTTCATGTCCTCAAAATGGCGTAACGTCCTATGCTACATTTGTTTGCTGGCCTGGATTTACATACCGGGCTTTTACTATTGCTTGCTCTGGCTTTTGTGCTGTTCTACGAAGCGATTAACGGCTTCCATGATACAGCCAATGCTGTCGCAACCGTGATCTATACCCGTGCAATGCGTTCGCAATTGGCGGTGGTCATGGCTGCGGTGTTCAACTTCTTTGGTGTTTTGCTGGGCGGTCTCAGCGTGGCGTATGCCATCGTGCATATGCTACCAACGGATCTGCTGCTTAATATGGGATCGTCACATGGCCTTGCCATGGTGTTCTCCATGCTGCTGGCAGCAATTATCTGGAACCTGGGTACCTGGTACTTTGGTTTACCTGCATCCAGCTCCCACACGCTGATTGGCGCCATTATCGGTATTGGTTTAACCAATGCGCTGATGACTGGCACCTCGGTAGTGGATGCACTTAACATTCCGAAAGTTATCGGTATTTTTGCTTCGCTTATCATCTCGCCAATTGTTGGTCTGGTGGTTGCAGGCGGTCTTATCTTCATTCTGCGTCGCTACTGGAGCGGTACAAAAAAACGTGCCCGTATCCACCTGACGCCAGCAGAACGTGAAAAGAAAGATGGCAAGAAAAAGCCGCCGTTCTGGACGCGTATTGCCCTAATCCTCTCCGCTATCGGCGTGGCGTTCTCTCATGGCGCTAACGACGGGCAGAAAGGCATTGGTCTGGTGATGCTGGTGCTGATTGGCGTAGCGCCTGCGGGCTTCGTGGTGAATATGAATGCTTCCGGTTACGAGATTACCCGTACCCGTGATGCCATCAATAACGTCGAAGTCTTCTTCCAGCAGCGTCCTGACCTGCTTAAACAGGCCACAGGCGTAGACCAGTTGATTCCGTCCCCGACGGACGCGGCACCAGCGACGACGACAGAGTTCCATTGCCACCCGGCGAATACCATCAACGCGCTGGAACGTGCGAAAGGTATGCTGGCGAACCTGGAAACCTACGACAAGTTAAGCGTCGAACAGCGTGGTCAGCTGCGCCGTATTATGCTGTGCATCTCTGATACCACGGATAAAGTGGTTAAGCTGCCTGGCGTAAGCACTGACGATCAGCGTCTGCTGAAAAAACTGAAAGCTGACATGCTGAGCACCATTGAGTACGCGCCTATCTGGATCATTATGGCCGTCGCACTGGCGCTGGGCATTGGTACCATGATCGGCTGGCGTCGCGTAGCCACCACCATTGGTGAGAAAATCGGTAAGAAAGGCATGACCTATGCCCAGGGGATGTCGGCACAGATGACTGCCGCAGTCTCTATCGGTCTCGCCAGTTACACCGGTATGCCCGTTTCCACCACCCACGTTCTCTCTTCTTCCGTTGCGGGGACGATGGTTGTTGATGGCGGCGGTTTACAGCGTAAAACGGTGACCAGCATTCTGATGGCCTGGGTCTTCACCCTGCCAGCCGCAATTCTTCTTTCCGGCGGGCTTTACTGGCTCTCTCTGAAGCTTATCTAAGCGAATGCACGGTAAAAAAGCGGGTCAGTTTTCTGACCCGCTTTTTTTGTATCTGTCGTTGGCATCAGTGCCAGATAATCAGCGCAACCATGCTGATTAGCACCAGGCCACATAGCGCGCTGGTGAGGATGAACTGACCGCGAACCCGCTCACAGCGGCGAATAAACTCATCATCATGATGATCGCGGTAACGCTGAGCGTAGATATACCACACCAGACGCATCTGCTTGTTCGGTTGCCCATGCGAGGTAAAAAAGCCCCCACCATCTACATACTGGTAAAGCAATGGATCGCAACCACGAAGTACCACTAACAGTGCGCGTAACGAAGAAAAATAGCGCGCCATATTAACAATGCAAACGACACATAAAGCCCAGAACAATGCAATGGTGCTTATCATACCTCCTCCCCGGCGACCCGCCCACGGAACTCCTTTCCGGGACTACCGCTCCCCGATACCCTGCCAAATCATTCAGTGAAGAGTACAGCCGAACCGTTCGTATTAGTATCACGCATCCGAACGCCTCTCTAGATAGTGTAGGAGATTAGTTAATTTTTTTGCCAGAAGGTTAATCGCTATCAATGCAATTAACTAAAAAATTTGTTTAACTGCTTGGCAAGCAAGGCGGATTGACGGATTATCCTGGTCGCTATAATGTAAGGATAGTCCTTATATGGTACGTTTTTACGACTGGGCTAGCCCCGCGCGCAAGGTTCGCAGGATGCGGATGACGCGGCGGCAGGTAAACGCCAGCAGGCTAGTCATCGACAACTTATGGAAGGAGTAACACTATGGCTTATAAACACATTCTTATCGCGGTTGATCTTTCTCCGGAAAGCAAAGTTCTGGTTGAAAAAGCGGTCTCTATGGCGCGGCCTTACAATGCTAAAGTCTCCCTTATCCACGTTGACGTAAACTATTCCGACCTGTACACCGGGCTTATCGACGTGAATCTGGGCGACATGCAGAAACGCATTTCTGAAGAAACCCACCACGCGCTAACCGAGCTTTCCACCAACGCAGGCTACCCTATCACCGAAACCCTGAGCGGTAGCGGCGACCTGGGTCAGGTTCTGGTTGATGCCATCAAAAAATACGACATGGATCTGGTCGTTTGTGGTCATCACCAGGATTTCTGGAGCAAGCTAATGTCCTCCGCGCGCCAACTGATCAACACTGTCCACGTCGACATGTTGATTGTTCCGCTGCGTGACGACGAAGAAGCATAAAACGCTGGCCGTCGGGAGATTACCCGACGCGCTACAAGTCGTTAAGCCTGTAAACGCCCGCCTTTGCGGGCGTTTTTGTTTTTATCATTCAGACACAATTAGTACATCAATCCAACAAATAAATCATAATTAGTGTGATCAACTAATTGGATCGAAAACCATCTCTATAATACTCTACTCCTGCGGCCAATAACCGCAGTCTATAACAAAATAAGACTTTTTCGGCGCGTTTAAGCATACGCGTTCATACTTTTCGGGATGGCTTTGAAAGGCGATGGAATATGAATAAAACTGCACCTACGGGCTTGCTGCAGCAACCTCGTCCGTTCTTCATGATCTTCTTTGTGGAATTATGGGAACGATTTGGCTATTACGGCGTTCAGGGCATCCTGGCGGTATTTTTTGTTAAGCAGCTCGGTTTTTCGCAGGAACAGGCATTTGTCACCTTTGGTGCATTTGCCGCGCTGGTCTACGGCCTGATCTCGATCGGCGGCTACGTCGGCGACCATCTGTTAGGTACCAAGCGCACGCTGGTACTCGGCGCCATTGTGCTGGCGATCGGCTACTTCATGACCGGGATGTCACTGCTTAAGCCCGACCTGATTTTTATTGCTTTGGGTACCATTGCCGTCGGTAATGGGCTGTTTAAAGCCAACCCGGCAAGCCTGCTGTCAAAATGCTATCCACCGAAAGACGCCCGTCTGGACGGTGCTTTCACCCTGTTTTATATGTCGATTAACATCGGTTCACTGCTGTCGTTGTCGCTGGCACCGGTGATTGCCGATAAGTTTGGCTATGCGGTGACCTATAATCTGTGCGGGGCCGGGCTTATTGTCGCGCTGTTGGTCTACTTTGCCTGCCGTGGAATGGTGAAGAATATCGGTTCAGAGCCAGACCATAAGCCGCTGAATTTCCGTAATCTATTCTGCGTGCTGGCCGGAACGGTAGTGATGGTATTTATCTGCGCCTGGCTGATGCACAACGTGCAGATTGCCAACCTGGTGCTGATCGTCCTGTCGATTGCCGTGACGATCATCTTCTTCCGTCAGGCCTTCAAACTGGATAAAACCGGGCGCAACAAAATGTTTGTGGCCTTTATCCTGATGCTGGAAGCGGTGGTGTTCTACGTGCTGTACGCGCAGATGCCAACTTCGCTGAACTTCTTTGCTATCAATAACGTGCACCATGAAATTCTTGGTTTCGCCATCAACCCGGTAAGCTTCCAGGCGCTGAACCCGTTCTGGGTGGTACTGGCGAGTCCGGTACTGGCCGCAATCTATACCCGTCTGGGCAACAAAGGTAAAGACCTGACCATGCCGATGAAGTTTACGCTCGGTATGTTCCTGTGCTCGCTGGGTTTCCTGACCGCCGCTGCAGCCGGAATGTGGTTTGCCGATGCGCAGGGGCTGACGTCGCCGTGGTTTATCGTGCTGGTGTATCTGTTCCAGAGCCTGGGTGAACTGCTGATTAGCGCCCTGGGGCTGGCTATGGTCGCCGCTCTCGTGCCACAACACCTGATGGGCTTTATTCTCGGGATGTGGTTCCTGACCCAGGCAGCAGCCTTCCTGATGGGGGGTTATGTCGCGACGTTCACCGCCGTACCAGAGAACATCACCGACCCGCTGCAAACGCTGCCTATCTATACCAACGTCTTCAGTAAGATTGGTCTGGTGACCCTGGCCGTAACGGTGGTGATGGCGATTATGGTGCCATGGCTGAACCGCATGATTAATACGCCGAGCACCGAACAATAACCTTCAGTGCCGGATGGCGGCTATTGCCCTATCCGGCATTTTCACTCACTACCCTTTACGCGCGTCTATCCACTCCTGCACTTCCACCACAAAGGTGTCCGGCGCTTTGCGGTACATTTTGCGCGCCAAGTCCAGAATCGTATGCTGACCGAGCGCTTCTTCCATCCGCTGCTGGGCCATGTCCATTACCGAACGCACACCACAAATGCCTTCACAGGCCCACTCTGGTGGATGCTCCTCAAATACCGCCAACCGCTGGCGAATTTCACGACATTCAAAGATGCGCTTATCACCATCAATAGCATTCACCACATCCAGCACAGTGATGTGTTCAGCAGGTTTAGCTAACTGGAAACCACCGCCCTTGCCTTCAATGCTGCGCACCAGACCCGCTTTGGACAGACGGGTGAAAATTTTTGCCAGATAGTCATATGGCACACTTTGCAGTTCGGCAATTTCCCGCACGCTCATATCCCGCGCGTCGCCCTTACTGTCGACCATACACATCAGGCTATGAATGCCGTACTCAACCCCAGAACTGTAGAATGCCATTCTCTTATCTCAGTCAAAATTAATCTGAGTTTATTGTAGCTTTTTCGTTTCACTCATTCCAGACAGCAAAGTAACCCCTCTTCACAATAAAACTTTAAATACATATTTATCAAATAGATAATAAAAAACCCTCACCCTTTGAGGCAAAAAGGATCTCAATCGCATTGCAATTCATAACTACGACAAATAAAATCCGAGTAAATAACTCGTAGTCACCAGTGAGAAAACTCCAATGCGTAAACAAATTCTGATCGTGGGCGCCGGCTTTGCCGGTATGTGGGCAGCATTAAGCGCCGCACGACTGGCGGATAAACATCAGCAGGCCATTGATATTACAGTAATTGCGCCACAGCCAGAGCTGCGTGTCCGCCCACGTTTTTATGAAAGCGCCGTTCATACGCTGGTCGCACCACTGCAACCGCTGTTTGACGTTACCGGCGTCAACTTCCTGCAAGGTCACGTCGAGCAAATCCTCCCGGACTCTAAAGAGGTGAGCTGGAAAGATGCCAACGGTGACATTCATCTGCGCCGCTACGACCGCCTGGTGCTTGCCAGCGGAAGTCACGTAAACCGCGACGCCGTCACCGGTGCCGCCGAGCACGCGTTTGACCTCGACCAACTTGAGAGCGCCGCCGTACTGGAGCAACACATTAACGATCTGGCATTACAACCGGAAAGTGAGGCTCGCAATACGGTAGTGGTCTGCGGCGGCGGCTTTACCGGCATTGAAATGGCGCTGGAATTACCAGGTCGTTTGCGCGAAATATTGGGCGCTGATGCTAAGACCAGAGTTGTCGTAGTTGAACGCGGCACTCAGCCGGGCGGACGCTGGAGCGAGGAATTACGTGACGTGATTATCGAAGCCTCTGCTGAACTGGGTGTCGAGTGGCTGGTCAATGCGGAAGTAGAATGCGTGGATGCCTCTGGCGTCACGCTGAAAGATGGACAGGTGATTTCTTCCCAGACAGTTATCTGGACCGTCGGCGTTCAGGCTAATAGCCTGACAGCACAGATTAACGCCCCGCGCGATCGCCAGGGCCGTCTGCATGTCAATGCCAATCTACAGGTTGTGGGTCACGATGATATCTACGCCACTGGCGATGTAGCCTACGCCGCCACCGACGACAAAGGCAATCATGCGCTGATGACCTGCCAGCACGCCATCTTGCTGGGTAAATTCGCCGGTAATAATGCCGCGGCAGACCTGTTAAACATAACACCACTGCCATATCGTCAGGAAAACTACGTCACCTGCCTGGATCTTGGTGCCTGGGGTGCGGTGTATAGCGAAGGATGGGATCAGCAGGTGAAACTGACGCGCGCAGAAGCGAAAAAGCTGAAGGTGTCGATTGTCAGCGAGCTGATTTACCCGCCGAAGGCGGACCGCGCGGTAGCGTTTGAGATTGCCGATCCGCTGGCACCGTTTGTTTAACCCGTGATGCCGGATGCGGCTACCGCCTTATCCGGCCTACTAACGGCACCGAACTGTAGACCCGATAAGCGTAGCGCCATCGGGCACTATAGCTGACCATCTGGCCTATGCCGTTCCCGCATAAATATCGAACCGATGCCCTTTTGTAACTACCGCGTTCGGCGTGGCGACATCCGCCAGCGGCGGCGCGTAGTCCGGACGCTTCACCACCACTCGTTTGGTGGCTAACTGACGAGCAGGCTCCAGCAGCCCATCCGCATCCAGATCCGGCCCCACCAGCGACTGAAACACGCGCATCTCTTTTTTCACCAGCGCGCTTTTCTGCTTATGTGGGAACATCGGGTCGAGGTACACCACCTGCGGGCGCGGCGTGATATCGGTTAACGCCGTCAGGCTCGACGCGTGAATCAACTGCAAACGCTCCTGCAGCCACGGACCGATTTCCGGGTCGGCATACCCGCGCGCCAGGCCATCGTCAAGCAGCGCAGCAACCACCGGATTACGTTCCAGCATTCGTACGCGACAGCCTACCGAGGCCAGTACAAACGCATCGCGCCCCAGCCCTGCGGTTGCATCGACCACATCCGGCAGGTAATCGCCTTTAATGCCGACCGCCTTCGCCACCGCTTCACCGCGGCCACCGCCAAATTTGCGCCGATGGGCCATCGCACCGCCCACGAAATCGACGAAGATACCGCCGAGCTTAGGTTCATCGCGTTTGCGCAGTTCCAGATGTGCTGTCGTCATCACCAGCGCCATCAGGTTATCTTCATCGTGTTCCAGTCCCCAGCGGGCGGCCAGAACAGATAAGGCGCCGTCTCCGGCGCCTGTTTCATCGACTAAGCAGATTTTCACGTGAATAATCAGCCTTTAATCCCGTAATGCTCCAGCATCGCATCCAGCTGTGGCTCGCGGCCACGGAAGCGTTTGAACAGTTCCATCGGCTCTTCAGAACCGCCACGGGTGAGGATGTTATCGAGGAACGATTGTCCGGTTTGACGGTTGAAAATCCCTTCATCTTCGAAGCGAGAGAAGGCATCTGCCGCCAGCACGTCGGCCCACAGATAGCTGTAGTAACCCGCCGCGTAGCCACCAGCAAAAATGTGGCTGAAGGCATGCGGGAAGCGGCCCCAGGTTGGGCCCGGCACCACGGCGACCTGTTTCTTGATTTCGGCCAGTGTGTCGAGGATTTTCGCCCCTTGCTGCGGGTTAAATTCCGCGTGCAGACGGAAATCAAACAGACCGAACTCCAGTTGACGCAGAATAAACAGCGCCGCCTGGTAGTTTTTCGCCGCCAGCATTTTATCCAGCAGTTCCTTCGGCAACGGTTCGCCGGTTTCATAATGGCCGGAGATAAACGCCAACGCTTCCGGCTCCCAACACCAGTTTTCCATAAACTGGCTCGGCAGTTCGACCGCATCCCATGGCACACCGTTGATACCGGAAACGCCGGCAGTTTCGATACGGGTCAGCATATGGTGCAGACCGTGGCCGAACTCGTGGAACAGGGTAATCACTTCATCGTGGGTAAACAGCGCAGGTTTACCGTTCACCGGACGGTTAAAGTTACAGGTCAGGTAGGCAACCGGCTTTTGCAACGTGCCGTCACTTTTACGCATCTGGCCGACGCAGTCATCCATCCACGCCCCGCCGCGTTTATGTTCACGGGCATACAGGTCGAGGTAGAAGCTGCCGCGCAGCTCGTTGTTTTCGTCATACAGCTCGAAGAAACGAATTTCCGGGTGCCAGACGTCAACATCGGTGCGCTCCTTAGCGGTAATGCCGTAAATACGTTTAACCACTTCAAACAGGCCGTTAACGGCTTTGTTCTCCGGGAAATAAGGACGCAGCTGCTCGTCGCTGATGCTGTAGAGGTGCTGTTTTTGTTTCTCGCTGTAGTAAGCGATATCCCACGGCTGCAGCTCATCAACACCAAATTCCGCTTTGGCGAAGGCGCGCAGCTGAGCCAGCTCTTTCTCCCCCTGCGGACGGGCACGTTTCGCCAGATCGGTCAGGAAGTCGAGGACCTGCTGCGGGTTTTCCGCCATTTTGGTAGCCAGAGATTTAAAGGCGTAGCTTTCAAAGCCCAGCAGCTGTGCCAGTTCGTGGCGCAGCGCAAGGATCTCTTCCATTATCGGGCTGTTGTCCCATTTGCCAGCGTTCGGCCCCTGGTCAGACGCGCGCGTGGAGTAAGCGCGATACATCTCTTCACGCAGTCCCTGGTTGTCACAGTAGGTCATCACCGGCAGGTAGCTTGGGATATCCAGCGTTAACAGATAGCCTTCCTGCTCTTTGGCTTCCGCCTGGGCCTTCGCCGCAGCCAGCGCGCTTTCCGGCATACCAGCCAGCTCGGCTTCATCGGTGACTAACTTCGTCCACCCCATCGTGGCATCAAGGACGTTATTGCTGTACAAGTTGCCGAGTTCAGACAGACGGGTGGCGATTTCACCATAACGCTGCTGTTTTTCCTTCGGCAGACCGATACCAGAAAGCTCAAAATCGCGCAGCGCGTTATCGACCGCTTTTTTCTGCGCGGTACTCAGGGTGGCGTAATGATCGCCATCACGCAGGTCGCGGTACGCTTTGTACAGGCCTTCATGTTGTCCAACCCAGGTGCTGTATTCAGACAGCAGCGGCAGCGTTTGTTCGTAGGCTTCGCGCAGTTCCGGGCTGTTTTTCACCGAGTTCAGGTGGCTAACAGGAGAGAAAATACGCCCCAGCACATCGTCAACTTCCGCCAACGGCTGGCAGAGATTTTCCCAGGTGTACGGCGCGCCCTGCGCAACCACACGTTCAACGTTTTCGCGGCAATCGTTCAGCGCCTTAGTGACGGCAGGCACGACATGCTCAGGCTGAATTTTAGAAAACGGCGGCAGTTCGAAGGGAGTCAGCAATGGATTGGTCATTAGCGCGGTCCTGTTGAAAAGAGTGAATGAAGCGCGTATCCGGCGCTGTGCATATTAATTTGTACAATGGGGTTAAGTGTAGAGGATTTCAATGCTAACCGTGACGGAAAGACGCCCGGTGGTGCTGCGCTTACCGGGCCTACGGGTAATCTGTGCCGATCTGCTGTAAACTGTGGCAAATCGTCATTTCAGCGGAATTTCATTACCCATGCTCAGTTATCGCCACAGTTATCACGCAGGCAACCACGCCGACGTCCTGAAACACACCGTCCAGAGCCTGATCATTGAATCGCTCAAAGAGAAAGAAAAACCGTTTCTCTATCTGGACACCCATGCTGGTGCTGGCCGTTATCAGCTGAGCAGTGAGCATGCCGAACGTACCGGTGAATATCTGGAAGGGATCGCCCGTATCTGGCAGCAGGACGATTTGCCTGCCGAACTGGAACCCTACATTGGCGTAGTGCAACACTTCAACCGTAGCGGTCAGTTGCGCTACTACCCGGGCTCTCCGTTAATTGCTCGCCAGCTGCTGCGCGAACAGGATAGCCTGCAATTAACTGAACTGCACCCGAGCGACTTTCCCCTGCTGCGCGGCGAATTCCAGAAAGATGAGCGCGCACGCGTGGCCAAAGCCGATGGTTATCAGCAGCTGAAAGCAAAATTGCCACCGGTTTCACGTCGTGGGCTGATCCTTATCGATCCACCCTACGAAATCAAAAGCGACTATCAGGCGGTGGTCACCGGTATTAACGAAGGCTACAAGCGTTTCGCGACCGGCACCTATGCGCTGTGGTATCCGGTGGTTCTGCGCCAACAAATCAAGCGCATGATCCACGATCTCGAAGACACCGGCATCCGCAAAATTCTGCAAATTGAACTGGCGGTGCGCCCGGACAGCGATCAGCGCGGTATGACAGCGTCTGGCATGATTGTGATTAACCCGCCGTGGAAGCTGGAGCAGCAGATGAACAACGTTCTGCCGTGGTTGCACAGCAAACTGGTTCCGGCAGGAACCGGTCATACCTCGGTAAGCTGGATCGTGCCGGAGTAATCGCAGCCATCGGTGGAACCTTTTAATATCAGGTATACAATCGCGAATATTTTGGCGGATGGCGTAACGCTTCTCCGCCCTACAATGAACATGAAGGAGCGGTCATGACCAAGCACTATGATTACATCGCTATTGGCGGCGGCAGCGGCGGTATTGCCTCCATTAACCGTGCAGCAATGTACGGCCAGAAATGCGCACTGATTGAAGCCAAAGAGTTAGGCGGAACCTGCGTTAACGTTGGCTGCGTACCAAAGAAAGTGATGTGGCATGCCGCCCAGGTTCGCGAAGCGATCCACATGTACGGGCCGGATTACGGTTTCGACACCACCATCAATAAGTTCGACTGGGATAAACTGATCGCCACGCGTACCGCTTATATCGATCGTATTCATACCTCATACGACAATGTGCTGGGCAAAAATAATGTCGATGTGATTAAAGGTTTTGCCCGCTTTGTGGATGCCAAAACCATTGAAGTGAACGGTGAAACCATTACTGCCGATCATATTTTGATTGCTACCGGCGGTCGCCCGAGCCATCCGAACATTCCAGGTGTGGAATACGGGATCGACTCCGACGGTTTCTTTGAGCTGCCCGCGCTGCCGAAACGCGTTGCGGTCGTCGGCGCAGGCTACATCGCCGTTGAGCTGGCGGGCGTGATTAACGGTCTGGGGGCCCAAACGCATCTGTTCGTGCGTAAACACGCGCCGCTGCGCAGCTTCGACCCGATGATCGTCGACACGCTGGTTGAGGTGATGAACGCCGAAGGCCCGACTCTGCATACTCATGCGATTCCGAAAGCGGTCGTTAAAAACGCTGACGGCAGCCTGACCCTGCAACTGGAAGATGGTCGTAGCGAAACGGTAGATTGCCTGATCTGGGCAATTGGTCGTGAACCAGCTACCGATAACTTCAACCTGGCAGCGACTGGCGTGAAAACCAATGAAAAAGGCTACATCGTCGTTGATAAATTCCAGAACACCAGCGTGCCGGGTATTTATGCCGTCGGCGATAATACCGGCGCCGTAGAGCTGACGCCGGTTGCCGTTGCCGCGGGCCGTCGCCTGTCTGAGCGTCTGTTTAACAACAAACCGGACGAACATCTGGACTACAGCAATATCCCGACCGTGGTCTTCAGCCATCCGCCAATTGGCACCGTGGGCCTGACCGAGCAGCAGGCTCGTGAACAGCACGGCGATGACCAGGTGAAAGTGTATAAATCATCATTTACCGCGATGTATACCGCTGTCACTTCACATCGTCAGCCGTGCCGCATGAAGCTGGTTTGCGTCGGTCCGGAAGAGAAGATTGTCGGTATTCATGGTATTGGTTTTGGAATGGATGAAATGCTGCAAGGCTTCGCGGTCGCACTGAAAATGGGCGCAACCAAGAAAGACTTTGATAACACCGTTGCGATTCACCCAACGGCAGCAGAAGAGTTCGTTACCATGCGTTAATCAATAAAATACCGGATGGCGCTTTGCCATCCGGTTTTCTCTTATTTACCCTGCATATACGGCGTATACACCCCGTTCAGACTCTCAAGAAACGCCACGATATCGTCGATATCTTCCTGCGGCAGTTCTTTACCCACCTGATAACGCAGCATCAGTTTTACCGCACCGTCGAGCGTAGGCACATCACCTCGATGGAAATAAGGCGCGGTCAGCGCAACGTTACGCAAGCCAGGGACTTTTTGACGCAGCTTGTCACGTAGTTCATTAGTGACGTTCATGCGGCCAATATCTGCGGCAGTGACCTCGCCGAAATTAAAGTCCTTTTTCAAACCCAATGGCTCAAATGAACGCCCGCCTAAAATAATACCGCCATGACAGGTCGCGCACTTATTATCTTTAAACAACTGATAGCCATGTTTCTGCTGGGCGGTTAACGCCGCTTCATCACCGCGTAGCCATTTATCAAACGGCGAATTTGGCGTAATTAGCGTTTTCTCAAACTCAGCAATCGCATCGGTAATATTATCTCCGCTGAATCCCTGCGGATAAACCGCGATAAACTCTTGTTTGAGTTGCGGATCCTTATCCAGTTTCTGGATAATTTCATCCCAGGATTTAGACGCCATCTCGATAGGGTTCAACGGCGGGCCGCCTGCCTGCGCCTGCAATGTTGGTGCTCGACCATCCCAGAATTGTTCCACGTTGAAGACAGAGTTAAATACCGTCGGCGCGTTGATAGGACCAACCGCGCCGCCTACGCCGATTGACGTTTTGCGACCATCTACGCCCCCCGCATTCAGGGCATGGCAGTGCGCGCAAGAAATCGTGCTGTCACCGGAAATACGCGGGTCGTGGTAAAGCGTAAAGCCCAGCGCCACTTTACGGGCATCGGTCGGAATGCTTTCCGGTATCGGCTGCACAGGCTCGTTACGATGCTGCGCGGCGGTATCGTTACTGGCATAATACTGCTCGCGCTGTTTCGCAATCCAGCCCAGGATCTCTGCTCGCTCCGTATCGCTTACCTTGCCAGCCCAGTGCAGTGCGGTATAACGCGTCGGCGGCATGGTGTCGTACTGCATCACCCATTCAATTTTATTCAGGTCGCTTTGCGAAACGGGTTTATCTGCGACCAGCGCCGCACGAACGGCCTCAAGATTGAATGATTTGTATCCCAGTTGAATATCGTAATTCATCAACTGCTTAGCGACAGGAAAAGAAGAATAGAAAGGTAATTCAGCTGAAGGCGTGTGACAATAATCGCATCCTTTTTCGCGTAAAAAACCTAATACTTTATTATTTTCTTCCAGCGTAGAGGCCTGAACATCTGCCTGTTTACTACGTTGATTATCGTGATACCACACATAACCGGATAATCCAAAATAACAAATCACGACGCCAGCTATGGCTATCGCGGTAAGACGGGTAATGATTTTCATTATTTTACCCTCACCGTTGTGAGTTATTGTGACCCAGAAAAATTAGAATAATGAGTGCATAGTCTTTATCAGACTTAACCATCATAGAAAGTAAGGGATTTATTATTTTGATAAGTATCAAGCAATTACATGGGGGATAACTATCGATAGAATAGCCTGTGCCTATTACGGAGATAAGCCGTTATGGTTTTCCATTCACAACTCGTTGCAATCGAATGTTCTGAAAATGAAATATCTTCAGGTCACGCAGAATTATGAATTCTTCATTATATTCATTGGGATAGTCTTATTTTCTAAATAATATACAGCACTAAAATGTGATCAACCGCACGCTTTACTCACCAGACACCGAAGCGAA
The DNA here is from genome assembly GCF_030336505.1 of Citrobacter sp. Cf116. Classification (NCBI taxonomy): domain Bacteria; kingdom Pseudomonadati; phylum Pseudomonadota; class Gammaproteobacteria; order Enterobacterales; family Enterobacteriaceae; genus Citrobacter; species Citrobacter sp. Cf116. The sequence goes on along the minus strand of NZ_JAOWEQ010000024.1, from coordinate 263,500 downwards.
TGTCTACGCTTAACTGACGACCGGGCAATAGCCTTAATCTTTCAACGTCCATCGGAGGTCTTTCTCATCATGCTCAACCAGAAACTACCCCACGCCCCTTCAGAAGAAATGACGATCGATATCGATCTGCTTTATGAAATGGATCCGTGCGAGTTAAAGCTGGATGAAATGATTGAGGCAGAGCCAGAGCCGGAGATGATTGCAGGGTTACCCGCGTCAGATGCGTTAACCCCCGCCGATCGTTACCTCGAGCTGTTTGAACACGTCCAGTCATCCAAACTATTTGCTGATAGCAAAACCTTCCCTGATTGTGCGCCCAAAATGGACCCACTGGACATTTTGATCCGCTATCGCAAAGTTAAACGCCACCGCGACTTTGATCTGCGACGCTTTGTCGAGAACCATTTCTGGCTACCGGAAACGCCCTCCAGTGAATATGTGTCCGATCCGGCAAGCTCGCTGAAAGAGCATATCGATCAACTGTGGCCTGTGCTGACGCGCGAGCCGCAGGATCACATTCCCTGGTCCTCGCTGCTGGCGTTACCGCAATCATATATTGTGCCCGGCGGACGTTTTAGCGAAACCTACTACTGGGATTCCTACTTTACCATGCTGGGTCTGGCAGAGAGCGGCCGCGAAGACCTGCTGAAATGTATGGCGGATAACTTTGCCTGGATGATTGAAAACTATGGCCACATCCCCAACGGTAACCGTACCTACTACCTGAGCCGTTCGCAGCCACCGGTTTTTGCGCTAATGGTGGAACTGTTTGAAGAGGATGGCGTGCGCGGCGCGCGTCGCTACCTTGAACATCTGAAAATGGAATACGCATTCTGGATGGATGGCGCCGATTCCCTGGTGCTCAACCAGGCCTACCGTCACGTGATCAGAATGTCGGACGGCTCTCTGCTCAACCGCTATTGGGACGATCGTGATACGCCGCGTGATGAATCTTGGCTTGAAGACGTCGAAACCGCCAAGCATTCGGGTCGTCCACCCAATGAGGTGTATCGGGATTTGCGCGCGGGCGCGGCCTCTGGCTGGGATTATTCCTCGCGCTGGCTACGCGATGCAGGCCGCCTTGCCAGCATACGCACCACGCAGTTCATCCCGATTGATCTGAACGCCTTCCTCTACAAGCTGGAAAGCACTATCGCCAATATTTCCGCGCTGAAAGGCGACAAAGAAACGGAAGCGCTGTTTCGCCAGAAAGCCAGTGACCGTCGCGATGCGGTAAACCGCTATCTGTGGGACGATGAAAACGGCTGCTATCGCGATTACGACTGGCGGCGCGAACAAATGGCCCTGTTCTCTGCCGCCAGTATTGTGCCGCTGTATGTCGGTATGGCAACACATGAACAAGCCGACCGGCTTGCTAACGCGGTTCGCAGTCGCCTGCTCACGCCCGGTGGGATTTTAGCAACCGAGCATGAAACGGGTGAACAGTGGGATAAACCGAACGGCTGGGCGCCGCTGCAGTGGATGGCGATCCAGGGCTTCAAACTGTACGGTGACGACCATCTCGGGGATGAAATCGCCCGTAACTGGTTGAAAACGGTGAATCTCTTTTATCAGGAACACCACAAGCTTATCGAAAAATACCACATAGCCGACGCAGCGCCGCGCGAAGGCGGCGGCGGGGAATATCCGTTGCAGGACGGCTTTGGCTGGACCAATGGCGTGGTGCGCCGACTCATCGGTTTGTATGGCGAACCCTAGCGTCTGACGGTCTGAGTCATCAGGATGTCAGTTAATCGCATCGTACAACTCGGCGTGAATTTTCTGCCATTTCTTGTTCTCAGGGCTTGGCTGGGCGCGAACACGCAGCTCGGCCTGCTCAAGATCATATTGCTGACGCGCAACGACCGCAGGCACCGAACAAAAACTTTGCAGATAACTTTTATGCAGCGATGTGAGTGACGCCCCATTCGACATTGCATGGCTGAGCGTAGTCATAAACTGTCGGCATGGTTTGCTTTCATCCATCTGCGAAGGGTAACGCAGCAGCAGTCTCAACACCTCGGTATTGCCCGCTGAGAACGCCTGCTCCGTCCACGCCAGCTTCCAGTCCATCCCACCCTGCAGGAACAGTGACGTCACGCGGGTGTCATTGCGATCGATAGCCGCCCGCATGTTAAAGGCATCCCAGGTGATACCCATTCGGGTCACCGCCTCCCGCGCGCTGGGGGCGTCACGTCGCGGTTCCTCCTGCACAATTTCAACGGATTGTCCGGAGGACGCCTGTGGCGCTGGCGAAGTGAATAACCAGAACGCACCCAGCGAAATCGCCAGCACCATCACGCCGACCGCTACCCACAACATGCCGGAAATCAGCTGTTCACGTTCTTCCGCCGAGCGTTTGGCCCGCTTCTCCGGCGGATCAATACTGTCTGCGATTTCATGCTTATCGCCTCCCGCTTGCTCGTCTTTTTGCTTTGCCGTTTCCCAAAACTGGCGGACCATGGACTCATCAGATTCCAGATACGACGCAGGATTAATGCGCGTACGCCGTTCTTCAAATGCCCGTTGCACAGGATGAGTTATCTGCCGGTACTGGTAGTCCAGCAACAGCAATTGTACTGACGTCAGCGGCTGCTGCGCGATAACGCAGTTACGAGCCAGGCGGCAATCATCCAAAAACATGCGTAGCGTGATGCGCGGCTCAACAAACGACATCAGCACCGAGGTATCGTTAAAAATCTGCGTAAAGTGGCGAACGAATAATTTCTTATCGACGACCATCAGTGCCAGCTCGCTAAACATCATACCGTCCAGCGCATCTCGTCCTTCGCCTAACTTTAGCCAGCGACGCAGACGTTCACCGCCAAAGTGCTGTTTCAGGAAGCTGTTGAGAGGATGCTGATCCGGCCATACCCGCGCAATCAGGGATTTGAGGGTTAATTCTATTGCGCGAAGTTGACGCTGCGCCCGCATCTGAGCATCCGGCTCTACAGGTGCAATTTCGGTTTGATACTTCAGGATGGGCTGTTGCTGGCGCAATTGTTCCAGAGAGGCCACAAAGCGCAGCGCTGAAATCAGCTGGTTTTCACTGACATCCTGGCCATTTTCATATTGGGGTACACTCTGTTGAAGATGGCGTAGCCGCAGAGTGAACTGGCTCAATTGCGCATCATTCATCTGCAACCGTCTGGCGACAGCCCCCCAGCCGCCCAGATTCAGTCGTGCCTGATCCAGTTGTTCGAGAAACCACCGAGGGTCTTTGCCTTCTGTGACATGTACGCCTAACAGCAGTAATATTTCTATCGACGCCTGACGGATAATCCCCAGACAATGTTCAAAGGGTGTACATGCCGCTTGTAACGCGCTATTGGTCATCATCTTCCCTAAAAGGACCCAAAACGTGCGGCCTCATCATGGTATGTAATTATCTTTTTTAAACGCAACGTTGTGCCGATGTAGACTAGAACACATTCATATAGCAAATAAATAAGTTTTACAGTGACTTCCGCACAATCATTGAAAATTATTCTGGAGATAAGCCTGTGCCTGTATTGCAAACATCACGTCTGCTCTGCCGCCCACTGACAGAAAAGGACTGGACGTTCTTCTTAACGCTACAGCAGAATCCAGATGTGATGCGCTTTGTCGCTGACACGCGTACTGAAGAAGAGATACGGACAGCCTTCAACTCCCGCCTGCCTGAATGGTCTCCCGGCAGCCCGCACTGGCTATGTCTGGTCCTGTGCGATAAGGCATCGGGAGCACCGCTTGGAGTGACTGGATATATTCATGAGAACAATGAATGTGCCGAGGTCGGTTTTCTGCTCGCCCCTGAAGCGCAGGGGAAAGGTTATGGTACTGAATCTCTGCATGCAGTTTGCGATTTTGCATTTACCACCGGAGGGCTACGCCGGCTGACGGCCTGTGTCACCGCAGGAAACGAAGCCTCACGGCGTCTGTTGGAAAAGGTCGGGTTCATTCACGAAGGCACGCTGCGGGAAAGCTACTGGCTGCATCAAAACTGGAATGATGACTGGATTTTCGGCCTGTTAAAACACGACTATCAGCCACCCGCAGCATAAGACGTTTTGCTGAAAAAACTGGCTGTATGGCAACTGGCGTAACGAGGGTGGTTTCTTAAAATAGGTCTCTTTGTACAGAGATGAATATGCCACTCCATTCAACGTATTTCACGCCCGCCTGTGTTGCATTTATTAAACAATGGCAAGGCCTGTCACTGGAAAAGTATCAGGACAAAAATGGTGTCTGGGTGATTGGCTACGGGCACGAAATCACATCCGATGAAAGCTTTCCTGCGCCTGTTTCGGTAACGCAGGCAGAAACACTACTGCTCGCGGATCTGGAAATCTGCGAGGAATTCATACACCAGAAAATGCCGCAAATAAAAGAAAGGTTTCAACAGGAAGCGTTAATTGCGTGGATGCTCAGCGTGGGGATAAGCCGGTTTTGTGCTGCAGAATTCTGCTCGGGGGTTATTTCACAGCCAGAAACGTTCTGACTGTGAAATATTCGCCCGTTAAATAGCGTCGTTTAACATCATTGCCGCCTGCGTACGGTTTTTTACCTCGAGGCGCTGATACAGCGATTCAAGATGGGCTTTGACCGTTCCGGTGCTGATATTTAACAATCGACCAATTTGTTTATTTGATTCTCCGGCAGCAAGCATAGTCAGAATCTCTCGCTGACGCGCACTAAGCGATCTGATATTTTGCCCGCTGTTCTCGGGGGTTGCCATACAATCTCTGGGGATAAATATCATTCCCATCGCAATACTATTGAGAGCCAGCATGAAGGTTTCCGCGTCAGAGTCGCGTGGAACAATGGCCAGCACATTCAATTGCGTAACCTCCTGCAGCCATTTTTTACGGCAGTCCGTTGCTGTTACCAGCACTTTTACCGTCGAAAAGCGTTGCGCTATCTGCTGTAGCAAGTCACGGCAGAACTCAGCGTCCTGGTCGCCATCCAGCATTATCAGTGCATCAGGGGTGTCTTCCAGTTTCTGCCAAAGGTCATCTGCCTGACTGACACCCTGAACATCCACTCCTGGAATACGCTCTTGTAAACTTACATTCATTCCATGAATAAATATCGACTGCCTGTCAAACATTATTACCTGCATTACTTATCTCCGTCTGAATAAGATACTAGCCTTAACACGCGGAAGGGTATTACCCGAGGGGTAAAATAAGAAGTCACCATTTGGCGGGGGCCATTTTACCGATAGACGGAGAAGAAAAAAGTAGAAATCGCAAATAGTTACAGCTCAAACCCAATAATCACACAAATGGACAAAAACGGCGCTAAATATTAAGGAAATCCTTAATATCCAATGTTCAAAACCAGCTTATTAATATTAATTTTTCGAAGTTTATATTCTTTGATAAAAATAAGGAACTCACGATAGCAGACAAATATGTTACAAAACGAAATATCGCATTAAATGATCATCAACTGTAGTTTTCCGCCTAACAGCGTTGCTATATCAATCGACACTGAAGGCTACGGGTGATTGCATCACTGTGATCAGGACTTCAAACAAACTGGTCTTGTAAAAAATCACAGTTCTTTAAGCGCAAATAATGGGCCTGAACCTGAGTCTCAACACCTTCGGCTATCGCCCGCAGATTCATCTTCTTCGCCAGTTCGATAACCCGCTGAACGCTTGCAGGGGCAAGCTTTTGCATGAGCGCCATCGCATCTGACTCAAAGTGCGCTTAGCGAACATTCATTGAAAATAGAAAGCAAAGATAACGATAAAAAAAGCCCCTCGCACTACATGCTCAGGGCAAATACCTGGGTTGACATCACTCACTCAGGTTATCTATTTTCTCCCTTTTTTTGACAGCATGAGTTGGGAGTTCGCTCACTTTGTAATAAACGGGAATGACATCAGGATAATTGATGACATAACCCTGACCTCTTATATTAAGGATAAAATCCCTGGGTAACCCCAGCAGGCCAAGTTTATTATTAAGATTGTGCAGGACTTGCCATAATCTTTGCGCAGAAGGGCTCAGATTATGCGCTTCCCAGATTTTCTCAAATAACTCTTCTTTCGGTACCGGCTGGCTCCTGGCATTTATTAATAAATACAGGAAAAGCCTGAGCATTGTTTCATTAAAGTAAATTGACGCAAAAACGATGTTTTTCTCGGTATGGCTACCCGTAAGCCGATACAGTCGGTGATTAGAAATGTCAAAATGAATTTCAGCACCAATCATAAATCCATATAGACGATAGCCCATATCTTATACCCACGTTAAATGAAGACGAACATGCACCTCTACATATAAGCGTTGAGATAATCCATACCGTTTGTATGGTGGATTATATGACTGCTATAAATGCTTTCCAATCTTCATCCCAATCTACTATGAGGAAGCGGTCGTTTAGTATTCGTTTATGGTAGATTTGAGGTTATAAATGAAATTCACGATTTATTATTCTTCCTATGCGAAATTTTTAGCACATAGGCCATGTTTTCACATACGCGATCGAACGCTCAATTTTTAATGTCGAATCTTTAACATTTCAAAGAATTAAATTCTGAATCTGTGGGGGATGGGGAAGTGATCATGGTTTCTTCTGAGACAAATCCGCTGTCGAAGAAAAATGAGTTATTCAGAAAGTTTATCCCGGATTTCTTTCGGCACCGCGATCGCTGAATTAGATTGCAGATAATACCGGTAAACGCCACCAGCTATATTTTTACCTGGAGTGGCGCACCGGTTTTCTATTGCTCAAAAGCTGCATAAGATACGAGCGATTTACAGGAACATTCCGCCCGATACTTCGATACGCTGCGCTGTCATCCAGGCCAGCTCATCACTGAGCAACGCGGCAATCGCGTCGCCAATATCATCCGGCAAGCCCGCGCGTCCCAGCGCCGTTTGCGATGCCACATATGCATTCAGCTCTTTATTATCCCGCAGTCGACCGCCGCCAAAATCGGTTTCAATCGCCCCAGGCGCGATGATATTTACTGAAATACCCCGCTCTCCCAGCTCTTTCGCCTGATAACGCGTCAGTACTTCCATCGCCCCTTTCATTGAGGCATAGGCGGCATACCCTGGCAGTGCAAAACGCGCCAGTCCCGATGAAACATTCAGGATCCTGCCGCCATTCTGGATCAACGGCAACAGACGTTGGGTCAGGAAGAAGGGGCCCTTAAAGTGAATGTTCACTAATTGATCAAACATCGCTTCGGAGGTATCGGCAAAAGCGCCATACAGACCAATTCCGGCATTGTTCACTAAATAATCAAACGCCTCACGATTCCACATGCTCTTCAGCTGCGCTTGTACCTCATGGGTAAAGGACTCAAAGCCAGCCACATCGCTGACATTCAGTTGTATTGCCGCAGCTTTTCTGCCTTTTTGCTCAATTTCAGCAACCACATCCAGCGCCGCCTGCTGCTGGCTGTTGTAGGTAAAGATAATGTCCGTTCCTCTGTCAGCCAGCTTAAGTGCGGCGTTTTTACCGAGCCCACGACTACCACCAGTCACTAATGCGATACGTTGCGTCATAAGAAACCTCATTTCCGACGTTGTGATGATTGAGATAAAGCTTATTAGGTGATAGAAAAACAATAAATGTCGTCTGTTGCGCATTACTGTTTCATTTGGAACAACAATAGGGCATGAGAATGGATAAAATTCACGCAATGCAGTTGTTCATCCGCGTCGCAGAACTGGAGAGCTTTTCGCGTGCGGCAGACACCCTTGGTCTTCCTAAAGGTAGCGTATCGCGCCAAATCCAGGCCCTGGAAAATCATCTGGGCACGCAGTTGTTGCACCGCACTACCCGCCGCGTTCAGCTCACACAAGACGGTATGATCTATTACGAACGCGCAAAAGATTTGTTGAGCAATCTGGATGAGCTGGATGGACTATTTCATCACGATCCGTCCAGCATCAGCGGCAAGCTGCGCGTCGATATGCCGGTTGGCGTGGCGAGAAATCTGGTGATGCCCCGCTTACCCACTTTCTTGCATCAGTATCCCGGCCTTGAGCTCGAACTCAGCAGCAGCGACCGCCTGGTGGATCTGGTCCGCGAAGGTTTCGACTGTGTGGTACGCGTAGGCACGCTGAAAGATTCAGGGCTGATTGCGCGCCCACTGGGGAAACTCACGCAGATTAACTGCGCCAGCCCGCAGTACCTCGCCCGCTTTGGTTATCCGGAAAGCCTGGAGGATTTAGCTTCACATGCAGTGGTGCACTACTCGGTCAATTTGGGAACGCGTGCGCAAGGTTTCGAAGTGGCGACAGAAAACGGCACGCAATGGGTTAAAACCGGCGGTATGCTAACGGTAAACAGTACCGAAACCTATCACGCGGCATGCCTTGCCGGTCTGGGCATTATTCAGGTGCCGCGCGTTGGCGTGCGTGATGCCCTGCGCGCCGGTACGCTGGTCGAAGTGTTGCCGCAATATCGCGCCGAGCCAATGCCGGTCTCTTTGCTTTATCCGCATCGACGCAACCTCTCTCGCCGGGTACATCTGTTTATGGAATGGCTGACTGGCGTGATGAAAGACTATGTGGATTAGTCCATTTTTCAGGATGCGCCCCTGAGCAGGCTATAATGTCATGAGTGAAGAAAATAAGGACAACCGATCGGATGACGCAGGAACAAGACGCAAAACACCCTACGCCAGAACATAAACCATCCTCCGCCGCGCCGGAGAAAAACGCTAAAGCGAACCAGGCGCTGAAAACGGCTCTGACCTTCGCCGATAAAATTCAACGTCAGCCCATCATCGCCCATCTTATTCGTGCCGCAGAGCGGTTTAACGATCGTATGGGAAATCAGTTTGGCGCCGCCATTACCTACTTCTCGTTTCTCTCGATGATCCCGATCCTGATGGTGTCGTTTGCCGCCGCGGGTTTTATTCTCGCTTCGCACCCTACACTGTTGCAGGATATCTTCAGCAAGATTTTGTTGAACGTCAGCGATCCGACGCTCGCCTCTACGCTGAAAAACACCATTAATACCGCCGTACAGCAACGTACCACTGTAGGTCTGGTAGGGCTTGGCATCGCGCTCTATTCCGGCATTAACTGGATGGGAAACCTGCGCGAAGCGATTCGTGCTCAGTCGCGGGATGTCTGGGAGCGTACCCCACAGGATCAGGAAAAAATTTGGGTCAAATATCTGCGTGATTTTATCTCATTGATTGGCTTACTGGTTGCGCTGATTGTTACCCTGTCCATTACCTCTATCGCCGGTTCCGCCCAGCAGATGATTATCTCTGCGCTGTATCTCGACGGTATCGAATGGCTGAAGCCCGCCTGGCGGCTGATCGGCCTGACCATCTCTATTTTCGCCAACTACTTGCTGTTCTTCTGGATTTTCTGGCGGCTACCGCGTCACCGACCGCGTAAGAAAGCGCTCATACGCGGCACATTTATCGCGGCTCTGGGGTTTGAAGTCATCAAAATGATCATGACATATACCCTGCCGTCACTGGTGCAATCGCCGTCAGGCGCGGCGTTTGGTTCCGTGCTTGGATTGATGGCGTTCTTCTACTTCTTCGCTCGTCTGACTCTGTTTTGCGCTGCCTGGATTGCCACCGCAGAATACAAAGACGACCCACGTATGCCGGGGAAAACGCAGTAGCCACCGCCGGATTAGTTGTGAATTACCGGATGGCGTCGCACGCGTCTTATCCGGCCTACGGGTGAGTTTTGTAGGCCGGATAAGCGCAGCTCCATCCGGCAATTATAATGCCGCCCGATCTCACCGATTTAGTGAATAAATCCAACCCGTAACTTTTATTTAACCAAAAACCAGTTTTATCATCTAAGTTTTAAATTATGTGAAGCATTTCATGGAAGTGAAATCTCAAGCCTAAAAATTATCCCCTTTTTGCTCCATTTTTGACCATTCTCAAAGTTTGTTACAGATTGAAATGTCTCTTTTGCTGTGCGTAATATGACCTTTCGTTCGGCCAAAAATAAGAAAATATTATGCAAGCAACAGCCACAACACTCGACAACGAACAGGAACACACACCGGTCAACTCGCGCAATAAAGTCGTCGTCGCCTCGCTCATTGGCACCGCCATTGAGTTCTTCGACTTCTATATTTACGCCACCGCCGCGGTGATCGTGTTCCCGCATATCTTCTTCCCGCAGGGGGATCCGACTGCCGCGACGCTACAGTCCCTGGCGACTTTTGCTATCGCCTTTGTGGCACGACCGATCGGTTCTGCGGTATTCGGGCATTTCGGCGATCGCGTCGGCCGTAAAGTCACGCTGGTTGCCTCACTGCTCACCATGGGGATCTCGACGGTTGTGATTGGCCTGCTGCCGGGCTATGAAACAATCGGCATTTTCGCCCCCTTGCTGCTGGCGCTGGCGCGTTTTGGTCAGGGTTTAGGTCTGGGCGGTGAATGGGGCGGCGCGGCGTTGCTGGCGACGGAAAACGCACCACCGCGCAAACGCGCGCTGTACGGATCATTTCCGCAGTTGGGCGCGCCTATCGGCTTCTTCTTCGCCAATGGTACCTTTCTGCTGCTCTCCTGGCTGCTGACCGACGAGCAGTTCATGAGCTGGGGTTGGCGCGTACCGTTCATCTTCTCTGCGGTACTGGTGATTATCGGGCTGTACGTTCGCGTTTCGCTGCATGAATCCCCGGTCTTCGCCAAAGTAGCCGCGGCGAAAAAGCAGGTGAAAATCCCGCTGGGTACCCTGCTGACCAAACATGTTCGCGTGACGATCCTCGGCACGTTCATCATGCTGGCAACCTATACGCTGTTCTATATCATGACCGTCTATTCGATGACGTTCAGCACCGCAGCCGCGCCTGTAGGACTTGGCCTGCCGCGTAATGAAGTGTTGTGGATGCTGATGATGGCGGTGATTGGCTTTGGCGTCATGGTGCCGGTGGCGGGCCTGCTGGCCGACGCATTTGGTCGTCGCAAGAGCATGCTCATCATCACCACGCTTATCATTCTGTTTGCGCTGTTTGCCTTTAAACCACTGCTCGGCTCTGGCAATCCGGTGCTGGTTTTCGCCTTCCTGTTGCTGGGCTTAAGCCTGATGGGGCTGACATTTGGTCCGATGGGCGCGCTGCTGCCGGAGCTGTTCCCGACCGAAGTGCGCTACACGGGGGCGTCGTTCTCGTACAACGTTTCGTCGATTCTTGGTGCTTCCGTTGCCCCATACATCGCTGCATGGTTGCAGGCGAATTATGGTCTGGCGGCAGTCGGTACGTATCTGGCATCAATGGCGGCGTTAACGCTGATTGCGCTGCTGTTAACCCATGAGACACGGCATCAATCGCTGTAATTTGATGGCCTGATGGCGCTATGCTTATCAGGCCTACAAACTGCAATCCCCCGTAGGCCGGATAAGGTGTTTACACCTCATCCGGCGCTCTCATCACTTCTTCATCTGCGACAGGATTGTCCGGCACTGATTAGCATCCCCTTCAGAAGGTGAAATCAGCGCCAGCAGGGCCGCCGCTGGCGTCACCAGCGTTGCCAGCGCAGCAGCAACCGCACCGCGCGCAATCAGCGGTCCGGCCTTCACGCCTGCCTGCGGATTCTTAAAAGTACCGCGAACATACAACGGCGAACGCAGAGTAATAATACGAATCCCTTTGCTCTCCGGATCGATGGTTAAATCCAGTTGCTCCGACGCAAAGCTCGCCGTACCGGTGACATTAATGACTGCGTTTTCCGTATCAAAAGCAAAAATCTGCGGACGCGCCACGCCGTTAACAATATCCAGATTCGCCGCCGCGCAGTTCACCCGCACTTCGTCATCGCCAAATATCTGCCCGACAAGATAGTTCCCCAGATTCAAGCCCACAATTTCCATCAGATTCCGGCTGATCAAACCGTCATTCATCAGCAGTTTCAGGTTGCCATTGCTGTTACCCAACAGCGCCGCCACCGAGTTTCCGCTCCCACTAAACCTGGCGTCACCGTTCATTTCACCAAGCGTTTTTTGCATCAGTTCCACATCCGGCATCAGCGCTTTAAGCTTCAGGCGGCGAGCCTGGATATCCGCCTGCCCCCGCATCGGCTTTTTATCCCCTTCCAGATGGATGCTGGAAACAATGCTGCCTCCAGCAAGACCAAATTTCAGCGGTTGCAGACGCAGGTCGGCATTTTTCAGGATGATATGAGTGGAGAGATCGCTGATCGGTAGGCTACTGCCATGCTCAATACGCCGTCCTTTGAAACGCACGTCAGCGTCCATGACGTTCCATTTGTCAGTTTCAAAACGGTCATACGGCAACACCTTGTCCGCAGGCTGAACGCTCTTCTCACCTTTGCGCTGTTCAGATTGTTTTGCCCGTTCCGCCCCTTTGCCTGAATCCACCCCGATCAGCGGCCCCAAATCGGCCAGCCTCAGCTGGCGTGATTCCACATCGCCCTTCAGCATGGGTCGCGGCTTGCCGGTGGTGTAGGCCAGCGTTCCGTGAATATCGCTGTCGCCAATGCGGCCATTGAAATCGCGATAATCAAAAACAGAGGATTTTTCCGGGTCAATTTTCGCTACCAGACGTCCGTCGGTTTCAAACGGCGGCGTATCCGGAAGCAGCACGCCGGTCAAATCGTATAAATCCCCTAGCGAATCTCCCGAGAATTTAAGTCGTAGATCCGCCCCGCCCATGTTCATCGGATCGTTTATCGTGCCGATAAACGCTACGCGCGTATTGCCCGAACGGAAATCAGCCTGAATCGGGAAAGGCGTATCTTCACCACGCAGCGCCAGCATTCCGCCAATTTTTCCGCTACCGCTTAGCGGTTCGCCGTTATATCGCCCTTGCGCTTTCAGACCAAACACGTAGTCCTCGACGTGGGCGTTGCTCTCTTTACCTTTTGCGCCGGTCACTTCGCTAAAGGGCAACGGTTTGCCCAGCGGATCGACCAGGATCTCAATCTCCGACTTCGTCATCTTATCGTTAATGGCGATGCGTCCCTGGTCAAACAGAATGTTATCCAGCCGGAACGACCACGCGGATGGCGGCGCATTAGGATCGCGGTTTTCGTCCCCAGCTAAGTTAAAGGTCCAGTTATTGTTTTTCTCCGACAGGCGGATCAGCCGCGCATCGGGTTTGACCAGCTTGACCCACGGGAGCCAGACGGTTTTTGTCAGCAGTGCCAGTGGGGCGAGCGTAGCTTCAACACGCGGGAGATGCACCATGGTAACGTCAGGAATGTCTGGCGGGTTGCCGAGGATGATATCTTCAGCATGAACATGCGGCCACGGAACCCAGCTACGCCAGCCGGTTTCCTGCTTCTGGCGTTCCCAAACCACGCCCAGGTCACCCCGTATAGCAAAGGGCCGGTTGAGTTCTGTAGAGACTTTCTGGTTGATGGTCGGTTTGAGCCGGTTCCAGTCAAATGTCGCAATCACAATGATGAGTACGACGATCAACAACAAGAAAACCCCTATTACTGAAGTGGTTATTTTACCTGTTTTCGTCATGTCTAACCTCTCTACTTCCTTCCTTGCCTGTCCTAAAGATAGTCCAGCAGGATGAAAAGGAGGTGTTCTACGTCCTCATCAAAGCGACAGGATCACCTCTTCAAGCGTGTCCAGAGGCACTGGACGAGAGAGAAAATAGCCTTGCGCGGCAAAAGCTGGTGAGTTTTGCACATCACGCCACTCTTCCAGCGTTTCAACGCCTTCGACAATCACACCGCGGCAATAGCGGTTCATCAGCTGTAATAGTAGTGTGAAGAGATTACGTCCCTCCGGCGTCTTGCGCAGCATGACGAACAAGTCTCGCGCCACTTTGATATAGTCATAATTCACTTCACTAAGCGCCGAGAAGTTCGCCATTCCGGTACCAAAATCATCCAGCCAGAGCGGGCCAAACTCGCACATTGAGGCGAAGGACGACCCCTTCGGTAAGCGGATATGTTCCACTAGCTCAAAACGCAGCCACGGCAGGCCTTCAATGATTTTCAGGATTTCGGGATCCTGGCGCATCGCTATGAGCGTTGGTCCGTCGACGTTCACGGAAGCCAGCAGGTTGTTGGCTCTGAAAAAGTCCCCTTTCAGCTCAAGTTGAAGAAGTTGCTCTATCACCACATCAACACGATGTCGGACGGTTACTTCGGCAAAATAGCGGTCTGGCGCAATACGTTGGGATGGATTATCAGGATGGCTCACGACAGTCAGCAGTTCAACAGCCATCAGTCGTCCATTGGTCTGGTAAATTGGCTGGTAGGTGTAAGCACGCTCGCACTGCAGCCAATAGCGTCTCTCCTGCAAGTTTTCAATACTCGCATCGAGCGTAATGAGCTGCTGGGTAACCTGCTTTATCATCTGAGATGTCCTGTAAATAAGAGTGTGACTGACCGGACTCGTCAAAGGTTATCGGCGCTCAGACGCAGAACTTTACGTTCAGCTGTGCGCAAAAATAAAAACTAAGCGGCAAAAACAACGCAGAACACGTGCTGGCTCAAAAAAATAATGGAACGATGTTTTAATATAGTTGACCGCTTAACACCCACAGCGCACACTAACGCTAATTTTTTTCAGAGCAGGTTACGACTATGTCCAGAAAGATTGCCGTGATTGGCGAATGCATGATTGAGCTGTCACAGAAAGGCGCTGATGTTCAGCGCGGATTCGGTGGCGACACGTTGAATACATCCGTTTATATCGCCCGTCAGGTCGATGCTGCGGCACTTTCCGTACACTATGTGACTGCACTGGGTACCGACAGTTTTAGCCAACAAATGCTGGAGTCCTGGCAGGGTGAAAACGTGGATACCTCATTAACCCAGCGTATGGAAAACCGCCTGCCGGGTCTCTACTACATTGAGACCGACAGCACTGGCGAGCGCACCTTCTATTACTGGCGTAATGAAGCCGCCGCAAAATTCTGGCTGGAGAGCGAGCAGTCTGCAGCGATTTGCGAAGAGCTGGCGACATTTGATTACTTGTATCTGAGCGGAATCAGCCTGGCGATTTTAAGCCCGGCAAGTCGTGACAAGCTGCTGTCGTTGCTGCGTGAATGCCGTGCCAACGGTGGAAAGGTCATTTTTGATAATAACTACCGCCCGCGTCTGTGGAGCAGCAAAGAAGAAACCCAGCAGGTGTATCAGCAGATGCTGGAATGCACCAATATCGCATTCCTGACGCTGGACGATGAAGACGCGCTGTGGGGTGAAAAACCCGTTGCTGAGGTGATTGCCCGTACTCACGCAGCTGGTGTACAGGAAGTGGTTGTGAAGCGTGGCGCAGACTCTTGCCTGGTTTCCATCGCGGGCGAAGCGCTCATCGACGTTCCGGCCGTTAAATTGCCGAAAGAGAAGGTGATCGATACCACTGCGGCCGGAGACTCCTTCAGCGCCGGATATCTGGCGGTACGTCTGACCGGTGGCAATGCCGCTGATGCCGCAAAACGCGGCCACCTGACGGCAAGCACCGTGATTCAGCACCGCGGGGCGATTATCCCACGCGACGCTATGCCGCAATAACGTCGATTATCCGGTCTGCATACCGTAGGCCGGGCAAGCGAAGCGCCCCCGGCATCTCCAATGCCGGATGGCGGCGTAACCGTCTTATCCGGCCTACAGGTTATTGTACCGGCGGGATATCTGTCACTTCAGGGTGTGATTCATCCGTTTCAACAGATGTTGCCGCTGCGGTAACGGGCGCCATAATGCTATCCCACGTCGCCTGCAGATCCTTCATATTGAATTCAGGTTCACCCTTCGGCTGCAGCAGAATTAACGCCATATCTTGCGACAGCTGCTGTCGCAGGTCCTGATTCAGCATCTCAACACTCAGGCTGTTGAGGAAGCTCTGGCGTAAACGCTGATACTGTTCAGGCGCAATATCCACCACCTGATTTTGCAGCGAGCGCAAACGCTGGCTGATCAAAATATCGGTATCGGTACGACCATAGGTGGCAAACAGCTTCTGCAGTTCCAGATTCTTTTGCGCGACCAGCGCATTGAACTCTTCTTCCGGAAGTCCTTTATCACGCACTTTCGCCAGCTCACGCGCAACCGTACCCAGATTGGCGTTCAGCTTATCGTTTGGCGACTCAACGTTAATCGCACACTGCGCGCGCAGGAACAGCACCCGGCAGTCAAATCCGAGGCCAATGTCTTTGGCATTGTTTTTGGTTAGCTCTTGCTGAATGTGCCAGAATAGCGCCTCACGAGCTAAATCAGCGCGCCAGTAACGTAACAACGCGGCAGATTCACGGATCGGTTGCCACGGCATATCCCACATAATAGACAGGCGATCCTGGCGTACCGCATCAGTCATAATGCTTACGGCTTCTGCTCGCAGCGGAGAGAGCGTGGGTACCGGTGCAGGCGTTTCGCGTTTTCCTTTTAACTCGCCAAAGGTTTTATTGATTTGCTCAGCTACGCTGCGTGCATCAACGTTACCGACGATGATCAGCGTCATCGCGTCCGGGGTATACCATTTCTGGTAGAAAGACTGAATTTTCGCCGCATCTACAGGCGTTTTCAGCGGATCGGCGGGATCGTGCCCCAGCAGGGTCGATCCCTTCAGACGGTAACGCCACCACCCTTCTTTGGTATCTGACGGCCAGGTTGCAACCATATCTTCGCTGCTCAGCGCATGATTGACCGTTTCAGAGGTGATGCTCAGATTGCCGGAGATATTCGCCAGGTAAGAAAGTGACTCTTTCAGTAGATCGTTACGGCTGTTTGGCAGACTGAGGTTGTACAACGTGGAATCATAGGAAACGATAACCGGCGGCATGGGACGTTTGGGATCGAACCCCTGCTGCCACAATGAACGGGCTTGCGTGGCATCGAGGCCACCGCTTTGCGTCAGCGCGATACGTGGGATCGCATGGCTGAAACCACTCTGTTGCGTACTTTCGGTGAGTGAACCGGTATTAACCAGCAGGCGGACCTCAATACGGTCGCTGGGGCGCTGGGGAGTGGCTAACACTTGCCACTGTAGACCATTTGCCAGCGTACCCTGTTGCCACGCCGGGTCAGGCTGGAGCGCATCTGCCTGCACATAGCCGGCAGTGGCCATCATCAGCAAGCCGCCCGCTAAAAGTCGAATTTTTGTGCCCTGCATGTGAACCCCTGATCAACTATCCTGGAAATAAAAAGACAGCCCGCAAACGGACTCTCTGAATATGACGTTAAAAACACTTCGTGTTAGACCGCGAGAACATAAAAATGTCACGGAAGAAGTGAAAAAATCCCGAGCCGCCGAATCGACGGTTTCAGGCACAGGGGGTAATTATGCGCAAACGCCCGCAGTCCTGGAAGGGAATACGGGCATAAGTGACGAGATTAAGAGGATATTTCGTGCGTTTTGCCATCCGGCGCACGATTATTCAGCACATCGTCCAACTTTTTATGGTCCAGTTCTTTGACCCATTTAGCGACGACGACAGTTGCCACACCGTTGCCGACCAGGTTAGTCAGCGCACGTGCTTCAGACATAAAGCGGTCAATACCAAGAATCAGTGCCAGACCCGCAACCGGCAAATGGCCCACCGCAGAGATCGTCGCGGCCAGAACAATGAAGCCACTCCCGGTCACACCCGCTGCACCTTTTGAGGAGAGCAGGAGCACCACCAACAGGGTTATCTGATGGAAGATATCCATATGGCTGTTGGTTGCCTGAGCGATAAACACCGCCGCCATCGTCAGATAGATTGATGTCCCATCAAGGTTAAACGAGTAGCCCGTGGGTATAACCAACCCGACAACCGACTTCCGGCAGCCCAGTTTTTCCATCTTATCGAGCATACGCGGCAGCGCGGATTCAGAAGAAGACGTACCCAGTACGATCAGCAGTTCTTCACGGATATAGCGGATGAATTTGAAAATGCTGAAGCCGGTTGCGCGAGCAATGGAGCCCAGAACCACAACCACAAACAGAATACAGGTGATGTAGAAGCAGATTATCAGCTGACCCAGTTGCACCAGCGTTCCGACGCCATATTTACCGATGGTAAAGGCCATGGCCCCGAAAGCACCGATCGGCGCCAGGCGCATGATCATATTGATGATGCCGAAAATAACCTGCGAGAAGCTTTCAATCACGTTGAAAATCATCTGGCCTTTGCTGCCCAGACGGTGCAGCGCAAAACCAAACATTACCGCAAACAGTAATACCTGCAGGATGTTACCGCTGGCGAACGCGCCAATCACGCTACCCGGGATAATATCCATCAGGAAGCCTACGATCCCCTGGTCTTTTGCCTGTTCAGCGTAAATGGCAACCGCTTTAGCGTCCAGCGTCGCCGGATCGACGTTCATTCCGGCACCGGGTTGCACCACGTTGACGATGATAAGGCCGATGATCAGCGCAATCGTACTGACAATTTCAAAATAGAGCAGTGCAACCGCACCGGTGCGGCCTACTGCTTTCATACTTTCCATGCCTGCAATGCCGGTCACGACAGTACAGAAGATGACAGGTGCGATGACCATCTTGATGAGCTTAACGAAAGCATCACCAAGCGGCTTCATTTGGGCGCCTAATTCAGGGTAGTAATGGCCAAGGAGAATACCAATGGCAATTGCTGTCAGGACCTGA
This sequence comes from Citrobacter sp. Cf116, assembly GCF_030336505.1. Classification (NCBI taxonomy): domain Bacteria; kingdom Pseudomonadati; phylum Pseudomonadota; class Gammaproteobacteria; order Enterobacterales; family Enterobacteriaceae; genus Citrobacter; species Citrobacter sp. Cf116. Next base: position 245,000 of record NZ_JAOWEQ010000024.1, on the reverse strand, counting down.
AAGTAAAGGCTTTTGAATATAGAGGTCTTCATAGGGTGTCCTTAAAGTAAAAACCACAGGTCTTGTAAGGTTTTGTTTAACCTGCGGCCTTAAAGTAACACCCACTCAACATGACAGAAATGCACCTGGATCATAATTGATACAAAAATGTTAAAAATTTTGAGCTGGCTCGCACAAGCGAGACCTTTTTTAACTTTTGTAATCAGCGCTTTCCGGTGCCAGATAACGTTCTTCAAAGATATTTGCCGGAACGGGTCGGGCAAACAGGAATCCTTGCGCCACTTCCACCCCGGCTTTTGATAACCATTCGCGTTGCGCTTCGGTTTCAACGCCTTCGGCGATCATCTGCAAGTTCAGGCTATGTGCCAGCTGAATGATGGCGGAGATCATGCTGCAATCTTCGGGCACGCCATCGACAAACATCTTATCGATTTTGAGTACATCCACCGGCAGCGACTTCATATGCTGTAGCTGTCGCAGACCCGCATACCCCATGCCAAAGTCGTCCAGGGCGATGCGCACGCCCGCGTTGCGCAGCGGTCGCAAAATGGCCACTGCGGCGTGGGGATCGTCAATATGCCGGCTTTCAGTCACTTCCAGAATCAATGTGCCTGGCTTAATGCGATAGCGCGTCAACAGCTCCAGCAGATCAGACACCATACTTGGGTGCATCAACTGGAGAGCGGATAAATTCACCGAGAGCGGCAGCATGAGACCGCGTTCTTGCCAGGCTGACAGCTGGCGGCATGTTTCTTCCAGCACCCAATAACCGACGGTCACCATCAGACCACAAGACTCAATTCTGTCGATTAACCCTTCCGGCAGCTCCCAGCTACCGTCCGGCTGCTGCATCCGCAATAATGCTTCTGCGCTCAATACCTTGCCGCTGGACATCTCTACCTGGGGCTGCATCCAGAGCGCAAATTGCTGGTTATCCATGGCGGTTAAAATATCGTTCTCTTGGGTTAAACGCTGCTGCGCCTCTTCCATCTGCAACGGATCAAAGAACTGAATTTGGTTTTTACCTTTATGACGCGACGTTAACACGGCTGACAGGGCGCGGCGGTAGAGCTGCTCTGCGGTTAAATCACCATAAAACATCGCCACCCCAATGTTGCAGGTAGGACGTAGTTGAATACCCTGAATCGGTAACCGCTCATTCACGATAGTGAGTACTTGCTGACCTAGCGTAATAGCGTGCCAGGGTTCTTTTACACCATGGGCGATAATGGCAAAGTCATAGCCACTCACCTGGGTAAGCACCATCCTGGGAGCCAATACCGACTTCAGTTTTTCGACCAGCGTAAGTAACAGGATTTCTCGCTGGGTTTCGGTTAACACCCCCGCGGTGTCACGTAGGGTTTCGCAAGTGACAATCATCAGCGCCGTCGTCTGTTGGCGGGTAACAACCTGCTCCAGCAGCCCCATTAAAAACGACTTATTGGGCAGTTCGGAAACCGGGAAACGCATTGCAAAGTCGCTTTGCTCTTCGCTATGTCGCTGAATCAACTGCTGATTAAGATTGTAGCTACGTACCAACATACCAATCTCATCATCCTGATGTAGACGCGGCAATGCCAGTTGATAACCAATCAGGTCCTGCTGCTGAATGTCGTTCAGCTCACGGGCAATTTTACGTAAGGGGTGCACAATCAAGCGGTTAATGCACCAGGAGATGGCGACGGTCAGTATTAGCGACAAAAGTAAGTAAATGGTCACTAACGTCGAGAGCGTACTCATCACGAATTTGTACATGCGGTACGAATCCGCCTGCAGCACCAGATACGCCAGCGGTTGTGGGTTAGCGGAACGTTCAAGAGAATAGATCGGCAGCGAAATTTGTACCGGAAGCTCAAACAGGCGGGTCACCGTAACCGGAACCGGACGTTCGGGTATAAAGCTCATCCGCAGCGCCTGGAACTGATTAGGCAGCACCACATCGGCGCGACTTACCACGCCTGCTGGCCGAATACTTCTTAAAATAGCTTCCGCTTCGGGAATATCCCCTTTCAGGATAGTGTTCGACAGAGGTTCACGAACGGAGCGAGCGATACTTTCCAGTTGCGTAGCCGTGTTATAGCGGTTTTGCTGGACCAGATGGAACAACAAAACGGTGCAAAAAATAAAAACGAACACCATAACAACGGCCGCAACCATTGCCATCTGCTTAATTGTTAACGAGCGACTGACACGCAAACTGACTCTCCACGGATAGACGAAACTGCCGTCAGAGTATACCCGATCGTAGCGGTATTAAGAGAGGCGGTATCTGAAAACTTCCCAGCGTGCATTATCGCGACAGGATAGGCACCTGGCGACGAGATTTATCTGCATTTAAGCCGAAAAAGGCCGCAAGGTTAGCCCCTGCGGCCTGGTTCGGGCGCATGTTGCCATTACGGCAGGCAGACGCCCACAAAGTGCATTACTTCCTGTTACGCAGCCAGTTCACAATCAAGCTGGCAATAATGCCAGCGATAATTGGAGCCGCTAAATCGTGCCAGAAAGCCACGCCTAACTGTGCGAGCGTCATATAGCCGCCTGTGTTGCAATGGCAACTGTTCGCGGCTATTCTTAACTTGTCTGGAGTCAAGTTAGCCCCCGTTTTGTTGCCAGGTTTATACCGAACAACGTGCGGGGGTTTTCTCTTTCCAGCAACCTATGCCGCCGGGGATCAAGCCCCCGCAACATCGCGCCTCACCGGGTTAACCCGGCTTGCTGCTGATTCTACGGTAACACTTCCGTCTCATCACCCCGGAGTGATCCAGTCTGCGTAAAGCCTCGCAATTACGGCTTAATAAATCCGCCAATCGCTGGAAAGTTTCTTGCCAACTGGCAACTTTCCTGACGGCCATCCGCACGATAAAACTAATAACATATTGATATCTATTAGTTTATTTTCTGGCACAGCGATTGCTATATGACTGTGAGCTGTTCTGTTCCGAATCAAAGGAGATATCATGTCTGACTGTCGTACTTACGGATTCAACACCCAGATCGTTCACGCGGGGCAACAACCCGACCCTTCAACTGGCGCGCTCAGTACGCCTATTTTCCAGACTTCAACGTTTGTTTTTGACAGCGCCGAACAAGGTGCCGCCCGCTTTGCGCTCGAAGAGTCCGGGTACATTTACACCCGCTTGGGTAACCCTACCACTGATGCGCTGGAGAAAAAGCTGGCGGTACTGGAAAGAGGTGAAGCCGGGCTGGCTACCGCGTCCGGTATTTCTGCTATCACCACAACGCTGTTGACGCTTTGTCAGCAGGGTGACCATATCGTTTCCGCCAGCGCGATTTACGGTTGTACCCACGCGTTTTTGTCGCACAGCATGCCGAAGTTTGGGATTAACGTCAGCTTTGTCGACGCCGCGAAACCGGAAGAAATCCGCGCCGCCATGCGCCCGGAAACCAAAGTTGTGTATATCGAAACGCCCGCTAACCCGACGTTGTCGCTGGTCGACATTGAAACGGTAGCCGGTATCGCCCATCAGCAAGGCGCATTGCTGGTGGTGGATAACACCTTTATGTCGCCGTACTGTCAGCAGCCTTTGCAACTGGGCGCGGATATTGTGGTGCACAGCGTCACCAAATATATCAACGGTCACGGGGATGTGATTGGCGGCATCATTGTTGGTAAGCAGGAGTTTATCGACCAGGCGCGGTTTGTTGGCCTGAAAGATATCACCGGCGGCTGCATGAGTCCTTTCAATGCGTGGTTGACGCTGCGCGGCGTTAAAACGCTGGGCATTCGTATGGAGCGTCACTGTGAAAATGCGCTGAAAATCGCCCGCTTCCTCGAAGGGCATCCGTCCATTACCCGGGTGTATTATCCAGGCCTGTCATCGCATCCGCAGTATGAGCTGGGCCAGCGACAAATGAGCCTGCCAGGTGGAATTATCAGCTTCGAAATCGCCGGCGGCCTCGAGGCTGGCAGACGGATGATCAATTCTGTAGAATTATGCCTCCTCGCGGTCAGTCTCGGTGATACCGAAACCCTCATTCAGCACCCAGCGTCTATGACACATTCGCCCGTTGCGCCAGAGGAACGGCTTAAAGCAGGTATTACCGACGGGCTTATCCGTCTTTCTGTGGGTCTTGAAGATCCAGAAGATATTATTAACGACCTTGAACACGCCATCAGAAAGGCAACATTCTGACCAATATGGCCTGAACCGACGCCGTTCGGTTCAGGTTGTTGAGAATCAAGGCACAACAGTCTGGCAATACGCGCAATCCTCTTTCGGGGAGAACGTGTATTTTGGGCAGGGGGTTCTATGCAGGACAACACATTACAATTAAGCAACAATACAGCAACCGCCGTACCATTCTCAAAAAAAATACCGTTTACGAAATACGATTTTGGCTGGGTATTACTGTGCATAGGCATGGCCATTGGTGCCGGAACGGTACTGATGCCGGTACAAATTGGCTTAACCGGCATTTGGGTATTTATCGTCGCCTTTATTATTGCTTATCCGGCAACTTATATTGTGCAGGATATTTATTTAAAAACATTATCAGAAAGTGAAACCTGTAATGACTACACGGATATTATCAGTCATTATCTGGGAAAAAACTGGGGCGTATTTCTTGGCGTCATCTATTTTCTGATGATTATTCACGGCATATTTATTTATTCCTTATCCGTGGTTTTTGACAGCGCCTCATATATCAAAACCTTCGGCTTGACCGAGTCCGATCTTTCACAGTCGATAATCTACAAAGTGGCCATTTTTGCCGTGCTGGTCGCCATTGCTTCCGGGGGAGAAAAACTGCTATTCAAAATCTCCGGCCCGATGGTAGTGGTCAAAGTGGGTATCATCATCGTATTTGGTTTTGCGATGGTTCCGCACTGGAACTTCGCTAATATCAGCGCCTTCCCTGAAGCCTCGGTGTTCTTTCGCGATGTGCTGCTGACTATCCCGTTCTGCTTCTTCTCCGCGGTGTTTATTCAGGTGTTGAACCCTATGAACATCGCCTACCGCAAACGGGTGGCGGACCGGGTACTGGCCACACGTATGGCTATACGCACGCATCGGATCAGTTACATTACGCTGATAGCGGTCATCCTGTTTTTCTCTTTTTCTTTTACCTTTTCCATTAGCCATGAAGAAGCCGTTTCGGCCTTCGAACAAAATATTTCCGCACTGGCGCTGGCGGCACAGGTCATTCCGGGACAGATTATTCATATCACCTCAACGGTATTAAATATCTTCGCCGTATTAACCGCGTTCTTTGGTATTTATTTGGGATTCCACGAGGCGATCAAAGGAATTATTCTTAACGTACTGAGCCGCGTTATTGACGTGGAAAAAATTAATCCTCTGGTGCTTACGCTGGGTATTTGTACCTTTATTGTTATCACCCTGGTGATTTGGGTATCATTTCGCGTGTCAGTACTGGTGTTCTTCCAGTTAGGCAGCCCGCTGTACGGGATTGTGTCGTGTATTATTCCGTTTTTCCTGATCTATAAAGTCACACAGCTGGAAAAACTACGCGGGCTGAAAACCTGGCTAATCCTGTTGTACGGGATCCTGCTGTGCCTATCGCCATTACTGAAGCTGATTGAATAACCCGCGTAAACTGCGCCGTCAGCTCCTGGCGGCGCTTAGCTCACACTCTCCAATTGATAGCTGCGAATTTTATTCAGTACCGTGGTATGTGATACCCCCAGCGCTTTGGCGATATGCCGCGACGACACATTCTCTTCCATCATCTGTTCAATAAGCTGGCGTTCCGCATACAAAACCTGCTCTTTAAAAGGACGTTCTGTCGGGCCTTGCTCAGCGGCGGGCAAATTCACCATCCCTAATTCTTCGGGCGTAATGACATCGGATTCCGCCATTAGCATCAGACGAATAATGGTATTTTCCAGTTCGCGCACGTTTCCCGGCCAGCTGTGATGGTGCAAGGCATCAAAACAAGCTTTATCCAGAATGATCCGCCGCTGGAATTCCTTTGCGTATTTCTGCACAAAGTGGCGAATCAACAGACTGATATCCTGCGGACGCTCCCGCAAGGGCGGAATAGTCAGGGAAAGTACATTGATGCGGTAATAGAGATCGGCGCGCAGCAGACGTTGTTCCACCATATCTTCCAGATTGGCGTTGGTTGCCACAATAATGCGTACATTAACCGGAATAATTTGCGCCCCGCCAACGCGACGGATCCCACCATCCTGCAGGACGCGCAATAATTTAGCCTGTAAGCCCAGCGACATTTCACCAAACTCATCGAGAAAAAGGGTGCCTTTATCGGCCATTTCAAACAGCCCTTTTTTGCCTTTACAATCCGCGCCGCTAAAAGCCCCTTTCTCATAGCCAAAGAATTCACTCTCCATAAGCGACTCAGGTAGTGCAGAGCAGTTGACCGGAATAAACGGATAAAAACGTCGCTGCCCGGAATTATGGATAGCCCGGGCCAGCAGCTCTTTGCCGGTACCCGTATCGCCACGGATCAGAACGGTATATTTGCTGTCAGCAATTTTTATCGCCTTTTCGATAAGCGCGTGCATGCTCTGGCTGCTGCAAATAATGTCAGAGAAATAACGCGGGCGTTCCGGCTCCGGCGTTGATAGCTCGCTTATCTCCTCACAGAGGTAAGCGACATTAATAATATCGGCGCGCTGGCTTAAACAGGATTGCACACAGGAAATATCCTGTAGCTGGCGGCACCAGGATTTAATCAGGATCCGTCCAGGTGTGACTTTCATGGAGATGATATTGATATCGCAGCAGGAAAATTCCTTCAGGACATCCTCAACCATCGACAGACGATCAATTGTTTTAATATCCCAGCGTATCGTGACCACATTTGCTCCTGATAGTTAGCAACTGCGAAATAGATATTTCTGTGACGAGAGGAAACCTGACTACATTTTAGACTCTGTGGAATAATGTTCTGCCAGAGGACTCACATTGTGGACGGAAAAACAAAATATAAAAAAACCGGAGCACAAGGCTCCGGTTATTGGGTCATAACCCACGTTTATTGCTGTGGGTTTTCGTCCTGGTCAACAGCGAAACAGGCCACCAGCTGACCGCCATAGTCTTTTAACTGTGGCTGAAGCTGAGTACACGGACCAAAGCGACGGCGGCAACGGGCGTTGAATGCGCAGCCTGGTGGCGGATTCAGCGGGCTTGGCAGCTCACCGGTCAGCTTGATACGCTCGCGGCGATCGTCCGGGTTCAGGCGCGGCGTTGCGGAGAGTAGCGCCTGAGTGTACGGATGCCGTGGATTATTGAAAATCTGATCCTTGGTTCCTTTTTCCACACAGCGGCCTAAATACATCACCATCACTTCATCGGCAATGTGCTCTACCACCGACAGGTCGTGCGAGATAAAGACGTATGACAGCCCCAGTTCCTGTTGCAAGTCCATCATCAGGTTCAGCACCTGCGCACGTACGGAAACGTCCAGCGCCGAGACCGGTTCGTCGGCAATCACCACATCCGGGTCAAGCATCAGACCGCGGGCAATGGCGATACGCTGACGCTGGCCGCCGGAGAACATATGCGGATAGCGGTCGTAGTGCTCGGTTTTCAGTCCCACTTTCGCCATCATCGCCAGCGCTTTTTCACGGCGCTCCTCTTTGCTGAGCGTGGAGTTGATCAGCAACGGCTCTTCCAGAATCTGCCCTACTTTTTTACGCGGGTTCAGGGAACCATAGGGGTTCTGGAACACTATCTGGATTTTCTGCCGACGCAGCTTCTGCGCCTGCGGGTCATGCTTGAGTAAATCCTGACCTTGGTAATACAGCTCACCGCCAGTCGGGATTTCAATCATCGTCAGCAGACGGCCAAGGGTGGATTTCCCACAGCCCGACTCACCTACCACCGCCAGCGTTTTACCGCGCTCCAGAGTAAAGGAAACGCCATCCAGCGCTTTCACCAGGCGTTCCGGGGCGAACATGCCCTTCTTCACCGGGTAGTGTTTTTTCAGGTCAATTGCCTGCAACAGCGGCTGTTGCGCGGCGGCCTTTTGCGTACTCATAGCCCAGGCCTCCCGGCATCATCAAGTGGGTAGTGGCATTTCGACTGACGACCGCCTTCCAGCAGGTTCAGTTCAGGTTCTTCAGCGCGGCATTTGTCGGTCGCATAGGGGCAGCGTGGATTCAGCAAACAGCCGCTCGGGCGGTCATATTTACCGGGAACCACGCCCGGCAGTGAGGCCAGACGCGCTTTGTCCTGAGCAAACTCCGGCAGCGCGCGCAGCAGCGCCTGGGTGTAAGGATGACGCGGCGCGCGGAAGATATCCTGCGCGGCCCCGGTTTCCACTACCTGCCCAGCGTACATCACGATGATTTTGTGTGCCGCTTCAGCCACCAGCGCCAGATCGTGCGTGATTAAGACCAGCGCCATGTTCTCTTTTTGCTGCAATTCCAGCAGTAGCTCGATGATCTGCGCCTGAATGGTCACATCCAGCGCCGTTGTCGGTTCATCTGCAATCAGCAGCTTCGGACGACAGGCAATTGCCATCGCGATCATCACGCGCTGACTCATCCCACCGGACAACTGGTGCGGATAGACATCCAGACGCGAGGCCGGATCGGGGATCCCCACCAGCGTCAGCAGGTCAATTGCCCGCTGAATACGCGTTTTTTTGTTGCCGCCCTGGTGCACCTTGATGGCTTCCATAATCTGGTAGCCGACGGTGTAGCAGGGGTTAAGACTGGTCATCGGGTCCTGGAAGATCATTGCCACTTCCGCACCCACCAGTTGGCGACGCTCTTTCTCAGAGATGCGCTTCAGGTCGCGACCATTAAACTCCAGATTTTCGGCCATAACGCGGCCAGGGTAGTCAATCAGTCCCATAATCGCCAGCGAGCTGACGGACTTACCAGAACCAGACTCCCCAACAATGCCAACCACTTCCCCCTGATTCACACTGTAGCTAATGCGGTCTACGGCGCGGAATTCGGAACCTACGTCGCCGAAATGCACCGATAATTTATCTACATTTAATAACGCCATCTCGAACCTCTTACTGCTTCAGTTTGGGATCGAGCGCGTCGCGCAGACCGTCACCCATCAGGTTAAATGCCAGCACCGTCAACAGGATCGCCAGCCCCGGGAAGGTCACGACCCACCAGGCGCTTTGGGCAAACTGCAGAACGTCAGAGAGCATGGTGCCCCATTCCGGCGTAGGCGGCTGTGCGCCCATCCCCAGGAAGCCGAGGGCAGCCATATCGAGAATGGCGTTAGAGAAGCCAAGCGACGCCTGAACAATCAGCGGCGCAAGACAGTTAGGCAGAATATTGACGAACATTTGGCGCATCGCGCCGGCTCCCGCCACGCGGGATGCGGTGACGTAGTCGCGGTTAACTTCCACCAGCACAGCGGCGCGCGTCAGACGCACATAGTGCGGCAATGCTACAAACGTCAGCGCCAGCGCAGCGTTGCCTATCGAGGGACCAAATACCGCCACCAGCACCAGCGCCAGTAACAGGCTCGGCAATGCCAGCATGATATCGACCACACGCATGATGACGTTATCGACAATTCCACCAAAGTAGCCAGCGATCAGCCCAAGAACCACGCCCATCAGCAGGGAGAGTACAACCACCAGACAGCCAACCAACAGCGACAGACGCGCACCGTACATCAGGCGGGACAGCACGTCGCGGCCCACATCATCAGTACCAAACAGATGCGCCATGGTACCGCCTTCCTGCCACGCAGGAGGAGCTAGTAGCGTATCGCGGAACTGGTCTGCCGGGTTGTAGGGTGCAAGGACGTTGGCAAAGACCGCAATCAGGATCATCACCACAACGTACACCAGCCCAACAACCGCACCTTTGTTGCGTTTAAAATAGTGCCAGAACTCCTGCAGCGGCGTCATCGGCACCGGTGCAGCAATAACTTTGTTTTCAGTAACCTGTGACATGATGGCCCCTTACTTCTTATGCCGAATACGCGGGTTCACCACGCCATACAGCAGGTCTACCAGCAGGTTGACGAGGATAATCATCGTCGCGACCAGCAGTACCCCGCCCTGCACTACCGGATAATCACGGCGTTGCAGCGCATCGATCAGCCAGCGTCCCAGCCCCGGCCACGAGAAGATAGTCTCGGTCAGGATTGCCCCAGCCAGCAACGTACCAACCTGCAGGCCGATAACGGTGACAACGGGCAGCATCGCGTTACGCAGAGCGTGAATGATGATGACGCGCATACGGGTCAAACCTTTAGCGCGCGCGGTACGAATGTAATCCTCACCCAGCACTTCCAGCATCGATGAACGGGTCATACGCACAATGACCGCCAGAGGTATAGTGCCCAGCACCATTGCCGGTAGGACCATATGCGCCAACGCATCGATAAAGTTGCCCTCTTCACCCCAGATGGCGGTGTCGATCAGCATAAAACCGGTCAGCGGATTGGAATCATCAAGGAACACCATGTCGCTCACCCGCCCAGAAACTGGCGTCAGGTTCCACTGCACGGAAACCAGCATGATCAGCATCATGCCCCACCAGAAAATCGGCATGGAGTAACCGGTCAGCGCCAGGCCAACGGCGGTATGATCGAAAATGGAGCCGCGCTTAACGGCAGCAAGTACACCCACCGGGATACCCACTGAGACGGCGAAAATCATCGCGCAGACGCCGAGTTCCAGCGTGGCTTTGAATCGAGGTACGAACTCTTCCCACACCGGTAAGCGGCTTTTCAGTGAGATACCTAAATCGCCATGCATAACCCCCCAGATATAGTGGAGGTACTGCTGCCACATCGGCTTATCCAGACCGAGTTCAGCCAACAGTTGAGCATGACGCTCAGGGGAGATCCCACGTTCACCTGCCATGATCATAACCGGATCGCCGGGGATCATATGGACGAAGGCAAAGGTGAGAAGAGTGATACCGATAAACGTGGGGATGACGAGTCCCAAACGTCGGAGAATGAACTGCAACATAACCCGGATTCTCTCTAATGACGCACGGCCTGGAACCGTGAGTCTGTATTGCTCACAAATCTTATCCCACGCAAACTGCATCGCGGGTAAAGCATTACGCCGGAGGGCGCTGCGCTTATCCGGCCTACACAATACCGGGGCGCAGCGCTTCCTTAATTGCTTTTAATTATTCGACAGAGACGTTTTCGAAGTGGTGTTTGCCTAATGGATCAACCACATAGCCTTTCACTTCTTTACGCACTGGTTCGTACACGGTGGAGTGAGCAACAATCAGAGCCGGAGCCTGATCGTGCATAACAACCTGAGCTTGCTTGTACAGTTCAATACGTTTGTTGTGATCGTCGGTCGCACGCGCCGGTTGGATCAGGTCTTCAAACGGTTTGTAGCACCAGCGAGAGTAGTTGGAGCCGTCTTTCGCTGCCGCACAGCTGAACAGGGTGGCGAAGAAGTTGTCCGGATCCCCGTTGTCACCGGTCCAACCCATCATCACCGCCTGATGTTCACCCGCTTTGGCGCGTTTCAGATACTCGCCCCACTCGTAGGTCACAATCTTGGCCTGAACGCCAATTTTCGCCCAGTCAGCCTGAACCATTTCCGCCATACGACGTGCGTTCGGGTTATATGGACGCTGTACCGGCATAGCCCACAGCTCAACGGTAAAGCCTTTGTCCTGACCGGCTTCCTTCAACAGCGCTTTGGCTTTCTCAGGATCGTAGGTGTAGTCTTTAACGTCGTCGTTATAGCCCCACATGGTCGGTGGGATCAGGTTTTTCGCGGCAACGCCAGCACCCTGATAAACCGCTTTGATGATCGCTTCTTTGTTTACCGCGTAGGTCAGCGCCTGACGGACTTTCACATCATCAAACGGTTTCTTCTCGGTGTTGAAAGAGAGGTAGCCAACGTTCAGACCGGCCTGCTCCATCAGGTTGATATTTTTATCCTGCTTCATGCGCGCGATGTCAGCCGGGTTCGGGTACGGCATCACCTGGCACTCGTTCTTCTGCAGTTTGGCGTAACGCACAGAAGCGTCAGGCGTAATGGAGAAGACCAGACGGTCGATCTGCGGCTTAGTGCCCCAGTAACCTTCGAATGCTTTATACAGAATACGAGAGTCTTTCTGGTACTGCTGCAGCTGGAACGGACCGGTACCGATTGGGTTCAGATCCACTTTCTCCGGGGAACCGGCTTTCAGCATGTTGTCCGCATATTCTTTGGAAAGAATAGAAGCGAAGTCCATCGCCAGGTCAGCCAGGAACGGTGCTTCCGGGCGAGTCAGTACGAACTGAACGGTTTTATCATCCACTTTTTTCACTTCGGAGATCAGGTCTGGCAGACCCATCCCTTCGAAGTATTCATAGCTGCCGCCAGAAACTTTATGGTACGGGTTCTGGGCGTTTTTCTGACGATCGAAAGAGAACACCACGTCATCGGCGTTTAAATCGCGCGTCGGTTTGAAATCTTTGTTGTCCTGCCACTTCACGCCAGGGCGAAGGTGGAAGGTATAGGTTTTACCGTCTTCGCTGATTTCCCACTTCTCAGCAAGGCCCGGGATCACTTCAGTTGTGCCGGTTTTGAACTCGACCAGGCGGTTATAGATCGGCACGGAGCTGGCATCATAGGTGGTACCAGAGGTGAAAAGCTGCGGGTTAAAGCCTTCAGGAGATCCTTCTGAACAATAAACCAGAGTTTTAGCCTGTACGCTTGCTGCGACGGTCATAGCCACCAGGCTCAGACCAAGCTTCAGCATCCCTGACTTCTTCAAGGAAATACTCATTCTTCTGCTCCAAATGTGATGTTTGTTGTTTTACCCTTTGCAATGGGTTTGCACCGCCTGGCCTTTTTTGTTTTTTACCCGGCCGGGTCAGCGTTAAGAGGATGGGGATTCCGTTCACATAAGCGACTGAGTTGCAGTGCGGATTCTCCATGAAATGCCCCTCATACCCTACAATCTGTCAACAGAATGTGAAAACGTCAATACAGGTAACCGCGATTTACACCAACGGTGAGAATTGGCAAACAAAGATTAAAAAAAGTGCAAGCGGGTATTTTCAGCAGGGAAATTTGTGCTACGCGCACTATGCCAGAATAAACATCTTCATACTTCGCAACATTTGGAGATTAACATTTATGCAATTTATTCAAATTTTCCCAATGAATGCTGCATATCTGAGCGATTAATGCCATGAACGTTAAAACGCACAGCGGAAAATGCCAGCACCAGCCATAAGTAGCGCAAAAAAAGTTTCAAGCAAACATAAAAAAAGGCAATGGAATATGTCACAGAATCGTTAACTGTCAGTGGGAAGTGATGCACAATTTTTGCAGATAAAAGGAAGGTCAAAGGTGGGGTTGGAATAACGCCATACACGCCGGGATGAAACTGAGTCTGTAGGCCGGATAAGGCAAAAAACCCTGCTCGTTGAGCAGGGTTTTAAATTTGGTCGGTGATAGAGGATTACTCGCCACTACGTGGCTCGCCCTGCGGGCCGTTGCTGACGCAACGTTCTCTCGCTACGCTCGAGTCGAACCTCTTACCCCCGGAGGTTCTCATCCTCCTGGGCTATAAAGCAAAAAAACCTGCTCGTTGAGCAGGGTTTTAAATTTGGTCGGTGATAGAGGATTACTCGCCACTACGTGACTCGCCCTGCGGGCCGTTGCTGACGCAACGTTCTCTCGCTACGCTCGAGTCGAACCTCTTACCCCCGGAGGTTCTCATCCTCTTGGGCTATAAAGCAAAAAACCCTGCTCGTTGAGCAGGGTTTTAAAATTGGTCGGTGATAGAGGATTCGAACCTCCGACCCCTTCGTCCCGAACGAAGTGCGCTACCAGGCTGCGCCAATCACCGAATGCGGGGCGCATCTTACTGCTCAGCCGCGCGCCCGTCAATCCCTTAGTATCAAAATGCCATTTGATCGGCGAGAAAGTCAGCAGCTCTGTTACTGGGCTGTAACCTTCTTCGCGTCCGGGATACGACACCAGTTGTTATTCTCGTTAATCCCCCCATTTGGCGAGGTATAACCAAGGCAACCCAGAACGGTATCGTACAATTCCACATGACGACGCGGCACCTTCATCTCAGCTTCTTGCTTCAGGTGCGCAAACGCCTTCGCATGGTCAGGGTCTTCCAGATATTTGTCAGACATCCACACCATCATAGGAACGCGGAACTGCTCAGGCGGCGCCATTTTACGCGGCGTTCCGTGCAGGTGCTCACGTTCGTTAATTGACTCACCGTGATCGGCGGCGTAGAACACAATCGCTTTCTTATCGCGCAATTGATCAAACACTTTGGTAATAAAGTGATCAACGTAGGTTACCGAATTATCAAATGAATTAATCATCTCAGCTTTCGAGCAGCCACTATCCACGTTGACACACTCCGGCTTCCACTGTGCATATTCGCGGGTGTAGCGCTGGGTGTAGTTAAAATGCGAGCCCTTGGTGTGCAGAATAATCAGACGCTTTTCGCCATCATCAGTCTTCTGTAAAGATTGCTGCATCTCATTAATCAGCAGCATATCGTCAACGTTTTTGCCACGGTTACGCGGCTCAGCGCCAATCTGCTCACGATAGGCAATGTTCTCTGCCATAGTATTGCTGTAGAACCACATCTCGCTTTGCATCGCGTAAAGATCGGTCTTGAACCCTAACTGGCCGAGCACAGAAAAGACGTTTTGTTCTTTCAGAGTACGCTGCGGGTTTTCTTCCGCCCCGCCCTCGCGCACAAACATACAGCGCAGCGAAAGTTTAGTCGCCGTATCACAGGAATATCCTCGGAACGCGGCCAGATTTTTCTCCTGGGCGAGCCTTGGCGTGGTATTGCGCTCATAGCCAAAAATCCCCATATGATCCCAGCGGGTCGTTTCGCCAATAATAAAGACCACGTAGGTGTCGTCGAGGTTTTTGGGCGCAACATAGGTAAACTTCTTCGCCGGGTTCATCAGCGATTTGTTGTCTGAGGATTCATCCACCTGTGCCCAGGCGTACAAACCCAGCGCAGAGAGCCAGTTTGACGGCAGATAGGAATTCGCCACAACCCCACCATAGCTGGGTAAATCGATTCCTGTTTCTCGCTCAACGCTTCTCTGTTGCATGCTCAGCAAGCGAATCGGCGCCCATACCATCAGGCCAGCCAACAATACCACCGCCACGCTACGCCATCTCATGCCAGGCGTGCGGATCTGTTTCATCAGGGTATAGCGGCAGCGATTACTCCAAATCAGAACCAACGGTAAAATGCTGACCGAAACCAGCCACACGATAAAATGCCAGCCAACAACTTCTTTCGATAAATCAATATCCGTTGTCATTACGGAGGCAATAATACCGTAGCCAATGACCACGTTCAGGAAGGTCATGTAATAGCTGGCGCCGGCAGAGCAGAGCACCACAAACGTTGCCAGTACACGCCAGGCGCGTCGGCCAAATAAAGAGAGAATACGGAGTAAAAAGAAGGTCACCAGCACAGTGCCAGCTAATTCAACAACCGCAGAGAGTCCTTTCCAGACGGTAAACTCGTGCGCATATCCGCTAAAACGACGGAAAAACACAGCGCAATTCATAAAAAGACCGATATAGATCGCCAGCAAGAAACTCAGTTTCTGCTGCGTCATCGATTTGATATATCTCATGCAAACAAACCCTGGAGGAAGGGATAAAAACACCCTGCGCAAAAGCCTGTCAGGCCATACAGGGGAAAAGTGCGACAAATGCAGATAATAAGACAATTCTACAGCGCAGGTAAGTAGACCACAGGAGGGAAGAAAAGTGCTTATAGAGAATGCAAACGGCGCATATATTTTTGTAAATATATGCGCCGGGCATTAATCAGACCACTAATAGATCAGGCGTGTGCCTCGGTATAGACGCTACGCTGCGGCTGACGAATAGTGGTAGAAAGCGCCAGCGAGATAATTAACAGCGCAAAGATAACGCAGAAGGTCACATAGAATCCGCCGAACAGCGAGGCGATAATGGAACCACAAATGCTGCCGATACCGAAACCTAAGTAAATGACACCGTAGTTTTTAGCCAGGTTGTTCAAACCGAAGAACTCACTCACCAGTGACGGGAACACGGTGATGGTGCCGCCAAAGTTAAATGCCACACAGGCAATCGCCGTAAAGAAGGTCACATCATTCAACGGCGCGAACAGCAGTGCCGCCATACCCACCAGCGAAACGACCTGCCCAATGGTGATAACGCGAATACGAGAGATTTTGTCGGACAGAATCCCCAGAACCAGACGACCGGACAGGTTAGCGATAGAAATCACGGTCACCGCGTTTGCCGCCGTTGCCACATCCATATGTGCCAGACTTTGTGCGATATCTTTCGCCACGCCAATTACGTACAGCCCGCTCATACACGCCGTCAGGAACATGACCGCCAGCATCCAGTACTGCGGTTTACGCATGGACTGAGCCAGGGTGTAGTCATTCTCAACCACGCCATTTTTCGTTTTCACTTCCTGATTCGGGGCGTCTTTCATCAGCGTGGAGCCAAAGACGATCATTACCAGCACAATCGCGCCCCAGATCATGAAGGTTTTTTCCAGACCCACGGTGCTCAACAGTTGGCTATCGATGAATTTAAAACCGAGGCTGCCAAGACCGTAAGAACCGATAGCGAAGGCGGAAATCAGCCCTTTACGCTCCGGGAACCATTTTACACAGTTGGAAAGTGTTAACAGGTAGCCTGCGCCATCCGCCAGACCAACCAACACACCAGCGCTCAGCCACAGCATAATCAGGCTGTCAGAGTGGGCGGTTAAGAAGAAGCCAACACCGAGTAAAATACCGGAGGCCATGGTGACGCGTTTCACGCCAAAACGTTCCTGCAGTTTCCCGGCGACGGAAGAAGAAATTGCCAGCCCGAGGCTCAGCAGGCCAAAGGAAAAGGCAACCTGACTCACCGGCGCATCAAGCTTAGAAGAAAGCGCACCGTTAAACAGGCTCCAGGTATAAACAGAACCTAAAGCAAATTGGGTAATGATGGTGCCGATCAGTGTCAGCCAGCGGGTACGCTGATAATCAGAAGTTTTCATGGCAGTCTTCCTGCATAAACAAAATGGGAAATTCTCTGCCAACAACCATACCGAAGCGTTTTTATGAGCAGGGGAAAACGGCATGAAATGCCGCCAGGACGGAATGAAATGCCTGGAATGCGGAATGAATGACGAGACAAAAAGTCGGGTTACTGAATTTTATCGCATGAGTTAGTACACGCTATCGCTGGAGTGCGTGTGATTGTTGATCTCAACATGTAATCAAGATGTTTATGTGATGATTGTTTACGTTAAAATTTGGCGCTCACTCCCATGGTGTACATATAGTCGCTGTTGTTGGTGCTATTTTCCGCCTGCGACAGCGCCGCGTAAGCCGCCATATGCGGGTTCAACAGCATATCCGCACCGACGGTAACATCTACCCAGTTACCGTCCTGACCCGCCGCCGTCATGCGACTGAGACCCGACTGCGCCTTCCAGATATTTTCGCCAAACTGCTGGTTATAGCTGATTTGCGCCCACGGTCGCACATCACCGAACTGCGAATTGACTCGCCAGCCCAACGAGCTCACGCTGGCATGCCACAGCGGATCGTTCTGCGTTGCCGACGTCGCGCTATCGCCAAATTCGTTGTAAGTAGATGTGGTGGAACCGTCATAATGCAGCGCGGCAACCGGACCGGTTGTCACCTGCCTTGAAAGCGGGAAGTTCCAGCCCATACTCATGCCGCTGGTGGCATCCATTGGCGTCTCATCCGCCAGATTCACCACGGGCCCCGCCACGTTCTGAGTGGAACGAATACGTTCTTCCAGAATGTCGTTATAACGTGGTTGGTGATCGCTGTCCCATGTATAACGTTCAGCCGTATGCCCTGACAGCGCATCAACGATATATTCTTGTTGCCAGCCATATGCTGTATTGATGGACAGCGCACAAACTATGACGCTCGCCAGAGTTAACCTTTGGCGACCACTACTGTTTCTTATAAGCATCAACGCGACTCCAGAAAAGAGCCGAATTCGGCGATATTATTGTCATTGTGTGAAGTATTTTGGCCAGCAGGCCTTGTATTAAATATTGTCTTTTTAGCTGGCGCGTCAAGGCGGGCCGAATGAAATTTTTACGCCAGTAAAAACAGCGAGGAAGAATATGCAGCGTTGCGGATGGGTCAGTCAGGATCCACTTTACATTGCCTACCACGACAAGGAATGGGGCGTCCCCGAAACCGATGGCAAAAAGCTGTTCGAAATGATCTGCCTCGAAGGCCAGCAGGCCGGGTTATCGTGGATTACCGTACTCAAGAAACGGGAAAATTATCGCCACGCTTTCCACCATTTTGACCCAGAAAAAGTGGCAGCCATGACCGAAGAGGATGTGGAAAGGCTGGTACTGGATGCCGGCATAATTCGCCATCGCGGAAAAATTCAGGCCATTATCGGCAACGCTCGCGCCTTTCTGACGATGGCACAAAACGGAGAGTCGTTTAGCGAGTTCGTCTGGTCATTTGTTGATAACCAACCGCAAGTGACCCGCGCCGCCAACCTGAGCGATATTCCCACCTCCACGCCTGCGTCAGACGCGCTGTCTAAGGCGTTAAAAAAACGCGGATTTAAGTTTGTCGGCACCACCATTTGTTACTCCTTTATGCAGGCATGCGGCCTGGTCAACGATCATGTCACCAGCTGCATCTGTTATCCGGGAGAACAACATGATTCGTGAATCAAAGGCTGAAGATCTACCGGCGATTCTAACGCTGTGGATGGAAAGCACAATCCATGCCCATCCGTTTATCGAAGAGCGCTACTGGCGCGAAAGTGAATCCGTGGTGCGGGATGTTTATCTGCCAGCCGCGCAAACCTGGGTGTGGGAAGAAGAAGGCGAGCTCAAAGGTTTTGTCAGCGTCATTGATGACCGCTTCCTCGGCGCGCTGTTTGTCGCGCCTGCAGCCATCAGAAGCGGGATCGGCAAAGCGCTGGTGCAGCATGTGCAGCAGCGCTTTTCGTTACTCAGCCTGGAGGTCTACCAGAAGAATCAATCAGCGGTGAACTTCTACCATGCGCTGGGTTTTCGCATTGAAGACGGCGCATGGCAGGAAGAGACTCACCATCCCACGTGGATTATGGGCTGGCAGGCGGATCAAACGCCGTAAGCGTCAACGTGGGTCCGCTGTATTTTTCGAGCCACGCCAGCGCGGTGTTGCCCGCGCAGCCATTCCCCAGCTTCGAGCTGGGGAGATCTTTGGTCAGCACGTTGACGGCGCCATTTTTACAAATACCGTCAGCTGTCGGCTCCAAATCCGGCCAGGCGCCTTCATGAATACAGATGACGCCAGGTTTGATGCCCTCCGTCACCACCGCGCCCGCCAGAACTTGACCACGCTGGTTCCACACCCTGACCGTATCGCCATCCGCAATGCCGCGCGCGTGGGCATCCTGCGGATGAATCGTTACCGGCTCACGATCCGCTACCGCGTACTGCTCACGTAGCGCACTGTAGTTAAGCTGACTATGCAAACGGTGCGCCGGATGGGCGGAAAGCAGCTGTAGCTGGTCCGGTTCGGCATTACCGAACCACTCATCCGGCTCCAGCCACATCGGGTGCCCCGCACAGTCCGCGTAGCCGTAACCAGCAATCCTCGCGGAGTAGATTTCAATTTTTCCGCTGTCCGTTTTCAGCGGATGAGCCTGCGGGTCGCGGCGAAAATCCGCAAAACGGATAAACTGCGCGCTGGCGGCATTTTCCGGCATTTCGATCAGGGCGTTGCGCTGCCAAAACTCGGCGAAAGGCGGCAATGTCACCTGCTGACTGGCCCCACGTTGCCCGGCAATATTGTAAAACGTCTCCAGCCATTCCAGCTCGCTTTTGCCTTCGGTGAATCGCTCGTAACCGCCCTCTTCCCAGCGTTCACTCAGCTCAGCAAAAACATCATAATCATTTCGCGCTTCGTCCTGCGGCGGCACAACCTGCTTCATCGGCACCAGGTGCTGGTTGCTGTAGTCGCCGGTCATGGTCAAATCATTGCGCTCAAAGGAGGTGGTCGCTGGCAGTACGATATCGGCATGCTTCGCTGCGGCGGTCCAGAAACACTCCGAGATAACCACCAGCTGCGGTTTTTGCCAGGCGCGAATTAAACGGTTAGTGTCCTGATGATGGGTGAAGTTAGCGCCACCAGCCCACCACAACATGCGGATGTCCGGGAAATGGCGGTCCATGCCGTTGTGCTGGTAAAAACCACCGGGATTTTCCAGCGCTTCAACAATTCGCGCCACCGGGATTTTATCTACCGCGTCGGTACCGCCTTTAACGCTGCCCTGCATTGAAGCCAGCACCGCAGCCCGGCGCGTTGGATTGCCGCCGTTGGCAAAATGGTACGACAGCCCAAAACCGCCGCCTGGCGTCCCGATTTGCCCGAGCATGGCGGCCAGGGTGACGATCATCCAGTGTTTCTGCTCACCATACTGTTGGCGCTGCATCCCCCATCCGGCCATCAGCATAGTGGTATTTTGGTGAAATATCGCCGCAAGTTCGCGTATTTTTGTTGCGGGTATACCGCAAATCTTCGCAGCCCACTCTGCCGTTTTCACAACATCATCAGATTTACCCAGCAGATAGTTTGCAAAACGGTCATAGCCGGTGGTACACCGGGCGAGAAAATCCTCGTCATGCCAGCCGTTTTCCACCAGCGTATGCGCGATGCCCAGCATCAGCGCCACGTCGGTCCCCATATGCGGGGCAATCCATTCCATCTTTTCGCCAAAGAATTCGACGCTTTCCGATCGCATCGGATCGATACAGATCAACCGTTTACCGCTGTCGCGCAAAGCCTCAAAGTAAGCAAGCCCCTGCTCATCGGACGCGTTCCAGGCAATCTTCAGTGTATTCAGCGGATTAGCGCTCCATAACACCACCACCTCGCTGTTCTCAAGCACCACAGGCCAGCTGGTTTGCTGCTGGTAAACTTCGTTACCGCCCACCACGTACGGCATGATCGCCTGAGCAGCCCCCGTCGAATAATCCCCCAGATGCCCGGTATAACCGCCTGCCAGCGCCATATAACGCTGTAGCAGAGTTGCCGCTTTGTGTAACACGCCATTAGATCGCCAGCCGTAGGAACCGGCAAAAATCGAGGCCGGGCCGTAGCTGTCACGGATACGTTTATGCTGCGTATGGATAAGATTCAGCGCATCGTCCCAACTGACGCGAACAAATTCATCCTGCCCACGCACGCCCTGGGGATTCTCCGGCGAGGCGAGAAAGCCTTTACGCACCATTGGAAAACGTACCCGCGTTTTACTGTGAACCTGGTCGCGCACCACGGTTTGCAAAGAGTTGGGATGGGAAGTGGGCAGCGCGCCACGCGAGGAGAAAACCGTCTCACCATCGGTGTCGACGAGAATTGGTCCCCAGTGGGCGGCGGTTAACACCGAGTAATGTGCGGGTGAATTAGCCAAGATGGCGCTCCTGAATGCGATGTGACGGCTTATTTATTATGCCGTTCAATGTTACTTACAAATTTCAGAGTCTTCCCTGGAATTTTCTTCATGTTCACACGTCATAATCAACCGCCACGGTCGCTGTGGCAAAGAAGAAAAAGTCATTAAGGAATTAAGATGAAGAAACGTGTTTTTGTTATTGCTGCCATCGTGAGCGGCGCCCTGGCGGTTTCTGGCTGCACAACAAACCCTTACACCGGCGAACGCGAAGCGGGTAAATCCGGCATTGGCGCGGGTATTGGCTCTCTGGTCGGCGCGGGCATTGGCGCACTCTCTTCTTCGAAGAAAGATCGCGGTAAAGGCGCACTGATTGGCGCGGCGGCGGGTGCGGCCGTTGGTGGTGGTATCGGCTATTACATGGATGTGCAGGAAGCAAAACTGCGCGAAAAAATGCAGGGAACGGGCGTCAGCGTGACGCGTAGTGGCGATAACATCATTCTGAATATGCCGAATAACGTCACCTTCGACAGCAGCAGCGCCAACCTGAAACCTGCTGGTGCCAACACTCTGACCGGCGTGGCAATGGTACTGAAAGAGTACAATAAAACCGCCGTCAACGTGCTGGGCTTCACCGACAGCACCGGCAGCCAGGATCTGAATATGCGTCTGTCTCAACAACGCGCGGACTCCGTGGCCAGCGCCTTGATCACGCAAGGGGTTGCCGCTAATCGTATCCGCACTCAGGGCATGGGTCCGTCAAATCCGATCGCCAGCAACAGCACGGCGGAAGGTAAAGCGCAGAACCGTCGCGTAGAGATTACGTTGAGTCCTGTGCAGTAATCGTTGAGCCGGGTGGCGGCTTCGCCTTACCCGGCCTACGTTCGACATGTAGGCCCGGTAAGCGCAGCGCCACCCGGCAAATTACTTGCTTCGTCAGATTTTCCCGCTAAGGTATTCACACGAAATTCAGGGAAATCAGCG
This sequence comes from Citrobacter sp. Cf116, assembly GCF_030336505.1. Taxonomy (NCBI): domain Bacteria; kingdom Pseudomonadati; phylum Pseudomonadota; class Gammaproteobacteria; order Enterobacterales; family Enterobacteriaceae; genus Citrobacter; species Citrobacter sp. Cf116. The sequence continues at coordinate 222,668 of NZ_JAOWEQ010000024.1, read as the reverse complement.
ATGAGCAAATCAACACGGGCAACCATCAGCGATGTGGCGAAAGCCGCAAAAACCGGCAAGACCAGCATTTCACGCTATCTCAACGGTGAAAAGCACCTGCTTTCCGACGCGCTACTGGCCCGCATTGAACAAGCCATTGCCGATCTCGACTACCGTCCCAGCCTGATGGCAAGAGGCCTTAAACACGGTCGTACCCGCCTGATTGGCCTGATCATCGCCGATATTACCAATCCCTACTCCGTCAACGTGTTGAGCGGCATTGAAGCTGCCTGTCGTGATAAAGGCTTTACCCCGCTGGTGTGTAACACCAACAACGAAGTGGATCAGGAACTGCATTATCTTGACCTGCTGCGCAGCTACCAGGTCGAAGGGATTGTGGTCAACGCCGTCGGGATGCGCGAAGAGGGGCTAAATCGGCTGCAGCAGTCTGCGCTGCCGATGGTGCTGATTGACCGTAAAATTCCCGATTTCGCCTGTGATATGGTCGGGCTGGATAACACCCAGGCGGCAACGGTTGCCACGGAACATCTGGTCGAACAAGGTTTTGAAGCCATCCTGTTCCTCAGCGAACCACTCGGCATGGTGAATACCCGCCGCGAGCGCCTGAGCGCTTTTCGCGCCACCCTCGCACAGTACCCCGGCGTTATCGCGCAAAATGCCGAAGTCCCGCTCACGGACAATACGCAACTGGACGACACCCTGCGCCAGTTCCACCAGCAGCACCGGGGAATGCGCAAAGCCGTTATCTCAGCCAATGGCGCTCTCACACTGCAGGTTGCCCGCGCCCTGAAACGCATTGGCCTTAACTGGGGCAGCGATATCGGCCTGCTCGGTTTTGACGAACTGGAATGGGCCGAACTGGCGGGCGTTGGTATTACCACGTTGAAACAACCTACCTGGCAGATTGGCTACACCGCCGTTGAGCAGGTTGTACGCCGGATCGATGGCGGCTCTGCTGCCATTCAGGAACAGGTCTTCTCCGGCGAACTGATCGTTCGCGGCTCTACCGCCCGTTAAATTTCCTTCGTGATGGTGATCATAAATTCAACATCATAAGCTTTTCTTTGGAACCGGTTCCATCTAGCGTTATAGCAAGAACGCTAGTCTGGAGTTTCCATGAAAAGAAAAATTATGGTGGTCACCGCCGCTTACGGCCACGACCAGGTACGGGCCGCTGGCGGGCAAACGGCAATGCTGCCCATTATCGCTGAAGCCGGTGCTGACGGCGTCGAAATCCGCCGCGAATTGCTGACCGACGCCGAGCTGCACACGCTGTCTACGGTGGCATCTGCTATCGAAATCTTCGGCCTGCTGGCCTGTTACTCAGCGCCTGAGCCGTTGTTCCTTGAGGACGGTAGCCTCAATCCCCGACTTCCTGCGCTACTTGAAGAAGCACAGGCCCTGCAGGCGCTGTGGCTAAAAGTCTCCCTCGGTCATTTCTCCCATACCGAACAGTTCAACGTGTTACGCGAATGGCTGGACAACAGCGGAATGGAACTGGTTGTCGAAAACGATCAGACCGCCTGCGGACGCCTGAAGCCGATGCAGCGCTTTAACGAAGCCTGCCAGACGCAAAATCTGCCGATATCTCTGACCTTCGATATGGGCAACTGGCTATGGGTGGGCGACTCCCCGAAACAGGCGGCGCAGAAACTGGCGTCAACCGTTGGGTATATCCATGTCAAAGCCGCCGTTGCACATCGCGACAGCTACCGTGCCGTACCGCCTGATGCAGCCGATCCGCGCTGGCTGACGCTGTTGAAAACGCTGCCGGGCGATGTTCCACGCGGCATTGAGTTTCCCCTGGAAGGGCTGGATTTGGCGGCGGTTACCCGCCGTTACGTCGAGTTGTTACGCGAGGAGTAACGCATGAAAAATTCACTGGATGTGGTAACGATTGGTGAAGCGATGGCGATGTTTGTCGCCACGCAAACCGGCGAACTGGCGGATGTGGAGCAGTTTATCAAGCGCGTTGCTGGCGCTGAACTCAATGTGGCGACCGGTCTTGCCCGGCTGGGCCTGAAGGTCGGTTGGGTAAGCCGTGTAGGCAACGACAGTTTTGGCCGTTTTATCGTTAAGTCGCTGGAAAAAGAAGGGATTGATGCGCAGGGAGTCACCCAGGACGGGCGTTACGTTACTGGCTTTCAGCTTAAATCTAAGGTCGAAAATGGAACCGATCCCATTGTGGAATATTTCCGCAAAGGTTCCGCTGCCAGCCACCTCAGCATTGAGGATTATCACGAAGCCTACTTCACCAGCGCGCGCCACCTACACCTGAGCGGCGTAGCGGCGGCACTTTCTGCCAGCTCTTATGAACTGTTAGCCCATACCGCCCGCACACTGAAAGCACAAGGGAAGACCATCTCGTTCGACCCGAATTTACGCCCTGTGCTGTGGAAAAGCGAAGCCGAGATGGTGGAAAAACTGAACCGTTTGGCATTCCAGGCCGACTGGGTTTTGCCTGGATTAAAAGAGGGCATGATTTTAACCGGTCAGGAGACGCCTGAAGCCATCGCCAACTTTTATCTGCGCCACGGGGTGAAGGCCGTGATCATCAAAACCGGGGCTGATGGCGCCTGGTACAAAACCGCCGGCGGTGAACAAGGCTGCGTTGCACCGGTAAAAGTCGACAACGTGGTTGATACGGTCGGCGCAGGTGATGGTTTTGCCGTGGGCGTTATTAGCGCCCTGCTGGAAGGCCGCTCGCTGCATCAGGCTGTGACCCGCGGCAATAAAATTGGCGCACTGGCCATTCAGGTTCAGGGCGACAGCGAAGGATTACCCACACGTGAACAATTAGGGGAATAAATTCCCGGCCAACTCTGTCTCTGTACCCTACATTCAGAGGCGGCGTATCAGTATAACCAGAGGGCAGTCTATGAATAGCTCAACTAATGCAGCAAAACGCTGGTGGTACATCATGCCAATCGTGTTTATCACGTATAGCCTGGCGTACCTTGACCGCGCGAACTTCAGCTTCGCCTCCGCCGCAGGTATCAACGAGGACCTCGGCATTACCAAAGGGATCTCTTCCCTGCTGGGCGCGCTGTTTTTCCTCGGCTACTTCTTCTTTCAGATCCCGGGCGCAATTTACGCCGAACGCCGCAGCGTACGAAAACTGATTTTTGTCTGTCTGATCCTCTGGGGTGCCTGTGCGTCGTTAACCGGCATGGTCAGCAATATTCCAATGCTTGCCGCCATCCGCTTTATTCTTGGCGTCGTTGAAGCCGCGGTCATGCCCGCAATGCTGATTTATATCAGTAACTGGTTTACGAAGTCCGAGCGTTCGCGCGCAAACACTTTCCTGATCCTCGGTAACCCGGTTACCGTCCTGTGGATGTCCGTGGTTTCCGGGTATCTGATCCAGGCGCTGGGCTGGCGGGAAATGTTCATCATCGAGGGCTTCCCGGCCATCATCTGGGCGTTCTGCTGGTGGGTGCTGGTAAAAGACAAACCGTCTCAGGTCGGTTGGCTGTCAGAATCTGAAAAAGCCGCCCTTCAGGCACAACTGGAAAAAGAGCAGCAAGGCATCAAAGCTGTGCGTAACTATAGCGAAGCCTTCCGCTCACGTAACGTCATCCTGCTGTGTATGCAGTATTTCACCTGGAGTATTGGCGTCTATGGTTTTGTCCTGTGGCTGCCGTCGATTATCCGCAACGGCGGTGCAAATCTGGGGATGGTTGAGGTTGGCTGGCTGTCATCCGTACCTTATCTGGCGGCGACGGCGGCGATGATCCTCGTTTCCTGGGCCTCCGATAAACTGCAAAATCGTAAGCTGTTTGTCTGGCCACTGTTACTGATAGCTGCTTTCGCTTTTATCGGCTCCTGGGCCGTGGGCGCAGACCACTTCTGGATTTCTTACACGCTGTTGGTTATTGCGGGTGCGGCAATGTATGCCCCTTATGGTCCTTTCTTTGCCATCATTCCTGAAATGCTGCCGCGTAACGTTGCCGGGGGTGCAATGGCGCTGATTAACAGTATGGGCGCGCTAGGCTCATTCTTTGGTTCATGGTTTGTCGGCTACCTCAATGGCGCTACCGGCAGCCCGTCCGCCTCGTACATTTTTATGGGGGTAGCGCTTTTTGTCTCAGTATGGCTAACTCTCATTGTGAGGCCGAGTCCTGCCATTGAACACACCGTCGACACTGTGGCAGAACCGCGTAATCAAGGCGGAGGGCGCTGGGCATAGTGAACTATGCCCAAGCCAGACAACGAAGAGTTCGTGGTTCTGACGCGTGTCCCGAAGGGCTGGGGCTATTTTTGCCCATTGCGGCGTTACTCCCAGCTCGTTTGGTTCACCAAACTTCTCTGCTCGTGCCTTGCACTGGGCAAAAATAACCGCCAGCGACGTGCGTGTGCAACGGCAGGACTCGGCCTGAGCCTGCTAATAATCAACAGCTACCTATTGGCGCACGCCACGCTTAAATTTTAACTTACGGAGATTCGCATGAAGCCGTCCATTATTCTCTATAAAGCGTTACCTGACGATTTACTGCATCGCCTGGAAGAGCATTTTACTGTGACTCAGGTGCCTAACCTGCGCCCGGAAACGGTCGCACAGCACGCTGAGGCTTTTGCCAATGCGGAAGGTCTGCTGGGCTCCAGTGAAGCCGTCAATACCGCTCTACTGGAGAAAATGCCGAAACTGCGTGCGACCTCCACGATTTCCGTCGGCTATGACAACTTCGACGTCGATGCCCTTAACGCGCGTAAGGTGCTGTTGATGCACACGCCAACCGTACTGACAGAAACCGTCGCCGATACGGTGATGGCGCTGGTGTTAAGCACCGCTCGCCGCGTGGTAGAAGTGGCTGAACGGGTGAAGGTCGGTGAATGGACCAAAAGTATCGGGCCGGACTGGTTCGGTACGGATGTGCACCACAAAACGCTGGGGATTGTCGGCATGGGCCGCATTGGGCTGGCGCTGGCACAACGTGCGCATTTCGGCTTTAGCATGCCGATTCTCTATAATGCGCGCCGTCATCATCAGGAAGCAGAAGAACGCTTCAATGCGCGCTACTGCGACCTCGATACGCTGTTACAAGAATCCGATTTTGTCTGCCTGATCCTGCCGTTAACCGACGAAACGCATCATCTGTTCAGCACCGAACAGTTTGCCAAAATGAAGTCTTCCGCCATTTTCATTAACGCCGGACGTGGGCCGGTGGTCGATGAAAAAGCACTGATTGCCGCCCTGCAAAACGGCGAAATTCATGCCGCTGGCCTGGATGTGTTTGAGCAGGAGCCATTACCGGCAGACTCACCGCTGCTGTCGCTGCCAAACGTGGTTGCTGTGCCGCACATTGGTTCAGCCACGCACGAAACGCGCTATAACATGGCGGCCTGTGCAGTGGATAACTTAATCGATGCGCTGCAAGGACGCGTTGAGAAGAACTGCGTAAACCCGCAGGTCGCGCGATAAACAAAAGGCCGGGTAGCGCTTACGCTCACCCGGCCCTTCATATCTTACAGCGGCTTAATTACTGAGCGGCATTCACCGCAGCAGTCCAGGCCTGGTTAAATGCTTGATGTTGAGCAGCCAACGGGCCAATCAGCGTGTTGTACTGACTTGCCTGCTGTGACGTTGGGAACTGGATACCGTTGGCGACAAAGCTCACCTGCGTATCCTGCTGCGCCACAAAATCACCAACCTGCACTAACTGCTGCGTGAAGATTTGCGCTGCAGGGATCAGCGGCTGTAACGCCTCTGCAGGTACAGTAACGACTTTATTGTAAACCTGGTCAAAGACCGGCTTCAGATCTTCGCCCTGCTTCAGCGCGCCATGCGCAGCATCTGCCTGTAGTTTCGCATTCTGCAACTGTTGCCCTAATACACCTAGCGCACCATTTGCCTGACGCAGCGGCTCACGCTGAGTCACATAATCCTGAGGAACACGAATCGCATTTACGCTATCAACCACCGGACGCAGACCGGAGTCCATCGCCTGATTAACCTGCTGCGAATAGCCATACAGAATCGCGTAATCGGACACAAACGGGCCAAACTGTTTTTTCTGATCGGCGGTCAGCGTTGGTAAACGCTCTCCGCTACGCATTGCAGTATTCTGCAGAAAATCGATAAACGCTTTGCGTTGATCGCCTTCTTTATCAAAACACCCACTCAGGCCAACTACCATTAAGAGCGCCAAAACAGGCGCAAACCAGCGAGAGCAGGACTTACCTGTCGCCATTTTAATACTCCTTTCACCCAAAAATGCGCACAACGACACCCGCGTGCCTGACGTTAACAAGGATAGTCCAGGTCAGCCCCGCAAGATACCCTTTCCGCATAATCTTGTGGGGGAAAATAACCGTTCCCACCACCGTTCGTTTTGCTAAACAATGCTGCATTTACTACTCGGCGTCATATTTTAGTCATCTTTACAATCGGAATCGATCGTTCGGAGATCCCGACCTTTATCAGTTTGTTAGCCAGTAACAGATTGTCACCTGCGATCTGCTGAAACGAATCCATCTCTCAAACCCCGAATCCGACTTCATTTTTTGCGACTACTCTTAATGAGCTTCGAAGAAATTCACGATCCCGCTGTGTGATTTGTAGGAGTTCTCAATGGAATACAAAGATCCTATGTTTGAACTGCTGAGCAGTCTGGAGCAGATTGTTTTTAAAGATGTATCGCAGACGGTCACTCTGACGCAAAAAACCAACCCTTTCACCGAATTTGAACAGTTACGACGAGGGACAGGTTTAAAAACAGATGATTTTGCCCGAGTAATGGGCGTGACAGTCGCGATGGTTCATGAATGGGAGTCTAAACGCGTAAAGCCTTCCACTACCGAATTGAAGTTAATGCGCCTGATCCAGGCAGATCCAAGATTAAGTAAGCAACTGATGGATTGAACTATTTTTCAATTTTGCTTAAGAACGGTCCTGTAACGGGGCCGTTCCCTTACGAAGGTTATCCACAAAAAAGAAAATAGTAGTTGCATCCACATGCGTAAAATGAGTTAATGCCCTCAACGGTTTGACGTACAGACCATTACAGCAGTTAGTAAGGCAAGTCCCTTCAAGAGTTATCGTTGATACCCTTCGTAGTGAGCATTTCCTTTACTGTTAAAAAATCTGTAAAGCACGCCATATCGCCGAAAGGCACACTTATTTTTTAAAAGGTAATACACTATGTCCGGTAAAATGACTGGTATCGTAAAATGGTTCAACGCTGACAAAGGTTTCGGCTTCATCACTCCTGACGATGGCTCTAAAGACGTGTTCGTACACTTCTCTGCTATCCAGAACGATGGCTACAAATCTCTGGACGAAGGTCAGAAAGTTTCCTTCACCATCGAAAGCGGCGCTAAAGGCCCGGCAGCTGGCAACGTAACCAGCCTGTAAGCTTAAAAAGCTCAAGATTCTGAATCCCTGCCAAACGGCGGGGATTTTTTTATCTGTACTTCTTAAAACACCTCGCCCACACGCGTCTTTGCATTACTTTACCCGCCGCCCCTTTGACCTTTCCCTAAGGGCAAGCTTTATAGTGAGCCAGTCTGTATTCCACAACGTTCACAAGGAATTGAAGCTATGTCGAAATCCTCATTACTGCTGGTTTTAGGTTTACTCACCACCGGTAGCGCGTTCGCCGCAACCCCTGAAGCCACTTTTTTGGCGGAACACGGGCTCAGCGGAAAATCCGTCGAGCAAATCGTCGAGGCCATTGACCAGTCTCCACAGAGCCGCCCACTGCCCTACTCGGCATCCGTCACCAGCACTGAACTGAAGCTCTCTTCAGGCGATCAGATCTATACCCTGCCGCTCGGTGACAAGTTCTATCTGTCATTTGCCCCTTATGAATGGCAAACACATCCTTGCTTCAACCACAGCCTTTCCGGTTGCCAGGGCGAAATGCCGGAGAAGACATTCAATGTCAAAGTGACGGATAACAAGGGTGATGTAGTGCTACAAAAAGAGATGAAGAGCGGTCGAAATGGCTTCGTCGGGGTTTGGCTACCGCGCAATATGGCAGGCACCATCGCAGTAAGCTACAACGGCAAAAAAGCGGAGTATCCCATTAAGACCATGGAAGACAGCCAGACCTGTCTGACTAAATTACAGCTGCGCTAACAACATAAAAAAATGCCGGATGGCGCAATGCTTATCCGGCCTACTGGTGTTTATCTCGTAGGCCGGATAAGGCGAAGCCGCCATCCGGCATTTTCTAAGTCAGCTCAGGACCGTTACTGCAGCAGCGAAATATCCGCCACGCGCAGGAACAGTTCGCGCAGTTTTTCGAGCATGGAGAGACGGTTGATACGCAGATCTTTATCTTCTACGTTGACCATCACTTTCTCGAAGAACGCATCAACTGGCTCACGCAGTTCCGCTAACTCAACCAGCGCTTCCTGGTAATGGCCAGCGGCGAAAACTGGCTCCAGCTTATCGCGCAGCACCACAACCTGCATCGCCAGCGCAATTTCTTCCGGCTCTTTCAGCGTTGCCGCATTCACACGGTCATTCAGCGTTTCTTCAGACTTCGCCAGGATGTTCGATACACGTTTGTTCGCGGCAGCCAGCGCGGACGCGGCCTCCAGTGTACGGAAGTGCGAAACCGCCTTCATACGTGCGTCGAAATCAGCCGGACGAGTCGGACGACGCGCCAGCACGGCCTGAATGGTATCGACGGTATAACCTTCGTCCTGATACCAGGCGCGGAAGCGACCAAGCATAAAGTCGATAACGTCATCCACCACGTTGGCGTTGGTCAGCTTGTCGCCATACAGACGAACAGCCTCTTCCGTCAGCGTTTGCAGATCCAGATTCAGGTTCTTCTCAACGATGATACGCAGCACGCCCAGAGCAGCACGACGCAGCGCAAACGGGTCTTTGTCGCCTTTCGGATGCTGACCAATACCGAAGATACCCGCCAGGGTGTCCATCTTGTCAGCAATCGCCACGGCACAAGCCACCGGGTTAGACGGCAGGTCATCACCGGCAAAACGCGGCTGATACTGCTCGTTCAGCGCCACAGCGACATCTTCCGCTTCGCCATCGTGACGCGCGTAGTGCATTCCCATCACGCCCTGGGTGTCGGTGAACTCGAAGACCATGTTGGTCATCAGGTCGCACTTGGACAGCAGGCCAGCGCGGGTTGCGTGGTTAACGTCAGCGCCAATTTGACCAGCAATCCAGCCCGCCAGCGCCTGGATACGGTCAGTCTTATCGCGCAGCGTACCCAGTTGCTGTTGGAACAGCACGGTTTGCAGACGCGGCAGATGGTCTTCCAGGCGTTTTTTACGGTCGGTATTGAAGAAGAACTCAGCATCCGCAAGACGCGGACGAACAACCTTCTCGTTACCGGAGATAATCTGGGTCGGATCTTTCGATTCAATGTTGGCAACGAAGATAAAGTTCGGCAGCAATTTGCCGTCGTTCGCATAAACCGGGAAGTACTTCTGGTCACCTTTCATGGTGTGTACCAGCGCTTCAGACGGAACAGCGAGGAATTTCTCTTCGAATTTCGCGGTAAGCACTACCGGCCATTCTACCAGCGAGGTGACTTCTTCCAGCAGGCTTTCGCTCAGGTCAGCGTTACCGCCAATCTTACGCGCCGCTTCTTCAGCATCGGCTTTAATTTTCGCTTTACGCTCAGCGTAATCCGCAATGACTTTGCCGCGCTCACGCAGGATTTCCGGATACTGATCGGCAGAATCGATAGTGAATTCCGGCTCGCCCATAAAGCGGTGTCCACGGATCACACGATCGGACTGAATGCCCAGAATCGTTGCCGGAATAACTTTGTCGCCCAGCAGCAGAGTCACGGTGTGAACCGGACGCACGAAGTGAACGTCAGACGCGCCCCAGCGCATCAGTTTCGGGATCGGCAGCTTCGCCAGCGTAGTGGCAATCATGTTTGGCAGCAGCGTTTCAGCGCTTTCGCCTTTCACATGCGCGCGATACAGCAGCCATTCGCCTTTGTCGGTAGTCAGACGCTCAGCCTGATCAACCGTGATGCCGCAGCCACGTGCCCAACCTTCTGCCGCTTTGCTCGGTTTGCCTTCAGCGTCAAACGCCTGGGCAATGGCCGGACCACGTTTTTCAACTTCACGATCGGGTTGAGATTCCGCCAGATTCGCGACTTTCAGCGCCAGGCGACGCGGTGCAGCAAACCACTCAACGTTGCCGTGCGCGATGCCAGCGTTGTCCAGCTCCGCGGTAAAGTTTGCAGCAAAGGACTCAGCCAGGCTGCGCAGTGCTTTTGGTGGCAGCTCTTCAGTGCCGATTTCCACCAGAAAAGTTTTCTCAGACATGGCCGCCTCTTATTTGTCTTTGTTGCACATCGGGAAGCCAAGGGCTTCACGGGAAGCGTAGTAAGCTTCTGCCACTGCTTTGGTCAGGGTGCGAATGCGCAGGATATAGCGCTGACGCTCGGTGACGGAGATGGCTTTACGCGCATCCAGCAGGTTGAAGCTATGGGCGGCTTTCAGAATACGTTCATACGCAGGCAGCGGCAGCGGATTTTCCAGCGCCAGCAGCTGCTGCGCTTCTTTCTCGTACTGCTCGAAGCAGGTGAACAGGAAGTCCACGTCGGCGTATTCAAAGTTGTAGGTGGATTGCTCCACTTCGTTCTGATGGAACACGTCACCGTAAGTGGTTTTACCCAGCGGGCCGTCGCTCCAGACCAGGTCGTAAACGCTGTCTACGCCCTGAATGTACATGGCCAGACGTTCCAGACCGTAGGTAATTTCCCCGGTTACTGGTTTACATTCCAGACCACCAACCTGCTGGAAGTAGGTGAACTGAGTCACTTCCATGCCGTTCAGCCACACTTCCCAACCCAGACCCCAGGCACCCAGCGTCGGGTTTTCCCAGTTATCTTCCACGAAACGAATATCGTGAATGGTCGGGTCCATACCCAGCTCTTTCAGAGAACCCAGGTACAGCTCCTGAATGTTGTCCGGTGACGGCTTAATCACTACCTGGAACTGATAGTAGTGCTGTAAGCGGTTCGGGTTTTCGCCATAGCGGCCATCGGTCGGACGACGGGAAGGCTGCACATAAGCAGTCGCCATCGGTTCCGGCCCCAGCGCACGCAGGCAGGTCATTGGGTGAGATGTTCCCGCGCCGACTTCCATGTCCAATGGTTGAACAATGGTGCAGCCCTGGCGAGCCCAGTAATCCTGTAAGGTCAGGATCAAGCCCTGGAAGGTCCTGGTATCAAACTTTTGCATATTATTTCGTGCTGGATACGTGTGGATTTAAAGGAAGCGATCAGTATACCCGCTGGCTGCAAGATATACAGTACGAAACGGGAAAAAGGGGGAACTTAGCGCATGGAAAGGTGCAAAAACTGCCCATCTGCATCAAAAGAACAGACAAAACTCTCTTTACGGAAGGTAGAACCACGCATCTCATAGCTGCCCTGGAATTGCTCCAGGCCGGAGATATCAATTTTCTGCGCGCCAGTGTTGTAGCGTTGCGCCGCCTCATTTTTGCACAATGACTCCATATCCAGCGAACGTGTGGCACTGACCTTAACCTTTTGCGCTTTCTGCGCGGGTGCAGACGGTTGTGTGTCAGCGCACGCTACCAGCAAAAGGGTAGCGATTGTGGGAAAGAAATACTTCATCATCATTTTATTACCGCCTGGTTTGCTGGTCAGTCTTATTATTAGTGTCTGGAAACAGATCCTATTTTGAGAATCTCATCAGACCATCTCAAGCTTTAGCGTAAGAACTCGGATTATTCCAGTGAGCTACGTTCGCAAAATATCGGTCAGACTTTTTTTAATGGACACAGAGGAACTGATGCAGCCCAAAATTTTCTGGATTGATAACCTGCGCGGGATAGCCTGTTTAATGGTCGTGATGATCCACACCACGACCTGGTACATCACCAATGCGCAAAGCGTCAGCCCGATGAATTGGGATCTGGCTAACGTGCTCAATTCAGCCTCTCGCGTCAGCGTCCCGCTGTTCTTTATGATTTCGGGTTATCTGTTTTTTGGCGAGCGTAGCGCCAAACCGCGCCATTTCCTGCGCATCACGCTCTGCATTCTGTTTTACAGCAGCGTGGCGCTGGCCTATATCCTGCTGTTTACCTCGATCAACGCTGAGCTGTCGCTGAAGAACCTGCTGCAAAAGCCGGTGTTCTATCATCTGTGGTTTTTCTTCGCGATCGCCGTCATCTACCTGGTTTCTCCGCTGATACAGGTGAAAAATATCAGCGGCAAGATGCTGCTGGCGTTGATGGTGGTGATAGGCGTGATTGCCAATCCCAATACCGTCTCGCAAAAAATTGGCGGTTTTGAATGGCTACCCATTAACCTGTACATCAGCGGCGACACCTTCTATTACATCCTGTACGGCATGCTGGGCCGGGCGATTGGCATGATGGATACGCAAAAGCGCGCGCTCAGCTGGCTCTGTGCGGCGTTATTCATTACCGCAGTATTTATTATTTCTCGTGGCACATTGCATGAACTGCGCTGGCGAGGCAATTTTGCCGACACCTGGTACCTCTACTGCGGCCCTGCGGTATTTATTTGCGCCGTCTCACTCCTGACGCTGGTCAAAAATACGCTCAGCACACGTACTCTGCCGCTACTGGGCCTTATTTCTCGCCATTCATTGGGCATTTATGGTTTTCATGCGCTGATCATTCACGCACTACGAACCAACGGAATTGAACTCAAAAACTGGCCACCGCTGGATATGCTGTGGATTTTCAGCGCCACGCTGGCAGGCAGTTTACTGTTGTCCATACTGTTGCAGCGCATCGATACGCGCAGGCTGGTGAGTTAATCCCCCATATTTTGCAGACGTAGCAACAAAACTTGCCCCAGTAAACATATGATGAATGCCACCGGATACAGCCCTTTTTCGAGGGGCGATAACGGGGCGTTCCAGACGCCCACCAGCAGCAACCCTATCGTGATGAGTGTGACCATTTGACATACAGAGGCGAAGCGATCGTCGCTCTGATCGAGATTTTCAGCACGCTGATAAACATATGTCACAAACATTCCCGTCATCAGCACGCCGAAAAAATAGCCTTTGCCACTCAATAACGGGCATGCCCGCCATAAGCCAATACTGTAAGTCAGTATGCCTGAGAGAAATAACATCCATGGCAACAGCCTTGTCGTCTTCATTGGGATCTCCTTATCCATCATGGATACAATATGAATAACCCGCTAAAGACAACACAGAAAAATGGCACTACGCCGGACTTTCAGAATAAATCCATGCGTACTAACTATTTATTGGATTGAAATATACATTTGATAAATCCCCTCTGTTTACCAGAGGGGAACGAGGATCAGGACATCAGCGGTTGCAACTGCTGGTAGATTCGGCGGAAGGTTTCCCGACGTTGTTGGTAAAGCGCGTGGCGCCCGGCGTCAGGATAATGCGCTTGTTCCAGCGTAAGCTGAGGCAGAAGGTCTGATAAAGGCCGCTGCGGATTCATGGCAATTTGCGCCAGTCGCGCTGCACCAAGTGCAGGGCCGACATCACCGCCGGTACGATAATCCAGCTGCAATCCGCTGATGTCAGATAGCATCTGACGCCAGTATTCACTGCGCGCCCCGCCGCCAATCAACGTAATGCTGGCGGGCTGCACGCCGCAGGCATGTACCACGTCCATACCGTCAGCCAGTGCAAACCCCACACCTTCCAGCACCGCCTGCGCCAGTTCTGCCGGACCATGCTGATGCGTCAGACCGAAAAATACGCCCTTGGCCTGCGGATTGTTATGCGGCGTACGTTCACCGGAAAGATAAGGTAAAAACCAGACCGGCTCCGCGAGTTCATCAGCCTGTTGCGCAGCGTCAATCAATGCAGGAACGCTCGCCAGTCCGGTTAATTTTGCCGCCCAGTCCAGACACGATGCCGCACTTAACATCACAGACATCAGATGCCATCGCTCAGGCAAAGCATGGCAAAAACTGTGAACCGCACTTTCCGGTTTGCTAAGGAAACCATCACTCACTGCAAAATAGACACCGGACGTCCCCAGCGAAAGCATCGCCTGACCGGCATTCATCATGCCTACGCCAACCGCCCCCGCCGCGTTATCACCACCTCCGGCAACAACCGCAATCTCCTGCATTCCCCAGGCTTTAGCGACGTCTGGCAACAAGGTTCCGGTAATCTCGCTGCCTTCATAGAGCGCAGGCATATGTGCGCGAGTCAGTTTACAGGCAGTCAGCATGACATCGCTCCAGTCACGCTTCGCGACATCCAGCCACATTGTCCCTGCCGCATCAGACATATCGCTGGCAAAATCACCGGTCATGCGCAAACGCAGGTAATCTTTCGGCAGCAGGACTTTATCAATCTGGTTGAAAATCTCCGGCTCGTGGCGTTGCACCCACAGCAGTTTTGGCGCGGTAAAGCCAGGCATCATCAGGTTGCCGGTGATCGCACGAGACTGTGGAACCTGATTCTCCAGCATCACGCACTCTTCACCACAGCGACCATCGTTCCACAGAATAGCCGGACGCAATACCTTCTGTTGCTCATCCAGTAGCGTCGCGCCGTGCATCTGTCCGGCAATCCCCAACGCTTTCACCTCGCGAAGCGAATGCTGCTGGCCCAATGCTTTCACAGCCCGATCCGTTGCCGACCACCACTGCTCAGGGTCTTGTTCAGACCATAACGGATGCGGGCGCGAGACGGTGAGTTTCTCCGTGTGCGAAGCGACCACATCCCCCTGCTCGTTGAGCAGGATGGCCTTTACGCCTGATGTGCCAAGATCTATCCCGATATACATAAGGCATCGTTCCTTAAAGACAGGCCCGGTAGCGCGAGCTAACCGGGCTTACGGACGTTCTCAGAAACCCGTTATTTGTCGAACAAATAATGGTTCACCAGATTTTCCAGCAATTCCTGATGACCGCTCTGGTGCACCGGCGCCAGGTTATGTTGTTCAGCGTACTGCGCAATTTCCGTCAGCGTCATCTGCCCTTTCAGAATTTGCTGGCCCAGCTCACCATTCCAACCGGCATAACGTTTTGCCACGCGCTGATCCAGACCACCGTCTTCAATCATACGGGCCGCAATTTTCAACGACAGTGCCATGGTATCCATCGCGCCAATATGACCATAGAACAGATCATATTTATCGGTACTCTGACGACGCACTTTGGCATCGAAGTTCAGACCACCGGTGGTGAAACCGCCCGCTTTCAGGATTTCGTACATCACCAGCGCGTTCTCTTCTACGCTGTTCGGGAACTGATCCGTGTCCCAGCCCAGTTGCGCGTCACCACGGTTGGCATCGACAGAGCCAAACAGACCCAGCGCGATAGCGGTGGCGATTTCGTGATGGAACGAGTGGCCAGCCAGCGTGGCATGGTTAGCTTCAATATTCAGTTTGATCTCTTTTTCCAGACCGAACTGCTTGAGGAAGCCGTAGACGGTCGCCGCATCGTAGTCGTACTGGTGCTTGGTCGGTTCCTGCGGTTTCGGCTCGATAAGCAAAGTGCCCTGGAAACCGGTTTTGTGTTTGTGTTCCACCACCAACTGCATGAAGCGACCAATTTGCTCACGTTCCTGACGCAGATCGGTATTCAGCAGCGTCTCATAGCCTTCACGACCACCCCACAGAACGTAGTTTTCACCGCCTAACTTGTGCGTGGCATCCATGGCCGTAACCACCTGCGTGGCGGCCCAGCTGAACACTTCTGGATCCGGGTTTGTTGCCGCACCCGCGCCGTAGCGTGGGTTGGTAAAGCAGTTTGCTGTTCCCCACAGCAGCTTCACGCCGCTCTGTTCCTGTTTTGCCGCCAGCACATCAACCATCTGCGCAAAGTTGTTTTTGTACTCTTTCAGTGAAGCCCCTTCAGGCGAGACATCCACATCATGGAAGCAGTAGTAAGGCACGTTCAGCTTGTGGAAGAACTCAAATGCCACGTCCGCTTTGCGTTTCGCCAGCGCCAGTGCTTCACCAGGCTGCTGCCACGGACGATCGAAAGCGCCCATACCGAACATATCCGCACCGTTCCAGCAGAAGGTATGCCAGTAGCAGGCAGCAAAACGCAGATGATCTTCCATACGTTTGCCCAACACGATTTCGTCAGGATTGTAATGGCGAAATGCGAGCGGGTTGGTGGATTGAGTACCTTCAAAACGAACACGATCAAGTTGGTCAAAATAAGCCGGCATAATAAGCTCCATAATCAGGTAATACGGTAAGTAAACTGCGATATGGCTATACTGGAATTTCCTGATTTATTGCTCAATTACGTTATTTCACACCGCTATTAAGAGAATACCCAAACGTGCGCTGGCTCCCAAAAAAACGCGCTGAAAAACGAAATAAAAAAGCGATCGCGATCGAAGGTTAGCCATTAAACAAAAAACCGTAATGCGCAGATGAAAAATGACAATTGTCATCCCGCTGACAGTATGTAAATTTTGCCTGGCCTCAGGCAATCAGGAAATTTGTCACGCTTCATCAAGCAGTCGTACCGGCGGTTTTGCTAGTATCGACAGGCCCACGTTAACCTTTCCAGGACAGGTTCTTATGTTTGATAAACGTCACCGCATCACTCTGTTATTTAATGCCAATAAAGCCTATGACCGTCAGGTGGTAGAAGGAGTGGGTGAATATTTACAGGCATCGCAATCCGAGTGGGATATATTCATTGAGGAAGATTTCCGCGCCCGTATCGATAATATTAAAGACTGGTTAGGCGATGGCGTTATTGCCGATTATGACGATGATGACATTGCGCAATTACTTGCCGATGTCGATGTTCCGATCATCGGCGTTGGGGGTTCCTACCATCGGGAGCAAGATTACCCCCCGGTACATTACATTGCTACCGACAACCACGCGCTGGTAGAAAGCGCTTTTCTGCATCTGAAAGAGAAAGGGGTTAACCGTTTTGCGTTTTACGGCCTGCCTTCCTCAAGCGGTAAATGCTGGGCCGCAGAACGTGAATATGCCTTTTGCCAGTTGGTGGCTAAAGAAAAGTACCGCGGCGTCGTCTACCAGGGGCTGGAAACTGCGCCGGAAAACTGGCAGCACGCGCAAAATCGTCTGGCAGACTGGCTCCAAACGTTGCCGCCGCAAACCGGCATTATCGCGGTCACCGACGCGCGGGCACGACACGTCCTGCAAGTCTGCGAGCACCTACATATTCCGGTACCGGAAAAGCTATGCGTGATAGGAATAGATAACGAAGAACTGACCCGTTACTTATCACGGGTAGCGCTGTCATCCGTGGCTCAGGGAGCCCGGCAGATGGGCTACCAGGCCGCAAAACTCCTGCACCGCTTGCTGGCGAATGAGGCGCTGCCGCTGCAACGCATTCTGGTTCCTCCGGTGCGCGTGGTTGAGCGGCGCTCAACCGATTACCGCTCCTTGACCGATCCTGCCGTTATTCAGGCGATGCACTTTATCCGCAATCATGCCTGCAAAGGGATTAAGGTTGAGCAAGTTCTTGATTCAGTAGGGATTTCACGTTCAAATCTGGAGAAGCGTTTTAAAGAAGAGGTCGGAGAGACTATCCACGCCGTGATTCATGCCGAAAAGCTGGAAAAAGCGCGCAGTCTGTTGATTTCTACCACGCTTTCAATCAACGAAATTTCACAGATGTGTGGCTATCCGTCTCTGCAGTATTTCTATTCGGTCTTCAAGAAAGAGTACGACACGACGCCAAAAGAGTATCGCGATGTGAACAGCGAAGTGTTGCTGTGAGGATTATTGCCGGATACGGCGAAGCCGCCATCCGGCACACAGAATTACATATGCGCGGCGATTAAACGCTGGTTATCCTGATACATTGCGAACAGATAGTTGTTGTAGCTCTGTCCTTTAGTGGAATAACCCTTCAGCTTATGGATCATCGCGGTAGCGGTGACTTCCTGATCGGCTTTACGCAACTGCGCACGTGATTTACGGAAAGAAGAGTAAGCCGGGTGCGTGTTCAGGTTGATGACGTAAGCATTCACCGACTCTTTCACCGATTCAAACTGTGAGTAGCCTTTCACCTTACCTGGGGAATTGTTACAACGACCTTTGCCACATTTCATGCCAAACAGGTTGTTATTGCTACGCGCCAGCTTCGACGTACCCCAGCCGCTTTCGGCCGCAGCCATGGTTGCCACCATACTGGTCGGGATAATGTCTACGCGCTCAAGCAGCGTATTCCACGGAATTTTACGCGTGTTGCCAGACCAACTCACCTTGTAGCGCTTCGCGATGTCTTTCATACGCGTACGCTCAGTCGGTGACCAGCGGTTCTGGTACTGTTTTGAAATCAGCCAGTTACGGTCCGCAGTAATGGCAGCATTTTGACTGGTAATATAAGGCATAACCGTCCGGAGAAACGCTTTTTTCCTTGGTGTTCCGGAAGGGTATTTTCGCAAATCAGGAAGTGAACTACTCTTTGCACTATTGCGAGAATACTCTTGTTTACTGCTAACCTGTTTATTACTTGCCTTGGTTATCTGGGGCTTGTGACTCGTTGTCGCCGTGTGTGTCTTTGCCAGCACCTCACCCGAAAATGCAATGGTGAGTAACATAAGAATCATTGCCCCATATCGTCGAATGGGAGTCAATATCATTAGGTCTCCTGGTCGGATTTATACATTCCAACACCTTATATTTTTCACAAAAATGAGAGATGAATCTCAAATCATATCAAAAATAGCCGTCAAGAGCACCCAAAGGAATAGTCCAATTCTGAAACTATGTCACGCATTAACGGTTCAGGGTGCCATTAATTCGAAGAAAATGTGGAGGTTATCGCAAAATAAGTTCATTTTTTGAACGCGATCGCTCACCCTCACTTCTCCTCCTGGCGGAATCGACTCAAAGGATGAGTTTCCAGCCTGATTTCACTGGCAAACTGGCGAAAACAGCAGCACCAAGGACAGCATTATGAAACTTGCCGCCGTTGCGCTGGCGCTCATGCCCGGCATTGCCATCGCCTCATCATGGACTTCTCAGGGACTCCCCAACTTCGAAGCGGAAGGTACGGGTAAATTCGTCAGCCATGCAGCGTTGACGAAGGGTACTCGTCCTTTAATCCTAAATTTTGACCAACAGTGCTGGCAGCCTGCTGATGTGATAAAACTCAACCAGATGCTATCGCTAAAACCGTGTGAAGGCACGCCGCCGCAGTGGCGTTTATTCAAAGACGGCGATTACACGCTGGAAGTCGATACCC
This sequence comes from Citrobacter sp. Cf116, assembly GCF_030336505.1. Lineage (NCBI taxonomy): Bacteria > Pseudomonadati > Pseudomonadota > Gammaproteobacteria > Enterobacterales > Enterobacteriaceae > Citrobacter > Citrobacter sp. Cf116. Next base: position 203,532 of record NZ_JAOWEQ010000024.1, on the reverse strand, counting down.
GCTCCGGAACGCCAACGTTGATGCTCTCGGTAAAAAGCGCCGCAGACCCTGTCACGACCCAGATTCGCCAGTGCCCGAAATGGGATGGTTCGCCGTTAACACTGGATGTGAGCCAGACCTTTCCGGAAGGTGCCGTGGTGCGCGACTACTACAGCAAACAAACGGCAACGGTAAAGAATGGGTCGATTACCCTACAGCCTGCCGCAGCCAGTAACGGGCTGTTGCTGCTGGAACGGGCGGAAACCGATGCCCCGGCTGCTTTCAACTGGCATAACGCTACGGTGTATTTCGTTCTGACGGATCGCTTTGTAAATGGTGACCCAGGCAACGACCACAGCTACGGACGTCGCAACGACGGCATGCAGGAAATTGGCACTTTCCACGGTGGCGATTTGCGCGGACTCACCAGTAAACTCGACTACCTGCAACAGTTGGGCGTCAACGCCTTGTGGATCAGCGCACCGTTTGAGCAAATTCACGGTTGGGTCGGCGGTGGCACCAAAGGCGATTTCCCCCACTACGCTTATCACGGCTATTACACTCAGGACTGGACTACGCTCGATGCGAATATGGGTAATGAAGCTGACCTGCGTGCCCTGGTTGACGGTGCGCACCAGCGCGGCATTCGTATCCTGTTCGATGTCGTCATGAATCATACCGGCTACGCCACGCTGGCGGATATGCAGGAGTATCAGTTTGGGGCGCTGTACTTGTCGGGCGATGAACTGAAAAACACGCTCGGTGAACGCTGGACGGACTGGAAGCCAGCCGCCGGGCAAAGCTGGCACAGCTTTAATGATTACATCAACTTCAGCGATAAAACAGGTTGGGAAAAATGGTGGGGGAAAAACTGGATCCGTACCGATATTGGCGATTACGACAATCCTGGCTTTGACGACCTGACCATGTCACTGGCCTTCCTGCCCGATCTGAAAACCGAATCCACCACGCCTTCCGGGCTGCCAAACTTTTATCAGCACAAACCAGATACGCACGCTAAAGCTATCGCCGGTTACACGCCCCGCGATTATCTGACGCACTGGCTCAGCCAGTGGGTGCGTGATTACGGGATTGACGGCTTTCGGGTTGATACCGCCAAACACGTCGAGCTTCCCGCCTGGCAGCAATTAAAAACACAGGCCAGCGCAGCGCTGGCTGAATGGAAGAAAGCCAACCCGGATAAAGCGCTGGATGATAAATCTTTCTGGATGACCGGCGAGGCCTGGGGTCACGGCGTGATGCAAAGCGACTATTACCGACACGGCTTTGATGCGATGATCAATTTCGACTATCAGGAGCAGGCGGCAAAGGCCGTCGATTGTCTGGCAAATATGGATGTCACCTGGCAACAAATGGCTGAAAAACTGCAGGATTTCAACGTCCTGAGCTATCTCTCCTCGCACGATACGCGTCTGTTTCGCGAAGGTGGAGACAAAGCCGCCGAGCTATTGCTGCTGGCACCTGGCGCGGTACAACTCTTTTACGGTGACGAGTCGGCCCGCCCCTTTGGACCAACAGGCTCAGACCCATTGCAGGGCACGCGCTCAGAAATGAACTGGCAGGATGTGAGCGGGAAATCTGCCGCCAGCGTCGCACACTGGCAGCGCATCAGTCAGTTCCGAGCCAGACATCCCGCCATCGGCACCGGTAAACAGACTACGCTTACCCTGAAGCAGGGATACGGATTTATCCGCGAGCATGACGACGATAAGGTGATGGTGGTGTGGGCCGGCCAGCCCTGATCCCAACAGGCTTCCCGCTGTGCATACGGCGGGAAACCCAACACAAAATAAAAAACCAGCCAGGCAAACATCTGCAGCACAAAACATCAATCCGGTCCGCTTCCCCTGATTTGCACCCTGCCATGGGTAGCGCTATGGTTAGCCACTTTACTACTCAGTTCGACAGACCCCCTGCTATGACATTCTCACTTTTTGGCGACAAATTTACCCGCCATTCAGGCATCACCCGCCTGATGGAGGACCTCAACGACGGTTTACGCACCCCAGGCGCCATCATGCTCGGCGGTGGTAATCCGGCGCAAATTCCAGAGATGCAAAATTACTTCCAGTCTCTGCTGACAGATATGCTGGCAAACGGCAAAGCCGCTGATGCGCTTTGCAATTATGACGGTCCGCAAGGGAAAACCGAGCTCCTGTCTGAGTTGGCGAAACTGCTACGTGAGAAGCAGGGTTGGGATATCGAGCCACAAAATATTGCACTGACAAATGGCAGTCAGAGCGCGTTTTTCTACTTATTCAATCTGTTCGCCGGACGCCGCGCTGACGGAACAACGCAAAAAGTGTTATTCCCATTAGCCCCGGAATACATTGGCTATGCCGATTCCGGGCTAGAAGAAGATCTTTTCGTCTCCGCGCGTCCGAACATCGAACTGTTACCGGAAGGCCAGTTTAAGTATCACGTTGATTTTGAACACCTGCACATCGGTGAAGAGACGGGGATGATCTGCGTGTCACGCCCGACTAACCCGACAGGCAACGTGATCACAGACGACGAGCTGATGAAGCTGGACCGGCTGGCCAACCAGCATGGGATCCCGCTGGTGATTGATAACGCCTATGGCGTACCATTCCCTGGCATCATCTTTAGCGAAGCGCGTCCGCTGTGGAACCCCAACATTGTGCTGTGCATGAGCCTTTCCAAGCTGGGCCTGCCAGGTTCCCGCTGCGGCATCATTATCGCCAATGAAAAAATCATCACTGCGATTACCAATATGAACGGCATCATCAGCCTTGCTCCTGGCGGGATGGGACCGGCGATGATGTGCGAGATGATTAAACGTAACGATCTACTGCGCCTGTCCGAAACGGTAATTAAACCGTTTTACTATCAGCGCGTTCAGGAGACGATTGCGATTATTCGCCGCTACTTGTCAGAAGATCGCTGCCTTATCCATAAACCAGAGGGCGCGATTTTTCTTTGGCTGTGGTTCAAAGATTTGCCCATTACTACTGAACTGCTGTATCAGCGCCTGAAAGCGCGCGGCGTACTGATGGTTCCCGGTGACTACTTCTTCCCGGGGCTGGATAAACCCTGGCCACATACCCATCAGTGCATGCGGATGAACTACGTGCCAGAACCAGAGAAAATCGAAGCTGGCGTGAAGATTCTGGCTGAAGAGATCGAACGCGCCTGGCTGGAAGGCTAACGCAAACCCGACCCAAGTGCGGGTCGGGCTCACTTCACAGCGGTTGTGAACGCAGACGCTGTCGCTGAATACTGACGGCATCAATACACTGCAACGCGCTGGTCGGGCAGGCTTCTACACACGCAGGCCCCGTCTCACGATGCCAGCACAAATCGCATTTTATCGCCTGCACCCGCGACGAACGGGCAATGACATTCATTGCCCCAAACGGGCAGGCCAGCATACAGCTTTTACAACCAATACAACGTGTCTGTTCAACGAAGATATGCCCATGTTCACGACGAATGGCGTAAGTTGGACAAACATTCGCACAGGGAGCGTCTTCGCATTGATGGCAGGCGACCGCCGTTGTAAAGGCGTCATCTTTGATTACCCGAATCCGCGGTATAAACGCAGAAGAAGAGACCGACGCACAGTCCTGGTTTTGCTGGTGCGCGACGACGCAGGCAACTTCGCAGGTACGACACCCAATACATTTTGCCGCATCCGCCATAATAAACGCGTTCATTGTCCCCTCCCTCTGCGTGAAAACCACAGAGTGCCAGAGAGGTCGCCCTTGTCGCTTTGATCGGACAGGGGAAACGGTTAAATATTGTCAGGTGCCTGAATAACTATGGATCTCTGCCTAATCGCGAACGGTAAAACCCAGCTCATTTGAAATCGCCTGCGCGGTTTCCCGTAGTGGCTTGAGTAGATTTTTTTCCCCTATCTGCTTAAGTCGCGAGGTAGAGAGTGAAATTGACACCGCGTACGGCACCCGACCATGAATATCAAACACCGGCACGGCAATACAGGAAACGCCCAGTTCGTTCTCTTCCCGATCCATCGCCATACTGCTTTCGCGGATCTGCGCCAATTCGTCGTACATCGCCGGTAAACCGGTAATGGTATTGCGGGTCAGGGGCTGAATAAGATCCTGATGGCTCTCCCAGTAGGCTTCCACATAATCCGCATGCCCAAACGCCATGTAAATTTTACCCATCGCCGAGCAATACAGCGGCATATGTTGGCCGATATAAGCGCGGGTACGCAGCATGCCCGTCGTCGGTTCCAGCTTATAAATCAGAATCGCGTGGTCATCTTCACGGCTTGAGAAGTTGATGGTTTCACCGGTGGCGATATTCAGCGCTTCGAGGTGCGGCGCAGCAACATGGATGATGTTCAGTGACGACAACGCCTTCTGACCCACGGCAATAAATTTGGTGGTCAGGCGATAACTCCCTGCCGCTGGCGCGGGGGTGACATACCCACAGGATTGCAGCCCTTGCAGGAGTCGATGCACAGTACTTTTGTTCAGCCCTGCCAGTTCAGACAAATGCGCCAACGGGCACCCATTCGGATAGTTACTCAGAATCTCAATCAACATCAAACCACGGAACAGGCTCTGACTTCCGGCTGGCCTCTCTTTGTCTTGCGTCATTTCACTCTCTTTTGTGCCCATCGCTTCCGCTCCCCTTTTCGTCGCGCTCTGATGGTAGCGCAAAGTGTGTTTCAGTTCACGATCTGAACCGAAAAAACACAACTATTTGATTTTGATGATTTTAAAAAATAGACCACCCCGTTGATCTGTCAAAATTTGATCGCTATATTTGAAATCAGATTTCGCATAGTGAAATTTAGAGATAAAAAAGCGATCAAATTTAAACAAGGAAACAGGAATGAAAGTCACTTTTGAGCAGTTGAAAGATGCGTTCAATCGGGTACTGCTGGCACGCGGTATCGCCGTTGAAACCGCCGATGCCTGTGCCGAAATGTTTGCGCGCACCACCGAGTCCGGCGTGTATTCACACGGCGTGAATCGTTTTCCTCGTTTTATTCAGCAATTAGATAACGGCGACATCATTCCTGAGGCCAAACCGCAACGCATTACTAGCCTGGGAGCGATTGAACAATGGGATGCCCAGCGTTCGATCGGAAATCTGACGGCGAAAAAGATGATGGACAGAGCCATTGAGCTGGCCTCCGATCACGGTATTGGCCTGGTCGCACTGCGTAACGCCAACCACTGGATGCGCGGCGGCAGCTATGGCTGGCAGGCGGCGGAGAAAGGTTACATCGGTATCTGCTGGACTAACTCGATTGCCGTCATGCCGCCGTGGGGTTCGAAAGAGTGCCGCATTGGTACTAACCCGTTGATCGTCGCGATCCCCTCATCGCCAATCACCATGGTTGATATGTCGATGTCGATGTTCTCCTACGGCATGCTGGAAGTGAATCGCTTGGCCGGTCGCGAACTGCCGGTAGATGGTGGCTTTGATGATGAAGGCAATCTCACTAAAGAGCCGGGCGTTATCGAAAAAAACCGCCGCATTTTACCAATGGGTTACTGGAAAGGTTCAGGTCTGTCGATTGTGCTGGATATGATCGCCACCCTGCTTTCAGACGGTTCTTCCGTGGCCGAGGTCACCCAGGACAACAGCGATGAATATGGCGTTTCACAGATTTTTATCGCCATTGAAGTGGATAAGCTTATCGACGGCGCCACCCGCGACGCCAAACTGCAGCGCATTATGGATTTCATCACCTCCGCCGAACGCGCCGATGAAAACACACCTGTCCGCCTGCCGGGCCACGAGTTTACAAAGCTGCTGGAAGAAAACCGCCGCAACGGTATCACCGTTGATGACAGCGTCTGGGCCAAAATTCAGGCCCTGTAAGGAGCAACACCATGATCTTCGGACATATTGCTCAGCCTAACCCATGTCGTTTACCCGCGGCGATTGAAAGGGCACTCGACTTTCTGCGCAGCACAGATTTCCGCAATCTGGAACCGGGTGTGGTAGAAATCGACGGTAAAAATATCTTCGCGCAGGTTATCGATTTAACCACGCGTGACGTTGCCGAAAATCGCCCGGAGGTGCATCGCCGCTACCTGGATATTCAATTTCTGGCCTGGGGCGAAGAGAAAATCGGGATCGCGATTGATACCGGGAATAACCAAATCAGCGAATCATTATTAGAACAGCGCGATATTATTTTTTATCACGCCAGCGAACATGAATCTTTCATTGAAATGATTCCGGGAAGTTATGCCATATTTTTCCCGCAGGATGTTCATCGCCCTGCATGTCATAAAACTGTCGCCACGCCGATCCGCAAAATAGTCGTGAAGGTTGCTATTTCAGTTTTATAAAAAGGAGCACAACATGAGCGTTAATAATGCCGGTTATATTATCGGTGCGTACCCCTGTGCACCCTCATTTCACCAAAAGAGTGAAGAGGAAGAGAAGGAATTCTGGCGACAGCTCGCCGATACTCCGGATATTCGCGGTCTGGAGCAGCCCTGCCTTGAACATCTTCACCCGTTAGGCGACGAATGGTTATTACGTCATACGCCGGGCGACTGGCAAATCGTAGTCACCGCCATTATGGAAACCATGCGCCGTCGCGGCGCAAACAGCGCTTTTGGGCTGGCCTCCAGCGACGAAGAACAGCGTAAAGCCTGCGTGGCGTATTACCGTCATCTGCAGCAGAAAATCAACCATATCAATACGGCACACGCCGGAAAAGTGATTGCGCTGGAACTGCATGCCGCCCCCAATGCCAGCAACCCAAATGTTGCACAGGCCACCGACGCGTTTGCCCGTTCGCTGAAAGAAATTACCTCCTGGGACTGGTCCTGCGATCTGGTGCTGGAACATTGCGACGCCATGACCGGCATTGCGCCGCGCAAAGGCTTTCTGCCGTTAGACAATGTGCTGGAGGTCATTGCCGAGTATGACATCAGCGTGTGCATTAACTGGGCGCGATCGACCATTGAAGGGCAGAATCCCGCCCTGGCGCTGGACCACACGCAGCAGGCCAAACGGGCTGGAAAACTGGGCGCGCTGATGTTCTCCGGTACCACGCTTGCGGGGGAATACGGTGAGTGGCAGGACTTACACGCGCCGTTTGCCCCATTCTGCCCACAAAGCCTGATGACCACCGACCATGCCCGCGAATTATTCGCCTGCGCAGAAGCCGAACCATTGCAATTTGCCGGTATTAAATTGCTGGAAATAAACGCCAATGCAGATGTGAACCATCGCGTAGCAATATTGCGCGACGGTATCGCCGCATTAAATAAAGCAAAACTATAAAAATAAAATACTACTCTACGAGAATATTAATATGAACATGACCTCTCGCCCTACACTCAAAGATATACCCCGTCAGCGCTGGCTGCGGATTATTCCACCTATTCTCATCGCCTGTATTATTTCTTATATGGACCGCGTCAATATCGCTTTCGCGATGCCGGGCGGAATGGATGAGGAATTAGGTATTTCCGCCACCATGGCAGGACTGGCTGGCGGTATTTTCTTTATCGGTTATCTGTTTTTACAGGTTCCCGGCGGAAAAATTGCCGTTCACGGTAGCGGCAAGAAATTTATCGGCTGGTCGCTGGTTGCCTGGGCGGTTATTTCCGTCCTCACGGGGTTAATCACTAATCAGTACCAACTGCTGGTTCTGCGCTTTTTACTCGGCGTTGCCGAAGGCGGCATGCTGCCGGTGGTGCTGACGATGATCAGTAACTGGTTCCCCGACGCCGAGCGTGGTCGCGCCAATGCGATTGTGATTATGTTTGTGCCGATTGCCGGGATCATTACCGCTCCGCTCTCGGGCTGGATTATCACCGTTCTCGACTGGCGCTGGCTGTTCATCATTGAAGGTTTGCTTTCCGTCGTTGTACTGGTGTTGTGGGCCTATACCGTTTACGACCGTCCGCAGGAGGCGCGCTGGATCTCTGAGGCCGAGAAAAATTACCTGGTCGAAACGCTGGCCGCCGAGCAAAAAGCCATTGCCGGAACGGAAGTCAAAAATGCCTCTCTGGGCGCGGTGCTTTCCGATAAAACCATGTGGCAGCTCATCGCGCTGAACTTCTTCTATCAGACCGGGATTTACGGTTACACCCTGTGGCTGCCGACCATCCTCAAAGAGTTGACGCACAGCAGCATGGGACAGGTCGGTATGCTCGCCATTCTGCCGTACGTCGGGGCCATTGCCGGGATGTTCCTGTTCTCTTCTCTCTCTGACCGCACCGGTAAACGCAAGCTGTTCGTCTGCCTGCCGTTGATTGGCTTTGCCCTGTGCATGTTCCTTTCCGTGGCGCTGAAAAATAACGTCTGGCTGGCTTATGCCGCGCTGGTCGGCTGCGGCTTCTTCCTGCAATCGGCAGCGGGCGTGTTCTGGACCATTCCGGCGCGTTTGTTCAGTGCGGAAATGGCCGGTGGCGCGCGTGGAGTCATCAACGCGCTGGGCAACCTCGGCGGCTTCTGCGGTCCTTATGCGGTCGGCGTACTCATCACCCTGTATAGCAAAGATGCGGGGGTTTACTGCCTGGCTATCTCACTGGCTCTGGCCGCGCTGATGGCGCTGCTGCTGCCAGCCAAATGCGACGCCGGTGCCGCTCCGCTAAAGACACTGAATCCACATAAACGTACAGCGTAAAACAATGCCCGGTGGCGCTGCGCTTACCGGGCCTACAGGTAGCAACCGTCCCAGGCCGGATAAGCGCAGCGCCATCCGGCAAAAATGAGATAACAAGATGAGTGAGAAAGAGACCTTCTGGCTGGGTATTGATTGTGGCGGTACGTATCTGAAAGCCGGGTTGTATGACGCCAAAGGTCATGAACATGGCATTAATCGGCAATCGTTGCAGACCGCATCGCCATTGCCCGGTTACGCCGAACGCGATATGCACCAGTTGTGGCAACAGTGTGTAGCCACGATCGCCGGGCTGTTAGCGCGCACCGGCGTCTGCGGCGATCAAATCAAAGGCGTCGGTATTTCCGCTCAGGGCAAAGGCCTGTTCCTTCTCGATAAGCAGGATAAACCGCTGGGCAATGCCATCCTCTCTTCCGACCGCCGGGCGATGGACATCGTTCAGCGCTGGCAGCAGGATGGGATCCCTGAGCAGCTCTACCCGGTCACCCGCCAGACATTGTGGACCGGGCATCCGGCATCATTGCTGCGCTGGGTGAAAGAGAATCAACCTCATCGTTACGCGCAAATTGGCTGCGTCATGATGGGCCATGACTATCTGCGCTGGTGCTTAACCGGCGTCAAAGGCTGTGAAGAGAGCAATATCTCCGAGTCGAACCTCTACAACATGACTTCGGGTCAGTACGACTCGCGCCTGACCCAGTGGCTGGGCATCAGTGAGATCGACAATGCGCTACCACCGATTGTCGGTTCAGCAGAAATATGCGGGGAAATCACCGCTCAGACAGCCGCCATAACCGGTCTGGCGGCGGGCACGCCCGTCGTCGGCGGACTGTTTGATGTGGTTTCCACCGCACTCTGCGCCGGTATCGAAGATGAATACACCCTCAACGCGGTGATGGGTACCTGGGCCGTCACCAGCGGGATCGCTCACGGTCTGCGCGACCACGAGGCCCATCCCTATGTCTATGGGCGCTATGTCAACGACGGGCAGTACATCGTTCACGAAGCCAGCCCGACCTCTTCCGGCAATCTGGAATGGTTTACCGCCCAGTGGGGCGAACTCTCTTTTGCTGAGATCAATCAGGCTGTGGCCAGCTTACCGAAAGCCGGTAGCGAGCTTTTCTTCCTGCCCTTTTTGTACGGCAGCAACGCCGGGCTGGAGATGACCAGCGGCTTTTATGGCATGCAGGCGATACACACTCGCGCCCACTTATTACAGGCCATCTACGAAGGCGTGGTTTTCAGTCACATGACCCACCTCAACCGCATGCGCGAACGTTTTACGCAGGCGCATACCCTGCGCGTCACCGGAGGCCCGGCGCACTCCGACATCTGGATGCAGATGCTGGCAGACGTCAGCGGTTTACGTATCGAATTGCCGCAGATTGAAGAGACCGGTTGCTTTGGCGCTGCGCTCGCCGCCCGCGTCGGCACCGGCGTTTATTCCAACTTCAGCGACGCCCAACGCAGCCTACAGCATCCAGTGCGCACGCTGTTGCCGGACGCCGCCGCGCAGGCGAGCTACCAGCGTAAATACCGCCAATACCTGGATTTAATTACCGCACTACAGGGCTACCACGCCCGCATTAAGGAGCACGAATAATGAGTCGACCATTACTGCAACTGGCGCTCGACCACACCAGCCTTGAAGCCGCACAACGCGACGTCGCGCTGCTACAAGAGAACGTCGATATCGTTGAAGCGGGGACGATTCTCTGCTTAACCGAAGGGCTGAGCGCCGTGAAAGCACTGCGTGCCCAGTGCCCGAATAAAATCATCGTCGCCGACTGGAAAGTGGCCGATGCGGGCGAAACCCTCGCGCAGCAAGCCTTTGGAGCAGGTGCCAACTGGATGACCATCATCTGTGCTGCGCCGCTGGCGACGGTAGAGAAAGGTCATGGCGTCGCGCAGTCCTGCGGCGGCGAAATTCAGATGGAGCTGTTCGGTAACTGGACGCTGGATGATGCCCGCGACTGGTATCGCGTTGGCGTTCGCCAGGCGATTTACCATCGTGGCCGCGATGCTCAGGCCAGCGGACAACAGTGGGGAGAAGCAGACCTGGCGCGCATGAAGGCGCTTTCTGATATTGGTCTGGAACTGTCGATTACCGGTGGGATCACGCCCGCCGATCTACCGGTGTTTCGCGAAATTAACGTCAAAGCTTTTATTGCCGGGCGCGCGCTGGCGGGAGCGCAAAACCCAGCGCAGGTTGCTGGCGAATTCCATGCGCAAATCGACGCCATCTGGGGAACACAGCATGCGTAATCATCCATTAGGTATCTATGAAAAAGCGCTGGCGAAAGACCTCTCCTGGCCGGAACGGCTGGTGCTGGCAAAAAGCTGCGGTTTTGATTTCGTCGAGATGTCGGTGGATGAAACCGATGAACGTCTGTCGCGTCTCGACTGGAGTCCGGCTCAGCGCGCATCGCTGGTGAGCGCGATGCTGGAAACCGGCGTGGCGATCCCATCAATGTGCTTGTCCGCCCACCGTCGTTTTCCCTTTGGCAGCCGCGATGAAGCCGTGCGTGAGCGGGCGCGAGAAATAATGACCAAAGCCATTCGTCTGGCGCGCGATCTGGGTATCCGCACTATTCAACTGGCAGGCTACGACGTCTATTACGAAGAACATGACGCAGGAACGCAGCAGCGCTTTGCCGAAGGACTGGCATGGGCAGTCGAGCAAGCCGCTGCCGCGCAGGTGATGCTGGCGGTAGAAATCATGGATACCGCATTTATGAACTCGATCAGCAAGTGGAAAAAGTGGGATGAAATGCTGTCATCGCCGTGGTTCACCGTTTATCCGGACGTGGGCAACCTCAGCGCCTGGGGGAATGACGTCACTGCCGAATTGACGCTGGGCATTGACCGCATCGCTGCTATCCACCTGAAAGACACGCTGCCGGTAACCGAAACTCATCCGGGCCAGTTTCGCGATGTGCCGTTTGGCGAAGGGTGCGTGGACTTTGTTGGCATCTTCAAAACGCTGCATCAGCTGAACTATCGCGGGTCGTTTCTGATTGAAATGTGGACTGAAAAAGCGAAAGAGCCGGTACTGGAAATTATCCAGGCACGGCGCTGGATAGAAGCACGCATGCAGGAAGGAGGATTTCCATGTTAGAACAACTGAAAGCCGAGGTGCTGGCGGCAAACCTGGAGCTCCCGGCTCATGGCTTAGTCACCTTTACCTGGGGCAACGTCAGCGCAGTGGATGAAACACGTAAACTGATGGTGATTAAGCCATCCGGCGTGGAATATGAGGTGATGACCGCCGACGACATGGTGGTAGTGGATATTGCCAGCGGCAACGTAGTGGAAGGCAACAAAAAACCGTCGTCCGACACACCAACCCATCTGGCACTGTATCGTCGTTATCCACAGATCGGCGGGATCGTCCATACCCATTCTCGCCACGCGACGATCTGGTCGCAGGCGGGTCTGGATCTCCCGGCATGGGGCACCACGCATGCCGATTATTTCTATGGTTCTATTCCGTGTACGCGTCTGATGACCGCTGAAGAGATCAACGGCGAATATGAATATCAAACCGGAGAGGTGATCATTCAGACCTTCGAGCAGCGCGATCTCAATCCGCTGCAGGTTCCAGCGGTATTGGTGCACTCCCACGGACCGTTCGCCTGGGGTAAAGACGCCGCAGACGCGGTGCATAACGCTGTGGTGCTCGAAGAGTGCGCCTACATGGGGCTGTTCTCTCGCCAGTTAGCCCCGCAATTGCCGGATATGCAGTCTGAGTTGCTGGATAAACATTATCTGCGCAAACACGGGGCAAATGCGTATTACGGACAATAACGGGTCAGGCGCTATTGATATGTTCTTTGCAATAGCGCCGTTTCCACGCCGCGGGCGTCAGGCTGGTGTGCTTGTGGAATATTTTGCGAAAATACCCCACATCATTAAATCCACATTTCATCGCCACTTCGGTTAGCGACAGCGAATCGCTGATTAACAGTTTTTCTGCCGCCCTTACCCGCTGACGGTGCAACGCTTCGGTTAGCGTCAGCCGGAAAGCCCCACGGAAAACGCGCCCCAGATAGTCCGCATTGCAATGCAGCTCTTTCGCCAGTGTTGAAGCACTAATCGGCAGGTGGAACCGGGTGTGAATGATTTGCTGCGCTTTCCAGGCTAGCGCATTACCGGGGCTTTCGGCGAGGTGCTCGCTGGCAGCCGCAGAAATTTGCTGCAAAATTAGCAGCAGGATCAGTTCCAGCGCCATGCTGCGATGAATATTTTCCTGCTCGCGTAAGAACTGGCGAAACAGCGAAATAATATATTGGGGCTCGCCCACCCGGGTATGCTGAGGTATAGCAAGTAACGATCCTGCTATTGATGCTTCATTTTCTGATGTCACCTCAAAGTGCAACCAGTAAAATTTCAAATCAGCCGGAAATTGCCCAACGCCAATATGCAAGCGCTGCGGCCACAGCAGCAAACTTTCTCCGGCATTCACGCAAAAAACTGTCTGACCTTCGCGAATTGTTAATGTCCCTTTTTCAACAAAGATAATTTCCCAGGATTGCAATCGTCGCGCAGGATGACTGCCCACGCCCCGGGAAATAAATAGCCCACCATTTTGCACTTTAATCGGAAGAGACATGGATAATTCGAGCATATATATTCAAATTCCCGCTTTCTACATTATTTAAACCGCTCTTTATCATTGATTATTTACGATAAATCCGCTTTCCGCCGGATCGAAATCACATTTTTATAATGAAGTCGGAATTGTCATCTTTTTATACTTTTCTCTTCCCTTGTTGACCCAAACATTTCGTGCAGAATAAATAACGTATTTTGCAAATTACAAACAAATAACCCGCAACGTAGCGGGATACTTTCTGAACATCCTCTCCGGGAGTTATTTATGACTTCGGCTCCGATTACAACATCTGATTTGGCACAGCGCGCCCAGGACGACAAATTATCCCTGCGTGAAAAAATTGGTTATGGGCTAGGCGATGCTGGCGGGACGGTAATTACCTGCCTGATCATGAACTTCCTGACATTTTTCTACACCGATGTCTTCGGGTTAACGCCTGCGCTGGTCGGCACATTATTTATTGCCCTGCGTGTATTTGACGCCATTTCCGACCCCATCATGGGCGTGCTGGCCGACCGTACGCAAAGCCGCTGGGGGCGCTTTCGCCCGTGGCAACTGTGGGTTGCGATTCCGATCGGTATTATTGGCGTGCTCACTTTTACCGTCCCGGACGCCAGCATGGGGGTCAAGATCGCCTGGGCATTCGGCACCTATCTCCTGCTCTCTGTCGGCTATACCGCCATCAACGTACCGTATTGTGCGCTGATCAACACCATGACGACCCGCCATAACGAGGTGATCGCCTGTCAGTCCTGGCGCTTTGTGCTGTGCGGCGTGGCGGGATTCCTGGTTTCCGTTGGTCTGCCGTGGATGGTGGATATTCTGGGTCAGGGCAATGCCGCGCAGGGTTATCAGTTTGGCGTGGGCATCCTGTGTGCCATCGCGGTGGTGATGTTCCTGTGCTGTTTCTTCTGGGTTCGCGAGCGTGTGCCGCTGGCGATGATGGGGAAATTTACCCTGCGTGAACACATTGGCGGGCTGCGCAAAAACGATCAGCTATTGTTGATGCTGGTAATGTCTTTCCTGCTGATCAACGTCTTTAATATTCGCGGCGGCGGGTACATGTATTTTATTACCTACGTGCTGGAAGGCAGCACCGCCTATACGTCGCTGTTTTTCACCATGGTCACTTTCGCGTCCATCATCGGTTCAGTGATCGTCAGCCCCCTGACCCGCCGCATCGATACCGTCCAACTCTATTACTACACCAATCTGGTGCTGACGGCCCTGGCGATACTGATGTGGTTCCTGCCAACCGGCCCGGCTTATCAGACGCTGTGGCTGGCAGTCATCCTCGGTAACGGCATTATTTTAGGCTTCACGCTGCCGTTGCACTTCTCACTGATGGCCTTCGCCGACGATTACGGCGAGTGGAAAACCGGCGTACGTTCCTCCGGCATGAATTTCGCCTTCAATCTGTTCTTCATCAAGCTGGCCTGGGCCTCAAGTGCGGGGATCATCAGCCTGCTGTTTATTTTTGTCGCCTATCAGCCAGGTGCTGGTAACCAAACCGCCAGCTCGCTGCAAGGAATTACCGCGATGGAGACGCTGCTTCCCGCACTGTTCCACCTGCTGTTGGCGCTGTCTATCCGCATCTGCAAACTCAATAATCCGATGATGTCGCGCATTGCCACCGATCTGCGTCAGCGTCATGTACAGCCTTAAGGAGCACGAAATGAACGTACTGGAAGTCGACCTGCATAAGCTCACCGTCAGCGATCCGTTCCTCGGACAATATCAGCAGTTGGTGCGTGACGTGGTGATCCCCTATCAATGGGATGCGCTCAATGACCGCATTGCAGAGGCGGAACCAAGTCATGCGATAGAGAATTTCCGTATCGCCGCGGGCCTGCAGGATGGCGAATTTTACGGCATGGTTTTTCAGGATAGCGACGTAGCAAAGTGGCTGGAGGCCGTTGCCTGGTCCCTGTGCCAGAAACCCGATGCGGAACTTGAACAAACGGCCGATGAAGTCATTGAACTGGTGGCGGCCGCCCAGTGTGAAGACGGCTATCTCAATACGTACTTCACAGTGAAAGCACCGGATGAACGCTGGACCAACCTCGCCGAGTGTCATGAGTTGTACTGTGCAGGTCATTTGATCGAAGCAGGCGTCGCGTTCTTTCAGGCAACGGGTAAACGCCGTCTGTTAGAGGTGGTGTGTCGCCTGGCGGATCACATCGACAGCGTGTTTGGACTCAGGGAGAATCAACTGCGCGGCTACCCAGGACACCCGGAAATCGAACTGGCGTTAATGCGCTTATACGAAGTGACCCAGCAACCACGCTATATGGCGCTGGTAAATTACTTTGTGGAACAGCGCGGCGCACAGCCCCATTTCTATGACGAAGAGTACGAAAAGCGCGGCCAAATCTCTTACTGGCATACTTACGGTCCGGCATGGATGGTGAAGGATAAACCCTATAGCCAGGCTCATCAGCCCATTTCAGAACAGCAAACGGCGATCGGGCATGCGGTGCGCTTTGTCTACCTGATGACCGGCGTCGCTCATCTGGCACGCTTAAGCCAGGACGAAGGCAAGCGTCAGGATTGCCTGCGTCTGTGGAAAAACATGGCCCAGCGCCAGTTGTACATTACCGGCGGGATCGGTTCACAAAGCAGCGGCGAGGCGTTTAGCAGCGATTACGATCTGCCCAACGACTCCGTGTATGCGGAAAGCTGCGCCTCAATCGGCCTGATGATGTTCGCCCGCAGAATGCTGGAAATGGAAGCCGACAGCCAGTATGCCGACGTGATGGAGCGCGCCCTGTATAATACCGTATTGGGCGGGATGGCGCTCGATGGCAAGCACTTCTTCTATGTGAACCCGCTGGAAGTACATCCTAAATCATTAAAATTCAATCATATTTATGACCACGTGAAACCCGTTCGTCAGCGCTGGTTTGGCTGCGCCTGTTGCCCGCCGAATATCGCCCGCGTGTTAACCTCAATTGGCCACTACATCTATACACCGCGTCAGGACGCGCTGTATATCAATATGTACGTGGGCAATAGCATGGAGGTCCCTGTTGTAAACGGCTCGCTTAAACTGCGTATTAGCGGAGATTACCCATGGCATGAGCAGGTAAAAATCACCATCGAATCACCGCAGTCGGTTTATCACACCCTGGCTCTGCGCCTGCCAGACTGGTGCTCCGCGCCGCAGGTTTTGTTGAATGGTCAGCCGATTGAGCAGGATATTCGCAAAGGCTATTTGCACATCAGTCGAACCTGGCAGGAAGGCGATACGCTCAGTTTGACCCTGCCAATGCCGGTGCGTCGGGTATACGGAAATCCATTAGTGCGTCATGTTGCCGGTAAAGTCGCCATTCAGCGTGGACCACTGGTATATTGCCTGGAGCAGGCCGACAACGGCGAGGAATTGCATAATCTGTGGTTGCCAAAAGAGAGTGAGTTCAGAGTATTCGAAGGTAAGGGATTGTTCAGCCATAAAATGTTAATTCAGGCTGAAGGTGTGAAGCAAAGTGCAGCCGATGCAGCACAACAATCGTTGTGGCACTACGATGTTTCCCCAACTTCGCGTCAGGCGCATACATTGACGTTTATTCCGTGGTTTAGCTGGGCAAACCGTGGTGAAGGCGAAATGCGTATCTGGATAAACGAGCAGTAATAATAAGGCGGATGGCGGCGGTTAGCCCCCATCCGTCAATGTCTCATGAAAAGATTGCCCTCCTCCCTGAGGACAAACGGGTGAGAATCAGAAACGCCAGGTCAGACCGGACATAAAGGTAAAGCTGTCATCGCGATCAACCATCGGGCTATTTTTAATGTCATCCGGCAGTGCGCTATAATTGGCGCTTGCCAGCAGCGTCAGGTTAGTGGTCAATGCGTATTTAGCGGACAGGCCAACATACGGTGTCCAGCTATCGCCTGGGGAATAGCTTGATAAGCCACTACGACGGGACTCATTACCCGATATGCCGTAGTAGTATTCATTGAAGTTTTCGTCATAGTAGAGCACGCCAATCGATGGCGTCAGCGTCAGCTTGCCCATCGGCATTGGACGGAACAGTGAAACTTCCCCTACCCAGCCATTACTGTTGTCCAGCACATCCGCAGCGGCGGAGACTTTCACGCTACCCCATCTTTCATGGTGATACCACGCGGCACCCGCCATTGCAGTTGCGTCACGCTTATCCAGCTTTTTCATCGCATGATCGTCATTATCGCCGGGATCAAACTCAAGCGGCATATAAGAGGCAGTAATACTAAATTCATTACTTTCACTCTTAGACAAAATATAACCTAGCGTTGTTTGCCTAAAATAAAATGATTCACTTTCGTAACTGACTAGCGGTACTGCGTGAACATTATCATTATACCCGCGATAAGGTGATTCATTATATACAGCACCAGCGCCAATAGAAAACTCTGCGGCAGTTGCACTCGCCATAAAAGAAAAGGCGAGCAGCGCCACAATATTGTGTTTAATTAACATGCCAACATTCCATTTTAAAATAAGCTACAAAACTGGTGCATAATAATGCTTACAATTTCATCGGTGCAAGGTTCATATTTATATAGTAATATATAAAAAATTATATATATTGGGCTTGGCGATGAATAAATTACAACTTAAACACCGGGAGTTGAAGATTATTTCGGTAATCGCTGCCAGTGAAAATATCAGTCATGCCGCGACTGTTCTCGGCATCGCACAGGCCAACGTCAGTAAATATCTTGCTGATTTTGAATCAAAAGTTGGATTAAAGGTGTTTGACCGCACCACCCGGCAACTGACCCTCACGCCGTTTGGTATAGCGTTACTTCCTTACATCAATGACATGTTAGACAGAAACGAGCAGTTAAATAATTTCATTGCTGATTATAAGCACGAGAAACGTGGAAAAGTAACGGTATATGCACCAACCGGAATTATCGCTTACTTATCGCAACATGTTATTGCAAAAATTATGGATATTGGCGATATCAGTCTGGTGCTAAAAACCTATAACCTGGAACGTAAAGCCTTTTATGAAGGAGTCGAATTTCCAGATGACTGTGATGTTTTAATTACTTATGCACATCCAAAAGATGAATCTTTGGTCGCCAGTTTTATTACCAAATATGTGGTTACCGCTTTCGCCAGTAATCAATACCTGGCCCAACATCCCATCAGCACTCCTGAAGAACTTGAGCATCACTCCTGTATTCTGATTGATTCCATGATGATTGATGATGCTAACATTTGGCGATTCTCCTCCCCCGGAGGTAAAGAGATGCATGACTATCGCGTAACGGGTAATTATGTTTGCGACAATACGCAATCTGCGCTGTCGTTGGCGCGAAACCATCTGGGCATTGTTTTTGCACCGAAGGCGAGCGTACAAAAAGAAAGTCAGCCTAACGGGCTGGTTCCGTGTTTCTCCGGACAGCATGAATGGTGGCTGGATCTGGTGGCGATTTTCCGCAAACGTGAATATCAGCCATGGCGGGTACAGTTTATTCTTGATGAGATGTTGGCGGAGATTCGCCGGCAACTTGCTCAGTCTCTGGATCAGCAGACTGAGCAAGCAAAATAGCCTGAGTTTAATGATCGAGATACAGGTAATGTACCCAACTGGTCATGCGCAACAAGACTTTGCGCATGACGGACACATGTTCGAAGTGGTCAGAATAAACCGCGACCTGCGCGTAGATCCCATCAGGTAACGCGCTAACCTCCGCATTATCATTCAGCTCAATCGTGGCGATTACCCCTTCCGAACCGGGCGTAGAATTTAAGGATTGCAGCGCCCCATTCGACTGGTATGTCCCGCCCGGCACTGCCGGACTAATTGCAGCCAGTTTACCGCTGAATACCTTACCCGGCAGCGCGTTAAATACCACTTCCGCTTCATCGCCAGGTTCCAGACGCAGCAGCGAGTTCTGACGGAACTGGGCGATAATTTGCCTTTTTTGATCCGGGATGAATACCATCACCGGACGCATCGGCAGCGCGGCGGCATAGGTTCCCGGGCGCATCAGCACCTGCGTCACATAGCCATCGCTGGGCGCGCGAACCACAGTCTGGTCCAGGTTGAACTCCGCTTCGGCTAACTGCGCTTTCAGGCTGGCAATTTGCGAATTCTCGCCCAGTATCAGGCTGTCTAACTGACTCTGGATTTGCTGCTGCTCCGCGACGGAAGATTTCACCGACGCTTCCTGCGCCAGATAGTTTTGCCGCGCCGCATCAATATCGCGTTCAGAAAAAGGATTCACCTTCGCCTGACTACCCTGCGCATAGCGCTGGTAATCTTTTGCCAGTTTGTCACGCGTGGCCTTTGCCCGCTGCGTGTTGGCTATCATTTCGTCTAACTGCGCAACCAGAGCCTGCTCTTTATGCTGTGCGGTGACAATATCAGCTTTCAGGCGATCGACCCGTGCCTGATAACGCCCTGGATTAAGCTTAAACAGAACCTCGCCTTTTTTGATTAGCGTATTCTTCTTATCCGTCACTTCTGTCACTACACCCGTTACCTGCGGCACCACGGGAATAGAAATTACCGCCTTTTGTGCTTTAAAGGTATACGGATGGTTATAATTCATCAGTAATATAAGCCCGCAAACAATGAATATACCGCCTAATGCTGCGGTAGGAACTGTCCATTTATTTACAGGAATTTTAAATATTTTAAATATTGACCATGCACACGCCACATAGGTCAGAACAATTAGTAAATCCATCGATATTACTCCGCCGGAGAGGTCTTGGCCTCACCCAGTTTCTTTTCCAGATCCGCAACCCTTGCCTGAAGCTGGATCAGGGAAGAATCCGCGCTCTGCATACCCCATCCGCGCTCCGGACGATAAAGCGTTGCCCAGATCCATAAAAAGGGCCAAATAACATGTAAGGTAAACAAACTAACCCAACCCGCAACATGTATTGCGTCGGCATGGGGGTGGTTACGTTTCTTTGCAATTAGATAGGGAATATCATGCAGAATAATAATCCCGTAAAAAATGACCAGGAATACAAAAATAAGCACTCCTAATGCAAAATAATTAAGGAACATATTTGCCTCAGGGATTTAAATTAAGGAATTCAGATGCAATTTGATTTAAACAATAGAGTTGATAATAGTATTGGAATGACCAGACTGGATGCAATTTTCTTATTTATATAACGATATATGGGTTTCTATATATACACGTCGTCTTTCGAGCTGCAGGACATAACTTGATGCCCGGTACGCTAAACGCGACCGGGCAGTAAGAGACGTGAAATTAAAACAGCCCCAGTGGTTTATCAGAGTAGCTCACCAACAGGCACTTGGTTTGCTGATAATGTTCAAGCATCATCTTATGCGTCTCGCGCCCGATGCCCGACTGCTTATAGCCACCAAACGCCGCATGTGCCGGATACGCATGGTAACAGTTGGTCCAAACTCGCCCTGCCTGAATCCCACGTCCCATTTTGTACGCCAGATTTCCATTACGACTCCAGACACCAGCACCAAGCCCATATTGGGTGTCATTAGCGATTTCCAGCGCCTCTTCCATGGTTTTAAACGTTGTGACAGCCAGAACCGGCCCGAAGATCTCCTCCTGGAAAACCCGCATGTTGTTCTTACCAAACAGAATGGTTGGTTCGAGGTAGTACCCCTCTTTTAACTCGCCATCCAGCTGCTTGCGCCGCCCGCCGGTGAGAACATCTGCTCCTTCTTTCTTACCAATGTCGATGTAATTCAGAATAGTTTCCAGTTGACCATGCGACACCTGCGCGCCCATTTGCGTCACGCTGTCTAACGGGTTGCCGCTACGGATACTTTCCACCCGACGAATGGCTCTTTCCATAAAACGTTCATAAATGGATTCCTGAACCAGCGCACGACTCGGACAGGTACACACTTCGCCCTGGTTGAAGGCAAACAATGCAAAACCTTCCAGCGCTTTGTCAAAGAACGCATCTTCTTCATCCATCACGTCCGCGAAGAAGATATTGGGTGATTTCCCGCCCAGTTCCAGCGTGACAGGAATAATGTTCTGCGTGGCGTACTGCATGATCTGCTGCCCAACTTCCGTTGAGCCGGTAAACGCCACTTTCGCAATACGTTTTGACGTCGCCAGATACTCACCGATCTCCCCACCCGCGCCGTTTACCACGTTCACCACGCCAGGCGGGAGCAGATCGCCGATGACTTCCATCAGCAACAGTACGGACAGCGGCGTCAGGCGCGCAGGTTTAAGCACCACGCAGTTACCCGCCGCCAGCGCGGGTGCCATCTTCCAGCTGGCCATCAGCAGCGGGAAGTTCCACGGGATAATTTGCCCTACCACGCCAAGAGGTTCATGGAAGTGATAAGCCACGGTTTCGCTATCAACCTCGCTGATTCCCCCTTCCTGCGCACGAATACAGGAGGCAAAATAGCGGAAATGGTCAATTGCCAGCGGCACATCGGCCGCGCTGGTTTCGCGGATGGGTTTACCGTTATCCCAGGTTTCAGCCGTTGCCAGCAGCTCCAGATTTTGCTCCATACGATCGGCAATTTTGAACAAAATCGCCGCCCTGTCCTGCACGGAAGTCTGCGCCCATTTATCTTTTACTTTATGCGCGGCATCCAGTGCCAGATCGATGTCCTTTTTGCCGGAAGAGGCCACTTCGCACAGTAATTGCCCGGTTACCGGCGTCAGGTTTTGGTAATACTCGCCGTCCACGGGGGCGACCCAGTCACCACCGATAAAGTTATCGTATCGGGCTTTTAACTTCAGGGGGTAACCATACTCGCCGGGGTAAATACGCGTTGAAGGGGGGTTATTGGTCATGACCGTCTCCTTGCTGTAGGGGTACTACAAGGGTAGACGGGACTGGCGAATTATTCGCCAGCCTTTTACTGCTTTACGACAGGTATCACGAATTACATGGCAGCACGATAAATCGCCATGATTTCTTCATGTGTCGCCTGAATCGGGTTAGTGAAACCACAGGCATCTTTCAGGGCATTAGTCGCCAGAACGGCAAAATCTTCTTCCTTCACGTTCAGCTCACGCAGACCGGCCGGTATATTCACTTTCTGCGCCAGTTCGCGGATCGCCGCGATGCAGGCTTCTGCCCCTTGCTCTTCGCTCAGACCAGCAACGTTCACACCCATTGCCGAGGCGCAATCGCGCAGGCGGGCGGCAGCAACTTTACTATTAAATACCTGTACATGCGGCAGCAGTACGGCATTACATACTCCGTGTGGCAGATCGTAGAAGCCACCCAGTTGGTGCGCCATTGCATGCACGTAGCCAAGAGAGGCATTGTTAAAGGCCATACCTGCGAGGAACTGCGCATAGGCCATGGCTTCGCGCGCCTGAGCATTACTGCCCTCTTCAACGGCGACCGGCAGGTTTTGCGCAATCATGGTGACCGCTTTCAGCGCACATGCATCGGTAATCGGCGTGGCAGCAATCGACACGTAGGCTTCGATAGCGTGGGTTAACGCATCCATACCGGTAGCCGCCGTCAGAGACTTCGGCATGCCGACCATCAGCGAGGAGTCGTTAACCGACAGCAGCGGCGTAACGTGCTTATCGACAATCGCCATTTTAATGTGGCGTACTTCATCGGTGATGATGCAGAAGCGGGTCATTTCAGATGCCGTACCCGCCGTGGTGTTGATGGCGATCATCGGCAGCTGCGGTTTTGCAGAACGGTCTACACCTTCGTAATCGCGAATATCCCCACCATTAGCCGCCACCAGCGCAATACCTTTTGCACAATCGTGTGGAGAACCGCCACCGAGAGAAATAACGCTATCACAGTCGTTTTCAGTCAACATTTGCAGGCCAGCGGCAACGTTGCTGGTTGTGGGATTAGGATGCGTACCATCGTAAATTACGCTGAAAATATCACGTTCCTGTAATGCCTTTTGAATCTCGCCAGCCATACCTAATTTCGTCAGCATGGCATCCGTGACAATCAGCGTACGGCGAAAACCATATTCCGCCATTGTATTCATTGCGTCTTTTAATGAATCAGCGCCGATTACATTCACGGAAGGAATAAAAAATGTTGAAGCAGCCATTGTACGATCCTTAATTACTCTAAAAGAGTCAGGAAGCATACGAGTGAAATATCCAACAGAATATGATCATGGTTGTTGTTTTAATAACAACCACAATTAAAAAGCACATTAGGTTCATAATCTAATGTGCTTATTTCAATCAATATCTATTTTGTATTAATTCATTTAATTCCTGAATTAATTGTTTCATTACTTTTCGGGGAACAGCAATGCATCGCGTAATAAATGATCATTTCCCCGACGGCGAGTAAAACCAATGCGATCAAAATATTCCAGAATCTGAATAGCCAATTTGCGCCCGATGTTAAGCCTGTCGCGAAAATCAGCGGCACATGTCGATCCCCTTTCCTGATCCAGTTCGCGGATCATATTGGCAAAGGCCACTATCCGATCGTTACGGTAATAACGATCTTTCACGATCGCGGTGATGATGCCTTGCTGCGCCGCTTGTCGTAACACCACACGCATCATTTGCTCATCCGTGCCCGTCTGTTTTGCCAGGTCGCGCACCCACCACGGCTCATCGCCAAAAAGCGGTTCTGCTTTTTGCCAGATAGCCTGCTGCTCATCGCTGAAACCGGCCTTGTGATCGGGCAAATGCAGCCAGCCATGATGACTATGGATGACGCCGCTCTCGCGCATCTTTTCAATCAGCAGCAGGACCAGCGCTTCATCTTCCATCGGCAAAGCCATCCGGCGCAGGCGTTCGCGCCCAGGTCCAGGCTCATCGCGGTGCTGGTCGTGGTAAGTCGCCAGCGTATCGAGGATTTTGCGCTGCCAGCGCGCTGCAACAGTGGCATCCAACAGACTGTATCCTGCCTGAATAAAACCATGCTGCTCGATCAACGGACGCATGCCGTTACCGTTGAGCTGACGCGCCCAGGCGAAGTCGGGAATATTTACCGCTCCACGCGTCAGGTGCAGCGCCAGAGCGTCACCATCACTCTGTGCGTTTTCCAACGCCGACAGCCACTGCAAATATTCCGGCTTACGCTTCCCGCGACGCGGCGGATTGAGCGTGACCACGCGCGCACCGGCCAGCGTCGTGCGAGCCGAAATATCGCGCAGCACCAGACGATCGTTATCGGCGAGCCAGAGCGGCGTATCAAACACCAGTTCCGCCAGCGTCCCTTCAAGCAGCGAGATTCTCCCGGTAACGTGGCTGGCAGCGTGGTGAATATGCAACGGTTGCCACTGCGTCAGCGGTGCCGCATGCTCTAAAGAGACAATCACGCGGGTAAACGCCTCTGGCGGCGCATCAGCAAGCAGCCAGTCGCCGCGGTTAAGTTCTTCTTTTTGCGCATCACCGGCAATATTTAGCGCAATACGTTGTCCCGCCTGCGCGCGATCGGTGGCCTGATTTTGTGCATGCAGGCTACGTACGCGCATCGGTTTGTTGACGCCCGTGAGCCACAGTGTGTCACCGACATTCACTTCACCGCTGAGCGCCGTCCCGGTCACCACCAGTCCCGCGCCTTTGACCGTAAAGGCACGGTCAATCGCCAGGCGAAAGCTGTGATCGCGGGCATGCTCGCGCGACGTTAATTGCAGCAAATGTTCGCGCAGTTCCTCGATGCCACGGCCTTCACTGGCGGCAGTGACGAAAAGCACCGACTCCGCGAAACCATAATTCCCCAGCGTGGCCTGAATTTCCGCACGCACCTCTTCAATTCTTGCTTCGTCCACGCGGTCGGCTTTCGTAAGCGCCACGGTGATCTGCGGATTACCCGTCAGTTGCAGAATTTGCAAATGCTCACGCGTTTGCGCCATCACGCCGTCATCACACGCCACCACCAGCAGCGCGTGATCAATCCCACCAACACCCGCCAGCATGTTAGACAGAAACTTTTCGTGTCCGGGTACATCGATAAATCCCAGTATCCGCCCGTCCGGCTGCGGCCAGTAGGCATAGCCGAGATCGATGGTCATGCCGCGCTTTTTTTCTTCCGGCAGACGGTCGGCATTCACGCCGGTAATCGCCTGTAATAACGTTGTTTTTCCGTGGTCAACGTGTCCGGCGGTTGCAATAATCATTTCAGCATCATCTCCATAAACCGGGTCTCGTCTTCAAGACAGCGCAGATCCAGCCACATGCGGCCATCATAAATCCGGCCAATGATCGGCACGGGCAGTGCACGCCAACGGGCGGCCAGTGCTTCGAGGCGGCTACCGCGTCCGTCATGGGGGGTAAAGGTTAATGCCGCGCTGGGCAGCCTATCAACCGGTAGCGAGCCGCTGCCAATTTGCGACAGGCAAGGCATGACGTTCAGGGCGAATTCGTCACCGTAATGCTCGGCAAGCCGTGCCTGTAAGTGTTGGGCCTGCGCGTGGACAGCCTCCTGCGAGCGAGTGAGCTGGCGTAACGTCGGCAACTTCAGCGCCAGCGCTTCCGGGTGCAGGTAGAGTCGCAGCGTCGCTTCCAGCGCAGCCAGTGTCATTTTATCAGCCCGTAATGCGCGTTTCAGCGGATGGCTCTGTAAGCGAGCGATCATCTCTTTTTTACCGACGATAATCCCGGCCTGCGGCCCGCCCAGTAATTTATCGCCAGAGAAGCTCACCAGACTGACGCCAGCGGCAATCAGCTGTTGCGGCATCGGCTCCTGCGGTAATCCATACTGGCTGAGATCGACCAGTGATCCGCTGCCGAGATCCGCCACCACCGGCACATCCAGTTCCTTGCCAATAGCGGCCAGCTCAGCCTCATCCACCGACTTCGTAAAGCCTTCAATGCTGTAATTACTGGTATGGACTTTCATCAGCAGAGCGGTATTTTCATTCACCGCCTGACGGTAATCTTTCGCATGGGTCCGGTTGGTGGTACCGACTTCGCGCAGAACACATCCGGCCTGGCACATCACGTCCGGAATACGAAACGCGCCGCCAATTTCCACCAGCTCACCGCGCGAAACGACCACCTCTTTGCCGTTGGCCGTGGCGGCCAGCATCAGTAAAACCGCTGCCGCATTGTTATTGACGATACAGGCGTCCTCCGCTCCCGTCAGACGACAGAGTAAATCCGCCAGCGCCCGATCCCGATGTCCACGTCCGGCATCATCCAGGCTATATTCCAGCGTCACTGGCGTGCGCATTGCTTGCACCACCGCCTCGATCGCTTCTTCGGCCTGCGACGCTCGCCCAAGGTTGGTATGCAGCACCGTTCCGGTCAGGTTAATCACCGGACGCAGCGCGCTTTGCGATTCTCGTTCCAGACGGGCGCTGGCTTCTTGCGCCCAGTCCTCACACCATGCCGGGAGCGCGTGCGTGTCGCGAATCGTATCTCTGGCTTCGTCAAGCATATGACGCAGCAGGTCAACCACCCGGGTATGACCGTGAGATTCACGTAAGGCTGGGAAGGCGCTATCGCGCAATAAACGATCGATAGCGGGAAGCTGGCTGTAGAGTGAACGCATGTCGGTTGTCATGAAAGGGCCTGGCTGTTGGTGGCCCTCTCCACCGCGGAGAGGGCTATCGATATAGGAAGGATTGTACCGTGACTTTGCTCAGGCAGGTATTATCTGCATCAAGCCTTTGGCGGTTCTGTGCGGGCAAAACTTTCGCGTTGAAAAAGCGTTTCCACCAGTTTGACCAGACGTGGGCGGTCCACACACCAGCCGGGCGCGACCCGACGGAAATTGAGATAACCGACGGCACAGGCAATCGCGATGGTAGCCAGGTTAACCGTATCCGTTTTCAGCGTACCGTCCGCCAGATAGCCTTCCAGCATATCCAGACTGCGGGTGATCTTCTCCCGCTGGCGTAACAATTCAGTTTCTGACTGCTGCGCGGCGGGGCGAGCCTGCTCGCGCACCGAGACTAATCCCGCATCCATAATACCGTCGGCCAGCGCTTCCAGTTGACGAACTTTGAGTGCCGCTAACGGTTCACCCGGTAGCATGGCTGGCGCAATATCCAGCAGCTCTATGTATTCTGCGATGATCGGAGAGTCAAACCAGTACTCACCCTCATCGGTGACCAACGCGGGTACTTTTCCTAGCGGGTTATAACGCGCCACGCCACTATCCGCGCTATAGGGAAGTTCATTCACAAATTCGAAGGTGATGCCCTTTTCCAGTAACAGAATAGAAATTTTACGCACAAAAGGGCTGGTATAGCTGCCAATGAGTTTCATGCCGGGTCCTTTTTGCCAACAAAAATATCAGTATGGCTCAGGTCGCCGTAAATGGCAGGTGATGACGATCTCAATGATCCAAATAAAGATAATGCATCCAGCTGGTCATGCGCAGCAGCACTTTACGCATCACTGACACGTGAGCGAAATGGTCGGAATAGACCGCCACCTGGGCATAGATACCGTCCGGCAGCGCATCCACATCGGCATTAGGATCCAACTCAATCGTAGCCAGCACGCCATCGGTACCCGGCACCACCGTTAAGGACTGTAATGCCCCCTGCGCCTGATAAGAACCGCCCGGCACAACCGGAAGAATGGAGGTCAACTTACCGGAGAAAACCTGACCAGGCAGCGCGTTGAAGACCACTTCCGCTTCATCACCCGGTTTAAGACGCAGCAACGAGTTCTGGCGGAATTGCGCCACAATTTGCCGTTTCTGTTCTGGAATAAATACCATCACCGGGCGCAGAGGTAGCGCGGCGGCGTAGGTCCCGGGCCGAATAAGCACCTGCGTAACATAGCCGTTGCTGGGGGCACGGACGATAGTCTGCTCAAGATTGTATTTGGCTTCAGCGAGCTGAGCGCGCAGAGACGCAACCTGAGATTGCTCCCCGTTGACCATACTGTCTAACTGACTCTGAATCTGCGTCTGTTCGGCAACGGAACCTTTTACCAGCGCGTCCTGTGCCAGATAGTTCTGCCGGGCGTTGTCGATATCGCTTTCAGAGAAGGGATTAACCTTCGCCTGGCTGCCCTTCAAATAGCGTTGATAATCTTTATACAGACGATCGCGTTCAGCGGAAACGCGGGTAGTGTTGGCGACGGCTTCAGAAAGTTGGGCTTTCAGATTGTCGATGTTGTGTGTGGCGGTAACAAGATCAGCCTGCAGTCTGTCAACACGTGCCTGATAGCGGCCTGGATCGAGTTTAAATAACACTTCGCCTTTTTTAATCAACTGATTATTTTTATCCGTTACCTCACTAACAATTCCTGTGACTTGCGGAGTGATCGGAATTGAAATAACCGCTTTTTGCGCCGTAAAGGTATACGGGTGGTTATAGTTCATTAATAAGATCAGTCCCGCAACAATGAATACCCCACCTAATGCAGCAGTAGCGAGCGTCCATTGGTTTACCGGAATACGGAATATTTTAAAGATGGCCCAGGCAAAGGCCACATAGGTCAGGACTATCAACAAATCCATGATTAAATCTCCGGAAAGGTGGAGTAATCTGTTTTCTTCTCCCCATCCAGTCTTTTTTCCAACTGGGTGATGCGCGCGGCCAGTGCGGCAATCTCGGGGTCTGGGTCCTTTCCGTTCGACATGATGTGTGATTGCATGCCCCACCCACGTTCAGGCTGGTAGAGCGTCGCCCAAATCCACAGGAACGGCCATATTGCATGGAGTGTAAACAGGCTAATCCAACCCGCCGTATGAATGGCATCAGCATGAGGATGGTTGCGTTTTTTAGCCATGTTATAGGGAATATCGTGAATGGCGATGATTCCGTAAAACAGAACCAGAAAGACGAAGATCAGCACGCCCAGTGCGAAATAATTTAGAAACATACCTGCCTCGAATTCACGCTAATTAGAGTTTTTTTATGCCGGCAGCCGCATGCACCCAGGCTGATGTTTTGAACATAACTGCAGTTTGGGGTTTTCGCCATACCACAAAATAAATATTTTTTCTGGTGAGAAGTTGCTTTCTTTTGCAATAAAAATATCGGGGGGTAGAACCTGCTGTAGATCACATCCGAGCAAATGCAGATGAAAATACTTTGCGATCTGCATCACAAAGATTCAACAAACAGCAAAGGATAAAATGTGAATCAGTTCACATTTACCCCCCATTTTTGGCGAATTCTGATCCAGTGATGTTTTTTTGTACCGATATTTTGTGATTAAGATCACATTAACTAACGCCATACACCCTATATTTACGTGACGAATATCACATAAAAGGTCATCGACTGGACAGTTGAACGATTCAGTGCCAGATTTCGCAGTATCTACAGGGTCCGGCTACCTCCTGCCGCTACATTAACAAACCTCGGGCTTTCAGCCTGCGCGATAGCAAACATAAGAAGGGGTGTTTTTATGTCATCCGATATTAAGATCAAGGTGCAAAGCTTTGGTCGATTCCTCAGCAACATGGTGATGCCAAATATCGGCGCGTTTATCGCGTGGGGTATTATCACCGCATTATTCATTCCGACAGGGTGGTTGCCGAACGAAACGCTGGCGAAGCTTGTCGGTCCTATGATCACCTATCTGCTGCCGCTCCTGATCGGTTATACCGGTGGTAAGCTGGTTGGCGGCGAACGTGGCGGCGTGGTTGGTGCTATCACCACCATGGGCGTTATCGTCGGTGCAGATATGCCAATGTTCCTCGGCGCGATGATCGCAGGTCCGCTGGGCGGCTGGGCTATCAAACATTTCGACAACTGGGTAGACGGTAAGATCAAGTCCGGTTTTGAGATGCTGGTGAATAACTTCTCCGCAGGCATCATCGGGATGATCCTCGCCATTCTGGCATTCCTTGGCATTGGCCCATTGGTTGAAGCACTGTCCAAAATCCTGGCGGCAGGCGTTAACTTCATGGTTGTCCATGACATGCTGCCGCTGGCGTCTATCTTCGTTGAACCGGCGAAAATCCTGTTCCTCAACAACGCCATCAACCACGGTATTTTCTCACCGCTGGGTATTCAGCAGTCCCATGAGATGGGCAAATCCATCTTCTTCCTGATTGAAGCTAACCCGGGTCCGGGTATGGGCGTTCTGCTGGCATACATGTTCTTCGGTCGCGGCAGCGCTAAGCAGTCTGCGGGCGGCGCGGCAATCATCCACTTCCTGGGTGGTATCCACGAAATTTACTTCCCGTACGTGCTGATGAACCCACGTCTGATCCTGGCCGTTATCCTCGGCGGTATGACTGGCGTATTTACCCTGACTATCCTGAACGGCGGTCTGGTTTCTCCGGCCTCTCCGGGTTCTATCCTGGCCGTGCTGGCCATGACGCCGAAGGGCGCTTACTTCGCTAACATCGCTGCTATCTGTGCTGCTATGGCAGTCTCCTTTGTGGTTTCAGCCATTCTGCTGAAAACCAGCAAAGTAAAAGAAGATGATGACATTGATGCCGCAACCCGTCGTATGCACGACATGAAAGCGGAATCCAAAGGCGCATCTCCGCTGGCGGCTGGCGACGTGACCAACGACCTGAGCCATGTGCGTAAAATCATTGTTGCCTGCGATGCCGGTATGGGTTCCAGCGCCATGGGTGCGGGCGTACTGCGTAAGAAAGTGCAGGATGCAGGTCTGTCTCAGATTTCCGTTACTAACAGCGCGATTAACAATCTGCCGCCGGATGTGGATCTGGTCATTACCCACCGTGACCTGACCGAACGCGCGATGCGCCAGGTGCCTCAGGCA
The DNA here is from genome assembly GCF_030336505.1 of Citrobacter sp. Cf116. Classification (NCBI taxonomy): domain Bacteria; kingdom Pseudomonadati; phylum Pseudomonadota; class Gammaproteobacteria; order Enterobacterales; family Enterobacteriaceae; genus Citrobacter; species Citrobacter sp. Cf116. The sequence goes on along the minus strand of NZ_JAOWEQ010000024.1, from coordinate 172,747 downwards.
CAGCACATTTCGCTGACCAACTTCCTCGACAGCGGCCTGTACTCCAACCTGACCGAACGTCTGGTCGCTGCACAGCGCCACAACGTGAACGAAGAGAAAGTCCGCGATCACCTGAAAGACAGCTTTGAAGAGGGTGATACTCACCTGTTCAAACTGGGTGCGGAGAATATCTTCCTCGGTCGTAAAGCCACTAACAAAGAGGAAGCAATTCGCTTTGCTGGTGAGCAACTGGTGAAAGGCGGTTACGTTGAGCCAGAATACGTCGAGGCGATGCTGGACCGCGAAAAACTGACTCCGACTTACCTCGGCGAGTCCATTGCAGTACCGCACGGAACGGTTGAAGCCAAAGACCGTGTGCTGAAAACCGGTGTGGTGTTCTGCCAGTACCCGGAAGGCGTTCGCTTCGGTGAAGAAGAAGATGATATTGCCCGCCTGGTGATTGGTATCGCAGCACGTAACAACGAGCACATCCAGGTGATTACCAGCCTGACCAACGCGCTGGATGACGAATCCGTGATCGAACGTCTGGCCCATACCACCAGCGTGGATGAAGTTCTGGAGCTGCTGGCGGGTAAAAAAGCTTAACGGTTAAGTATCTCCAAAATAGTTCGAGCTGCAGGAAGGCGGCAACGCAGTGAATCCCCAGGAGCGTACATAAGTACGTGACTGGGGTGAGCGAGGAGAGCCAACGCATCTGCAGTTCGAAATATGAAGGCGATATCCTCTCCCTTGTGGAGAGGGTTAGGTTGAGGGAAAAGCCTCACCCCAGCCCTCTTGGGTAAAAACATTGATGAAGGTTAATACTATGAAAGCATTACATTTTGGCGCAGGTAATATCGGTCGTGGCTTTATCGGCAAACTGCTGGCGGACGCGGGGATACAGCTGACGTTCGCGGATGTAAATCAGGTCGTACTCGATGCCCTGAATGCCCGTCATAGCTATCAGGTTCATGTCGTAGGTGAAAACGAACAGGTTGATACCGTCTCCGGCGTCAACGCCGTGCGCAGCATCGGCGATGATGTCGTCGACCTGATTGCCCATGTAGATTTAGTCACTACCGCCGTCGGTCCAGTCGTGCTTGAGCGTATCGCTCCGGCCATCGCCAAAGGGCTGGTTAAACGCAAGGCACAGGGTATAGCTACTCCGCTGAATATCATCGCCTGTGAAAACATGGTGCGCGGAACGACCCAGTTGAAAGGCCATGTAATGAACGCGCTGGCAGATGAAGACAAAGCCTGGGTTGAAGAACATGTTGGCTTCGTCGATTCCGCCGTGGACCGCATTGTTCCACCTTCGGCTTCAGCAACCAATGACCCGCTGGAAGTTACCGTAGAAACCTTCAGTGAGTGGATTGTCGACAAAACACAGTTCAAAGGTGAACTACCAAATATTCCAGGAATGGAATTAACTGATAACCTAATGGCATTTGTCGAACGTAAACTCTTCACGCTGAACACCGGGCATGCTATAACCGCGTACCTCGGAAAATTGACCGGTCATCAGACCATCCGTGACGCGATTCTCGACGAGAAAATCCGCGCAGTGGTAAAAGGTGCGATGGAAGAGAGCGGCGCGGTACTGATCAAACGCTATGGTTTTGATGCAGCAAAACATGCGGCATACATTCAGAAAATCCTCGGTCGCTTTGAAAACCCGTATCTGAAAGATGACGTTGAGCGCGTGGGTCGTCAGCCGCTGCGTAAGCTGAGCGCGGGAGATCGTCTGATTAAACCGCTGCTGGGTACGCTGGAGTATAGTTTGCCGCATGCGAATCTGGTTATCGGTATTGCGGCAGCGATGCACTATCGCAGCGAAGAAGATCCGCAGGCACAGGAACTGGCCGCGCTGATTGACGAAAAAGGTCCACAGGCCGCGCTGGCGCAAGTTTCCGGGCTGGATGCCAACAGCGATGTCGTGCTTGAGGCTGTTAACGCGTATAACGCAAAGAAATGATGCAGGACCTGGCGCAGGATATCCTGCGCCTGAATAATAGATTGTCAGATATGCAGGCAATAATGGAACAAACGCAGGCCTTTGAAAATCGTGTGCTTGAGCGTCTGAATGCTGGCAAAACCGTACGCAGCTTCCTCATCACCGCCGTAGAACTGCTCACCGAGGCGGTGAATATTCTTGTGCTTCAGGTATTTCGCAAAGACGACTATGCGGTGAAATATGCTGTAGAACCACTGCTTGACGGCGACGGTCCGCTGGGCGATCTTTCCGTTCGCCTGAAGCTCATCTACGGTCTGGGCGTGCTCAGCCGACCGGAGTATGAAGACGCCGAGCTTCTGATGGCGCTGCGGGAAGAGTTAAACCATGACGGCAATGAATATGCGTTCACCGACGACGAAATTCTTGGTCCGTTTGGCGAACTCCACTGCGTGACGGCACTCCCGCCGCCACCGCAGTTTGATACCTCAGACTCAGGTCTGCACGCGATGCAGATCCAGCGCTACCAGCAGATGGTGCGCTCCACGATGGTACTTTCCCTGACCGAGCTGATTTCTAAAATCAGCTTAAAAAAAGCCTTTCAAAAATAAGACGATGCTTGCTTATTTCTCTTCCTGCTGCGGTCGATAAAGCTGCCGATAGTACGCCAGACGTTGCAGATACAACTGCGCATTCTCCTGCGGTATTTCAGAAGGGACAACGTTGCGTGGCGGTGTTTTATTCAGATACTCGCGAAAAGCCTGGCTTGAAGCCATAAAATCGACCGTCTTATCAATTAGAGCCGAAACGTTCTCACCTATTTTCGCCATAATCTTCCCTCCTCCATGTATTAACCGCGCTCAGCCTGCGCGGTTGATCATTTAAGTTTAGGATCGGTTTGGCAATTACATTAAGGAAAACGTGCTTCACTATGAACCCGCCAACAAAATGCGCCATGGTCGATCTTATCGCTTAAAATTCCTTATTAATCAAAATAGTAATATTTTCATTAGCTGAATAATACTTGCAACATTTGATTATTTATCTTCGATTAGTTGTGAATAATCCCGCTCTGCGCGCATACTATAGGATATTCATCCTATTTTTATCAGAAGCTATCCTATGAAAGAAGTCGAAAAAAACGAAATTAAACGCCTGAGCGATCGTCTGGACGCTATCCGCCACCAGCAGGCTGACCTGTCTCTGGTTGAAGCCGCCGACAAATATGCTGAGTTGGAGCAAGAGAAAGAAACTCTGGAAAACGAGATTGCGCGTCTGCGTGAAGTCCATGGTCAGAAGCTGAGCAAAGAAGCGCAAAAGCTGACGAAACTCCCTTTCCGTCGTACCATCACCAAAAAAGAACAGGCCGACATGGGCAAGCTGAAGAAGAGCGTGCGCGGCCTGATTGTCGTTCACCCGATGACCGAGCTTGGCCGTGAAATGGGCCTGAAAGAGATGACGGGCTTCGCGAAGAGCGAGTTCTGATCTCCCACCGGGCAACATCCGCTTGCCCGGTCCTTCACTTCCCCCTCGAAATTGGCCCTACCAATTTTAGCCAGATCATACCAGCACCTCACATTTCATTAAAATGTGCGTACAATACCGTTGCCAATAAATAACATTTGATTAACCATTCATTGTCATTACCCCTACACAACAATATTGGCAGGGCCACTTTTACACATAATGTGACGAAGATTTGAGCAAAGACTCATTCCATTATGTCGGCGGCCCCCAGGAGACCTGCAATGAATCTCTGGCAACAGAACTACGACCCGGCCGGTAACATCTGGCTTTCCAGTCTGATCGCATCGCTCCCCATCCTGTTCTTTTTCTTCGCCCTGATTAAGCTCAAGCTGAAAGGCTACGTTGCGGCGTCATGGACGGTGGTGATCGCTTTGTCGGTCGCCCTGCTGTTTTACAAAATGCCGGTCGATCACGCTCTGGCATCCGTAGTGTACGGTTTCTTCTACGGTCTGTGGCCAATTGCCTGGATCATTATCGCCGCGGTATTCGTCTATAAAATCTCGGTGAAGACTGGGCAGTTCGACATTATCCGCTCCTCGATACTCTCGATTACCCCAGACCAGCGTCTGCAAATGCTGATTGTCGGTTTCTCCTTTGGGGCATTCCTCGAAGGGGCGGCAGGCTTCGGTGCTCCAGTAGCGATTACCGCCGCGCTGCTGGTTGGCCTTGGCTTTAACCCGCTGTATGCGGCAGGTTTGTGCTTGATCGTAAACACCGCTCCAGTCGCTTTTGGGGCAATGGGCATTCCGATTCTGGTTGCCGGTCAGGTTACAGGGCTGGACAGCTTCGAGATTGGCCAGATGGTGGGCCGTCAACTGCCGTTCCTGACCATTATCGTGCTGTTCTGGATTATGGCGATTATGGATGGCTGGCGTGGCGTGAAAGAAACCTGGCCTGCGGTGATGGTCGCTGGCGGCTCGTTTGCTATCGCGCAGTATCTCAGCTCTAACTTTATCGGACCGGAACTGCCGGACATCATCTCTTCTCTGGTTTCCCTGGTCTGTCTGACGCTGTTCCTGAAGCGCTGGCAGCCGGTACGCATCTTCCGCTTTGGTGATATGGGCGCTTCGCAGGTCGATATGGATCTGTCGCGCACCCGCTACACCGCCGGGCAAATCATCCGCGCCTGGTCGCCGTTCCTGTTCCTGACAGCTACCGTCACGCTGTGGAGTATACCGCCGTTTAAAGCGCTGTTTGCGCCAGGCGGCGCGATGTACCACTGGGTAGTCAATATTCCGGTTCCGTTCCTCGACAAGCTGGTTGCCCGTATGCCGCCGGTCGTACACGAAGCCACAGCCTACGCGGCGGTGTACAAATTTGACTGGTTCTCCGCGACCGGTACCGCAATACTGTTTGCCGCCCTGCTGTCCATCGTCTGGCTGAAGATGAAGCCGTCTGCTGCGCTTCAGACCTTTGGTAGCACGCTGAAAGATCTGGCGCTACCTATCTACTCCATCGGGATGGTGCTGGCATTCGCCTTTATCTCTAACTACTCCGGGCTTTCATCCACCCTGGCATTGGCCCTGGCGCACACCGGCAGCGCATTTACCTTCTTTTCGCCGTTCCTCGGCTGGCTGGGGGTATTCCTGACTGGATCCGACACCTCATCAAACGCACTGTTTGCCGCCCTACAGGCCACGGCCGCTCAGCAAATCGGTGTTTCGGATGTATTAATGGTGGCTGCAAATACCACCGGCGGCGTGACCGGAAAAATGATCTCTCCGCAATCTATCGCTATCGCCTGTGCGGCAGTGGGATTAGTGGGAAAAGAGTCTGACCTGTTCCGCTTTACCGTGAAGCACAGTCTGATTTTCACCTGCATGGTGGGTGTGATTACCACGCTGCAGGCCTATGTCTTAACCTGGATGATTCCATGATAGTGATGCCCAGACGCCTGTCAGACGAAGTCGCATCTCGTGTGCGGGCGCTGATTGAAGAACAACAGCTGGAAGCGGGCATGAAGTTGCCCGCTGAGCGTCAGTTGGCCGTACAGCTCGGCGTATCGCGCAACTCGCTGCGCGAGGCGTTAGCAAAGCTGGTGAGTGAAGGCGTACTGATTAGCCGTCGTGGCGGTGGGACGTTTATCCGCTGGCAGCATGAAGCGTGGTCCGAACAAAACATCGTTCAGCCGCTGAAAACCCTGCTGGCGGACGATCCTGATTACAGTTTCGATATTCTGGAAGCCCGCCACGCCATCGAAGCCAGCACCGCCTGGCACGCCGCCATGCGCGCCACTGCTGCCGACAAAGAGAAGATCAGGCTCTGTTTCGAGGCCACACAAAGCGAAGATCCAGATCTCGCCTCGCAGGCAGACGTTCGCTTTCATCTCGCCATTGCAGAGGCCTCACACAACGTGGTGCTGTTACAGACCATGCGCGGTTTCTTCGACGTATTGCAGTCTTCGGTGAAACAGAGCCGCCAGCGTATGTACCTCGTGCCGCCCGTATTTTCACAGCTGACGGCACAGCATCAGGCCGTACTGGATGCGATTGTTGGCGGAGATGCCGACGGCGCGCGTAAAGCGATGATGGCGCACCTCAGTTTTGTCCACACCACGATTAAACGATTTGATGAAGATCAGGCCCGCCAGGCGCGAATCACCCGCCTGCCCGGTGACCCTGGTGAGAATAGCAGGGAGAACAACACATGATTATTTCAGCAGCCAGCGACTATCGCGCCGCAGCCCAGCGCATCCTACCCCCCTTCTTGTTCCACTATATTGACGGTGGGGCGTATGCAGAGCACACTTTGCGCCGTAACGTGGCAGACCTGTCGGAGGTGGCCCTTCGCCAGCGCGTGCTGAAGAATATGTCCGACCTGAGCCTGGAGACAAAGCTGTTCAACGAAACGCTCTCCATGCCGGTGGCCCTTGCACCTGTCGGTCTGTGCGGCATGTATGCGCGTCGGGGCGAAGTTCAGGCCGCCGCCGCCGCTGATGCCAAAGGCATTCCGTTTACGCTTTCCACAGTATCCGTATGCCCGATTGAAGAAGTCGCCCCGACTATCAAGCGTCCGATGTGGTTTCAGCTGTATGTTCTGCGCGATCGCGGCTTTATGCGTAACGCCCTGGAACGAGCCAAAGCGGCAGGTTGCTCCACGCTAGTTTTTACCGTCGATATGCCAACACCTGGCGCACGCTACCGTGACGCCCATTCCGGGATGAGCGGCCCAAATGCCGCACTGCGCCGCTACTGGCAGGCAGTCACCCATCCACAATGGGCATGGGACGTTGGCCTGAACGGTCGCCCGCATGATTTAGGCAATATCTCGACCTATCTTGGCAAACCCACCGGCCTTGAGGATTACATCGGTTGGCTGGCGAATAACTTCGATCCGTCAATTTCCTGGAAAGACCTCGAGTGGATCCGCGAATTTTGGGATGGTCCGATGGTGATCAAAGGGATCCTCGATCCTGAAGATGCTCGCGACGCCGTACGCTTCGGCGCTGATGGCATCGTTGTCTCTAACCACGGTGGTCGCCAGTTAGACGGCGTGCTGTCTTCAGCTCGCGCGTTACCCGCTATTGCCGATGCGGTAAAAGGCGATATCACCATTCTGGCAGACAGCGGGATCCGCAACGGTCTGGACGTCGTACGCATGATTGCGCTGGGCGCGGATAGTGTTCTGCTGGGACGTGCTTATCTGTACGCGCTGGCAACCCACGGTCAGGCTGGGGTAGCGAATCTGCTGAATCTGATCGAGAAAGAGATGAAGGTGGCAATGACCCTGACCGGTGCAAAATCGATTAGCGACATCAGTCATGATTCGCTGGTACAAGAACTTGGAAAAAGCCTGCCTGCTGCGCTGGCACCTCTGGTTCAGGGTAGCGCGGCGTAACAATATCCCCATAAAACCCACTTTCTGCATGGTCGGTCTGTTCTCAGCCCGACCATTTTTCATCCAAAAATAACGACTAGTTAACATTTATAACCAATATATTTGACAACTTTTTATCCACCTGTCAGATGTATATACAAGCTAATACATGGGCGAAATATACAGATAACAACCATCATAACGGGCGAGGGTAACATGGCTTATTCCGGAAAAGTGAATATCCAGCAGGCGATAGATGACAGTCCTTTTTCGCGCTTCCACTGGGTCATTATTGTCCTGGGTTTTCTGGTCCTGGCCATCGACGGCTTCGATACGGCGGCGATGGGCTATATTGCGCCCACGCTCTCAGCCGACTGGGGCATCAAGAAGCAGGACCTTGGACCGGTGTTAAGCGCCGCGCTATTGGGCCTGTCATTTGGTGCACTGCTGGCCGGGCCGATTTCCGATCGTATGGGCCGTAAACGCGTGCTGGTCTTTTCCTGTCTGTTTTTTGGCCTCGCCAGTCTGGGAACTGCCTATGCCCAGACGCTGAATATGCTCACATTTTGGCGCTTTCTCACCGGGCTGGGTCTTGGCGCGGCAATGCCCAATGCCATCACTCTGGTGTCAGAATTTGCACCAAAACGCTGTCGTTCAATGGCGATTAACACCATGTACTGCGGCTTTCCGTTAGGGGCTGCAGGCGGCGGGGTGATCTCCTCCTGGCTTATCCCCAACTACGGCTGGCACAGCGTCCTGCTTGCCGGTGCGATCGCCCCGCTGGCCCTCACCGTATTGTTGGTGCTGTTCCTGCCGGAGTCGGTGAAGTATCTGGTTCACCGCGGTAAAGGGGTTGCACAGGTTAAACGCATTGCTCAACGCTTTATGTCGGGAAGTCTGGAACAGGTTACCCAGTTTTATCTGGATGAAGACCGCGTCACAGTCAAAAAAGGCAGCGTGGCACAGCTATTCAGTATGCCCTGGCTGCCGGGCACGCTGATGCTCTGGATGACCTACTTTATGGGATTGGTTATCTACTACGTGCTGTTGAGCTGGATGCCAACGCTGATGCTGGGAATGGGCTATCCGCTGGCTGAATCCGCCTGGCTGACGTCACTGTTTACCTTTGGCGGTACCGCAGGGATCCTGCTGGCCGGTTGGTTAATGGATCGCTGGGAAGCACATAAAGTGGTGTCACTCGGCTTTATTCTGACGATGCTGTTTGCCCTCGCTCTCGGGTTTGAACATAACCATATCATCTTGTTCGGCGCACTGATCTTCCTGATGGGGATTACCATGAACGGCGCGCAGTCCGGGCTGCAGACGCTGGCCGCCACGTTTTATCCGACCCACTGTCGCGCGACGGGCATTGCCTGGATGCAGGGCGTGGGCCGCTTCGGTGGCGTAGCCGGAACGATGATGAGCGCCCAGCTACTTTCCCTGCAATGGCAGGCAGACAGTATATTAATGTTCCTCAGCCTTCCGGCGCTGGTTGCGGCTGCCGCAACGATTTACAAACTGCAACGCTATAAACCGCACGCGCTGACCGTCGCATAGTACCCGCTCTTTCTGCTATTCTGCCCCCCGTTATCAAGGGGGCAGTATGCTTAACATCGTTTTATTCGAACCAGAAATCCCGCCAAATACCGGCAATATTATCCGTCTTTGCGCCAACACCGGCTTTCGTCTGCATATTATTGAGCCAATGGGCTTTACCTGGGACGACAAGCGCCTGCGTCGCGCGGGGCTGGATTACCATGAGTTTACCGCCGTGCTGCGCCACCCTGATTACGCCAGCTTCGTCGCCGCAGAAAATCCGCAACGTCTGTTTGCCCTGACCACCAAAGGTACGCCAGCGCATAGCGCAGTAAGCTATCAGGATGGGGATTATCTGATGTTTGGCCCGGAAACTCGCGGTCTGCCACCCAGCATCCTCGACGCGCTGCCAGCCGAACAAAAAATTCGAATTCCGATGATGCCGGACAGTCGCAGCATGAACCTGTCAAATGCGGTGTCGGTGGTGGTGTATGAGGCCTGGCGCCAGTTAGGTTATCCCGGCGCGGTATTGCGTAGTTGATTTTTGTCGGATGGCGGCTGACGCCTTATCCGACCTACGAGATTTGTAGGCCCGGTAAGCACTGCGCCGCCGGGCATAGCTCGAAATCAGATGCCATCACCGTATTCGAAAGTATGATGAATCCCGTTGAAATGCTGATCCATATCCATAGACGGTTTATCGCTGTCAGGCTTACCGACAATGCGTGCAGGTACGCCTGCCGCAGTGGTATGCGGGGGTACCGGTTGTAAAACCACGGAACCTGCGCCAATCTTCGCGCCGCGCCCGACTTCAATGTTGCCGAGAATTTTTGCTCCCGCGCCAATCATTACACCTTCACGAATTTTCGGATGACGATCGCCGCCGGCTTTACCGGTCCCGCCTAGCGTGACGGATTGCAGAATAGAGACATCATTTTCAATCACTGCCGTTTCACCGACCACAATGCCGGTTGCGTGATCGAGCATAATCCCACGGCCAATTTTTGCCGCCGGATGAATGTCTACCTGGAAGGTAACGGACACCTGATTTTGCAGGAAGATCGCCAGCGCCTGACGCCCCTGATGCCACAGCCAGTGACCGATACGGTAGGCCTGAAGCGCATGAAAACCCTTCAGGTACAGAAGTGGGGTGGAATATTTATCGACAGCCGGGTCACGCGTACGTACCGCCTGAATATCACAGGCCGCTGAGGCAATCATTTCAGGATCGGCGGCATAGGCCTCTTCCACGACTTCGCGAATCGCAATGGCGGGCATGATTGGAGAAGCGAGTTTATTCGCCAGCATATAGCTTAGCGCACTGCCGAGATTTTCATGTTTGAGCAGCGTTGCGTGGTAAAAACTGGCCAACATTGGCTCACATTCCGCCAGTGCCCGGGCTTCCGCTTTAATGTTTTTCCAGACGATATCCAGTTCTTCACACGGCATTGCGTACTCCAGAAGGTAGCAAAACGACCGACCCGTTCTTCGCGGGTCGGGTCGTTAGATTGAAACGGTTCCCTAGGGCTAGTGGCTGCTTCGCTCGTCCTTGCGCGCACGACCTAATAACGTCAATGCTGCCTCGCGCGCGTTTTTTCCGCAATACAATACTTGATAAATTTCCTCGGTTATTGGCATCTCGACACCAAAACGGTGCGCCAATTCACGAACTTCTTTCGTATTGCGGTAGCCTTCAACCACCTGACCAATCTTGTCCTGCGCGCCCTGCACGTCCATACCCTGGCCGAGCATCATGCCAAAACGACGGTTACGCGACTGGTTGTCGGTACAGGTCAGCACCAGATCGCCTAAACCCGCCATCCCCATAAAGGTGGCAGGATCGGCACCCAGCGCCGCGCCAAGGCGAGACATTTCGGTCAGTCCACGGGTGATCAATGCGGTACGCGCATTCGCGCCAAAACCGATGCCGTCAGACATCCCCGCACCAATCGCAATGACGTTTTTCACCGCGCCGCCAAGCTGCACGCCAATGAAATCCGGGTTGCTGTAAACGCGAAAGCTTTTGCCGCAGTGCAGCAACTGCTGGAGATCGTCAGCAAAGGCGTCGTCCGTCGAGGCCAGAGAAATCGCCGTCGGCATGCCCGCAGCCAGCTCTTTGGCGAACGTCGGACCGGAGATGACCGCCAGTGGAATAGCATCCCCCAGTGCTTCGCGTGCGACGTCCTGCAGCAGACGTCCCGTTTCCGCCTCCAGACCTTTTGTCGCCCAGACCAGTCGTGCGTCAGGACGCATCAATGGTTTGATGTTTCGCAGCACTTCGCCAAAGACGTGGCTCGGCACCACCACCAGAATATTACGACTGGCGGCCAGCGCAGTGGCTAAATCACTTTCCAGGCGCAGTGTGTCAGGAAAAGGCACATCAGGGAGGAACGCGACGTTGCAGCGATCGTGCTCAAGGGTCGCGATATGTTTCGGATCATGGCCCCACAGGACAACCTGATGGCCATTTCTTGCCAGGGTGATGGCAAGAGCGGTGCCGTACGAGCCGGCACCAATCACAGTCATTGAAGCATTACTTTGGTTCATCAGGCATCCTGATGTTCTTCAGTACCTTCGCCAGCCTGCTGCTGTAAATAGTTCATGAACAGCGCATCAAAGTTGACCGGCGCAAGGTTCAGTTGCGGGAACGTACCGCGTGATACCAGGCTGGTGATGCATTCACGGGCATACGGGAACAGAATGTTCGGGCAGTATGCGCCCAGGCAATGCGCCATCTGAGTCCCTTCGATACCACTGATGGAGAAAATACCGCCCTGCTGAACTTCGCACAGGAACGCAGTTTCTTCACCCAGGGAAGCCGTTACGGTGACACGCAGCACTACTTCATACACGTCATCTGCCAGTTGGGTAGATGCGGTATCAAGATCCAGTTTAACCTCTGGCTGCCAATCTTTCTGGAAAACATGCGGTGCATTTGGCGCTTCGAAAGACACATCCTTGGTATAGATACGTTGGATCTGGAAAGCCATTTCAGTGTTATTTTGTTCTGACATGTTTAGAAAACCCTTAGTGTTGTCCTTTAAATACTTTCAGTACGCCTTATCGCAGCAGGGGATCCAGTCCACCACGCGCATCCAACGCATACAAGTCGTCACAACCGCCAATGTGCTGTGCATCAATAAAAATCTGCGGAACCGTCGTACGGCCACTGCGCTTGATCATCTCTTCACGCTTTACGGCATCGCCGTCAATCGGAAGCTCCTGGAAACTCACACCCTTGCTGTTCAACAGCGCTTTTGCGCGATGGCAAAACGGGCAGGTTGCTTTGGTGTAGATCTCAATATTGGCCATGACTTATCTCCAGTGTTCTTTTTACCCTGCGGCATGAAAGAAGACGGGTAAATTACTTGCCGCGAACCAGTGGCAGATTCTCACCACTCCAGCCCGCTACGCCGTCTTTCAGTACGGATACCTGCTCAAAACCGGCTTTAATCAGCGCAGTTGCTGAATCCTGGCACTGCATGCCTGAACCATCAACCACAATCACAGGTTTGTTTTTGTGTTTTTCAAGTTCGCCAAAATTGTTGGCTTTGATTTCGCTCGGCAGCAGGTTAGTGGAGCCTGCGATATGGCCTTTGCGGAAGTCGTCGCGCTGGCGTAAATCCACAACAACGGCGTCTTCTTTGTTGATGAGACGTGTAGCTTCGCCGCGAGTAATCACCTTCACTTTTGAGGTCAGGCTCTTAAACGTGGTAAATAATACAGCCGCCAGTAACGCAATCCAGGCGATACTCAAGACAGGGTGGCGACTAACAAATTGCATAATTTCTTGCATGGGGGGTAACAACTCCCGACTCAGTGATTAAAAAACCAGGAAAGGAGTATACCTGCGCGTTGGCGCAAATACAGCCAGAGCGTGCATTGGATTGCATTTTTGCGGGGCGCTACGGAAAAAAAAATGTAAATCGGTGTTCCCCTTAGCACGCGATCCCCCATTATTTGATCTTCGGGGGCTACTTTATCGATTCAGCTGTAGTAAAATTACGCAATTATTTTTTATCTCTTGAGTGTGAGGTTGTCGCAATGTCGGTTTCTAAAAAACCTATGGTACTGGTGATTCTGGATGGCTACGGCTATCGCGAAGACAGCCAGGATAACGCCATTTTTAGTGCTAAAACCCCGGTAATGGATGCGCTGTGGGCAAAACGTCCGCATACCCTGATTGATGCGTCCGGTCTGGAAGTCGGCCTGCCCGATCGCCAGATGGGCAACTCCGAAGTGGGTCACGTCAACCTGGGCGCGGGCCGTATCGTGTATCAGGACCTTACCCGTCTGGACGTTGAAATCAAAGAACGTACTTTCTTCGCTAACCCGGTGCTGACCGATGCGGTCGACCAGGCAAAAAATGCCGGGAAAGCGGTACACATCATGGGTCTGCTCTCTGCTGGCGGCGTTCACAGCCACGAAGATCACATCATGGCGATGGTAGAAATGGCCGCTGAACGCGGCGCTGATAAAATCTATCTGCACGCTTTCCTTGATGGTCGTGATACTCCGCCGCGCAGCGCTGAACATTCACTGCAGAAATTCGAAGAGAAATTTGCCGCGCTGGGCAAAGGCCGCGTAGCGTCCATCATCGGTCGTTACTACGCTATGGACCGCGACAACCGTTGGGATCGCGTTGAACAGGCTTACGATCTGATGACGCTGGCGAAGGGCGAGTTCCAGTTCGCTACGGCGGTTGAAGGTCTGCAGGCTGCTTATGCCCGCGACGAAAACGACGAATTCGTTAAAGCCACCGTGATCCGTGCCGAAGGTCAGGCAGATGCTGCTATGGAAGATGGCGATACGCTGATTTTCATGAACTTCCGTGCTGACCGTGCGCGTGAAATCACCCGTGCGTTTGTTAACGCTGATTTCGACGGCTTCGCCCGTAAGAAAGTCGTTAACCTCAACTTTGTGATGCTGACCGAATACGCGGCAGACATCAAAACTGCGGTTGCTTACCCACCAGCATCTCTGGCCAACACCTTTGGTGAGTGGATGGCGAAGAACGAAAAAACGCAGCTGCGTATTTCCGAAACTGAAAAATATGCGCACGTGACCTTCTTCTTCAACGGCGGCGTAGAAGAGCCGTTCAAAGGCGAAGACCGCATCCTGATCAACTCTCCGAAAGTTGCGACCTACGATCTGCAACCGGAAATGAGCTCTGCTGAACTGACCGAGAAGCTGGTTGCAGCGATTGAGAGCGGTAAATACGACACCATCATTTGTAACTACCCGAACGGCGACATGGTTGGTCACACCGGGGTGATGGAAGCAGCGGTTAAAGCGGTTGAAGCGCTGGATCACTGCGTTGAGCAGGTGACTAAAGCGGTTGAGTCCGTTGGCGGCCAGTTGCTGATCACCGCAGACCACGGTAACGCAGAGCAGATGCGCGATCCGTCCACCGGTCAGGCACATACTGCACATACCAACCTGCCCGTTCCGCTGATTTATGTCGGTGGTAAGAACGTCAAAGCAGTCGAAGGCGGCAAACTTTCTGATATCGCCCCGACGATGCTGACGCTGATGGGTATGGAAATCCCGCAAGAGATGACTGGTAAGCCGCTGTTCATCGTGGAATAATCCCTCCCCATGAGGGGAAAGGCGATTAATACCATCACTCGGGCCGTGAAACCGCGTAAGTTTTCAGTCAGGCCCTTGTTCTACGCCAGCGCGCTTAGCGCTGGCGTATTGCTGTGCGCCTTTTCCGCCCACGCGGACGAACGCGACCAGCTCAAATCTATTCAGGCCGATATCGCGGCAAAAGAACGCGCGGTACGCCAACAGCAACAACAACGTTCCACTCTCCTCGCTCAGCTTAAAGCTCAGGAACAAGCCATCGCCGTTGCCGCAAGGCAGTTACGCGAAACGCAGAACTCACTGGCACAGCTGAACGCGCAAATCGCAGAGATGAACGCAGCACTCGCGAAGCTGGAAAAGCAACGAGCAGCGCAAGAGCGCAGTCTGGCAGCCCAGTTAGACGCCGCGTTTCGCCAGGGTGAACACACCGGTATTCAGCTCATCCTTAGCGGCGAAGAAAGCCAGCGCGGACAGCGCCTGCAAGCCTATTTCGGCTACCTGAACCAGGCGAGGCAAGAAACTATCGCGCAGCTGAAACAAACCCGCGAAGAGGTCGACTCGCAAAAAGCCGAGCTGGAAGATAAGCAAAGCGAACAGCAGACGCTACTGTACGAACAGCGCGCTCAGCAGGCTAAGCTGGAACAGGCACGTAACGAACGCCAGAAAACACTTTCGAGTCTGGAATCATCGATTCAACAGGGTCAGCAGCAGCTAGGCGAAATGCGCGCCAACGAATCGCGCCTGCGCAACAGCATTGCTCGCGCCGAAGCCGCAGCCAAAGCACGCGCGGAACGTGAAGCCCGCGAGGCGCAGGCCGTACGCGATAAGCAACAGGATGCATCACGGAAAGGCTCAACCTACAAACCGACCGAAAGTGAAAAATCTCTGATGTCACGTACCGGCGGTTTGGGTTCGCCACGCGGCCAGGCATTCTGGCCCGTTCGGGGTCCAACCCTACATCGTTATGGCGAACAACTGCAGGGTGAGCTACGTTGGAAGGGGATGGTTATTGGCGCATCCGAAGGCACCGAAGTTAAAGCCATTGCCGATGGTCGCGTCATTCTGGCGGACTGGTTGCAGGGCTATGGCCTGGTGGTCGTCGTTGAGCACGGTAAAGGCGATATGAGCCTGTACGGTTATAACCAGAGCGCACTGGTCAGCGTCGGTACGCAGGTTCGCGCCGGGCAGCCTATAGCACTAGTGGGTAGCAGCGGCGGTCAGGGCAGGCCGGCACTCTATTTCGAAATTCGTCGCCAGGGTCAGGCGGTCAATCCACAGCCGTGGTTGGGAAGATAAGTTTTGCCACAACAATTTCGTCGTCTACTACTCTCTCTCGCCAGCCTGCTGGCCTTCGCAACACCTGTTTTTGCTGGCAAACTCGCCATCGTCATTGATGATTTCGGCTATCGCCCACACACTGAAAACCAGGTACTGGCGATGCCTTCTACCATCTCCGTTGCCGTTCTGCCTAACGCCCCACATGCGCGTGAAATGGCAATCAAAGCGCATAACAGCGGGCATGAAGTCTTAATCCATCTGCCAATGGCACCGCTGAGCAAGCAGCCGTTAGAGAAAGATACTTTACGCCCTGAAATGAGCAGCGAAGAGATTGAGCGAATTATTCGCGACGCGGTAAGCAAAGTACCGAATGCGGTCGGTCTGAACAACCATATGGGCAGCGCGATGACCTCCAGCCTGTTTGGCATGCAGAAGGTGATGCAGGCGCTGGAACGCTACGATCTCTACTTCCTGGACAGCATGACCATTGGTAACAGCCAGGCAATGCGCGCAGCGTCAGGAACCGGCGTGAGGGTCATCAAACGCAAAGTCTTCCTTGATGACACGCAAAACGAAGCCGATATTCGCCGTCAGTTTAATCGTGCCGTCGAGCTGGCGCGCCGCAACGGTTCCGCAATCGCCATTGGCCATCCTCACCCGTCTACGGTTCGTGTCCTGCAACAGATGCTGTATAGCCTGCCAGCCGACATCACGTTGGTTCGCCCAAGCAGCCTGCTCAATGAACCGCAGGTGGATACCTCCAGACCAAACCTCACGCCACCGAAGAACGGTACACCTGATGCGCCGCGTAATCCTTTCCGCGGGGTGAAATTATGCAAACCGAAGCAGCCGTTAGAGCCAGTGTACGCCAGCCGCTTCTTCAGCGTGCTCGGCGAAAGCATTACCCAAAGCACGCTGATGCAGTATATGCGCCTGCAGTGGCAGGGCTGGCAATAATCAGTCTTTGCTATCCAGCGTTAAATGAGCCAGGCGGCGCGGCGTCAGTGCTTTATCGCGCCACTGGCTAAAGCGGATGGCCCACAACAGCACCTGATAACCCAGCTTAACGCTGCAAATATTGCTTACCATACGCTTGAACATACCCGACACGAATACTTCAGCAATCATGCGCTGGCGGATTTTCTCGTCTGGCTCTTTACGTATGCAATGACAAACGCGTAGCGCTTCGTAAATCACCTGCTGTTTGAATTCCGGGTAAATGGGAATACGCCCGGCGTAGTCGTGATTCATCTTATCCAGCAGACGGGTAATTTTGATGTAGTGGCGCTGGTAAGCGAGATTTTTCAGCCCGGTGCGCGGCAGACGGCTAACAGATGCGCCGTGCAGGAAGTATTTATACAAAGGGATTTCCGTGTAACGCGCGCGCTTCGCATTAAACATAAACTCCGTCGTCCAGATAATATCCTGGTGATGCAGGCCAGACAGGAAGGTCAGCCCCGCGTCGCGGATAGTCTGATGACGATAAACGCCCATCCAGACAACGTGTCGCCAACGGCGGCTGGCTAACGCTTTGCGTAACCAGTCTGGCCCGGTCATCACGCCGGTAGAACGAATACGATCGGTAGGAATGGATGCCCATGTGTGGCCCGTCTCGGCAATACACCAGTCAGCGTTGCACTGCGCAACATCCAGGTTGTCTTTCAGCGCCATAGTCATCAGCGTTTCATACATTTCCGGGTAGGCAATATCATCGCCGTCTACGTACGCGATGTACTCCCCCCTGGCGACTTTCATACCGGTATTGCGCGCCGCAGAAACGCCCCCATTGCGCTGGTGCAGCAGATGAACGTGCGGATAACGATCCGCATAAGACTGAGCAAGCTCCGCAGAGTTATCCGTAGAGCCATCATTAACAATGATGATCTCCAGGTTCTTCCAGGTTTGCGCAATCAGCGAATCCATACACGCAATGAACGGTTCACCCGTGTTGTAAAGCGGCATAATGACGCTCAGGAGACCAGGGATATAGGTCATATCAAATCCAGCCAGGCAATAGAGTAATCGGCACTTTTTAGCATATTAAGCGGTAGATTTTCAGAAAAAATTATTAATTCTTTAGCGGAAAATGCGCCGGGCGGGAGAGATTGTGCAGGCAAAGAACGCCCCGGATGATTAATGATAATCAACATCCGGGGACAACACACAGAATCCACAGGGTGGATACGGTTAATCCCAGCTCAGGATCACTTTCCCTGACTGGCCTGAACGCATCGCGTCAAAGCCCTGCTGGAATTCATCGATAGAGAATCGATGGGTGATGATCGGCGACAAATCCAGACCAGACTGGATCAGTGCAGCCATTTTGTACCATGTCTCAAACATCTCACGACCGTAGATACCTTTAATAAACAGTCCTTTAAAGATAACTTTGGTCCAGTCGATGGACATATCAGATGGCGGAATACCCAGCATAGCAATACGGCCACCGTGATTCATGGTGTCCAGCATAGCGCGAAACGCTGGCGGCGCCCCGGACATCTCCAGGCCCACATCAAACCCCTCGGTCATACCCAGTTCAGCCATCACGTCGGTCAGATTCTCTTTCGATACGTTGACCGCGCGAGTGATACCCATTTTGCGCGCCAGCTCAAGGCGATACTCATTAACGTCGGTGATCACCACGTGGCGTGCGCCAACGTGCTTCGCGACCGCCGCCGCCATAATACCGATTGGACCCGCACCGGACACCAGTACATCTTCCCCAACCAGATCGAACGACAGCGCCGTGTGCACTGCATTACCGAACGGATCGAAGATAGACGCCAGGTCGTCGGAGATATTGTCCGGGATTTTAAATGCGTTAAATGCCGGGATCACCAGGTACTCCGCAAAGCAGCCCGGACGGTTTACACCGACACCGGTCGTATTGCGGCACAGGTGAGTACGTCCACCGCGGCAGTTACGGCAATGTCCGCAGGTGATATGACCCTCACCAGAAACACGATCGCCGATTTTAAAGCCTTTAACTTCCTGGCCGATGCCAACAACTTCGCCGACATATTCATGCCCAACGACCATCGGTACTGGGATGGTTTTTTGCGACCATTCATCCCAGTTATAAATGTGAACGTCAGTCCCGCAGATGGCTGTTTTACGGATTTTAATCAGCAAATCGTTATGACCGACTTCCGGTTCAGGAACGTCAGTCATCCAAATGCCCTCTTCCGCTTTCAGTTTGGATAACGCTTTCATTTCACATCCTCAGGCAATAACGCCCAGTTGTTTACCAATGCGTGTGAACGCCTCAACAGCACGCGTAATCTGCTCAGGGGTATGCGCCGCAGACATCTGGGTACGGATACGCGCCTGGCCTTTTGGAACCACCGGATAGAAGAATCCGGTAACGTAAATCCCCTCTTTTTGCAGCTCGCGGGCGAACGCCTGCGCCACTACTGCATCACCCAACATCACCGGGATGATCGCGTGATCGGCACCGGCCAGAGTAAAGCCAGCGGCAGACATTTGCTCGCGGAACTGACGTGCGTTCGCCCACAGGCGGTCGCGCAGGTCGCTGCCAGCCTCAACCATTTCCAGCACTTTAATGGAGGCCGCAACAATCGCTGGCGCCAGTGAGTTGGAGAACAAATAAGGACGGGAACGCTGACGCAGCCACTCAACAACTTCTTTGCGCGCTGCGGTGTAACCACCGGATGCGCCGCCGAGTGCTTTACCCAGCGTACCGGTGATGATGTCCACGAGACCCATCACGTCACAGTATTCATGGGAGCCACGACCATTTTCGCCGACAAAACCGACGGCATGGGAATCATCAACCATGACCAGCGCGTCGTATTTATCCGCCAGATCGCAAACGCCTTTCAGGTTAGCGATCACACCATCCATAGAGAACACGCCATCAGTGGCGATCAGGATATGACGAGCGCCCGCTTCACGTGCTTCTTTCAGGCGAGCTTCCAGTTCCACCATATCGTTGTTGGCGTAACGGAAACGTTTTGCTTTACACAGACGAACGCCATCAATGATAGAAGCGTGGTTCAGGGCATCGGAAATAATTGCGTCTTCTGCGCCCAGCAGCGTTTCAAACAGGCCGCCATTGGCGTCGAAGCAGGAAGAGTAAAGGATGGCATCTTCCATACCGAGGAATGCCGCCAGTTTTTGCTCCAGTTGCTTATGGCTATCCTGGGTACCGCAAATAAAGCGAACCGAAGCCATACCAAATCCGTGAGAATCCATACCCGCTTTTGCCGCTGCAATCAGCTCCGGGTGGTTGGCCAGTCCCAGATAGTTGTTCGCACAAAAGTTAATAACGTGGCTTCCGTCCGCCACGGTGATATCCGCCTGCTGGGCAGATGTAATAATGCGCTCTTCTTTAAACAATCCTTCCGCACGTGCGGTGTCGAGATCGTTGGTTAACTGTTTGTAAAAATCCCCACGCATTTCAATTCTCCAGACTGGGCAAATTTCAGCACATATTACCCAAAGCTATACTTTGATACGAGATGACGCATCATCACTTCTTCAAAATGAAGCATAAATCACGTGTACCCGCACGGCTTATCGGTGAATGGCTGAAGCCTGAGCCATGTAGTGATATGATAGAAAGTATTCGTGTCTGAGATTGTCTCTGACTCCATAATTCGAAGGTTACATTTATGATCATCGTTACCGGCGGCGCGGGCTTTATCGGCAGCAACATCGTTAAGTCCCTGAATGATAAAGGCATCACCGACATCCTGGTGGTGGACAACCTGAAAGACGGCACCAAGTTTGTTAACCTGGTGGATCTGAATATTGCTGACTACATGGACAAGGAAGACTTCCTAATCCAGATTATGGCCGGGGAAGATTTCGGCGATATCGAAGCGATTTTCCACGAAGGCGCATGCTCTTCCACCACCGAGTGGGACGGCAAGTATATGATGGATAACAACTATCAATACTCCAAAGAGCTACTGCACTACTGCCTGGAGCGTGAAATCCCGTTCCTGTACGCATCCTCTGCCGCCACCTATGGCGGTCGCACTTCTGATTTCATCGAATCCCGTGAATATGAGAAACCGCTGAACGTCTATGGCTACTCAAAATTCCTGTTCGACGAGTACGTGCGTCAGATCCTGCCAGAAGCCAACTCACAGATTGTTGGCTTCCGCTATTTCAACGTCTACGGACCGCGTGAAGGCCACAAAGGCAGCATGGCAAGCGTTGCTTTCCACCTCAATACCCAGCTTAACAATGGCGAAACACCAAAACTGTTCGAAGGCAGCGAAAACTTCAAACGTGATTTCGTTTATGTTGGCGATGTGGCTGCGGTAAACCTGTGGTTCCTGGAAAACGGGGTATCAGGCATCTTTAACCTCGGTACCGGTCGCGCAGAATCTTTCCAGGCCGTTGCTGACGCAACGCTGGCGTACCACAAAAAAGGCAGCATTGAGTACATTCCATTCCCGGAAAAACTGAAAGGCCGCTACCAGGCGTTTACTCAGGCAGACCTGACCAACCTGCGCGCCGCGGGCTATGACAAGCCGTTTAAGACCGTTGCTGAAGGCGTAACGGAATATATGGCCTGGCTGAACCGCGACGCATAAGGCAGGCAATCTATGAGGATTCTGGTGGTTGGCCCGTCATGGGTGGGCGACATGATGATGTCGCAAAGTCTCTATCGCACGCTCAAGGCGCGCTATCCCCAGGCGATAATCGACGTGATGGCACCTGCATGGTGCCGTCCGCTGCTGTCGCGGATGCCGGAAGTCAATGAAGCGATCGCGATGCCGCTTGGGCATGGCGCTCTGGAAATTGGCGAACGGCGTAAGCTCGGTCATAGCCTGCGTGAGAAGCGCTATGACCGCGCTTATGTGCTGCCTAACTCGTTTAAATCCGCGCTGGTGCCCTTTTTTGCAGGTATTCCACATCGTACCGGTTGGCGTGGTGAAATGCGCTACGGCCTGCTCAACGATGCGCGCGTGCTGGATAAAGACGCATGGCCGCTGATGGTCGAACGCTATGTGGCCCTGGCCTACGATAAAGGCGTCATGCTGTCGGCTAAAGATTTGCCGCAACCTCTGCTGTGGCCACAGTTGCAGGTCAGCGAAGGTGAAAAGTCTCTGACCTGTAGCCAGTTCTCCCTTTCTGCCGAACGCCCCATCATCGGTTTTTGCCCGGGTGCGGAATTTGGTCCGGCGAAACGCTGGCCACACTACCATTATGCTGAACTGGCAAAACAGCTGATCGACGAAGGTCATCAGATTGTGCTGTTTGGCTCGGCAAAAGATCATGAAGCTGGAAATGAAATCCTGGCAACGTTAAGCGTTGAGCAGCAGGCCTGGTGTCGTAATCTGGCGGGCGAAACGCAGCTGGAGCAGGCTGTTATTCTGCTTGCCGCCTGCAAAGCGGTCGTCACCAACGACTCTGGATTAATGCACGTTGCCGCAGCGTTGAATCGACCTCTGGTAGCGTTGTATGGCCCAAGTAGTCCGGACTTTACCCCGCCGTTGTCGCACAAAGCGCGGGTCATTCGTCTGATTACGGGCTATCACAAAGTGCGCAAGGGCGATGCGGCAGAAGGCTATCACCAAAGCCTGATTGACATCACACCCCGGCGTGTACTGGAAGAACTCAACGACCTGTTGTTACAAGAGGAAGCCTGACGGATGCGGGTTCTGATCGTTAAAACGTCGTCTATGGGCGATGTACTGCATACGTTGCCCGCATTAACCGATGCGCAGCAGGCTATTCCGGGTATTCAATTTGATTGGGTGGTGGAAGAAGGATTCGCGCAGATCCCTTCCTGGCATGCAGCCGTTGACCGGGTCATCCCAGTGGCGATTCGCCGCTGGCGTAAAGCCTGGTTTTCAGCGCCGATTAAAGCCGAGCGTAAAGCGTTTCGCGATGCGGTACGTTTGCAGCAGTATGACGCGATAATTGATGCGCAGGGTCTGGTTAAAAGTGCGGCGTTGGTGACGCGTCTGGCACGTGGCGTCAAGCATGGTATGGACTGGAGTACGGCCCGCGAGCCGCTGGCTAGCCTGTTTTATAATCGCAAACATCACATTGCTAAACAGCAGCATGCGGTAGAACGTACGCGTGAATTGTTCGCCAAAAGTCTGGGATATGCCAAACCGCAATCGCAGGGTGATTACGCTATCGCTCAGCATTTTGTGAATGAATGTAATGCTGATACAGGCCAATATGCCGTATTTCTGCATGCCACAACACGTGATGATAAGCACTGGCCAGAAGCCAACTGGCGGGAGCTGATTGGGCTGTTAAATAATACGGGCATCCGTATTAAACTCCCCTGGGGCGCCCCTCATGAAGAAGAGCGCGCCAAAAGGCTGGCGGAAGGTTTTCCTTACGTCGATGTCCTGCCGCGGATGAGTCTGGAAGAGGTTGCTCGCATCCTGGCGGGAGCAAAATTTGTGGTGTCGGTTGATACAGGTCTCAGCCATTTAACCGCCGCATTGGATCGCCCGAATATTACGTTGTATGGCCCAACGGATCCCGGACTGATTGGGGGATATGGGAAGAATCAATATACACAGCAGAGCCATTCCGGAAAATTGCAGGATCTGGACGCAAGCTTAGTCAACGTATCGCTAATTGATAATAATTTGCTTTAACTTTAAGAGACGAACCATGCTTCGCCAACACATGTTTTCTCGTTTTGTTTGTAGTATAAAAAATAATCCATTCGATTTTATATACGTCTTATTTTATGCTGGGATCCTGGTAACTCTTGCGATGGTGCTGGTCAATCCAGATGAAGCGCTGAAGGTATTTATTTTCTCCACGGCTCTGTCTCTGCCGCTCATAGGAAAAAATATAAAGCATGTGTGCAGTAACAAACAAAATCTGGTTTTGCCTGTTATGTTGCTGCTCTTTGGTTTACTCCAGATTATTTGGGTAGAAGTATTTAAACAATCTGGCTCAGCCTTTACCGGTGCCTATCGTTCATACCAGAACGGTGGCAAAGTGATGATTTTTGCCGCACTGGTTATGACAGCTCTGGCAACGCGAGAGCCGTGTGCTAACAAAACTCGCATTACCAGTCTCTGGACGATCCTTACAGCATTGGGTTTATATCTTTTCGCGGGCTACGAGGCCGCCGGAGCACCAGATATTATGACCTACCGTGTTGCTCTCGGTTTTGAACATCCAACCGGAGCGGCTTACGGCCTGACATTTATCGCTTTGTTAGCATCACAGGCCATCCTTAATCTGCGACTAAAACACACTGTTTCACTCTATCTTTTGCATTTTTTGCTCTCCCTTGCCGTCATGGTTACGACACAGACCCGAGCGGCCATTCTGATCTATCCAATCCTGAGTATTGGGTTGTTTTTCATGCACTACCGACATAATCGCAGAATGTTATTAAGAGCATTGCTAGCCTTCGTTATACTCGGCGGTTTGGCAACTATTCCGTTAAAATCGGTTATTGAGGTGCGTTACCAGAATCTGATGGCCGACTTGCATTCTTACAGCCAGAATAACAGTAATACATCAATTGGTGCGCGATTTGCGATGCAACAGGTCGGTATTGAAGCAGGAAACGCACACCTCTGGGGGCAATCGCTTGAACAACGAGATGCAGAAATCAAAGCGTTCGCATTGCAAAATGTCACAATGCAAGGGGCTCTCGCCTATGTGGACGTCCACCTGCATAACGAAATAGTTGATACCTTCTCGCTGAAAGGCATCCCTGGTGTTGTTGTGCTACTCTTGCTCTATACTGCCATGTTTTTAATAGCTTACTGGCAACGTAGTCCTCTGTTGTTCGTCGTCTCAGGCGCTATCGCTGTCTACGGCTTGAGTGATTTATTATTGTATGCCAAAGGTGAAGCCCTGAGCAGCGTACTGGCGTTATGTGTAGCAGCAGTACTGAGCTCGAATCCAACAAGAGAACGATGCCATGGTTAACACTTCCGGTTATTTACTGAGCATTATTATACCTACATACAACAACGCTGAACTCATCACAGCGACGTTGGCGTCTATACATCAGAGCATCACCGATGATGTAGAAGTAATAATTGTTAATGATGGCTCTACGGATTTAACCGAAGAGCGTATAAATGCGTTTTACCGCGAAAAAGATTGCCATAATGTTAAATATATAAGCCAAAAAAATCAGGGCGTTGCAATCACTCGTAACGTTGGGCTTGCCCATGCGACAGGGAAATATATTGGCTTTGTAGACAGTGATGATATTGTCTGCGCAGATTATTTCACAATTCTCCTGCCTAAGTTAAGAGACGAAAAATATGACATTATCGAATTTAACTTAACTCGAGATATAAACAATTTGTATAAAAACGCGCCGGAAATGGAAAACAACATTGCCCAGCGCGAAATAATATTATCAGATGACAATTACGCCCCTCTGTTACCAACATTCAAGGCTGGGCAATGGCATCTGATGACAAAAATCTTTCACCGCAATATCATTGGTAGCGATAAGTTCGAGGAACATCATCGCTACGAAGACGTGATTTTTTGCCCATTCCAGTATTTTAAATGCCATAAGATTCTAAAAATCGAGAATAAGCTATATTACTACCGAGTAAATGATAAAAGCATTACCGAGAACATTATTGACAGTGATGCGGATAGTATCTTTTTTGCTATGCGCAAAATGTATAACTATATAAATAAAAATAGCGCAAAACGTACTGTTGCCACACTTATGATCATCAACTGTTTTTTGGAAGGACGTAAACTGTTACGCAAGAAAAAAGGTTATTATCGCTACAGCGAAAGTATGCTGAATGACATTCAGAATGCACTAGCATGCTGCGATACGAAAATCGTCAAGAAAAAAATAATTCTTAAGATGAAATTTCCCCATATTGATCGTTCTATTTCTGAAATAAGATATAAAACAATATCTGCTTTTAAGAACTTATTTTTTCGAAAGGGATTTTAACATGTTTGAAAAAATTGACCGAGTTCTTATTTGCAAGCTCAAATTTTATGGAGATGTTCTGTTAACAACACCAGTCATTGCCAGCATTCGGGCTCGTTATCCACATGCTAAGATCGATCTGCTCCTCTATAAAGATACCAAAGCTATCTTAGCCGCCCACAAAGACATCAATGAATTTTATCTCATTGAGAAAAAACAGAGCCTGCTGGCAACAGCCAAGAATTATCTCTCAGTACGTCAACAACTGAAGAAAAATCACTATGACCTGATTGTTAACCTCACTGAACAATGGCCAATTGGTGCGCTTATCGCCTCTTTACGCCGTCCTTCAATTGCCTTCCAGCGCGAAAAAGATCAGTGGAACCGGCTTTTTACGCGAGTAACACCCTCCATTGGGACGCATATTGTTGAACAAAACCTATCAATTCTAAAAGGCATTGGCTTTAGCGAAGCAGAACTAAAGAAAGAGATGTCGCTGAGTTATCGTCAAGATGATTATCAACATCTGGTATCCCTGTTACCCACGTTGACTACGCAGAAATATGTCGTTATTCAACCCACTGCCAGACAAGAGTTTAAATGCTGGGATGATGATAAATTCGCGCATGTTATAGACCACCTGCATCAGCGTGGTTTGCATGTTTATCTTACCTGTGGGCCTGCAACAAGTGAGCAGCAACAGGTTCAGCGCATTGCTGAACTGTGCCAATCGTCTCCTGATCTGACGCTGGCAGGTAAAACGACCTTCCTGCAACTAGCTGCGTTGATCGACCATGCTGTTTTGTACATTGGTGTCGATTCCGCACCTATGCATATGGCTGCAGCGCTAAGGACACCGCAGGTTTGCCTGTTTGGTGCCACCAACTACCAACAGTGGAAGCCATGGTCTGATAAAGCCGTTTTGATTTGGGCTGGCGAATACCATCCGATGCCTTCGCGGGATGAACTCGACCGGTCAAAAAAATATCTGACATGGATACCGGAACAGGCCGTGATTGACGCTATCGATACGGTACTTCATGATAGTGGCTTTAATAAAAGTAATGAGAAAGCATAAATGGACAACAAAAATAACGTCATTAATATTGCTTACTGCACGGATGCCAATTATCTGGAATATGTAGCAGTGTCCATTATGTCTGTCATAATGAACAACCCGGAACAGGACCTGTCATTTTTTGTCTTTGTCTATGACGTTACTGACGAAGAAATCAATAAACTGCGTTCAACCAGTGATAAAATTCAGGTTATCAATATCGATAAAGAAGAGATTGAAAAGTATAATAATGACTTTGCAATCAAACACTTGAACCGTTCGACCTATATGCGTCTGGCCGTACCGCGCTTACTAAAAGATACAGTTGAGCGTTTTATCTACTTAGATGCCGATACCCTGTGTTTTGATAAGCTAAATGACATTAACAGCATTGATATCAGCAACGTCATTTGTGCTGTCAGTCACGACTCTCTCGATATTCACGATACAAAAAATGCCAAGCGTCTGGGCCTTAGTACTGGTCATTATTTCAATGCTGGTTTTTTGTATATTAACATTGAAAACTGGATCAAGTTTGATATTGAAAACAAAGCAAACACCGTGTTATTTGAACAAGGTAAATCCTTGCCTTACTTTGACCAAGATGCACTCAATATCGCAATAGATGGTAACGTTAAGTTTATTGATAACCGATGGAATTTTTTGTTCAACTGGTTTACCGATCAACAAAAAGAGATATTCTTCTACCAAAAAGATATTCTGCCAAGAATTATCCACTTCACTGGTGGAAGGAAGCCCTGGTATAAAGAACATACTGGGCTTTCACAGCAACTTTATCTCTTCTACCATCATTTCACGCCATGGCGAAATACTGCATTGCGCTCCTATGCTCCACGCATGAGACCTACTGATTATCGGGTCTATTCACGCCAGGAAGCTAAAAAAGGGAATTACTGCGCATCTGTCAAATGGTATTTGAAATACCTTAAGACTAAATTACGTTAATAAAAAACTCCCTTACGGGAGTTTTTTTACTTACTTTTTTAATTTTTCCCGCAAATAACCAATATAGCTTATTATCGAGGCGAAATACTTCCCTTGTAATCTTTCATGCCTTGATTTCTTTTTATATTGTTTTGGCGTTCTGGCGGGTAACAATGGAACATCCGCCCAAGGCGAAGCCTTCCAGGCGTCAACAAAAAACTGTGCTGAAGGATAATTTGCCCATGAATTCCAGGGTTTAGTCACGCCAACATAGTGAATTAGAATAGTATCAGGTGTAATATATTCTTTATATTTCGCAAGATCTCTGCTTTTTAATTCTTGCTTAATTCCATAGATAGCATTGAACCTTCGCTCCAGAAAAATTACTTTCTTAAAGAAAAGAATATTCAAGACATCCTGATCCGGGAATGAAAGTTTATTATTTTTGTCTAATAAGATATCAAAAGCTGCATTGATAAAATTCTGCTCTTTCCACTTTTTTAGGTTTGCAAATATGACACCTGAATTGAAATAATCTTTATTTATCTCAATATCTCTGGCAGGGCTATCATCCACATCGGTAATTACCGCTGCAACATGTTCTCCAAGATCAATCTGCGTGAGTTCAAAAAGTGAACCTTTACACATTACATCCGCATCAATGTATAAAAGTGAATCAATTTTCTCACCAAGATATTCAAAGGCAATAAACCTGAAGTACATTGCGTGTGACCAAGCGTGACCACTTGGCAAAACTTTTAACTCATTAGCATCCATAACATAAATTGAGATGTTTGTGGAAAATTGCTCTGCTAATTTAGCAATTCGCTGCTGGTAATCAGCATCAATGTAGTCAGTAAAAAGATGAAAATGGATATTTAAATCTTTATTATTCAATAGTACCGATGTCATCGAAATTGCAGCACCAAACATAAAATTCCTGTCAACACCCCAGGCGATGTTAAGTTGTATTTTCTGTTCGGTCGGCGCTTGATTAAACTCAAGTATCTTTTTTATAGACTGATGACAATCAAAGTTCATTCGCTACACCTATTTAATCGATTATCAATAAGTTACTGTTTCTATATTCAATATGCTTTTGAATTGTGTAACTTATTTTTTATATACATTACATGACTAAGTACCGAGCGAATATATTTACGCTGCACTCTTTCATGCCGTGATTTACGTTTATACAGTTTTGCTGTATTTGCATTTAACAAGGATTTTTCTGCCCATGCGGATTTTTTATAGGCATCAATGAAGAATTTAGCTACCGGATATTTAGCCCATGTATGCCATGGCTTAGTAACACCGACATAATGAATTAAAACAGTATTATCTGTAATATAATCCTGATAAATTTTATCATTTTTGTTTTTTAGTTCCTGATCCACACCATAAATGCAGTTAAAATCTCTTCTCAGGAAAATAACATTCCCTACAAATAATATATTTAATACATCCTGATCAAAATAAAGGAGTTCTTTTTGGCGTTTATCTAAAATAGAAAATGCTTTGGTCAGCAACTGCTGTTCATGCCAAACTTGAAGATTCGCAAATACCACACCGGAATTAAAGTAACCGTTACTCAATTCGGGAATACCGAGTCTGTTACCGGATTTAATACGCACTTCATCAATATCATTAATAACAGCGGCATATTCTCCACAGAAATTAATCTCGGTAAGCTCGCGAAGAGAGCCTTTGCAAATAACATCTGCATCAAGATATAGTACGGAGCTTAACTCTGTGCTTAAATATTCAAATGCGA
Source organism: Citrobacter sp. Cf116 (assembly GCF_030336505.1). Taxonomy (NCBI): domain Bacteria; kingdom Pseudomonadati; phylum Pseudomonadota; class Gammaproteobacteria; order Enterobacterales; family Enterobacteriaceae; genus Citrobacter; species Citrobacter sp. Cf116. Next base: position 143,415 of record NZ_JAOWEQ010000024.1, on the reverse strand, counting down.
AATAACGATAGTACATTGCATAAGTCCATGCTTTTGTACTCGGCAATTCACGAAACGCCGCGTTATCGAACATAAGAACCGTCACAGTCGTACTATACATTTGGGTCAGGCGTTTTACACTCTCCAGATAATCGTCATCTATATAGTCTGTTACTATATAAAAGTGAATATCAATATCAGGGTTATTCACTAATACTGAGGTCATTGAAATACCAGAGCCAAATAAAAAATTACGGTCGACACCATACGCAACACTTAATTTTTTACTCTTCTCATGCGTAGAGCTGTCTATGACGTGTTTTTGGATAACTAGCTTTTGGAAATCAATGTTCATAGTAAAATGGCCTCAAACTTTATCTGTGATTTATAGCGCTTTTCTTATTGTTCTTTGTCTTATTTTTTGCGCTTTTGTGACAGCCAGTTCAAACAACCTGACTTCCTGACGAAAGATTTCGCGTAGTGGCATAGAAAAATAGATACGTAAAAAACGATAAATATCTCTGGACGTCAAGCCAATCTCAAGTGAAGAGAAATAGAGCCCGATCAAGTCCTTGTCTCGCCAGCGGCGCGGTACATGTTGACGAATTTGCGCACGATGCAGATCAATTACGGAGAGTTTGATATCCGCAATATTTTCTGGCATCGGTTGTTGGAGTAAAAAATGGCAAATATAGCAATCCCGATGATTTACTCCCCCCCGATGCATTTTACCCACCATTTCTGCCACGCGGGTAATAATGGTCCGTTTTAATACAAAATCAGGGCGCTCAACTTCCCACCCGGCGCAAAAATCTTCGAGGCTGATGGCTGGAGAAAGGTCCTCAGTGATGATAAATGAGGTTCGCTCTAACGGATTCAGACCTTTTTGACCAAATGCAACCCCCGTCATAGTATCAACATTCAGTTCTTGCAAGCGATGTATCGCCAGCCACTCACGGTCTGCGCCAAGTACAGGCATACGTAAAGATATAAGATTCTTCACCACTTCTTTAAGCGTGGTTCCATGATGATATTTAAGAAAATAACCCTTACCCATCATCTCAAAACGTAGGGTACGTCGTGTTTCCAGGGCGCGAAAAACCTCACCGTCCAGCTTAGCGACTTCAGTAAACGGGTCTTTTCCTTGCCACAGCGTGGCAAATGGTTCTTTTAATTCAATCATTCTTAGGACCTAAAATGATATCTGCAGCTTTATCTGCCAGGCTGTAGAGATCTTTTGTATCAGCAAAATGCCGTGCGTTCCCGGCCCAACGACTTCTCTGCTCATTATTTTGCAGCGCATCGAAAAGTGCTGTATTCAGATTTTCCTGCTCAAAAGGTTCAGGAATCACCACCCCACATTGGGCGGCGTTGATATAACCCGCATAGCCGCAAACTTCGGTAGTTAATACCGGCAGTCCGGCAACTACAGCTTCTAGCAAGACAATACCGGCGGCTTCCTGTACAGCTGGGTGAAGTAATAAATCAGCAGCAGACATCAATTCTGCGACATCGTCCCGCCCCGAGAAGAACTGCACTTGTTCTTCAACCCCCAATTGACGAGCCTGAGCGCGATAGCGATCGGCCTTATCCTGACCAACAACCATCAATCGTGTGCGGTGGCGAATGACATCAGGCAAAGAAGCCAACGCCTGTAATGTTCTTGGCACGCCTTTGCGTTTGAAATCGGAACCTACCTGTAAGAGCAAGAACTGATCGAGACCAATACCATTTTTTTCCCTAACAATCAGCCGGCTGTTTTCAGGTTGCTGGCTGTACTTTCTGTCAGGGTAGATTCCTGGAGGCAGAATACGAAAGCGCTGGCTCTCAGTTTGGTAATGATGTTTGAAGTCACCAATTTGTTTATCGGTTAACATCAAAAGCGTAGTGCCGACACCCTGCTGAAATACGGCTTTTTCAAATGCAGAGTAGTGTCGGTACCTGCGCGTCAATTTGTAGAAAAAGCCTTTCTCGCGGGCAACCTTTTCCGCATAGCAAACGTCCGCAGCGTAATACACATCCAGGCCAGGCATTTTATTAAAACCAACGACACGATCGACGGGATGTTGAGTTAAATAATTCTGAACCCACTGATAATATTGCTCGTTTTTCCCATGATTCGTTCTGGATGTAACGGGGACGAGTATAATCTCCAGCCCTTCCGGACGCTCGCCCTGCCATGACTGGGTAAATACCTGAACATGATGGCCACGAGAAGCAACCGTCAGCGCTACTCGCAAGAAATCACGCTGTAACCCACCATAGGGAAAATACTTGTACAAACAAAAAGCAATATTCATGCATTAATATCCGCATCGCGTCGCCAGGCATATCAGGTTTGAAGCATCAGAATCGTGTAATCCTTGCCTAAAGCATCCAAAGATGACTTTCTGTGCTTTCGAAACGTTTCTGCCCGCTAGCTACCTGAAATTGCGCAGTAGTATATCATTTATTACCAAGCATTCCGAAATGAATATTTTTTAAACAAAAAACAAAATAAATCATTAAAAACATACAGATAAATAAGACACCAGTTCATCAGGAAACGCACACCGCACAAGAGGTTAAGACATATAAATGCGGCCATGTGAATTTTTGAAATAGCCATCAGCGAAATCAGTTCCCCACCAATTCCATCGTTTTGATACAACCTGGATAAAAATGATGGTAAAGCCATAGTTAAATACATAGAATCCCCAGCACATTCATAAGTCAGCTACCATTATGCTCGAATTGCTTTACACCGCCCTTTTCTACCTTATTCAGCCTTTGATCTGGATACGGCTTTGGGTGCGCGGACGTAAGGCTCCGGCCTACCGTAAACGCTGGGGCGAACGCTACGGCTTTTATCGCCACCCGCTAAAACCCGGCGGGATCATGCTTCATTCGGTTTCTGTGGGCGAAACACTGGCTGCAATCCCATTAGTTCGCGCTCTGCGTCACCGTTATCCCGACTTGCCGATCACGGTCACCACCATGACGCCAACCGGTTCCGAGCGCGTACAATCTGCTTTTGGCACTGACGTTCAGCATATTTATCTGCCTTACGATTTACCGGATGCCCTGAACCGTTTTCTGAATAAAGTTGACCCCAAACTGGTGTTAATTATGGAAACCGAGCTGTGGCCAAATCTGATCGCGGCACTCCATAAGCGTCACATTCCTCTGGTTATTGCCAACGCACGTCTTTCTGCTCGTTCAGCAGCCGGCTATGCGAAATTAGGTAAATTTGTTGGCAGACTACTGCGTCGAATTACGTTAATTGCCGCACAAAACGAAGAAGATGGCGCACGTTTTATTACACTTGGTGCCAGAAGCAATCAGGTCACCGTTACTGGCAGCCTGAAGTTTGATATATCCGTCACGCCACAACTGGCCGCAAAAGCGGTGACATTACGTCGTCAATGGGCTCCTCACCGTCCGGTATGGATTGCAACCAGCACCCACGACGGCGAAGAAAGCATCATCATTGCCGCCCATCAGGCGTTATTAAATCAGTTCCCGAATCTTTTACTAATTCTGGTTCCCAGACATCCTGAACGGTTCCCGGATGCAATTAACCTCGTACGCCAGGCTGGGCTAAGTTATACCACTCGTTCTTCGGGTGAAGTTCCGTCCTCAGGCACTCAGGTTGTGATCGGCGATACCATGGGTGAGCTGATGTTGCTGTATGGCATTGCCGACCTTGCTTTTGTCGGCGGTTCACTGGTTGAACGTGGTGGGCACAATCCACTGGAAGCCGCGGCACATGCTATTCCAGTGCTGATGGGACCCCATACGTTTAATTTTAAAGATATTTGCGCCCGCCTCGAACAGGCAAGCGGATTGATCACCGTCACCGACGCACCTACGCTGGTAAAAGAAGTATCTTCTTTACTGACCGATGCAGATTATCGTAATTTTTATGGCCGTCACGCAGTTGAAGTTCTGTATCAAAATCAGGGCGCGTTACAGCGTCTGCTGCAGCTGCTGGAACCTTATCTGCCACCCAAAACGCATTGAGGCAAGCCATGCAAAAACGGGCGATTTATCCAGGAACCTTTGATCCCATAACTAACGGCCATCTTGATATCGTGACGCGTGCGACCAGCATGTTCGATCACGTGATCCTGGCGATTGCTGCAAGTCCCAGTAAAAAACCGATGTTTACCCTTGAAGAGCGCGTCGAGCTGGCGCAACAGGCAACGGCGCATCTCGGCAATGTGGAAGTTCTGGGATTCAGCGACTTAATGGCAAATTTTGCCCGTGATAATCAGGCTAACATTCTGATCCGAGGCCTACGCGCGGTAGCAGATTTTGAGTATGAAATGCAGCTGGCGCACATGAACCGCCACCTAATGCCGCAACTGGAAAGCGTCTTTCTGATGCCGTCTAAAGAGTGGTCATTTATCTCATCGTCACTGGTGAAAGAAGTCGCCCGCCATCAGGGTGATGTGACGCACTTTCTGCCGGAAAACGTCCATCAGGCGTTAATGAGTAAGTTGAAGTAATGTGCCTGGCCGGATGCTGCATCCGGCCAGCAATGACACTATTTCTGACAGCGACGGCAATAGAACGTTGTACGCTGGGCGTGTTTTGTCGCAACAATCGGTGCGCCACATGCGCGGCAAGGTTCACCTTCTCTCCCATAGACCTGCAGCTCCTGGGCAAAATAGCCCGGCTTACCGTCACTTTGCAGAAAGTCCTTCAGCGTCGTCCCGCCCTGCTCGATAGAACGCAGCAAAACCGCCTTGATAACGCGTACCAGCAGTTCGCACTCATCCTGTGACAGCGATGACGCCAGACGGTCAGGATGGATACCAGCCGCAAACAGCGACTCGCTGGCATAGATGTTTCCCACCCCCACCACTAACTTGTTATCCATCAGCCAGGGTTTAATCGCCGTTTTCTTCTTTGCACATTTCTGCTGTAGATAACCGGCGTTGAAATCGTCACTCAGCGGCTCAGGGCCAAGATGGGCGAGGACATTATGTCCATCCAGCTCTTTAGTCCACAGCCAGGCACCAAAGCGACGGGGATCGGTATAACGCAGAACTTTGCCATTGCTCATCACTAAGTCAACGTGGTCGTGCTTATCTGCCGGAAGCTCTTCAGGAAGGATACGCAAACTACCCGACATCCCCAGATGAATGATTACCCAGCCGTCCGGCAGCTCCAGAAGCAGGTATTTTGCGCGCCGCTGTACGCTCAGGACAGGTTTATCGCTCAGGCGATAGATTTCCTCTGATACCGGCCAACGCAAACGACTGTTACGCACAGTCGCGTGCATAATCGTTGCCCCCACCAGATGCGGCTCAATCCCACGGCGACTGGTTTCGACTTCAGGTAATTCAGGCATAGTATCTCCGGCGGTGTATCAGGTCTCATTTATATGGGGACGGCCAGAAAACAAAAAACCCCGCCGAGGCGAGGTTTTTTGCTACATCGAAACTAAAATTATTTGATTTTAGCTTCTTTGTACAGTACGTGCTGGCGTACAACTGGATCGAATTTTTTCAGTTCCAGTTTTTCCGGCTTAGTACGTTTGTTCTTCGTAGTGGTATAGAAATGACCAGTACCAGCAGAAGAAACCAGCTTGATTTTCTCACGAATACCTTTAGCCATGATTTATTTCCTCTTAGTACTTAGTACTTTTCGCCACGGGCACGCAGTTCAGACAGAACTGTTTCGATGCCTTTCTTATCAATTACACGCATACCTTTAGCAGATACACGCAGGGTGACAAAACGCTTCTCGCTCTCAACCCAGAAACGGTGAGAGTGCAGGTTCGGCAGGAAACGGCGTTTAGTCGCGTTCAGTGCGTGGGAACGGTTGTTACCGGTCACCGGACGCTTGCCAGTAACTTGGCAGACTCGGGACATGTCTATTCTCCAAAAATCAAATTAGCTCGAGCTTCGTATGGGGTATCGGCGCCTCGTCAGGCTTTACAGCCCGGTCATCGCATAGTTCTAAGTGAACTCTCGATTGCCAGGCCCAAATGCCAAACCCGAGATTCTCAAAGGTGGCGTAGTATACGCTGACCCGGCGTTATGCTCAAGTCCCGAACAGACAAAGATCCCGATGGATCGCGTAAAGTGCGTTAAATCCAACCGCGTTCCGCAAAAGAAACGTACTCTCCGCGCCCAATGACCAGATGATCAAGCACCCGGATATCCATGAACTGACAGCATTTCACAACACGCTCGGTGATGAGTTTATCTGCTTTACTCGGCTCTGCACACCCCGAAGGGTGATTATGCGCAAGGATCACGGCGGAAGCATTCATTTTTATCGCTTCGCGGACAATTTCTCGCGGATGTACCTCGACGTGGCTTAGTGTCCCGGAAAAAAGTTTGCTGTGTTTAATCACTTGATGTTGAGAATCCATAAAGATCACCAGAAAGATCTCGCGTTCCTCTTGCGAGAGCTGGCTTTGCAGAAATTCACGCGCCATTTCCGGGCTAAGTAGAGCACGCTCCTCTATCACTCGCACGTTGTAGTAGCGTCTTGCCAGCTCCGCAATACCCTTCAACTGTGCATACTTCGCGATACCGATTCCCGAAACATAGCTAAAATCCATGTAATCAGCAGACAACAAGCCATACAACGACTCAAAATGCTGAAGCATCTCTTTCGCCAGCGTAAGCACATCTTTACCCTGAATGCCGGTACGTAAAAAAAGCGCCAGTAACTCAACATCGGTCAGCGAACTGGCCCCCTGTGCCAACAGCTTTTCCCTGGGCATCATACTTCCTGTATTGTCCATACTTTTCCCTCCTTTCGCGTCCGCATAGTGGCATAACACCGACGGTGAATCGACGCGCTGTTTTCACTTCTTCGTAGTGCCTCGCAAAGTAGAAGGCGGTCAAAAGCACGACAAATTGCGGATTGTGATAAAATATCTGCCTTCTGGTGAAACCCAACAGGAAAGATCATGATGAGCCTGGCCGGTAAAAAAATCGTACTTGGCGTCAGTGGCGGGATTGCTGCGTACAAGACCCCTGAGCTGGTGCGTCGTTTACGGGAACGCGGCGCTGACGTCCGCGTGGCAATGACCGAAGCGGCAAAAGCATTTATTACTCCCCTGAGTTTACAGGCAGTTTCAGGTTATCCCGTTTCCGACAGCCTGCTTGATCCTGCAGCCGAAGCTGCGATGGGCCACATTGAGCTGGGAAAATGGGCCGATTTGGTCATCCTGGCGCCCGCTACAGCAGACCTGATTGCTCGTGTCGCCGCAGGTATGGCCAACGACCTGGTGTCAACGATTTGTCTGGCAACGCCTGCTTCTGTTGCTGTACTGCCAGCCATGAACCAGCAGATGTATCGCGCTGCCGCGACCCAGCACAATCTGGGTATTCTTGCCTCACGCGGTTTGCTCATTTGGGGCCCGGACAGCGGTAGCCAGGCATGTGGCGATGTCGGTCCTGGACGTATGCTGGATCCGTTAACGATTGTGGATATGGCGGCAGAACATTTTTCGCCTGTCAACGATCTGCAACATCTCAACATCATGATTACGGCGGGCCCGACGCGTGAACCGCTTGATCCCGTGCGTTATATTTCCAACCATAGCTCCGGGAAGATGGGATTTGCTATCGCGGCCGCTGCAGCAAAGCGCGGGGCAAACGTCACACTGGTATCGGGTCCGGTTTCGTTATCCACACCACCATTTGTTCAGCGGGTTGATGTGATGACCGCGTTGGAAATGGAAGCCGCTGTGCAGTCTGCAGTGCAACAACAGCATATTTTTATCGGCTGCGCTGCAGTCGCTGATTATCGCGCTGAAACTGTCGCCCACGAAAAAATAAAAAAACAAGCGACGCAGGGTGATGAATTAACTGTAAAAATGGTCAAAAACCCGGACATTATCGCCGGTGTTGCCGCACTGGATGCTAACCGTCCTTTTGTCGTTGGGTTTGCCGCCGAAACAAATAATGTGGAAGAATATGCCCGGCAAAAACGCATCCGCAAAAACCTTGATGTGATCTGTGCGAACGACGTTTCGCTGTCAACTCAAGGGTTTAACAGCGATAGCAACGCATTACACCTTTTTTGGCAGGATGGAGACAAAGTCTTACCGCTTGAGCGTAAAGAACTCCTGGGCCAATTATTACTCGACGAGATCGTGACCCGTTATGATGAAAAAAATCGACGTTAAGATTCTGGACCCGCGCGTAGGGCAACAATTTCCGCTCCCGACGTACGCCACTTCTGGTTCTGCCGGACTTGACCTGCGTGCTTGTCTTGATGACGCCGTAGAACTGGCACCGGGCGCAACAACGCTGGTGCCAACCGGGTTAGCTATCCACATTGCCGATCCTTCTCTGGCAGCGGTGATGCTCCCGCGCTCCGGATTGGGCCATAAGCACGGTATCGTGCTGGGCAATCTGGTTGGTTTGATTGATTCCGACTACCAGGGCCAACTGATGGTGTCCATCTGGAACCGTGGTCAGGACAGCTTCACTATTGAGCCGGGCGAACGTATCGCGCAGATGGTATTTGTACCGGTCGTGCAGGCTGAATTTAATCTGGTGGAAGAGTTTGAAGCCACCGATCGTGGCGAAGGTGGCTTCGGCCATTCCGGGCGCAAGTAACCCGCAGAAAAGTATCCCATAGCGTAATAACGCAATAACACACCGCAAACAACAGTTTGCGGTCGCTGTGTGGATGCCTGCCTGGCAAGAGCTTATTTTCAGGGGTATTTTGTAACATGGTAGAAAAGCAAACTGCGAAAAGGAATCGTCGCGAAGAAATACTTCAGTCTCTGGCACTGATGCTTGAGTCCAGCGATGGTAGCCAACGCATCACCACAGCAAAGCTGGCAGCCTCAGTTGGCGTATCCGAAGCGGCATTGTATCGCCATTTCCCCAGCAAGACCCGTATGTTCGATAGTCTGATTGAGTTTATCGAAGATAGTCTGATTACACGTATCAATCTGATTTTGAAAGATGAAAAGGACACCAGCGCGCGTCTGCGTCTGATCGTTCTGCTGATTTTAGGGTTTGGTGAGCGTAATCCGGGCCTGACGCGAATTCTGACCGGACACGCGTTGATGTTCGAGCAAGACCGTCTGCAAGGTCGCATTAACCAACTTTTTGAGCGCATTGAAGCGCAGTTGCGCCAGGTTCTGCGAGAAAAAAGAATGCGTGAAGGTGAAGGCTACACCGTGGATGAAACGCTTCTGGCCAGCCAGTTACTGGCTTTCTGCGAAGGTATGCTATCCCGATTTGTACGTAGCGAATTTAAATACCGCCCAACGGATGATTTTGACACCCGCTGGCCGTTGGTTGCCGCTCAATTGCAGTAGCGATTTCGTCTTGTCCGGCCTACGTATACCGTAGGCCCGGTAAGTGCGTAGGCCGGATCAGCGCAGCGCTATCCGGCTGTCCTTATACACCGTATGCTTCGCGATAGGCTCGTACTGCCACCAGGTGCTCCGCCATCTCCGGTTTCTCTTCCAGATACGCAATCAGGTCTTTCAGGGTGATAATAGAGATCACTTTGCAACCGTAATCACGTTCCACTTCCTGAATAGCGGAAATCTCTCCGCGACCGCGTTCCTGACGATCGAGAGAAATCAGTACCCCCGCCAGAGTGGCGCCATTCGCCTGGATAATTTCCATCGACTCACGAATCGCCGTACCTGCGGTGATAACATCATCCACCAGCATCACGCGCCCCTCAAGTGCACTACCGACCAGATTGCCACCTTCACCGTGGGTCTTCGCCTCTTTACGGTTAAAGCAGTACGGCAAATCTTTATCGTGGTGTTCAGCCAGCGCAACGGCCGTTGTAGTCGCAATCGGAATACCTTTGTACGCTGGACCAAACAGCAAATCGAACTCAATACCGGAATCCACCAGCGCTTCGGCGTAAAAACGGCCTAACAGAGCCAGGTCGCGCCCGGTATTAAACAGTCCGGCGTTGAAGAAATAGGGGCTTTTACGCCCGGATTTCAGCGTAAACTCGCCAAACTTTAGTACCTGCTTGCTAAGCGCAAACTCAATAAACTGGCGCTGATACGGTTTCATGGATTCGCTCCTCATCTCACTTTATTACAGACAAAAAAAAGGCGACTCATCAGTCGCCTTTAAAATCAATTTTCTAACGCCGCCTTCTGCGTCGCTACAATGGATTCGATTCCCCCTCGGGCTAACGCCAGTAGGGTGAGAAGTTCTTCATGGCTGAATGGCTCACCTTCCGCCGTGCCCTGAACCTCTATAATGCGACCGTCTTCAGTCATCACTACGTTCATGTCGGTTTCTGCAGCAGAGTCTTCAACGTACTCGAGGTCACAGAGCGCTTCACCGTTAACAATGCCCACGGAAACCGCGGCGACCATCCCTTTCATCGGGTTAGTTTTCAGTTTACCGCTCGCCACTAGCTTGTTCAGCGCATCCGCCAACGCAACGCATGCGCCGGTAATTGATGCGGTGCGGGTACCGCCATCTGCCTGGATAACATCGCAGTCCAGCGTAATGGTGAACTCACCGAGCGTCTTCAGGTCAACGGCAGCGCGCAGCGCACGAGCGATCAGACGCTGGATTTCCATGGTACGACCGCCCTGCTTACCTTTCGCCGCTTCACGGGCGTTACGGGTGTGTGTGGCGCGTGGCAGCATGCCATATTCTGCGGTGATCCAACCCTGGCCCTGACCTTTCAGAAAACGCGGTACGCCTTCATCAATAGAAGCGGTACATAGCACTTTGGTATCACCAAATTCGACCAGCACGGAGCCTTCAGCGTGTTTTGTATAATTACGGGTCAGGGTGACGGGACGCACCTGATTGGCACTACGACCTGCTGGACGCATGATAAAATCTCCGGCTTGAAACGAATGTGGCTGCGCATTATACGGACTTCCGACTGTTATTCCTATCCTGACAAGACGTGGATGGCTATAATCCTCCCATCTCATCTTTAAAAACAGGAACGTCTATGATCCGCAGCATGACCGCTTACGCCCGGCGTGAAATCAAGGGTGAATGGGGTAGCGCTACCTGGGAAATGCGCTCGGTAAACCAGCGTTATCTGGAAACTTATTTTCGCCTGCCGGAGCAGTTCCGTAGTCTCGAACCCGTAGTTCGCGAACGTATTCGCACGCGTCTGACGCGCGGTAAAGTCGAATGTACGCTGCGTTTTGAGCCTGATGCCAGTGCACAAGGCGAGCTGATTCTGAATGAAAAACTCGCTAAACAGCTCGTTAGCGCTGCTAACTGGGTCAAAATGCAGAGTGATGAAGGTGAAATTAACCCGGTTGATATCCTGCGTTGGCCAGGCGTAATGGCAGCCCAGGAGCAAGATCTGGACGCCATTGCCGCCGAAATCCTCGCCGCGCTTGACGGTACGCTGGATGACTTTATCGTTGCGCGTGAAACCGAAGGTCAGGCACTGAAGGCGTTGATCGAGCAGCGTCTGGAAGGCGTCAGCGCTGAAGTCACAAAAGTGCGCGCACATATGCCGGAAATCCTGCAATGGCAGCGCGAGCGTCTGGTAGCCAAACTGGAAGATGCTCAGGTGCAGCTGGAAAATAACCGCCTTGAGCAAGAACTGGTGCTGATGGCACAGCGTATCGACGTGGCTGAAGAACTGGATCGCCTGGAAGCTCACGTCAAAGAAACCTACAACATTCTGAAGAAAAAAGAGGCGGTTGGCCGTCGTCTGGACTTCATGATGCAGGAATTCAACCGTGAGTCGAATACTCTGGCATCGAAGTCTATCAATGCCGAAGTGACTAACTCCGCAATTGAACTGAAGGTATTGATCGAGCAAATGCGCGAGCAAATTCAGAATATCGAGTAAGTCACCATCTCACGTAGCCCGTCAATAAACGGCGGCGCTACGTGCTTTTCCCGACACTATCAGTTCTCATCTATGCGACAAGAATTATATTTTCTCATCATTTATTGTCACCACTCATATCACAAAGCGCATGCCATAATGTGTTTACAACAATTTCGCATTAGCTGTAGTTATTAGAATCACTTCACCTTAGAAAATCTCAATCGTGACAGTGCGCACAAATCGTTAACCTTAGCCCCCAGCAAATCAGGGGGAATACATGCTGTTACACGTTTTATACTTAATTGGTATTACTGCCGAAGCCATGACCGGTGCGCTTGCGGCTGGGCGTCGTCGTATGGATACATTTGGCGTCATTATCATTGCCACCGCGACAGCCATTGGCGGTGGTTCAGTACGTGATATTCTTCTCGGCCATTATCCGCTCGGCTGGGTAAAGCACCCTGAATACGTCATTATCGTAGCCACTGCCGCGGTACTGACCACTATTATTGCTCCCGTGATGCCCTATCTGCGCAAAATATTCCTCGTACTGGATGCGCTGGGCCTGGTGGTCTTTTCTATTATCGGGGCTCAGGTGGCACTGGATATGGGCCATGGACCGATTATCGCCGTGGTCGCTGCGGTCACTACCGGGGTTTTCGGCGGCGTATTACGCGATATGTTCTGCAAACGCATCCCGTTAGTGTTCCAGAAAGAGCTGTATGCCGGCGTATCATTTGCCGCTGCTGTGCTATACATCGTGCTACAGCATTATGTCTCCAGTCATGATGTGGTGGTTATCTCTACCCTGCTCTTCGGCTTTACTGCCCGACTACTGGCGCTGCGCCTGAAGTTAGGTCTGCCGGTATTTTACTATCGCCATGAAGGCCATTAAGGCATAAAGCCCGCGATCCGCTGAGCAGCTAACCAGTTGCTCAGCGCTGTGACCTCTCGATCCTCCAGCCACTGAATAACCTGCCGTGCCCGCTGCTCCCCCATGAAAGGAAGCTGCCGCCAGCTTTGTTCATCGCGTTTTTGCAATTGCTGCCACGAACCATCCCGGCTGGCATTCAGCGTTGCCTGTGTTAACGGTATTCCCATGGCAATCACCCAGCGCGTGAACGGAAGATCGCGTGACAGGTTGAATTGATGCCATAACTTCTCCCCTTTGCTTATACCAAATGTCGACTGTAGTTGTTCCTGAGTTAGCCCGAGCCAGGAAAAGATATGCTCAAAGCGATACACCTGGTGGAGCTCCCGCCATCCCGCCTCGCCGATGCCCTCCAGCCCCAGCACCTCATTGGCCCCCAGCCAGACCAGTCTGGCAACAAACTGTTCCTGGCACTCCGCTGTGGCATAAAAACAGGTTAATGAATTGAAGCGCCCCTCAGGTGGCACTGGCTTACTACGCTGGGTACTGCGCCAGACCACCTCATCTATACGGGGGATCCCTTGTCCGGCCAGGCTCACCAGAATCTGATCGCCAGGCGCGATATCCCATTCATTCCAGCGTCGAACGGAGCCAATATTGACGCGCTGTACGCGTTTATCATCCAGCATGACGGGAGTCAGCAATGCTACCACCGCAATTTTCCCGCTTTTACCAACGGAGAACTGAATACCGGTTACCTCAGATACCCTGGCCACGGGAGGATATTTCCACGCAGCCAGCCAGTCTCCCTGTCCGGGTAGCCAGTATCGCGCCTGCGGCTCTTTTCCTGTTCGCACGACCACGCCATCAGTGACAAAAGGTAATGCTGAAGTCCACCACTTTGCTCGCACTTGCTCTACGTCATCCGCACTCTTCACGGCCTTGGTAAAATGTTGCGTGAAACTGAACCCGGCAGCAGTGAGCTGCTCCAGTCTTTCAGACATGACCGCAGGACCATCGGGCCAGGCCCAGATAAAAATAGCCAGCGAGCCTAATAATTCCGGATTGCTCTGGCGCATCATCAATCCAGCAACCTTCGAGCGGGCGTTCATTCCCCCTCTCTGCTTCTGAATATGCCCCTCTTGCTGCAAAAAAATCTCACCCTGCAACGTACTGTTAGCGAGATTCCCCTTGGTCGAATGTGGTACGGAAGGGATCTGAAGAACCTTTTGCGTCCAGTCTTCGCCTTTCAGGCCATTACCACGGCTAATCGCCCGTACCAGATCGCCATTGCGATAGACTAACGTCACTGCCACACCATCCACCTTCGGTTGCACCCAGAGATCGCTGCGAGCGTGCATCCATTGCTGTAGCTCTTGCTTATCGGCAAGTTTTCGAACTCCCGTGTGGGGAACGGGGTGCGATACTGTGCCACCCATTGGTGGCGCAGACAGATCTGGTGGAACTTCATCGCCAAAACAGCGCTGCCATTGAATTAGTTGCGCATTGAGCTGGTCATAAACGCCGTCATCTACGGCACTTTCACCCTGTTTCCAGTAACTGTCATTCCACTGTGTTATCTGCTGCTGTAGTCGTGAAATTTCCTCGTTTGCCCTGGCAGGCGACCAGACGGGGCATACCGCCCATGCGGGTAGATACCCCATTAGCAAAACCAGCCCTATGCCTTTCCATAATCCCATGTTACCTCCGCTGAGCACTGCATTTCCTGGCAGGTATAGCGCGAAATAATAGGGAAACAGAGCGGCAAAAAAGTATCCTGCGAGCACCGTTCCTGACATTTGCACGTATTGCTGCAAATCATCGATAAAACAGGAAACTGATACGCAAAACGCAATAAACATGCGCAAAAAGTGTGACAAGGGCTACGTCACATAGCGGCTACGTGTATAATAAGCCCGTATGTAGGCTCTCTTTCGACAATCACATACATTAAGATACTCATGGCTCAAGGCACGCTTTATATTGTTTCTGCCCCCAGTGGCGCGGGTAAATCCAGCCTGATTCAGGCTTTATTAAAGACCCAACCGTTGTATGACACCCAGGTTTCTGTTTCGCACACCACGCGCGCACCGCGCCCGGGGGAAGTGCACGGTGAACACTATTTTTTTGTGAACCATGATGAATTCAGAACCATGATTGGCAGAGACGCGTTCCTGGAACACGCGGAGGTTTTCGGTAATTACTACGGCACCTCACGTGAAACCATTGAGCAAGTATTAGCATCCGGCGTAGACGTCTTTTTAGATATCGACTGGCAAGGTGCGCAGCAAATTCGTGAAAAAATGCCGCATGCGCGCAGTATTTTTATTTTGCCGCCATCTAAGATTGAGTTGGATCGCCGTCTGCGTGGCCGCGGTCAGGATAGCGAAGACGTGATCGCAAAACGTATGGCGCAAGCTGTTGCAGAAATGAGCCATTACGCCGAATATGATTATCTTATTGTGAACGATGATTTCGATACCGCCCTGGGCGATTTGAAAACCATCATTCGCGCCGAACGTCTGCGCATGAGCCGCCAAAAGCAGCGTCATGACGCTTTAATCAGCAAACTGTTGGCAGACTGAACCCACATTCAGTATCATGCCCAGTCATTTCTTCACCTGTGGAGCATTTTAAGTATGGCACGCGTAACTGTTCAGGACGCTGTAGAGAAAATTGGTAACCGTTTTGACCTGGTACTGGTCGCCGCGCGTCGCGCTCGTCAGATGCAGGTAGGCGGAAAGGATCCGCTCGTACCGGAAGAAAACGATAAAACTACCGTTATCGCGCTGCGCGAAATCGAAGAAGGTCTGATCAACAACCAGATCCTCGACGTGCGTGAGCGCCAGGAACAGCAAGAGCAGGAAGCCGCTGAATTACAAGCCGTTACCGCTATTGCTGAAGGTCGTCGTTAATCACAAAGCGGGTCGCCCTTGTATCTGTTTGAAAGCCTGAATCAACTGATTCAAAACTACCTGCCGGAAGACCAGATTAAGCGTCTTCGGCAGGCGTATCTCGTTGCACGTGACGCTCACGAGGGCCAGACACGTTCAAGCGGTGAACCCTATATCACGCACCCGGTAGCGGTAGCCTGTATTCTGGCCGAGATGAAACTCGACTACGAAACGCTGATGGCTGCGCTGCTGCATGACGTGATTGAAGATACCCCAGCCACCTATCAGGACATGGAACAGCTTTTTGGTAAAAGCGTTGCAGAGCTGGTAGAAGGGGTATCGAAGCTTGATAAGCTTAAGTTTCGCGATAAGAAAGAGGCGCAAGCCGAAAACTTTCGCAAGATGATTATGGCGATGGTGCAGGATATCCGCGTCATTCTCATCAAACTTGCCGACCGTACCCACAATATGCGCACGCTGGGCTCATTACGCCCGGACAAGCGTCGCCGCATCGCCCGTGAAACCCTCGAAATCTATAGTCCGCTGGCACACCGTTTAGGTATTCATCACATTAAAACCGAGCTGGAAGAGCTGGGTTTTGAAGCGCTGTACCCGAACCGCTATCGCGTGATTAAAGAAGTGGTTAAAGCCGCTCGCGGCAACCGCAAAGAGATGATCCAAAAAATCCTCTCGGAAATCGAAGGGCGTTTGCAGGAGGCAGGTATTCCGTGTCGCGTAAGCGGGCGTGAGAAGCACCTGTACTCTATTTACTGCAAAATGGTGCTCAAAGAGCAGCGTTTTCACTCCATCATGGATATCTACGCATTTCGCGTCATCGTTCATGATTCCGATACCTGCTATCGCGTACTCGGCCAGATGCACAGCCTGTACAAACCACGTCCTGGCCGCGTGAAAGACTATATTGCCATCCCAAAAGCGAACGGATATCAGTCTTTGCACACCTCAATGATCGGCCCTCATGGCGTCCCGGTTGAAGTACAGATTCGTACTGAAGACATGGACCAGATGGCAGAGATGGGTGTCGCAGCACACTGGGCTTACAAAGAGCACGGCGGCGAAAGCAGCACCACTGCGCAAATCCGCGCTCAGCGCTGGATGCAAAGCCTGCTGGAACTGCAGCAGAGCGCCGGTAGCTCGTTTGAATTTATTGAAAGCGTTAAATCTGATCTCTTCCCGGATGAGATTTATGTTTTCACACCGGAAGGGCGCATTGTCGAACTGCCCGCCGGTGCAACGCCTGTCGACTTCGCCTACGCCGTGCATACCGATATCGGTCACGCTTGCGTCGGCGCGCGCGTCGACAGACAGCCTTACCCGCTTTCACAACCGCTCTTTAGCGGTCAGACAGTTGAGATTATTACCGCCCCGGGTGCGCGCCCGAATGCCGCGTGGCTCAACTTCGTCGTCAGTTCGAAAGCGCGCGCCAAGATTCGCCAACTGCTGAAAAACCTCAAGCGCGATGATTCCGTCAGTCTGGGCCGTCGACTGCTCAACCATGCCCTGGGCGGTAGCCGTAAACTGGCTGAGATCCCGCCAGAGAGCATCCAGCGTGAGCTTGAGCGCATGAAGCTCGCCACTCTTGACGATCTGCTCGCAGAAATCGGTCTGGGTAATGCCATGAGCGTGGTGGTAGCGAAAAACCTCCAGCAGGGCGAAGCAACAGCGAACGTACCGGCACAATCTGGCCATGGTCATCTGCCGATCAAAGGTGCAGACGGCGTGCTGATCACCTTCGCGAAATGCTGCCGTCCAATTCCAGGCGATCCCATCATTGCCCACGTCAGTCCGGGTAAAGGTCTGGTGATTCACCATGAGTCCTGCCGTAATATTCGTGGCTACCAGAAAGAGCCAGAGAAATTTATGGCGGTGGAATGGGATAAAGAAACAGAGCAGGAATTCATCACTGAGATTAAGGTGGATATGTTTAACCACCAGGGTGCTTTGGCGAACCTGACGGCGGCAATCAACACGACCACCTCCAATATTCAAAGCCTGAATACGGAAGAGAAAGATGGTCGCGTCTATAGCGCCTTTATTCGCTTGACCGCTCGCGATCGCGTGCACCTGGCGAATATCATGCGCAAAATTCGCGTCATGCCGGACGTAATAAAAGTCACCCGTAACCGAAACTAGTCTTATGAATGAACAGCGCTATGCACGTATCCGCGAGATGCTCGCACGTCGTCAGCCCGATCTGACCGTCTGCATGGAAGAGGTCCACAAACCTCATAACGTTTCCGCTATCATTCGTACTGCAGATGCGGTCGGCGTGCATGAAGTCCACGCCGTCTGGCCGGGTAGTCGTATGCGCACCATGGCCTCTTCTGCCGCAGGCAGCAACAGTTGGGTGCAGGTGAAAACTCACCTTACTATTGGCGATGCGGTCTCACATTTAAAAAACCGCGGCATGCAGGTTCTGGCAACTCATCTGTCAGATAAAGCCGTGGATTTTCGCGAGATTGATTACACGCGCCCCACCTGCATCCTGATGGGCCAGGAGAAAACCGGCATCACTCAGGAAGCGTTGGATCTGGCTGATCAGGACATCATCATTCCCATGACTGGCATGGTGCAGTCGCTGAACGTTTCGGTCGCCTCCGCGCTGATTCTGTACGAAGCACAACGCCAGCGGCAAAACGCTGGGATGTACCGACGAGAAAACAGCATGCTGCCACAAGACGAGCAGCAGCGCTTACTGTTTGAAGGCGGTTATCCGGTGCTGGCGAATGTCGCTAAGCGCAAAGGTCTTCCCTACCCTCACGTAAACACGCAGGGCGAAATTGAAGCCGATGCAACGTGGTGGGCCACTATGCAATCTGCGAGATAAACGCGATGAAAGGCCGTTTACTGGATGCCATCCCACTCAACTCTCTGACCGGCGTTGGCGCAGCGCAAAGCAGTAAACTGGCGAAAATTGGCCTGCACACCGTACAGGACCTCCTGCTACACCTCCCCCTGCGTTACGAAGACCGTACCCATCTGTACCCAATTGGCGAACTACTGCCGGGCGTCTATGCCACCGTTGAAGGCGAAGTGCTGAACTGCAATATCACCTTCGGCGGTCGCCGGATGATGACCTGTCAGATCAGCGATGGCTCCGGCATTCTCACCATGCGCTTTTTCAACTTCAGCGCAGCAATGAAAAACAGCCTAGCCACCGGTCGCCGGGTGCTGGCCTACGGTGAAGCCAAACGCGGGAAATACGGCGCAGAGATGATCCACCCGGAATACCGTGTGCAGGGCGATCTCAGCACGCCGGAATTACAGGAAACGCTGACCCCTGTTTATCCGACTACCGAAGGCGTGAAGCAGGCCACGCTGCGCAAGCTGACCGATCAGGCACTGGATCTGCTCGATACTTGCGCCATTGCCGAACTGCTACCGCCAGAGCTGTTACAGGGCATGATGAGCCTGCCCGAAGCACTGCGCACGTTGCACCGCCCTCCACCGTCGCTGCAACTCAGCGATCTGGAAACAGGACAACATCCGGCGCAGCGACGTCTGATTCTCGAAGAACTGCTGGCGCATAATCTCAGCATGCTGGCATTACGCGCCGGGGCGCAGCGTTTTCATGCCCAGCCGCTGAGCGCAAACAATGCGCTGAAAGATAAGCTGTTGGCGGCGCTACCATTTAAACCGACTGGCGCACAGGCTCGCGTTACCGCGGAGATCGAACGTGATATGGCACTGGATGTCCCAATGATGCGCCTGGTACAGGGTGATGTCGGCTCCGGTAAAACGCTGGTTGCGGCGTTAGCCGCCCTGCGCGCTATCGCACATGGGAAGCAGGTTGCGCTGATGGCCCCCACCGAATTATTGGCTGAACAACATGCGAATAACTTCCGCAGCTGGTTCGCACCGCTGGGCGTTGAAGTGGGCTGGCTGGCGGGCAAGCAGAAAGGCAAAGCGCGTCTGGCGCAACAGGAAGCCATCGCCAGCGGTCAGGTGCAGATGATTGTCGGTACCCATGCAATTTTCCAGGAACAGGTTCAGTTCAACGGTCTGGCACTGGTTATCATCGACGAACAGCACCGCTTCGGGGTGCATCAGCGTCTGGCGCTGTGGGAAAAAGGTCAGCAGCAGGGTTTCCACCCGCACCAGCTCATCATGACTGCCACGCCAATCCCGCGCACGCTGGCGATGACCGCCTATGCCGATCTCGACACCTCAGTAATTGATGAACTCCCACCGGGACGTACCCCGGTCACCACGGTCGCCATTCCGGATACCCGCCGCAGCGATATTATTGATCGCGTGCGCAACGCCTGTACCCACGAAGCGCGCCAGGCATACTGGGTCTGTACGCTGATTGAAGAGTCTGATCTGTTAGAAGCTCAGGCAGCAGAAGCAACGTGGGAAGAGCTTAAGATTGCGCTGCCAGAACTCAATATTGGCCTGGTACACGGCCGTATGAAGCCCGCCGAGAAGCAGTCAGTAATGGCGGCCTTTAAGCAGGGTGAACTGCATCTGTTGGTTGCCACCACGGTGATTGAAGTGGGCGTGGACGTGCCAAACGCCAGCCTGATGATTATTGAAAACCCGGAGCGCCTGGGCCTGGCCCAGCTGCATCAGCTGCGTGGCCGCGTAGGCCGTGGCGCGGTGGCCTCCCACTGCGTCCTGCTGTACAAATCACCGCTGTCTAAAACCGCGCAGAAACGCTTGCAGGTTCTGCGAGACAGCAACGACGGGTTCGTGATTGCGCAAAAAGATTTAGAGATTCGCGGCCCCGGCGAGCTGTTAGGTACTCGCCAGACCGGAACGGCAGAATTCAAGGTCGCAGATTTACTGCGTGATCAGGCGATTATCCCGGAAGTTCAGCGCATTGCTCGCCATATTCACGAACGCTATCCGCAACAGGCCGTGGCGCTAATAGAGCGCTGGATGCCGGAAACCGAACGCTACTCCAACGTATAGTCGATTCATAGCGGCGGCGGATGTTACCCCGCCGCACAGCCGTTATTGCGCAAAAATCGGTAACAGCAGATACAGCTTAATCACCAGCGCGTTGACGATATCGATAAAGAATGCCCCCACCATCGGCACCACCAGAAACGCCATATGGGATGGCCCAAAGCGCTCGGTAATCGCCTGCATGTTGGCAATCGCCGTCGGCGTCGCGCCGAGGCCAAAACCGCAGTGTCCGGCAGCCAACACAGCGGCATCGTAGTTCTTACCCATCATGCGCCAGGTAACGAATATCGCATACAGCGCCATGAAAATGGTCTGCACAACCAGGATTGCCAGCATCGGCAAGGCCAGAGAAGCCAGTTCCCATAGCTTCAGGCTCATCAGCGCCATCGCCAGGAACAGTGACAGACTAACGTTACCCAGCACAGAAACCGCACGTTCGAACACCCGGTAAAAGCCCAGTAGCGCCAGACCATTGCTGAGGATCACCCCAACAAACAGCACGCAAACGAAGGTCGGCAGTTCCAGTACCGTTCCAACCAGCATTTGCGCAACGATTTTACCCACCGTCAGACAGATAGCGATCAGCGCGATGGTTTCAATCAGCACCAGTGAGGTGATCATGCGTCCGACGTCCGGCTTTTCAAATGCGGTCGGCACAGCCTGATCGTCCGGCATACCGTCTGGCGTGGTGGAGTGTTTGACCAGATAGCGTGCCACCGGGCCGCCAATCAGCCCACCCAATACCAGACCAAACGTCGCGCAAGCCATCGCCACTTCAGTCGCATTGGTGAAGCCATAACGTTCAATAAACAGCTTGCTCCATGCGGCCCCGGTTCCGTGTCCACCAGAGAGGGTGATCGAGCCAGCGATCAGACCCATCAGCGGGTCCAGACCCAGCAGGGTCGCCATACCAATACCGATGGCGTTTTGCATCAGCAACAGGCCAACAACCACAATCAGAAAAATACCCACCACGCGGCCGCCAGCACGCAAGCTGGCGATATTGGCGTTCAGACCGATAGTGGCGAAGAAGGCCAGCATCAACGGATCGCGCAGGGTCATATCGAAGTTAACTTCCCAACCCATGCTTTTTTTCAGCACCAGCAGCGCAATCGCCACCAGCAGGCCGCCCGCTACGGGTTCGGGAATGGTGTATTTTTTCAGGAAGGAAACAGACTGGACGAGCTTACGTCCCAGCAGCAACACAAGGGTTGCCGCAACCAGCGTTGATAACGTATCGAGATAAAACATTTACAGCTCCATTAGTGCGTTTAGCACAATCACGCACGATGCATTCCAGACCGATTTTTAGCTCTTATTGAGTTTTCGGGGTGGATTTTAAGCAGAAAATGATGAAAAGTTATATAAAAATGTTTGTTTATCCGTTTTAAATATTAAGAATACCTGCTAGCAAACGTTTGCTTTTCTGCCCTGGTCAGATAAAATCACCGCTTTTCCACCATGGGATTGCCTCTGATGTCCGTTAACGCCGTAGAGTCAACAAATGCGCAACCGGTTGCGCAGACTCACAACAGTGAACTGATTTACCGTCTTGAAGATCGCCCCCCGTTAGCCCAGACCTTGTTTGCCGCCTGTCAGCATCTGCTGGCCATGTTCGTCGCGGTAATTACTCCCGCTCTGTTAATTTGCCAGGCGCTTGGTTTACCGGCTCAGGATACTCAACACATTATCAGTATGTCGCTGTTCGCCTCCGGCGTAGCTTCTATCATTCAGATCAAAGCCTGGGGGCCGGTAGGCTCAGGGCTGCTATCCATTCAGGGCACCAGCTTTAACTTTGTTGCGCCACTGATTATGGGCGGTACGGCGCTAAAAACCGGTGGCGCAGATGTCCCAACCATGATGGCGGCGCTGTTCGGTACGTTGATGCTGGCAAGCTGCACCGAGATGGTTATCTCACGCGTACTGCATTTGGCGCGGCGGATCATTACCCCATTGGTCTCAGGCGTGGTGGTGATGATTATCGGCCTGTCGCTGATTCAGGTGGGTCTGACATCAATTGGTGGTGGCTATGCCGCAATGAGCGACAACACCTTTGGTGCACCGAAGAATTTACTGTTGGCAGGCGTGGTACTGGCGCTAATCATCCTGCTTAACCGTCAACGCAACCCTTACCTGCGTGTTGCGTCATTGGTGATTGCGATGGCGGCAGGCTATCTGCTGGCCTGGTTTATGGACATGCTGCCGCAAAATACCGCACCGGTAAGCCAGGACCTGCTAATGGTGCCAACGCCGCTGTATTATGGCCTGGGTATCGACTGGAGTTTACTGCTGCCGCTGATGCTGGTCTTTATGATCACCTCGCTGGAAACCATCGGCGATATTACGGCCACCTCTGATGTCTCCGAGCAGCCGGTTTCTGGTCCGCTGTATATGAAACGCCTGAAAGGCGGCGTGCTGGCGAACGGCCTGAACTCGTTTGTTTCCGCTGTGTTCAACACCTTCCCGAACTCCTGTTTTGGGCAGAACAACGGGGTTATTCAGTTAACGGGCGTTGCCAGCCGCTACGTCGGTTTTGTGGTGGCGTTGATGTTGATCGCGCTGGGCCTGTTCCCGGCGGTTAGCGGTTTTGTACAGCATATTCCTGAGCCAGTACTGGGCGGGGCAACGCTGGTAATGTTCGGTACTATCGCCGCATCCGGCGTGCGTATTGTGTCCCGCGAGCCACTGAACCGCCGCGCGATTCTGATTATCGCGCTGTCGCTGGCCGTCGGCCTGGGCGTCTCCCAGCAGCCGTTGATCCTGCAGTTCGCCCCGGACTGGGTGAAAAACCTGCTCTCTTCCGGCATTGCCGCAGGCGGTATTACCGCTATCGTTCTGAACCTAGTGTTCCCGCCAGAGAAGCAATAAGCAAAATGCGGCGTTGATTCTGAATCAACGCCGCTGTAACGCTCTTTCACCATTCCCGCCTTGAGCATTGCGTCTAAATCGTGCATAACTTGACTATGTGCACTTCGCGGGATGGAAGACCATGAAATTTATTGGAAAGCTGCTTCTTTACGTGCTGATCGCCCTTGCAGTGGCGATCCTCGGCCTTTATTTTCTACTGCAAACCCGCTGGGGCGCAGAGCACGTCAGCGCCTGGGTTTCACAGAACAGCAGCTACCATCTGGCCTTTGATGCCATCGATCACCGGTTTTCTTCCCCTTCCCATATTCTGCTGGAAAACGTCACCTTTGGCCGGGATGGTCAGCCCGCCACGCTGGTCGCCAAAACGGTCGATATTGGACTCAGTAGCCGACAAATCACAGACCCGCTGCACGTAGACACCATTTTGTTGCAAAACGGCACGCTGAATCTTTCCCAGCAAACCGCGCCGTTGCCGTTTCAGGCCGATCGCCTGCAATTGCAGGATATGGCGCTTAACAGCCCCGGTAGCGAGTGGAACCTCAGCGCCCAGCGCGTTAACGGCGGTGTCATCCCCTGGAGCCCTGAGGCAGGTAAAATTCTCGGCAGCAAAGCGCAAATTCAGCTCAGCGCCAGTTCGTTGACGCTCAACGATGTCCCGACCACCAACGTCTTGATTGAAGGCAGCATTGACCATGACCGGGTGACGCTTAGCAATATTGGCGCAGACGTGGCGCGTGGAGCATTAACCGGCGTAGCGCAACGCAATGCCGACGGGAGCTGGTTAGTGGAGAATCTGCGCCTGAACGATATCCGGCTGCAAAGCGACAAATCGCTGGCCGACTTTTTTGCCCCGTTAAGCACCATTCCTTCCCTGCAAATTGGTCGTCTGGAAGTAACGGATGCCCGTCTGCAAGGCCCTGACTGGGCGGTGACGGATCTCGATCTGAGCTTGCGCAACATGACCTTCAGCAAGGACGACTGGCAAACTCAGGAAGGAAAATTGTCGATGAACGCCAGCGAGTTTATCTACGGCTCTCTGCACTTCTTCGACCCGATTCTGAACGCCGAGTTCTCACCACAGGGCATTGCGCTGCGCCAGTTCACCACCCGCTGGGAAGGCGGTATGGTCAGAACATCCGGAAACTGGCTACGCAGCAACAAAGCGCTGGTCCTCGATGATGCCGCGATTGCCGGTCTGGAATACACGCTGCCGGAAAACTGGAAGCAGCAGTGGATGAAACCTCTGCCAACATGGCTAAACAGCCTGACGCTGAAGAAATTCAGCGCCAGCCGCAATCTGGTAATTGATATCGACCCGAGTTTCCCGTGGCAGCTCACCGCGCTTGACGGTTACGGCGCTAACCTCGGGCTGGTACAGAACAATCAGTGGGGGATCTGGGGCGGGAGCGCCACCCTCAACGCCGCTGCTGCTACCTTTAACCGCACAGATGTACGTCGTCCTTCGCTGGCGCTGACGGCGAACAACAGCACCATCAATATCAGCGAACTGAGCGCCTATACGGAAAAAGGGCTGCTGGAGGCCACCGCCAGCATTTCGCAGTTGCCTCAGCGCCAGGCTCAGATCAGCCTGAACGGACGCGGCGTGCCAATGACGATCCTGCAGCAGTGGGGCTGGCCCGCACTGCCGCTTTCCGGTGATGGTAATATTCAGCTTACCGCCAGCGGCAATATTCAGGCCGATGCGCCGCTCAAGCCAACGGTCAGCGGGCAACTGCATGCGGTGAACGTGGAGAAACAGCAGCTCACGCAGACTATGCAGGCGGGTGTGGTTTCAGGGAGTGAAGTCACAGCACCACCACCTGCGCAATAATTTATTGCCCGGTGGCGCTTCGCTTACCGGGCTTACTCACGCTCATAAACGAATATATTCACTGCACAACAGCCACTTCACCGGCTCATCCTCTTCAATCGCCGGGAAGCGACCGCCAGGTTCCAGAAAGTGGTTGTCATGCTGGTCGTCATTGACCATCGAGATTTCCCAGCCCAGCACGAACGCCTTCTCCGCCCAAAAGCGATGATACAAGCGCGGCGGCAGGCACACCCCCTGTCCCGGTTTCAATACCAGCGTCTCGCCAGCGTCAACGGTACGCCGCTGACCATCGACGCTAACTTCAACAATACGCCGTGCGTCATACCCGTCATCAGGCGTGGCCCATGCCAGCTGCATACATAAGTCACCGCCGCCGCGATTCACGATATCTTCCATTTTATGGCGATGAAAATGCCATGGCGTTTGCTGATCCTGCTGAATTTGCAGCATCTTTTCGGCGTACGGTTTGGGGTAATCCGCTGACCCCATCAGACCATTGCGCAACGTCAGTAACGTCAGTCCCGTTTGCGCAAAATCTCCACGCCCAAAGTCAGTAATATCCCAGCCCAGCTGGAGATCGCGCACTTCACGCCACAGAGATTGCTCCTGTTGCCGCCAGGCATCGATCGTAAAATACGCAAAATCAGGCAGACAGATCCGAAAAGTCTCGGCGATGGCATGCGCTTTATCGACGGCATAATTAATATGTGAACGCTTCATTCCACTTTTCCTTGTTGCGAAAGAGGCGGGTCGCCCCGCCTGCATGCCGTTAGTAAAGTGATGCTTTGCCGGTTGAACCGAACAATTTCATTTTGTGGCGGATCACGTCCCGCGCGGCGCTAATGGCTTCTGGGTAGATTACGTTCGGGTCCCACCAGGTTTCTTTCGCCAGGATTTCGCGGACTTTCTGGAAGTAGGCGTATTTCATATCGCTGGAAATGTTGATTTTGCCAACACCCAGCGTCACGGATTCGGCAATTTCCGCATCCGGGTTCGCGGAACCACCGTGCAGCACCAGCGGAATATCCACACGCCCGGCGATGTCGCGCAGGATGTTCATTTGCAGCTCTGGCTGCATCCCTTTTGGGTAGATCCCGTGCGCGGTTCCAATCGCCACCGCCAGCGTGTCTGCACCGGTTCGGGCGATAAAATCCTCTGCCTGAGCAGGATCGGTATAAGTAACCTTCGACACGCCGCCTTCCACTGACGTCCCGGTCTGACCAATCGTACCCAACTCCCCTTCCACAGAAACACCTACCGCATGCGCCAGCTTGACCACTTCACGGGTCAGCGCCACGTTCTCTTCATACGGCAGCAGCGAGCCATCAATCATCACCGAGGTAAACCCACACTGAATCGCCCGCAGCACATGCTCAACCGAAGCGCCGTGGTCCAGATGCAGAGTAAAGGGAACCGGGCTACGCAGAGTGATATCGCGGACATAGCTAAAAAACGCATCGCCGACAAAATCATGTTCACTGGGGTGAATAGAGATAATCGCCGGGGTATTGGTCGCTTCCGCTTCCTCCACTACTGCACGTACAAAGCAGCTGTCCGCCACGTTGAATGCGCCGATAGCAAAACCGTGCTGACGAGTAGGTTGCAGTAATTCTTTCATCGAAACTAACATGTTAATTCTCCAGTTTCAGGGTGTAGAAAGCCCTGCCAGTGCGTCATCGCAGAGG
Source organism: Citrobacter sp. Cf116 (assembly GCF_030336505.1). Classification (NCBI taxonomy): domain Bacteria; kingdom Pseudomonadati; phylum Pseudomonadota; class Gammaproteobacteria; order Enterobacterales; family Enterobacteriaceae; genus Citrobacter; species Citrobacter sp. Cf116. Next base: position 116,592 of record NZ_JAOWEQ010000024.1, on the reverse strand, counting down.
CATAGAAGGCGTTACAGAAAATGAATCAGGCTTTGCCGATAGCGCCGCTGGCCTGCAGGTACGGAATAATGGCTTCCTCGCAGGCCTGCTCCATCAGGGCCAGGGCATCAACGAGCTCACCGGATGTGTCACGACACAGGGTATGCAGTAGCGCAGCCTTTCCGGCTTCGAAAACCGCCGCACCAACGTTTATCTTGGCGACACCAAACGTCGGGCAACGCTGTAGCTGATCAAACGGCGTCCCGCTGCCGCCATGCAGTGCCAGAGGTACCGTTGATAACCGGGCTATTTCCTCCAGCCGCAGGAAATCAATAGCAGGTGTGATACCCGGCGCGTACATGCCGTGTGCCGTACCCACCGACACCGCCAGCAAATCGATCCCGGTCTGTTGGATAAAGGGTTCCACGTCGGCGGCCTGAGTCATCAAATCCACGTTAGTCACATGGTCATAGCGCGGAGCATCGGCCAGATGGCCCAGCTCGCCTTCCACGCACAGAGAAACGCTGGCTGCGAGCTCGACCACTGCCCGGGTCTGGCGAATGTTCTCCTCCAGCGCAAAGGCGGAGGCATCGATCATTAACCCGCTGAATCCGGCGCGAAAAGCCTGACGAATGCGTACAGGATCCTTTCCATGATCCAGCGCCAGCGCGACCGGTACTGAGGCTTCCTCTGCCAGCGTTTTGACGACCGCAGCCGCTATCGGGGCCGGAAAATGCTCCAGATGCCCCTGATACAGATTCAGAATGATGGGCGCACGGTGTTTCTCTGCCACCCGAACCGCCGCGCGGGCGCTTTCCAGGTTCATGCAGTTGATGGCCAGCAGCGCGTACTGCTCGCGCCAGGCTTTCGTCACCATGCTTTTCATATCGGCAAACATACGGCCTCCGGTTATTCCAGGGTGAAGGTGATCTCTTCGTCTTTCAGTTTTTGATCGCTGAGTTCATCAAACTCTTCGTCACGCTCGGTCACCGGTTTCTTCCACAGCGACAACATGACACCGCAAATCACCGTGCCGATCCCCAGCGCCAGGCAAAACAGCAGCGGATGCGTAAAGAGCGGAACCACAAACATGCCGCCGTGCGGTACCGGGCTTTCGACACCCCACGCCATAATCAGGCCGCCCGCAATCGCCGAGGCCACCACGCAAGAGCCCACCACGCGCAACAGGTCGCGCGCTGCGATCGGAATGACCCCTTCGGTAATCATGCAGATCCCCATCGGGAATGCCGCTTTCAGCGCCTCGCGCTCCGCACGGGTGTATTTGTGACGCGTCAGCAGGAAAGAGAGCGTAATGCCGAACGGAGGGATCATCGAACCAACAAACTTCACCGCTTCCGGACCGTACACACCGCTGACCAGCATGCCGTCAGCAAACAGCGACATGGTTTTATTCACCGGTCCGCCGAAGTCGAATGTCGCCATCGCACCGAGGATAGCGCCCATCAGAAAGCGGGATCCGCCCTGCATGGACTCCAGCAGATGAATCAACGCGTCCTGCAGCCAGGCTATCGGCTTGCCAATCAGCGTCATCATCAACAGGCCGCCAATGACGGTACTCAGTACCGGCAACACCATGATGGGCATCAGCCCCTGCATCGACTGTGGCAAACGGATATAGCGCTTAAGTAGCAGTACGGTATAACCGACCAGGAACCCGCCCAGCATCCCGCCGATAAAACCGGTATGAATTTCGCCGCAAACAAAGCCGACAATCAGGCCCGGCGCAAATCCGGGACGATCGGCAATGGAGTACGCAATCGCCGCACTGATCAGCGGTACGATTAACCCCATCCCCCAGCCGCCAATCTGGTTGAGCATCCAGGGTATGGTTCCTGTTTTTTCACCCACGTTAGTGCCGCCAAGTATTTGCCCGAGAGCAATACAGATCCCGGCGGCGACAATTAACGGGATCATCCACGAAATCCCCGTTAATAAATGTCTTTTTATTTCCTGAGATAGCGGAATTTTATTTTCACTCATGTGAAACCCCTCCAGAATGAGGATCGCTACTGGTTATTATTAACTAATGATTTTTCGACCTTTTCAAGAAACTGAATTGGCGATTTTATGACGATTTCGGTTTTCACTCGTACGATGCGTTTATTTGAAAATCGTTCCTCCCCTTTTATTTTGACATCAACAGCAAGAATTACGACATCAGCTGCAGAAATATCCTCTGTCAGCAGTTCGTTCTCCGTGCCGATAGTTCCCTGGGTTTCAACTCTTATATTATGACCAAGCGCTTTAGCACCTTTAATTAGCTTCTCACGGGCAATATAGGTGTGCGCAATACCCGCCGTACAGGCGGCAACACAAACAATATTCATAACATGCTCCACTTTTTATTTAGCAGACATTGGATTCAGCATATTGGCTAAAAAGCTCAATAATTTTCTGTGGACTGCTTTCGACTAACAGTTGTTCAATAATGTCGTCATCCGCCAACGCGCCGGCAACCTGCGAAAGCAGACGAATATGTGTAGTGTTTTGATCTTCAAGACGTACGGCAAACAGAATGATGCAGCGCACGTTGCTGCCATCCAGGGTTTCCCAGGGAATATCCTGGCGGGTACGCCCAATTGCCAGCGTGGTATTGACCACCGCCGAGGATTTCCCGTGCGGGATCGCAATATGATTTTCGAAGCCGGTCGAGCCTTCTGATTCACGCTGCCAGACATCCTGAATAAACGTTTCCCGACAGCTAATTGCCCCATCTTTCTGCAGAATATCCGTCAGTTCCTCAATAGCCTCCGTTTTGTTTGTGGCCTTCATGTCCAAAATAACGCGATTTGTATTGAGTATTTTCGTGATGTCCATCAATCATACCTCATGGAGTTCAGACATTAATTTTCGACGACCAGCGACGTCGCCCGATGTAATTTTTCCGTAATAACCGTTTCTGTTACCCGCTTAATATCTGCATCATTGAAAAAGGCGGTGACATACACGACCGGCATAGCAACGGCAGGTAAATTTATCGTCGATACCACCAGTTCAATATCGTCAGTCAGTACGGAGGGCAGGCTGCCTGCCGATACCACGCCGACGATAGTCCAGTCCGGAAAGGCGCGCAGAATACGGCTTTTGAGTAAGTGAGAGGTGCCAATACCGGTTGAGCAGACCAGCAGCACACGCTTACGCGCTATCTGCCGCTCCATTGCGGCTTGAAAATGCACGGTTAAATATCCCACCTCATCTTCCGACACGGGCCGCTCGCCCCAACCGCTAAACACCCGATTCACCGCGCACTGGGTCAGACGCCACACGTCCTGCAACTCGCCTTTAATATCCTCCAGCAGCGGATTACGAATGCGGATCTGGTAGTTCAGGCGGTTAATCAGCGGCTTAATGTGGATCAGCAATCCGTCATAAAGCGCCGTGTCCTGGCTAAGATCGCTGTCGACCATCTCGGCAAAGGAGGCAATCAACCGATGGGTAATCAAACGCGCTTCGTCGCTGGAGTGCATATGGCCAATCACGCTCACGTCGTTATGCTCTTCAATTACCACGCCGGAAGAGATAATGTATTGATAAATAAACCAGACTTCGTCTTCCGGCAGCGGGTGGGCAATGCGTTTTTCAATATGTTGAATCATCCGACTGGCAATGGAAAAAATATTCTCGTCACATGAGGTGATATTTTCATCTTTTCTCGGCAGCGCATTGCCCCGCGTGATGCGGTACATCATGATCAAAATATGGGTAAAGATATTGACGTAATAAGGCTCGCCCAGAGACCAGCACAGGTCGTTCTCCATTTCCTGCAATAACGTCTGGACAAATAAAACATCTTCTTCGCCAAAGTAATGCACTAAGGCTTTATAACTGCCCGGGTCAAGGCGTGAATAAACCACGTTACCAGGTTCATTATGGTTAATCACGCCGTTAATCAGCGACGCCATCGCCTGGCGTACACCGCTCTCGCTGCCTTCGATATGCGTGCCGCTCTGACTGCGAATCAACGACAGGCCAAGTGGGGTAATCCAGGATTCAATTACTTTCAGATCGTTAACAATCGATGCGCTACTAATGAAATAACGTTCGGATAATTTACTGATCGACGTTTCATGCGGCGTTTCGCTTAATAATTGTGAGGCTATCTTGACTCGCCGTGAATTATTCATCATGCCGTCAGTATCATCACCTTCCGATCCTAATAACTGATCCATATATAAAAGGTCGGTAATATTATCGGAACTTAATATCACCCCAGCACCAGCACGTTTATCGATGGTTATTTTCCATTCTGATAACCATGGTTCCAGTAAGCGCAGATCGCGCTGCACAGTTTTCTCTGAAACAGATAAATACTCGGCAATTTTCAGCAGCGTGACATATTCCTTCTTAGACAGAAGAAACTTTAATAATCTGTTTTGTCGCGAGGTAATCATTTGCATTATTTACCCTTATCACACACCAGATTAAATAGCTAAAGAAGCGCTTATGCTCCACGTGTAATCCGTGATGATAAATATAAGAGGACTACGATGCGTCAACAATACTAAATCGTGTCCAGTAATCCGGACAGAAATAAGACAAAAAGAGGAAATAGTGAGATATTTACGGCGCAGATCACATTTTTCGCGCGAATCAGAGTGATACCGCTCGCAAATATGCAGAGATAAAAATTTAATTCAGGATGTTTTGGATTTTCAGATCTGGAATGTTGCTCGCAGCGTGGGCCGGATAAAACGCATCCGGCACCACGTCGACACATGCTTACAAGGTAATCGTCAGCTCACTGCCCTGTGGAGTAATAACTACACCCAGCTCACTGTCCATATGCGACCCGCATTTAATGCCGCCAATTTTCTGAATATTACGCAGGCACAGCGTCCAGTTACGTGCCTCACCATTCCCTTTCACAGTGATGGTATTACCTACACGCGTCGCCTTCAGCGTGAAGATAACCGAGCCGTCCATCGCAGGTACTTCACACACCGCTTCCCGGCCATCTTGCAGATGGAACAGCTGGAACGCGGTTCCTTCGTGCCAGGCGTAGTCCGGCTTCTGGTCATTGCTGCCCAGCGCCAGCAGGGTGTTCTCACGCACGTAGACTGGCAGGCTCAGGAAGTCATGCTGCTGCTTATGCCAGCGGCTGCCAGACACCTCGTCGTTACGCCACAGATGCGTCCAGCGTCCTTCCGGCAGGTAGAACTGCACATCACCCGCCTCGCTAAACACCGGCGCAACCATCACGCTATCGCCCAGCATGTACTGGCGGTCGAGGTAATCACATGCCGGATCGTCCGGGAACTCCAGCATCATTGCGCGCATCATCGGCGTTCCGAGCTCATTGGCGCGCGCCGCTTCGCGATACAGGTACGGCATCATGCGGCATTTCTGCTCGGTGAAATAGCGCACCACATCGCAGGATTCGTCATCGTACGCCCACGGCACACGGTAGGATTTGCTCCCGTGCAGACGACTATGGCTGGAGAGCAGCCCGAACGCACACCAGCGCTTGTAGACGTGCGCTGGGGCGGTATTCTCAAAGCCGCCAATATCGTGACTCCAGAAGCCAAATCCGGACAGACCAATGGACAACCCGCCGCGCAGGCTTTCGGCCATCGATTCATAGTTGGCATAGCAGTCGCCGCCCCAATGCACCGGAAACTGCTGCGCGCCGACCGAAGCTGAACGGGCAAACAGGACCGCCTCTTCTTCACCGACAGTCTCTTTCAGCACGTTCCACACCAGTTCGTTGTAGATGTACGCATAATGGTTGTGCATTTTCTGCGGATCGGCACCGTCAAACCACTGAACGTCAGTAGGAATGCGTTCACCAAAGTCAGTTTTGAAGCAGTCAACGCCGATATCCACCAGACCTTTCAGCTTGTTGGCATACCACTCACAGGCTTGCGGATTAGTGAAGTCATAAATCGCCAGGCCCGGCTGCCATTTATCCCATTGCCACAGGGAACCATCCGGCCGCTTGAGCAGATACCCCTTCTCTTTCAGCTCGTTGAAAATCGGTGATTTTTGCCCGATATACGGGTTGATCCACACGCAAACCCTCAGCCCTTTATCTTTCAGGCGACGGATCATGCCTTCCGGGTCCGGGAAGGTCACCGGATCCCACTCAAAGTCGCACCACTGGAAGGCTTTCATCCAGAAGCAGTCAAAGTGAAAAACGTGCAGCGGCAGATTGCGCTCGGCCATCCCGTCGATAAAGCTGTTGACCGTCGCTTCGTCATAATTGGTGGTGAACGACGTGGTCAGCCACAGGCCGAACGACCAGGCAGGCGGCAGCGCGGGACGGCCAGTGAATTGGGTATAACGGTTCAACACGTCCTTCGGCGTTGGGCCGTCGATAACGAAGTATTCCAGATACTCGCTTTCCACGCTGAACTGCACTTTCGACACTTTCTCAGAGCCGATTTCAAACGACACGCACTGCGGATGGTTCACCAGTACGCCGTAACCGCGGTTGGTGATATAGAACGGGATGTTCTTGTAAGATTGCTCGGTGCTGGTGCCGCCGTCGCGGTTCCAGGTTTCTACCGTTTGCCCGTTACGCACCAGTGCGGTAAAGCGTTCGCCCAGACCATATACCGTTTCCCCGACACCGAGATCCAGGCGCTCAAACATATAGTTTTTCCCGCTGTTGGTATCCTGCACGTAGCCGTTATTTTTCAGCTGACTGCCGGTAATACGTTCGCCGTTACGCAGGAAGTCCAGCGACCAGAACTCACCTTTAGTCACGCGCACGCTCAAGTTACCGCTCTTCAGTTCGGCAAATTCAGCGGTGTTCTGCATCTCGACCTTCACATCCTGCAGCACATTTAGCGGGTAATGCGGACCGGTATCCAACGCCCCCTGGAAGTGCGTCATACGCACACCTACCACGCCTTCCTGCGGCGAGAAGAAGCGCAGGGTAAACAATGGGGTATCCAGTTGCCAGGTACGTTCGCGCACATCGCGCGGCGCAACGTAGACAATCATCTCGTTACCCTGCTGTTCGACCTCGAATACCTGAATCGGGTTAATCACGTTCAGACCGGGCTGAATCAGCCAGTTTCCATCGCTAATTTTCATTGTCGGTTCCTTAGTTCTGTAATTCTTTCGTCGTAAAATCCTGCTGATTGCGGCGCGCACCCTGAGCCAGTTGGCTCATGATTTCAGTCAGATACGGGGTTTTAAGGGTATAGAAGCGTTTGGCAATCACGGCACTCAGCAGGTAGCAAATAGCCGGAACAATGGTGAACAGCCCGATGATGATGCTAATGGTGGCGCTGTTCTGGGTTTTCGCTGCGGCGTCGTAGCCCCCGCCCGCCAGCATCCAGCCGATCATCGCCCCGCCAAGCGCCAGACCCAGCTTGAGTACGAACAGCGTGCCCGCAAAGCTGATCCCCGTCAGACGCTTTCCGTTGCACCACTCGCCGTAATCCACTGTGTCGGACATCATGACCCACTGAATTGGCGTCACGAGCTGATGCAGTACACCAATCACGAAGATGAAGACGAACATGGTGATGTTGGCGTGCATCGGTACGAAGAACATCGCCAGACTGACGACCGCCAGCGCGGCGTTGGTCCACCAGAAGACACTGACTTTGCATTTCCAGTCGGTCAGCGGTTTTGCCAGCGCAGAGCCGATAAGATTGCCGACGCAATAGGTGGTAAGGAAGGCGACAAACACTTCTGGCGTGCCCAGAATCCAGGTGACGTAATACATCATCGCCCCGCCGCGTACGCAGACAGCAAGGATGTTGAGAATGGTCAGCAGGCCGACGATGCGCCATTGATCGTTCTGCCAGATGTCGCGCAGGTCTTCACGCATTGAGTTGCTGCTCGGCGGCGCTTCCACGCGTTCTTTGGTGGTGAAAAAGCAAAATGCCAGCATCAGGAACGCCACAACCGAGAGCACGGCAATCCCGCCCTGAAAGCCGAACGCTTTATCCTCGCCGCCAATCAGATCCACCAGCGGCATCATCAACACGGTGGAGAGCATGCCGCCCGCCGTCGCCAGCACAAAGCGCCATGATTGCAGGGAGATACGCTGCGTGGGGTCATTGGTGATAACACCGCCCAGTGCGCAGTAGGGAATATTCACCACGGTATAAAGCAGGGTCAGCAGCGTGTAGGTGATTGCGGCATAAATCATTTTGCCATGCAGGCTGAGATCCGGCGTGCTGTAGGCGAGCACACAGACCAGACCAAACGGGAGCGCGCCAAACAGCACCCACGGGCGGAATTTCCCCCAGCGCGACCGGGTACGGTCGGCAAGCAGCCCCATACAAGGGTCTGAGATGGCATCCAGCGCACGCGCCAGTAAGAACATGGTGCCGACAAATCCGGCCGGAATACCAAAAATATCGGTATAGAAGAACATCATATATAACATGACATTATCGAAGATAATGTGGCTGGCAGCATCGCCCATTCCGTAGCCAATCTTCTCTTTAACGGACAAAATCTCACTTTTCATTACGCATCCTTGTTAGCACTTTCACACGCACTGATACCGGTTACAGTTCTTGTAAACCATCCCTGTGAGCGCGGGTATTCCGATATCTCGTTATCAAATTACGATTCTTGTTTTCTGTGATCGGGGTAGCGTCGAAAAAATGTGATGAAATGTAACTAACGGATTTATTGAGGATTTATATGAAACTGGTCATGGTATAGATAAACGGAAGTTAAAAAAGTGAGTGAGGGGGTGTGGAAACGTTTGGAAGTAGCTATAATGCGCCCCGCCTCCATGTAGCAATCGAGGCGCGGAAGATCGTCATCTCCGGTGAGGTGGCTGGACTTCAAATCCAGTTGGGGGCGCCAGCGTTCCCGGGCAGGTTCGACTCCTGTGATCTTCCGCCAAAATTCTCATATTTTATTTATACTTTCCCTAGACAAACGTCTTTATGTTTATACTATAAACAATGTGCTTTTATTATTGGATCGAACATGGAAAGTCAAATTAGTATAAAGATAGATTATAATGCAGAAAGAAAAAGACCAGAAGATATATTTACAGCGATGGCACTATATATTTCCGCGCAGAAAAAATACGGAAATTTATTAGCAAAAACATTAGATCTTGACATTAACTACGATTTAGTACTTTCTGATATTGAAAGAGGTTCAATAAAATCAATTTTAGGTTCTATAGCAAATGGATTTGGGAGTTTTATTAACCGACAATCAATGAATTTAGTTAATGATCTTATTGATCTAGAAAACTTAGATTCAACTGATAAGATTGAGTCATTGATAGAGAACCAAGAAATAAGAATTAAGAATGAGTGCAATAAGATATCGCCTCATATAGATAGAGTAAGATTTACAGAAGTAGTCTCAGATATTGCAACTGCAAATCAGCTTTTAGAAAAAAATGAAACAGTCGAAATAGGCCATAAAACAGGTAGTGATGATAATGTTTATTATCTTAATACAAGAATGAGGCTCTCAGTTTTACCTGAGGAAATGAAACTAAAAGGAGAATATATAATACATACAGTTAAAGATTATTTAGACATCATCAAGCCTGTTAATTTTGGGGATTCGCAGTGGCTCGTTCGTAGTCGAACAACAGGAAAACAGTATTTAGCATTCATGGAAGATAAACCATGGCTAAACAAATATCAAACAGGGCAGTTCCCTGTAATCACAGCTAAACACTGTATGATTGCAATTGTTAAAATCGAAGCATATAAAACAAAAAAGAAAACAGAAATAAAAAAAGCAACTATTTTAAGTGTTGAGGATATAATATCAAGTGATGAGGCTAAGCATGAATTATTCTAAGCATTTAAAGAGTTTATTAGCGGCCTATGCATTTGTAGTTGTTCCATTTACTTTGATGATTATAGTAAAGGCATCAGAAAAAAAATGGCAAGAAATAATACTTAGCAGTGACTGGTCCATAGCAAGTTTTATTATATTTGGACAATCCTTAACGTTTTTATCTTCTGTATTGATATCAACAACAAAAAATAAAAAAAGAGAAGGTTGGGAATGGTACATTGCAAAAGTTTTTTTGACAGGAGTTGGGCCCAGCTTGGTTTTATATACTTTATTATTAATAAAACCATCTATTCCTATTGGAATAGGACAAATAATTTTATTTATTTACGCATCCTATAGATTTTTTGTTGATGGTTTGGCAGCCAAAAAACTAGAAAGTGATCTTATTCAATGAAGTAATAGCATTAACTTTTCCTCAACCGTTCTATACAAGCCTCCTTCACCCACTTACTAAAATTCCCTTTCCCTGCAGCCTTCTCGATCTGCTCCAGAAGAACATCCTCAAAGCGGATGTTCTTCATTGTGCTTTTAGTGCGGTCAAAATTTGGTTTCTTTTTCTCTTGCATGGTAGGTACCACTTAGGCTAGTTTATACACATGTGGTACCTACCACACGGAATCTAAAATTAAGTAACGCCCAGCAGTGCTGTCACACTAAAGGGCGTCTAACCTCACCAACTATCAAGGAGTTGATTATGGCTGATTCACATTCTACCCCAGACAGCGACCAATCCGGAACCGAGCGTTCGGTAATTGTGGGATATCGCCCGAATGTTTTCGACAAATCTACACCCAAAATTATTCTTTCCGGCAAATGGCTCCGTGCGGCAGGGTTTGATACCGGGCAACAGATTAGCGTAAAAGTGATGAACGGCTGTATCGTCCTGATGGTCTACGGCGAGCAGGAACAACGATTGCAGGATTAGCTGCAAGAGGCAAATCAGAAGCTGAACAGAATTGAGAGCACGCTGGCGACTCTCCAGTGAAGTACGGCTGAACCTGTAAGCGTTACTTACAGGTTCACCTGGTGCCGGATGGCGCTTGTGCTTATCCGGCCTACTCTCCTGGAAAATGAAGCCAAAGTGTAACGGGAACCCAAACAAATGAATCACCACGAAAAACCAGACACCATCTTTTCGATTGACGACGATGAAAAAGTCGAAGAAATAAAAATTCAGTTACTGAAAGCCAAGATTCAATGTGCACAATTTGATATTCATTCTGATAATATTGTTAATGGCGATAATTTCTTTGATGAATTAATGGAGCCTAATAAATGAAAAAAGCATTATAAACTTACGGGCAAAAATCAATAATTATGATATTTGAAGCAGCAACTCATTATCCATGAATCAGAAACGCATTAGAAATCATTCAATCACTACACTAAAAATCATAATAAAAATACTATCCTGATAGCCTATGCCAAACGATAAACATGACAGCACAATAAACACCATATTATAATCCCGCTAAAAATACACAGGCATCCTTTTTCTTTAATCAGGAAGGGACAGCCTCGTTTCTAATAAATTAGATTATTGGGTTACATATGAAAAACGTATTCATGGCAATGGTTATCGCTCTCGTCACTATCACCGCATCATCTACTGTTTTCGCATGCCCGAAAGGAGAACACCCGCACGGCGGTACTGGCTCACACCATAAGGGCGGCTGGTGCTCGTATGATCAGTAAAATTGCCATTCCTGTCGTGTTATTGCTCTGTTTTTCAACGCCTGTACTGGCAAAATCGACATTGAATATCGACGGCAACTCGCTTTATCACGGTTATCAGTTGTATGAGAAAGGTTTTGATTATTTGAATGTTCGGGATGAACAGACAGCAGTGATGTATATGTCTTTTGTTGCCGGTGTAGCGGGGACACTATCAAAAGAAAATATCATCTGTAATGAAAGCATAACCATTGGACAGGAAGCTGATATTGTTGGTAATTACCTCCAGACCCATCCTAAAGAACGAACAAAATACAGTCCTTCTGAATTGGCCATGATTGCTTTGGGCAAAGAACTTGCTTGTAACAAAAATAGTAATAGCTAGCGCTGTACGCAGCTTATTTACTGGATGGCGCTAACGCTTATCCGATCTACCGCTTCCCCAAAAAATAAAGCCGCTGACCCATTAATCAGCGGCTTTTCTGTTACTTACAATCCCGTCAGAAATTGTATTTCACGCCCAGCATACCGCGGGTATCGCTGTAGCCTTTGTCGCCGATCTGTTGGGCCACGTTGCTCCACACATTGAGGCGCGGAGTGATTTGCCCTTCTACGCCGACTTTCAGTTCGCCGATGTTTTTGGTGCCGCGCATGTCGTTGCTCACATCATCCATCTTCACGCTGGTCGTCTGCGTGTTGTGGATCCAGTTGGCTTCGACAAACGGCTGGAACTCGCGTGATTTACCGTCGTCGATGGCGTTGTGACCGTTGATAAAGGCTTTCACACCCAGACGGGTCATCAGGTTGCCATCGGTGTTGTCTTTCACGCGGGTACCGTTCGCTTCGCGGTGGCTGTCGGCCTGCACGTCCATCCACACCACCTGCGCTTTCGGTTGCAGCCAGTAGCTGTTGCGCTCGTTTTCACCCAGTTTGAAGCTGTAACCGGCTTCTACCGAAGCGGTTATCCCGCTGGATTTGTATTTCTCTGTCGCCTGCTCCTGGCCCATCACCTTGTTATCAAACCAGTTGTACAGCATCCAGGTGTCCACGTAGGTGCCGGTTTTGTCTGCGTCATTGGCATACCATGTGCCGTACAGCCCTACGCTGTAACCGGTGACCTGACCACGTGAATGGTAGCCGGTCAGGCTGGACTGCGTGCGGTTCTGGCTGTTGGCGTAACCTGCCATTGCGCCGATGTGCCAACGGTCGAGACCGTCGCTACTCCACTGCGCCAGATCGCCGCCTAACTGCAACACATAGCTGTTGCTTTGGGTTTTCAACTGCCCGCTACCGTCTTTGAAGCGGGTATGCGCCCCGACGTTACGCATCCACATACTGGTGACTTTTTTCTCGCCCGTCAGCATGTCGATGTACTGCGTCTCTCCCAGACGATCGTGCAGTCGGGTCATAAACAGCGTGTTAGCGGCATAGTTGTTCGCCAGATAACTGCCTGCTTCCGGACGGTATTGCTGCTCAGTAACAGGAGGCGCAACAGGTTCTTCCGGCTCAGGGATGATCGGGTCTACAGGATCGACCGGGTCTGGATCAATGGGGTCAACCGGGTCCGGATCAACAGGGTCTGGGTCATGCGGATCGACCGGGTCCGGTTCTTCCGGATCCGGCGGAGCAGGAATAAAGCTGGTCAGATACCAGTTGCTGCCCTTTTGCACCACGTTATAGTCGTACGCACCGGCAACAATACGACCTGCTTTCTCAAAAGCACCGTCAGAATTACCGGCTACTTCGATGATCTCAATACCTTCAACGGTCTGCGCCCCGGTTCCGCCAATGTTGTTCACCGCCACAAACGCATTACCCGCGGTGTTGCCGAGCACTTTCAGCTTGTCGGTTTCGGAGGTGTCGTCATTCAGGACGGTATTGAAAACCAGTTTGCCGCCGTTGCCGGTGAAATCTTCATTAATGGTAAGCGTCTGCCACGGTTCGCCGTCAGTATGCCCAAAATTCACCACTGACCCGCCGTTCAGCGTCAGGTCGGTGAGCGTTGAGCTGTTGGTCATGTTCCAGGTCGCATCGCTCATTTGCAGCGAGATAACCCCCGTTCCGGCCGTGACGCTGGTGATGTATGACGCCCCACTCCACAGCGAGTTGTCGGTCATGTTGAGCGTAATGGTACTGTTTTGCTGTGGCAGGCTGCTGGTTGCAGCAGTCGCGCCAGCGGCATGAAGATCGCCATCGATGAGGAAGCGCCCGCCAGCAGAGCCATCTACGGAGCCGCCCGTTTCGGTACTGATGGCATAACTTTCATTGCTGTGATTGCCCGCCATGGTAATGGCGGCACCGCCAGCCAGGTTTATTGCCCCGCGTGAAGTCGCATATAGGCCGCGTGGGGCCTTGCTGTATGACGCCGCTTTCGCCGAATTGTTTACGTTGATCGTCGCGTTTTCGCCGAGATTCACGGTCGCATTGGTGGAATAAACCGCATGTGCGCTAACGCCGTTGACCGTAATCGTGGCATTTTTGCCCAGTTCCGTTTTGGAAGATGAGGCGGCATAGATCCCTGTCGAGGAAGCACCCGACGTCTCGATAGTGGCGTCATCACCAAGGCGGATCGAGGAACCACTCTGCCCGGTGCGGAGACCTTCTGAACTGTCACCTATCGTCACAATGTGTGCCCGGTCGCCGACGACAATCGTATTTTTGGCCTGCGTAGCGTCTTTCATTGCGTTTGCAGTGATACCACGCCCCTGATAACCGGTGGTTTGAATATACAGATCGTCGCCGACATATATGTTGGCTGAACCTTTCCAACCCTGGCTATAGGAGTTGTAACCGGCGTTAATACCGTCACCATCCTGACCGTCCACATAAATGCTGGTGCGATCTCCGGTGATGATAAAGACCGGGTTATCCGGCGTATTAGCCCCGTGCGTGCGAATACCGTCAACATCTTTACCATTGTTGGCAGCATTCTTCGACTGTGTGCGGATCGTCAGGTCATCACCAAAAATAACACCCGGGCTACCCGTCGCACTGTTCTGAATAACGGTAATGGAGTGTTCGAAGGCTTCTGCTCCCGGCCCATTCAGCGTTAATCCATGACCAAAAACGGGAATGGTGCCGGCACTCCACTGATAAACATAATTCGGCGTAGCGCTGGTTTTAGCGAAACTGGCATTCGCCTGTGCAGGAAATAAAGCCTGCAACTCCGGAGGCAGACTACTAACCAGACCGCTGGAAGGAAGACTATCAACATCAATCCAGGCTGCATGGGCCGAAAATACCATAGAAGTTAATGCGGCTGAAACCGCGATGGCAATACGAGAGTAAGATTTGGGATTTGGCATATTAGCCTCCTGCTATTAGGCGTAGAGCGTCCACCACATCGCAAGGATGTGAAATAATAAAAATCAGAAATGCGTTATAAAATATTCGATAGTATTTTATGAATACTATGGCCCAACTTATCTTCAAGCCGGAGCTTATAGACATATATTTTCTTAATATCAATATTATCTATTTGGGTAATTTGCTGAATACTTTTTCCTGAGACAAATCGCTTCAGTAATATCATTTCTGTATAGTTGAGTGTGCGCCCACGTTTACTGTTAGCGAGATGACCGGTAAATAATCGTCTCATTTTCTGATGCTGTACGTCATCATCATCATCAGAATATATAATCCCTTGTATTTTATTGCTTTTCGACAGCCAGTAGTTGGCTAACGGCGCCAGGTTCCGGTCCGCTATCAAAACAATATGCATGCCGCTATAAGCCAGACGATCAACCCATTGCGGGTCGGCAAACAGGCGCAGGTTCGGGAAAGAGAAGTCCACAAAAATAAACCCGCGCGACAAATGATTTTGATTATTAAGCAGAAGTTTTTCAATAATTCCTTTTTGCAGAAAGCCATTTCCCTCAGGCCAGATAGCAAAAGCGGCACGGTGACAGTAACTGGCGCGAACCGCAGCATCCGGAAATAATTGACAGGATAATTCACAGCTTATGCAACGAACACTCTGTGATGGTGATCTCTTCATCAAAATGACTCCTGTTATTTTTCCATAAATATTTCATTGGTAAATAAATGTGTCAATCCGACACGTACGACATTCCTTGTCAGTTAATAACAGTGGCGCTAATAAAATGTAATAAACTCCTGATGCGCTAATAAGTATGGACTGTGATTAATACGATTGCGCTAAGCTTTTTTGTGCCTTATCTCAGAATAACAGTCTGGGCATTAGGAATTTTATGCATAAATTAAAACCATAGGATAAATCCCAAAAAAGCACTATTTGCTAAAAAAACAACCGATGTAAACGATACTCATTAATTACACAATACTGATAACTCAATCAACCTTGAAGTGCTGTGGATAAATATAATGATAATTCAGATAAACCTGTAATGAATTCTCATTATTTAACATTAGTTAATTTTACCTAAGAACTTACTCAGCTAACACATTGTATGTAAAGAACATTTAACTCTTAAATGAAATTCTTATCTGCGATCACGTACAAAGAGTGAGGCATATTATCGATTTGGATGTAAAATTTAAGGTAAGTGTTGGCACATGCGGTGATACGTTTTGGTTACTGAGGGCTGGGCAATTGTACCTTATCAATCAGTTGGTCGAATTTAATCCTGATAACAAAAGCCTGGTCAATCGACAGACAGGGAGAGCAATACAACTTCAGCTCCCAGCCTCGCTCTGTTTTCTCTATTTAATTACTCACGCAAGTGACATTGTTTCTCAGAACACGTTGATTAAAGTGGGCTGGGGTGAGAGAAATAATGTGACCACCACCAACACATTTTACCAGGCTATTCTGACGCTACGTAATGCTCTGGCGGATGTGGGTCTGCCGAGAGATACGGTGAAAACAATTTCCCGGCGCGGGCTTACATTAAATGAAAATACGCAGATTGAGGCGATAACACATCCTCAAAGTGAAGTTTACCAGCCACCGGTTATTGAGGATTACGCGCCCCCAAAGATAATTTCTCCCGCGCCTCAACAAACGACGCGGGGCCCCTGGTGGTACATTATATTTAGCACGGGCATCGTTATTGCCACCCTGATTATCTGGCTGGTGTGGTATCAGACGCGTCCTGTTATGCCGTTTAGTAAATTCGTGTCTGTTTCTATGCAAGTTCCCTCTCGGCAAAACTGTAAAATTTATTACTCACCGAATGAGCACGACCAGGAGAATTATTTCAATCTGATGCAACTGCATCCCTATCTCTGTGAAAACAACAAGCACGTCTTCCTTTCCGGCTACCGCAAAGCAGAGAGGATCGTGGCATTTGTCTGTGATAAAGATGCGCGGATAGATGCTAACGCGTTTTGTGCTACCCACTATTACTGGATGCGCGGGTAATGAAAAAAATACATCACCTTATTTTGCTGGTAATCGGTCTGGCGACGTTGCTCGGTTCAGGCGGGTGGCTATGGTATTCACGCTTTGCCGAAAAGCCGCTGAGTTGTATCGGCAACATGGAATGGAATATTGGCAGCAATCGCTTTGCCGGTACGTTATCGTTTCGGATGTACGATAATGCAGGTTTGGCCACCATTACCGGAAAACTTTATGGACGTAATACCTCAGACATCAGCAGGAACATTTATTTCAACTACACCAGACAGCACGAAGCCCGGGTGCTACAGGCGATGCAGGTGGTCAAAACCTTCGCAGACAGCGCCGATGAAACGGATATTAACAACACCTTACCCGGTTTTTACCGCCAAAGCGGACAAACCCTGAGTCTGGTCATGGAAGAGTATAAGGGCGCATGGATCTTTGCCAGCTCCAATGTACCCTCGCTGTATTGCCGCAAGAGGTAACGTCATATCCGGAAACAAAAAGCGCGCCCCCTCAATGGAATTCATATTTTCCATCATCAACTTACGCGACATGGGTCACTGAATCCTCTAATAACCCATTGCTATTCTTCATCCCGAATCAGGAAACATCCTGAATATCACGATATCCATTGCGTAATAATTAAGCGAAACGGGCGTTTTATTTTGTCCAGAAGACTTCAATCTACGGATGGTTATTTGGAGAAGGCGTGGGCAGGGGCGTTTATCTCTCTCGCGAGCAATGTCTGAGGGTTCAGACGTTATCGCATTTCAGGAAACGGTATGTTTCCGGTGTATTTTTGGCGTACATATGAGGGATACGTAATGTTTACTTTTAAAAAGTGCCTGATTGCACTTTCTATAAATTTGGCCGTTGTTTCATCAGGTTTTGCTTGTACGACCCTGCTGGTCGGTAACGAAGCATCAGCGGACGGCTCGATGCTGGTTGCCCGTAGCGCTGACAGCGATGCCCTGAAAGCGCAACATTTTGTCATTCACCCGGCAAAACAGAATCAGACCGGGGTATACAGCACCAAAGCACATAACGGTGCGAATGACTTTACCTGGCCGCTACCCAAAAACTCTCTTCGCTATACCACGGTTCCAAACTGGAAAACCCAGTTGCACGGCGCGACCGGATTTAACGAGCTGGGCGTTGGCGTGAGCGGCACAGAATCTATTTTTGCCTCACCAAAAGCGCTGGCCGCCGACCCTTACGTTGAGGATAAAGGGATCACCGAAGATGATATTCCGGATATTCTGCTGTCGCAGAGTAAAACCGCGCGTGAAGCCGTGGCGCTACTGGGCCATATCGTTGAGACCGTCGGCGCAGGCGAAGGCTTTGGCGTTGCCGTCGTCGACGATAACGAGATCTGGTATCTGGAAACCGGCAGCGGTCATCAGTGGATGGCGCAGCGCCTGCCAAATAACCAGTATTTTGCCACCGGTAATCAGGGCCGCTTACAGGATTACGATCCGAAAAACCCGGACATGATGGCGTCAAAAAACCTGATTCAATTTGCGACCGAAAAGGGTCTGTACGAACCGGCAAAAGACGGTAAATTCAACTTCTCCAAAGCCTATACCCGTGATGATGAGCGTGACCGCACGTATAACGACCCTCGCGTTTGGACCATCCAGAAAGAGTTCAATCCTTCCGTAAACCAGGATATGGCCAAAGGGCGCGAATTCCCGGTCTTCATGACGCCAGAGAAGAAAATGACACTGGACGATGTGAAGGCCGTACTGCGTAACCATTATGAAGGCACCAGCCATGACCCCTACACCAACGGTCTGAACGGCAAAGAGCCATGGCGTCCGGTCAGCGTCTTCCGCACCTATGAAGCGCATGTTATGCAGGTCCGTCCGTGGTTGCCAAAAGAGATCGGTGAAACGACCTACATTGGTTTGGGCATGGCTGATCTCACCGCCTTTGTTCCGTACTACAGCGGCCTGAAAGCATATCCGGCTAACTATACGATGGGTACCGATAAAGCGGACGATCAGTCTATCTACTGGAAATATCGTAAATTACAAACGCTGACGATGACCGATTATCCGAAGCTCGCGCCAATCGTCAAAAAAGCCTACAAAGCGTGGGAAGACAAAGTGGCCAAGGAGCAAAAAGAGGTTGAAGCAGAGTATCTGAAGATGGCGAAAACCGATAAACCAGCCGCCGATAAGATGCTGAATGACTTCAACCTGCGCATCATGGCCGACGCCGAGAAGCTGACGGAAGATCTGACTAATCAGCTATTTACCATCCGCACCAAAGACATTCAGTCTGATATCTTCTTTGCAAACGCTGCGAAAAAAGACTGAGTAACGACGCGATAGTATTCTGGCGTAAAGCGCTTATTAGCTTTGCGCCAGCATTTCACACCGCGCCTTCACTGCGTCGTGCAGCAGACGGACTGCTCTTGAAAGCTGCTTCCGATGGGGGCAAATCATATTCAGCGGGACTTTCTCCCCCTGATAATCCGGCATCAGCAGTTGTAATCGACCGTCACGCACATCTTCGCTGACATCCAGCCACGACTTGTACGCCACACCTTCCCCGGCAATTGCCAGCCGTCGGATCACTTCCGCATCGTCGCTCATAATGGTGCCGTTAACCTGCACACTACTGACCTCGCCGTTGCGCGTAAACGTCCAGCGATCGTGCAGGCGGCCGCGTAATACGAAGGTCATGGCGTTGAGCTGTGTTAAATCATCCGGGGTTTGCGGCGCGCCGTTTTGTGCAACCCATTCCGGTGATGCCACCAGCACACGTCGATTACTCGGTGCAACGGGCAGCGCAATGTATGAAGCGTCTTCGGTATTGCCATAGCGAAACGCAACATCGACGGGGTCTTTAAAGACATCCGTCACCTGATCGGAGAAAAAAATCCGCAGGCGCAGCGCGGGATAGCGGCGTCGAAACGACTGAAAGACCGGCAGCAGCAGGTTACGGCCAAGATCGGAAGGCACGGCGATTTGCAGCGTGCCAGAAACTTCATCTTCTGGGGTTTGAATTTTTTGCAGCCCGGCATGCATCACGTCAAGCATCTGGCGGGCATAGGGTAGCCAGACCTCGCCCTCCGGCGTCAGGCGTAGGCTGCGCGTGGAGCGGGCGAACAAGCGGATAGCCAATGTAGACTCCAGGCGTTTGATAGCTGAACTGACCTGAGCAGGCTGAACGCCGACTTCTCGCGCGGCATCGCTAAAACTATTCAGCGCCGCGGCGCGGACAAACAACGTGAGATCTTCAAGCCGGAACATTTTCACTCCCCGAGTATAAGTCCTGTCGCCGTAGGGCTATTTTTCCCGTTCTGCTACCGGTTTACCATCGAATTATTCAACTGATTCCTGTGACCGGAGAGACCATGAAAGCCATCGCTATTACCCGCGCCGCGACCGACGGCAATAACATTGAATTTTTACAAGAAATTGACCTGCCCATGCCAGTCGCTACCGGGCACGATCTGCTGGTTGAAGTGAAAGCCATTTCCGTCAATCCCGTTGATACCAAGGTTCGCGAAGGTTTTAACGCCGATGTGCCGCGCGTTCTGGGCTGGGACGCCGTTGGCGTGGTGAAGTCCGTGGGTGAAGCCGTCACCCTGTTCACACCTGGCGATGAAGTCTGGTACGCCGGAGCGCTGGGCCGCGCTGGCAGTAACAGCGAATTTCAGCTGGTTGATGAACGTATTACCGCGCTGAAGCCAAAAACACTGGATAATGCTTCTGCTGCGGCGCTGCCGCTGACCGCCATCACCGCCTGGGAAATGCTGTTCGACCGTCTGGGCGTTGAGGAGAATAGCAATGAAGATGATGTGTTATTGATCGTTGGCGCGGCTGGCGGCGTCGGTTCTATTCTGACGCAACTGGCCAGTAAGCTGACCAAAATGACCGTCATCGGTACGGCATCACGTCCTCAGAGCCAGAAATGGGTTCGTGAAGCGGGCGCTCATCATGTGATTGACCACAGCAAGCCGTTAACGGAAGAGCTGGCACGGATAGGCATTAAAGAGGTGACGCACGTTGCCAGCCTGAACAATACCGAGCAGCACTATTCGCAAATTATTGCCGCCCTGGCACCGCAGGGCAAACTGGCGTTGATTGACGATCCGCACACTCTCGATGCGCGTCCGCTGAAGGCCAAAAGCATTTCGCTGCACTGGGAGTTTATGTTTACCCGTTCGATGTTTACCACCCACGACATCATTGCGCAGCATCAGTTACTGACCCGCGTGGCACAGCTGATCGACAGCAACACCCTCCGCACCACGCTGGGCGAACATTTTGGCGCGATCACCGCGGCAAATCTGCAAAAAGCCCACGCGCAAATTGAAACCGGTCGCTCGGTCGGCAAGATTGTGCTGGAGGGGTTTTAACATGTCCGATTCAGAAGTGATTTCAATTATTGCGGTACTGAAAGCCAAACCAGGGAAAATCGATGCACTGAAACAGGCACTGCAGGCTCTGTTACTGCCTACTCGCCGGGAGCCGGGCAATATTGAATATGCCCTGTTCCAGTTACGCGACACGCCGGATGTATTCTACGTACGCGAATCCTGGCGGGGACAGACCGGTCTGGACGAACATATCGCTCTGCCACATTTCCAGGCGTTCATTCTACAAATGAACGATCTGCTAGCCGAACCGCTACGGCTGGATTATCTGACGCCGATTGCGCCATAAAATAACTGCCGAAGCCCCCTGCCGCGTGGGGGGCTACACCAGTCATGTCTCACTCGCTTCGCTATCTCTGCTATGATGCCTGCACACAAATAAAACAAAACAACATGCCGAGGGAAAGATGAGTTCCACCAGAAGAGGGATGATGAACGTCCTGATTGCCGCCGTATTGTGGGGAAGTTCAGGCGTTTGCGCGCAGTACATCATGGAGCAAAGTCAGATGTCGTCGCAGTTTCTGACCATGACACGTCTGATTTTCGCCGGGCTGATTCTGCTGATGCTCTCTTTCGTTCACGGCGACAAAGTGTTCTCCATTATCAAAAACCGCAAAGACGCCATCAGCCTGCTGATTTTTTCCGTAGTTGGAGCGCTCACCGTACAGCTCACCTTTCTGCTGACCATTGAAAAATCCAACGCCGCCACCGCGACGGTGCTGCAATTTTTGTCACCGACCATTATCGTGGCGTGGTTTTCCGTGGTGCGCAAAGCACGACCGGGGATTTTAGTGCTGACCGCAATCTTCACCTCGCTCATCGGCACCTTCTTACTGGTCACCCACGGTAACCCAACGTCGCTGTCTATCTCACCTGCCGCGCTGTTCTGGGGAATTGCTTCGGCGTTTGCCGCCGCGTTCTACACCACCTACCCCTCAACGCTTATCGCGCGCTACGGCACGCTGCCGGTCGTCGGCTGGAGTATGTTAATCGGCGGCATGATCCTGCTGCCGTTTTATGCCGGACAGGGCACTAATTTCGTGGTGAATGGCAGTTTGATTCTGGCGTTTTTCTATCTGGTGGTCATCGGCACGTCGCTGACGTTTAGCCTGTACCTGAAAGGCGCGCAGATGATTGGCGGACCGAAAGCGAGCATTTTAAGCTGCGCAGAACCGTTGAGCAGCGCGTTGCTGTCACTACTGTTGTTAGGTATTACGTTTACCCTGCCAGACTGGCTGGGCACGCTTTTAATCCTCTCATCGGTAGTACTGATCTCAATGGACTCACGTCGCCGCGCCAGAGCGGTTTAACCCCAACCGGCGCGGCAACGGGTCACGATTACCAACCCGGAACCGCGCCGCCGTTAAAGATAGTTTCTGCCGCCTTTGCCACTTCCGGTGACTGATAAGATTGCAGGAATTCTTTCACATTCTCGGCATCTTTGTTGTCTTCTCGCGCCACCAGGATGTTCACGTACGGTGAGTTTTTGTCTTCGATAAATACGCTGTCATGTACCGGGGAAAGACCGGTTTGCTGGATGTAGGTGGTACTGATAATCGCTACATCCACTTTCTGATCGTCCAATACGCGCGGCAACTGCGCGCCTTCCAGTTCCATAATTTTCAGATGCCGCGGATTATCAGTGATATCCAACGCTGTTGGCAGCAGGCCGGTATCCGCTTTCAGCGTAATTAACTTCTCTTTTTGCAGCAGCAACAGCGCCCGCCCGAGGTTGGTTGGATCGTTAGGTATCGCAATCGTTGAACCGTCTTTAAGTTCAGCGACGGTTTTGATTTTCTTCGAATACCCTGCCATCGGGAACACAAAGGTATTGCCCACCGCAACCAGCTTATAGTCGTGTGCTTTATTATCTTGTTCGAGGAACGGACGATGCTGGAAGACATTGGCATCCAGCTCACCATGATTAGTGGCATCGTTAGGCAGCAGAGAACCGCTAAAACCCACCAGCTCCACCTCAAGGCCATATTTTTCTTTAGCGACTTTCTTCGCGACCTCCGCCACATCCTGCTCGGCACCGTTAATCACACCCACTTTGATATGCTTTGCATCACTGCTCTGTTGATCGCATCCTGCCAGCAATAATCCCGCCAGTAATACCGCCGCCCCGGCCCCGAAAAAAGGTATCTTCAGCTTCACGTTTTATCCTTTTGCAATAACCGTCTGATGAGTAATGAAATGACTATAGCGGCAAGGCCGCTGCGGTTTAAAAAACGAAAAAGCATCAGCAAGAAGAAAAAAGCATAACGGGAAAAAGATACATTAGTCGGAAGATGCCGTTAGTTCATCACTTGAAAGCCCGGTGATAATTAGCACCAGTTCACGATCGATCCCCTTCTCCAGCATGGCATGGGCTATCCGCAACGCTTCGTCTTGTTTGCCTTCAATCTTGCCCTTTTGTAATCCCTCTTGTAAGCCACAGTAATGACCCGTTCTTCGCCCTGATTCACGTAAACATTCTGCAATCGTCATTAATCTCTCCTTGTGTTGGGGAACGCGTAAAGCCACCTCGCGAATAAACGCCTCGAAACGCGGTGCGCTGCCAGACTGCATCAGATAATTAAATAGCGTTTCTACCTGGCTGTCATTAGCGTATCCCTTAACCAGCAGAGCAACCAGGTTATCCACCAGCACCATCAGGTCACGTTCACGTATATGCTTCTGGACAAGCTCAAGTAGCGCCATCCGCCGATGCTGCATAATCTCATCATCAGACAGCGCCGTAATGTCTACCAGCGGGAAGGCTGAACCATAAAGCTGCCGTGCGGTTTCTGGATCGTCAAATTCATCCAACCAACACAGCGAGTACGGATACGGGCTGTCAACGCCATGGTAAAAAAGTATTGGCACCACCAGTGGCAGCGTTTTGTGTCCTGCATCAAGGTGATTTTGCATCGCGGCAATGGCGTAACGCATCATCCGAAATGCCATATGAACATCCGATGAACTCTGGTGTTCAATCAACGCGTAGATATAGCCTTTACCGGTTCTAGTTTTTAGCGACCACAGAACATCGGAATAACTGGCACGCAGATCCTCCTCAATAAAACTCCCGGGTTCCAGTTTCAGTGTATCCAGATCGCAAAGCTCATGTAATGACGAAGGAAGATAGGTATCAAGAAAATCCCGCGCCGTATCTGGATGGCCTAAGAATTTTTTAAACACCGCATCATGCGGTGTAGATGTTGTTGGTTTTTGCATGGCGGTCCGTCACCGGAAGAACAAGATGACGGGACATTACTCGCCAGTGGCACAGACCACATCAGGGAAATTACCCCTTTGCGAGGCGCTTTCGAGGATAAATAGATGCTGCTGCAATGCATTCATTTTCCATGAATGATGTTCGCAAAAATGCCCGGTAGGCGTGAGCACCTCCGGGCATTCTCTTTTCGCTCTCCAACGATAGCAACATCACACCAGGGCTTTGACTATCTCCATCAACCTGATGATATCTGCAGGCCGGGTATTACCGGTCTGTGGGTCGATAATCGAGCTGTAAACATGTGGCATGACGCGCGGTACTCCTGCTTTCAGACAGGATTGCAGGATAATGCCGAAGTTATCGAGATCGATACCGCCGGTCGGCTCAATCAACGTCATGCCGTTGCGCGCCGCTGTCGTCGCCAGTGCGTACAACTCAGGCAGGGACTGCTCACCGCCCATTGGGAAGAACTTCGCCGCATGCGCGCCAGAGTCCAGCATCATACGTACCGCTGCATCACAGGAAACGCGGGCTGGCGTGCCCTGGCTGCTGCTGACGCCAGTGGAGATCAACACTTCCCCCGGCGTGCCCGTGGGACTGACTAACGCGTTGATATGGGTCTGTTCACCGCCCGTTGCCGCCAAGGCGCCTGCCGCAAACCCACAACCGGTAAAGGTCTGGTTGACGTGTGCCGGATGGACCTGTGAGGCAATCATTGCCGCTTTGTAATACTGCGCCGGGTCGCCCGCCCCCAGCCCCACGGAAATCGACGGCACGTCGACCATCCAGCGTTTTACTTCCTTAACCCCTTCCTCAACCGAGGAGAACTGCGCCGAAAGAATGCCGATCACCGCGTGACCTTCGGCAGCATCATAGATTTCCCGGGCGTTGGCGATATCCTTCGCCAGCACGTTAATAGCCACTTTATTGCGATAAAAATTAATGTGCTGCATGGTCTGCAATCTCCTTTAGTCGGGCCACGATCAGTGCCATTTCCCCTTCTGCGACCGTACGCGGGTCAAGACTAAAGACGCCCTGATGAAGGTTGTAACGGCGAGCGTAAATCGCGATATCACCCTCTCGCAGCTGCGCTTCTACGGCGTAAGCATCCATCCCCAGCTCTTGTGCATTCACCCGAATACGAATCCGCCAGATGGCGCGCCCGGCTTCGTCCTGCTCAATATCCGCATCCAGTCCGCGAATCGCTGAAATCGCCTGCGCCACGGGGCGAAGCTCTTCGGCGGTGACCACGGTTTGCCCCTGATGATAGTTTTCCAGGGCATACACCAGCCCGACCATATTCTCTTTGCCGATCTTCATCGCCCGGGCAATTCCGTGGTGCTGCGCTTTACACGCGGCAATCCACTGTTTCTTCCCGGTGATAAACCCGGAGGTCGGAGCGTTAAAGGCTTTTGCTCCGCTGTAGACCACCATATCCGCCCCGCTCGCCACCCAGGCGTGTAAGTCTTCCTCGGCGGCGGCATCGACAATCAGCGGCAGGTTATGAACCTGCGCAACCCGTACGAAGTCTGCAATGCTCAACATGCCTTTCTGCACGCAGTGGTGCGATTTCACGTACAGCAGCGCGGCGGTGTTATCGGTAATCGCGCTCTCCAGCTGCCAGCGGGCCGCCAGATTACTTGAGCCAACCTCCACCACCCGTCCGCCGCCTAAGCGGATCGCGCTGGTGATGGGCGCACCGTAGTCAACGTTATGCCCGCGCAGCATGACCACTTCATTGGCCATACCCGCGCTGTCCGGCATCAGCGTGACACTAGCCTGGTCACCGCGGGTAATGGCGGCGGCAACGGCAATCGCAATACCCGCCGAGGCGCACGAAGTAACATAGCTGTCCTCCGCGCCGGTGTAGCGGGAAACCAATTCACCGGTACGGTCCACCAGCCGGTCAATTTCAACAAAGGCCGAAGCTGCCCGCGCGGTGGCTTGCATCACTTCCGGCGCGACGCTGGAAACGCCCAGAATCGTCATCTTGCCGCAGGCGTTAATGACCTGTTTTAGCCCCAATTGTTGGTAGATATTCTGTGTCATGGCTTACAACACTCCCAGCAGCGAGCAGACCACGCTGAGTGCGACAATCGACAGCAAAATCGTGGTGTAACGCGGCCCTTTCTTCACCAGATAGAAATAAATGGCGAACACCGCCGCCAGCGGCAACAGACCGGGGGCAATAGAGTCGAGGATTTGCTGAACCACCACTTCAGAGCCTTTCAGGGCGCTGAGTTTTAACGGCGTGGTGATCTTGACGTAGCTCGCAGAAAGTGCGCCCATCATGATCAGGCCCAGTACGTTCGCGCCGTAGATCAGTTCCTTAATTCGCCCTCCCTGCAGCAGACCGATAATCGAGTCACGTCCCAGCGTATAGCCTTTGTGCACCATACCGTAGCTGATTGCCAACGTAATGGCCGGGTAGAGGATTAACGGTACAATTCCGCCCATCGCGCTGCCATTGGCGGCGAACGGGATAAAAATGGCAATTAACAGCGGCATCACGGCGGCCCAGATGATGGAGTCCCCCATCCCAGCCAGCGGTCCCATTAGCCCGGTTTTAATCCCGGTAATTGAGGCATCGCTGATCGGCTCGCCGCGGGTTTTCTGTTCCTCCATCGCAATGGAGATCCCCTGAATCACCGCCCCGAACGTCTGCTCTGAGTTGAAGAAGTTCAGATGTCGTTTCAGCGCTTCTACCTGTTCCTCTTTTTGCGGGTAGAGCTTTTTGATGATCGGCGTCATCGAGGCGCAGAAAATCAGGCTCTGCAAACGCTCATAGGAGCTGGAAACTTCCGCGCCCAGCCAGTAGATAAACCAGGCTTTGGTGATGTCTGCTTTGGTCAGCGTGCCGCTTTCACGCGCACGCTCCACCAGTTCATGTTGCATTACGTCGCTGCTCATCATGCTGCTCCTTCATTTTTCGCCAGACCTTTAATCAGGAAAGCCACGCAGGTACCAAAGATTGCCATCGCCATGATGTCCACCTTCAGGTACAGCACTGCGAAGAATCCGCCGATAAACCACGGCAGCAGGCTCTTTTTACCGATCACCATAATGGTGATGGCGAAGCCCAACGCTGGCAGAATGCCGCCCATAATTTCAAAGGAGTGCGTCAGCCAGTGCGGCATCAGCTTGAGGAAGCTTTCCACCACGTCCTGACCAAAATAGTTGGCGGCGAAAACCACCGGGAAACGCAGTACAAGGCCAAGCAACGCCGGGTAGAGGAATGCACAGCGCATGATGCCCGCCATGTTGGCCGTTTCCGCATGTTTGTCGGCCATATGCACCCATGCCGCGTTTAACGTGCGGCGCAGCTGGTCGAGGAACACGCCGATGACGCCAAACGGGATCGCCAGCGCGATAGCCAGGTTCGGGTCCATTCCGGCCTTCACAGCGATAGGAATTGAAATACAGGCGGCCAGCGCCGGATCCGACGGGACGTTACCGCCTGGCGTAGAGGTCACGCCGAGATAAACCAGCTGCATACCGGCACCGATGATCATCGCCGTTTCCATGTTGCCTAACAGCAGGCCAACGAATACGGCAATCACGACCGGTTGCAGCAGCATAGCGGAGAAGGTGTAGCCAAGGCGTAAACGGGCAAACCAGTAATACAGCCCCATCAGGCTTGCAAAGACTAAAGTATCCATAGTTAAGTACCCTGTTATCAAAGAATTAGAATTTTTTCAGGATATCGTCCAGCGACTGAGGCTTATCTTCCGGGATAGTCTGGAAGAACACCTGAATCCCACGATTTTTCAGGTCGCTCAGAATGCCGACGTCTTTTTCATCCAGCGTAATGTTCTGGAATACCGCTTTGCGGTTTGGCCCACCGCCCAGCCCACCGACCTGAATGGTAGTGACGTCAAACCCCAACTGGACCGCTTCCTGAACCGCCGCCAGAGAAGGGAACAGCACCAGCACTTTGCCGTCACCAAGCTGGTTTTCTTTCCAGGCGGCCGCAAAACTTTGGTTACCAAAGCAATCCACTTTGATGTTTGGCGGCGCGGCCATCAGGTAGATGTTTTTCATAAACGGATCGGCATCCAGCTCATCGCTAACCACCGCAATCCGGTTGGCCTGAGATTGCCCAACCCATTTGGTCACCACTTGTCCATGAATCAGACGGCTATCGATACGACATAAGACGATGTTTGCCATGATGTTTATTCCTTATTGTGATTGTTGTAATTGACGCACGTGGGCGACAACGTCCAGGCAACTGCTACGCCCGGCGTCGACCAGTTCAGCCACGCAGGTGGTCAACTGGCCATGCTCGCGTTTGTCGAGCGCCTCCAGCAGCAAAGAGGCGTTGAGCCCGGAAATAACAGCCACCGGGTAATCGGCGCTCAGCCGCGCCGCCACGTTGGAGGTGGTGCCGCCAATAAAATCGGTCAGGATCAGTGAGCCTTCCGGCATGGTTTTCACTACGGCTTCGACGCGCTGATAAAACTCGCCGAGCGTATCAACGGGCATCAGCGCAATTTCCGTCACGCCTTTGATTTCACCCATCACCATGCGCAGGCTGTTGCAAAGCTGTTGCCCCCAGCCGCCATGGGTCAGCAGCAGGATCTGGGGCAAGGATTCAGTGGTAGTCAAAATGGCCTCCTGGCTCGATTACATAGACATAGGTAAACAGAGCAAAGGCTGTGCCAGAATTTGTGTCACGCGGGGAGGAGAGGAGCGCTGGCGAGGCAGAAAGCCGCGCCAGTAAAGGGATTAGCTATACAGCAGTTCGTAGATATAAAAATATTCCGCGTCCGATAAGCGAATAGCATAGGCCTCTTCGATCGGCAGGAAAGCGGATTTAATGACACTAAACGCGCGATTATCCAGATCCGGTTTGTTCTCCAGCGCCATCTGTAACGGTTTGCGGTTAATCACGATACGCTCGACCATACAGCAGCAGTGGATCAGGAAGCGCAGTGTCACCTGACGACTCGGTTTCAGCGAAAGCGCGGTGGTCAGATGATTCAGCACGCCTTCCATCTCTTTGAGAATACGCTGCGGGTTGAGCACCGAAATATGGTTAATGATGCTCTCCATAGTCAACGCGCTGATAAAGCGCATCGCGCTGCGCTCCATCTCCAGACGGCGTTCGCTGCTGGAGAGATCTGGCGTCAGCAGGCTGAGTACCAGCTCGGGGCCTTGCTCAGAGAACAGCTCCTCGAGCGAGATAAACGGAATATCCGGCAGTCCTGGCTGGAAAGTGCCCACTATTCCCGCCAGGCGTTCACTGGCGTTAATCGCCTGCTGCACGCGCTCCAGGCTGCGAACTTCGTTGTAATCGAGGATCACCATCCGCGTATCCTGCGACATTAACTCACCGAAGCTCTCTTCCAGCACCTTTTTGATTTTTTCTGCCGTTCCCATCCCGGTGATGCAGGAGATAACCAGCACTTTACCGCTGTTTTCCTGCTGCGGAGTACACAGCTGACAGGGAATATTTTTGCTCTGCATCAACGCCGCCAGCTGCGGCAAGTCGCTGGTTTCGTAGCTTAAATCCAGCCCAATCTCCAGCAGGCTGGTGAGCGTGATATTGGGCATTAGCAGTACGTCTATCTGGAATAACTTACTGATCGTGCTGCCAAAATGGACCAGCGAGCCAATATCCACCATCAGGATCAATCGGCGATATTGCCGGGTCTGGATCATCTGCGTCAGGGCTTCCAGCGTGTCGTGCACCGACTGCTCGAAAGGCATATCGATAGCGCTGAACACCTCGCGCTCCAGCACGCGATTCACGTACTGCGCCTGACTTGTGGCGGTCGTCGCACCGTGGGCAATCAAAATCACCCCGCAGTCAGGACTGGCGTCAATCCGTTGGCGGTAATGGCGACACTCTTTGAGGAACAGGCACAGCCAGACCACTTCCGTCGCCGGACATTGAATATGCAGTAGCTCATTGATTTTCCGGCATAGCAGCGTGGCGTTGTCGTATTCATCTTTGCAGCGATCGAGGATCAGGCTGGAAGAATAAAGTTGCGGAATAAGGCCGCGCTGCACATAGCCAATCAGCGCCAGGAAGTGTTTGCGCAGCGGGTTAACCAGATTCTCCGGCAGCGTGAAACCGAGCACCTGTTCAACGCAGCCGATCAACAGCGTGACTCGCTCTTCAATCTGATCGCCATAGCGCGGAGGATGCGCCACGCTGTCGCGGCTGTAGAGACCATATTCAAATATCGAACTGAGCTTGTTTTTGAGGATTGCCAGCGTTTCGGCTGGCGGCACGTTGCTGTTACGCAGGTTGATATATTCGCGGGTCAGGAAGCTGTAGAAGAGATCGCTCTCTTCAATTTCGGCTCCGGTGGCCAGCGAATTTTTCAGCGCAGGCAGCGTGCGGGCATCGATGCTCAGGTGTTCTTTGCCTTCGAACAGCGCTCCAACCAACAGACGTTGTTCCGGCGTGGCGTTAAAGGGGATCTCGGTCAGACGTTTATCCAGCTGTAGCGTGTCGCTGTGCTCGGTCATCCCTGAGGCCCAGGCCTGGGCGCAGAGAAACTGAATGTCGCTCTTAAGCTGACCAATGTTGCCTTCCAGCGGCTTGTTCAACAGCCAGAGCAGCAAGGTACGGTCGATGCTTATCGTACGCTCGATTTTGCGGCTCTCACGCTGTAAGAAGCCAACGATCAGTTCAACCTGCTCTTCCACCGAACGCTGGCGGATGCCGGGGAGATCGATACATACCTGAATACGTCGCTGGAAAGTGCGCAGCAACGCCGAACTTACCGGTTCGGTGGTCGCACATATCAGACGAACCGAGATTGACCGCGCCACGGCGCTGGAACCCAGCGGCCGGTATTCGCCTTTGTCGAGAATAGAAAATAGCTTTTCCTGACCTTCATACGGCAGACGATGCACTTCGTCGAGCAGCAGATAGCCACCGTCGGCTTGCTCGACCAGACCGGGTTTATTTTCATTTGCGCCGGTAAATGCCCCCTGTCGATGACCAAACAGGTGCGAAGAAAGCAACTCCGGGTTATGGGCGTATTCCGCGCAGTTAAAGTAAACCAGCGGCGGCGACGCTCCCACTGCGCGTTCGCAGGCGAAACGATGCATCAGTTCGGCAAAAAAGGTTTTGCCGACGCCGGAGGGACCGGTCAGCAGAACGTGCAGCCCGTGGGGATACAGCACCGCCGCGCGGCCTTTTTCTACCGCGTCGCGCAGGCTGCGATCGTAACCAATCAGGCCAGAAAAGGGATCGTCTGTCGCCTGGTTTTCCTGAACAGGCAACAGGTCGGCAACGGTTTGCACTTCACGCTCGGACTCATCCAGTTTGCGCCCCAGCAGCGTTTCAATCGTCTGACGATGCAGAAAGAATACCGGGCGTCCGCGGCTTTTAATCGCCAGGCCGTCGTTCCAGAGCTGATTGAGATCTTTACTGACCGAGTTGCGCGCCAGTCCGAGGTTAAAGCCGATAGCTTCTGCTGTGAACGCCGTTTCCTGCGCCAGATGAGCAAGATTCAGTCCTCGCGTCAGCCGTTCCAGCTCCCCCAGTATTATCTCAATCCGTCTCATCTCTTTACCGCTTAAGAAATAAATGATTGTTCAGAACATACACTATTCTGCTGCGCAAGAAAGTGAGGCGGCGTCCAGACCTTTCGGTCATCAAAACGTTTTCGACAAATAATGCCGCGCGGAGCCGGTTTCCGGAAAGTTATCGAGGGTCATTTGCAGCTGATAGCCATTTTTCTGATAAAACGGCAGCGCCTGGAAACTCATGGTATCCACCAGCGCATGCAGGCATCCTCTCTCACGCGCTGTCTGCTCGGCAGCCTGCATCAATTTTGTGCCGTAACCGCCTTTGCGCAGCGAATCATGCATCCACAGGAAATCAATACACAGCCATTCGCCTTTGATTTTGCCAATCAGCCCGCCCAGAATTTCATTGCTTTCATCGCGCCAGTACACCGCCAGGTCGCCAAAATTGGTGGTTCTCAGGAACTGGCGGTTGTAGGCGCGCAATCCGGCAAGCAGGGCATTTTGATCGTCTTCAGTAATGGTATCTGTAATCTGTATTTGCATCCTATCCTCCTGAAAAAATACAACTTCTGGCTGATTATTTGTTTAGAAATTAACACAGGCTGATGAGTGAGGCGCATGCCGTCTACACTTACTCTTGAGATGATGCGCATCGACAACAAGGATTATTATCATGAAACGAGCCGCTTTACCGCTTATTGCCATTCTTTTCACGCTGTCGGGTTTAGCGCAGGCCGATTCGGCTTACGGCTCTCTACAGTCCGTTCATGAAAAAAATACTGTATTGAAGGACTTACGCAAGATTTGTACCCCACAGGGATCACCCTCCGATGACGTGTGGGAAAAAACGATTATGTCTGATACACGTAATCAGCAGCATATCCGCGAGGCTATTCTGGCAATACAAAGAAATAACCAGAACAACTACTGGGAAGCACTTGGCAAAGTTGAATGCCCGGATTTATAAACATCTTGTTGTAAAATGAGCACTGTAACCGGTTTCTGTGTCGCAAAAACACGTATTGTTGCCAGAACGTATAAATAGCAATGGAGCAATAACAATGCGATACCGTTTTCCAGAAAACTTCTTGTGGGGCAGTGCCTGCTCGGCACTGCAAACCGAAGGGGATAGCCTGAACGGCGGCAAAAGCCAGACCACGTGGGACGTGTGGTTCGACCGCCAGCCAGGTCGTTTCCATCAGGGGGTTGGTCCGGCGGACACCTCAACGTTTTATCAGCACTGGAAACAGGATATCGCACTGCTCAAACAGTTGAAGCACAACAGCTTCCGTACGTCGCTGAGCTGGTCACGCCTGATCCCGGACGGTACCGGCGATGTTAATCCGGAAGCCGTCGAATTCTATAACAACGTCATCGACGAGCTGCTGGCGCAAGGCATTACGCCATTTATCACCCTGTTCCACTTTGACATGCCAATGGTGATGCAGGAGAAAGGCGGCTGGGAAAACCGTGAGGTGGTTGAGGCGTTTGGCCGCTACGCGCAGACCTGTTTTAACTTATTCGGTAACCGGGTTAAGCACTGGTTCACCTTTAACGAGCCGATTGTCCCGGTGGAAGGCGGCTATCTGTATGACTTCCATTACCCTAACGTGGTGGATTTCAAACGCGCGGCCACCGTGGCGTATCACACTGTACTGGCGCATTCCAC
Organism: Citrobacter sp. Cf116; assembly: GCF_030336505.1. Classification (NCBI taxonomy): domain Bacteria; kingdom Pseudomonadati; phylum Pseudomonadota; class Gammaproteobacteria; order Enterobacterales; family Enterobacteriaceae; genus Citrobacter; species Citrobacter sp. Cf116. The sequence goes on along the minus strand of NZ_JAOWEQ010000024.1, from coordinate 83,078 downwards.
AGCGGTACGGGCGTATCGCGCCGGAAACTACGGCGGTGAGATCGGTGTGATCCTAAATCTGACGCCCTCTTATCCACGCTCTCAGCACCCGGCGGATGTGAAAGCCGCGCACCATGCGGATCTGCTGTTTAACCGCAGCTTCCTTGACCCGGTACTAAAAGGGGAATATCCGGCGGATCTGGTCGAATTGCTGAAAGAGTACGATCAGCTACCAACCTGTCAGCCAGGCGACAGTCAGCTCATCGCCGAGGGGAAAATCGACCTGCTCGGTATCAATTATTATCAGCCGCGTCGCGTGAAATGTCGTGATACTGCGGTCAATCCAAATGCGCCGTTTATGCCGGAGTGGCTGTTTGATTATTACGAAATGCCGGGGCGTAAAATGAACCCTTACCGTGGCTGGGAAATTTATGAGCCTGGTATTTACGATATTATTACTAATCTTCGTGATAATTACGGCAACCCGCGCTGCTTTATTTCTGAAAACGGTATGGGTGTGGAAAATGAGCAGCGTTTCGTTGAGCATGACCAGATCAACGACAGCTACCGCATTGAATTTGTTTCTGAGCATCTTAAATGGCTACATAAAGGCATCAGCGAAGGTTGTAATTGTCTTGGCTACCATATGTGGACTTTTATTGATAACTGGTCCTGGCTCAACGGATATAAAAACCGCTACGGTTTTGTTCAGTTAGATTTAGACACGCAAAAACGTACGGTGAAAAAGAGCGGCGAATGGTTTGCCCATACTGCCGAAAACAATGGTTTTAATTAAAAATAACCAGGATGCCGGATAGCGATCCGGCATACCGAGCTTTAGTTTATTACATACCCTTTATGCGAACTTTTGCTGCCACCAGAAGCGCCGTCAGCAGCATCAGACTGCCGGAAAGCATCAGGGGTGACAGCAATCCGAGAGTATCGAGCGCATAGCCTCCCACCGCAGCCCCACAGGTATTGGCAAGCTGGATCACGGCGACCTGCACCGATCCGGCTTTTTCTGCCTGATCGGCAAGCGAGCGCGTGATCCACGTCGACCAGCCGACCGGTACCAGCGCAAACAACAGTCCCCAGATAATCGCAATACCCGCCGCCACCACTTTGTCACTGCCCCACAGAATCAGGACCAGTGCACTGAGCGCCAGCACCAGTGGCGCACCGGCTAACGCCAGTTTGACCGAACGCTTCAAAATCATCGACGAAAGCGACGTACCAACAAAGCTGGCAATACCGAAGCTCAGCAGCACCAGCGTCAGGCCATCAACGTCAAAGCCCGCCAGATTCATATAGATCGGGCGAATATAGGTAAAGAAGGCGAACTGCCCGGCAAAGGACATGAAGATGGCAATCATCCCGGCCATCACCCCCGGTCGCTGCAACAGGCTGAACATGTTTTGTTTCTGATGCGAAGGCTCGCCAGGCAGCGAAGGCAACGCTCTCACCACCCAAATTGTGCACAGAACGCCCATCACCGCCGCCGCATTAAACACATTACGCCAGCCGATAATGCCGCCTAAAAAGCTCCCCAACGGCGCGGCAATCACCAGCGCGATTGAGACTGCGCCAAAAATAACCGACAGCGCTTTCGGTACCGTACGTGCGGGAACCAGACGCATGGTCAGCGACGCCGACATCGCCCAGAAGCCACCAAGCGCCAGACCGAGACAGGCGCGGCCAACGAGCAGCAGCGAAAAAGAATTGGCAAAGGAAACCAGCAGACAGGAAAGCGTCAGCAGCACCGAAAACAGGATCACCACATAGCGACGATCGGTCGCCTGAATAATTTGCGTCACAAACAGGCTGGCGAACATGGCGACAAATGCCGTCACGGTCACCGATTGCCCCGCCACACCTTCAGAAATCCCCAGATCCTGCGCCATCGGCGTTAACAGGCTAACGGGCAGAAACTCAACGGTTATCAGGCAGGCAACACAGAACGCCACGGCAAATACCGCCGACCAGTTAGGTCGGGAATTTGCCTCAGCGCGGGATTTTTGTTCAACAGCTTCACTCATTTTGTTACCTGCGTGGGGTTATTGTAGAAAAGTTACGCAGTGTAACATTAAATTTGTGACGTATTTAACGTTTCAGCAACTCTACCGTTTTGCATTGTCACTTGCGTAGAGGCTCGCACATTCCGAACGTGGCTGATTTTTCCCCTTTTTACAGCTAACTAAATGCATAGTATATCACCAGGTGCTATATTTATGGTTACAGGATGTCAACCCGATGCGAGTGTTCAAAACCAAATGGTTTACCAGGGAAGCGAAATCTCATGCAATTAATGACAATGAATTATGTGAAGCAATAGCCGCCACTCTTCAGGGAAGAGCAGACAATCTCGGCGGAGGAGTTTATAAAAAGCGGCTTAATCAAAATCGCGATCGCGCCATCATCCTTGCGAAAGGCGGAGAGCATTGGTTTTATACGTTCTTGTACGCCAAGCAGAACATAGCAAATATTAACAGTAGCGAGTTAAGCGGCTTTCGTGAACTGGCGAAGCATTATGCAAGCCTCGGTGATATGAAAATAGCAGCACTGATTCAGAGTAAAGAACTGGTAGAGGTCTGTCATGACAGCAAAGAATAAATTCAAAAGCCCTGCCTTTGAAGCCATCCATAGCGCAGCTTCTGGATTATTTAGCGTTGGTGCAATTCCACAGGAAACGATGCGCGATTTTGACAAAGCCAGACTTAGTCACGTGGAAGATCTTCAACCGACTGAGATTAAAGCATTGCGTGAAAAGCTAAATGTAAGCCAACCCGTTTTTGCCCGTTATCTGAACACCAGCGTATCGACAGTGCAAAAATGGGAGAGCGGAGCTAAACGACCTGGTGGGATGTCATTAAAACTACTCAGCATCGTGCAAAAACATGGCCTGGACGTTCTGATGTAATTAGCCACTGCCAGATAGCGACACGTTTTGTCGACCTGAGAACCGTAACGCCATCAGGCATGACTATCAATGCAACCAATGCACACCATCTTCGGGCTGGAAAAAGGCGTTATAGCGCATTTGAAACGCATTAAGCTCCTGCATATCCGGCTCCATTTCGCGCAAAAAACCGAGCGCCAGACGCACCTGCGCATCGGTAATCGGCGCGGCCAGCCGAGCTTTTTGCAGCCAACGGTGCCACTGCAGCAGATTCGGCTCACTGCCGTCGACAATCACTATTTGCCAGATCAACAGCACCTGGGCCGCATTTTGCAGATGTGATTCATCAGGGCGGTGGAGGTACTGTAAAAAAGCCTCACCCTGTACTTTTCCCATCTGATCGATCATCGATTCTACTGGCACGACATCAATGTTCAGTCGCTCGCTCAGACGGCGAATTGCCCGCCGCGACCCGGACGTTAGCACCCGAAATCCCACCACAAAAACAACCACCAGGGTGGCCAACATTATCCAAATCATGCGCACATCCATTACCAGACAGGATGTCCATCATAGCGGCAAATTTATCGCTGTCGATGGATGAACGCCACGGCATAAAAAAGCCCGCCATTAAGGCGGGCAAAAGTTACCAATGCACACTTAACTTAAGCGACTTTCAGTTGTTGAATCTTTTTCTCGCGGCGAATTTTACGTTCTTCAAACACGGCCACGATGGCCATCAGACAGATACAACCGATGGCGGCGGTGTCCAGCGCGGCGAAGGTTCCTGCCCAGCCGGTGAGGCCGAAAATCGGCGTGCCGTCGGCAATCATCCCCAGACCAAGCTTGGCGAAGCTGTCACCAATCAGATAAGCAAAGGTACCTTTAATCCCATCGGCTGCGCCGATCGCTTTTTTCGGTACAAATCCGACTGCCGCAACGCCGATTAACAACTGCGGACCAAATACCAGGAAGCCCAGTGCAAACAGCGAAGCCAGATAAACGTACTGGTTGCTGGCGTGCTGATAAACGCCCAGGGTGGCGATAATCAACGCCAGCGCCACGCAGGCCACCAGCGCACGGCGACCATTCGCCAGGTCAGAGAGCCAACCCCACAGCAGCGTGCCGACCAGCGCGCCCACTTCAAACAGGGTAAAGCCCTGAATCGCCACTTCTTTGGAGAGCTTTAGCTCCTGGAAGGCGTAGACAGTGGACCACTGGTCAATACCGATACGCACCACGTACAGGAAGATGTTCGAGAAACATAACAGCCAGATCACTTTGTTTTTCAGCACGTACTCAACAAAGATCTGCCATTTCGTCATCTCGTTTTCTTCGGTCTCTTTGTCTTCTTCGCTGATCTCCTCACCGAACAACTCTTCAGCTTTACCAAGACCATAAGATTCCGGGGAGTCACTGCCGTAGCGCAGGCCGATAAAACCAACAATCAGCGCGATAATCGACGGGAAGATAAACATCCCGATGACGTGACCGTCGAACAGATAGTTAGCGCCAAACAGCGCCACGCCTGCCGCACCCGCACCGCCGAGGTTGTGGGAGATGTTCCACATACCGAGGTAAGAACCCCGCTTGCGACGCGGCGTCCATTTGGTGATGGTGGAATAGCTACACGAGCCGCCGGTACTCTGGAAGAAACCACTCAGCGCATAGAAGGCGATCATCAGAAACAGGCTGGTTGAACCCGCGCCCATGCTGGCGCTGAAGCCGAGCATACAGATGGCAGAGAGGATCAGCATAAACGGCAGGAACTGCTTGGTGTTTTTGCCGTCCGCGTAGTAGGAAACCAGCGTTTTTCCCACGCCGTAGGTGATGGAGAAGCCCAGGCCAATCATCCCCAGTTGCGTCATGCTCAGCCCGTAGGTGGAGATCATGTCGTTCTGCGCGATGTTGAAGTTTTTGCGGATCAGGTACATGGTCAGGTAGCCGATAAAGACCACCAGATAGGACTGCATGAACGGTTTGAACCACATTTTGCGCCGCACATCGAGCGGCAGATCCAGGGTCGGCTTGCGCACCTGGTTGAGAAAGGCCAGCATTTGACACTCCCGAGCTAATTTTTATACCTGCGAATAGCAGGCATTGTAAAAATTAGCCGGGAGACGTGCCTGAGACAGCGTCCAGGTGAAACCGGGAAAATTTCTTAGTTTTGCCCCACTCAGGGCAAAAAGGTGAGGTGCATCACGCTTCGTTGAGATCGCGCGGAGCCTGGGCGTTTAAAAACGGCAGCAGCAGCAGCGCGGAAATCCCCGCCGCAATGGCGATCACCACAAAAAACCCGGTCCAGTGCCAGACCTCCATCACCTTCGCCAGGGGCCAGCCGGAGAGCGATGCCCCCAGATAGGCAAACAGCCCAACAAAACCGGTTGCTGCACCTGCCGCCTCTTTGTGCGAACACTCCGCTGCCGCCATGCCGATCAGCATCTGCGGGCCGAAGACGAAGAATCCGGTGGTGAAAAAGCACGCTGCCTGCATCACGTAGCTGGCGAACGGCATCAGCCACAGCGAACCAACGGAGAGCAAAATTCCGGCGGCAAAAATAAGGTTCATTGGACCGCGGTTGCCGTTAAACAGCTTGTCCGAGCCCCACCCCGCCACCAGCGCACCGACAAATCCACCCAGTTCGAACATGGTCACGGCGGTATTGGCAGTCACCAGATCCACACCGAGCGTCTCCGACATGTACAGATTGCCCCAGTCGTTGATCGCGGCGCGGACCACGTACACCAGCACATAACACAGTGACAGCAGCCAGATATAAGGATTCAGCAGCACATAGCGGGTGAGGATCTCTTTGCGGCTCAGCCCTGCACCTTCCTGCTGCTGAGCAATTTCTAGCTCATCATGCCGCCAGTCGCCAATCGGCGGCAGACCAATCGCCTGCGGTCTGTCGCGCAGCCGCCAGCAGAGGAAAACCCCCACCACAATCGCCAGCAGCCCAGCGATCATCATCCCGGCGCGCCAGCCGTAGTGCAGCGCTGTCGCCGCCATCACGATAGGGATCAGCGCCCCGCCGACGTTGTGCGCGGTATTCCACAGCGCCCACCAGCCACCGCGCTCGGTACGCGAATACCACGCGGTCAATAAACGCGCGCAGACCGGCGACCCCCAGCCCTGGAAAAAGGCGTTCAGCGCCCACAGCACCGCAAAGGCCCACAGTGAGGTAGAGAATCCAAACAAAATGTTCACCACGCCGGTGGCGATCAGCCCGATGCCCATAAAATAGCGGGCGTTGGAGCGGTCGCTGACGATACCGGAAACAAACTTCGACAGGCCGTAGGTGATGTAAAACAGCGTCGCCAGTAGCCCAATATCGCTGCGGGTCAGCACGCCGCTGGTGAGGATATCCGGTACGGCGGCATTGAAGCTTTTGCGTGTGAAATAGAACAGCGCGTAGCCGAGCCAAATGGTGGTCAGGATATGCCGCCGCCAATAGCGATAGCGGGCATCCACTTCCTGCTTGTCGGTGATGAGCGGCGCATTGGCCGGGGCTTTTAAAAACGCAAACATGGCCGCTCCTTACACATAACGTTGAGGCAGTGACACGCTGACCCGCGTGCCGTGCGTACAGGAAATCGACAGCGATCCTCCGAGGGCGCTAATCCGTTCACGCATCCCGGTGAGGCCAAATCCATGCTGATTCGACCCCGGCGGCAGGCCGCTGCCGTCGTCCTCAATCACCAGCATCAGCCGTTCATCCTGTTGCCAGCCCTGAAGCGTCACCGCGCTGGCGTTGGCGTGCTTAACGATGTTGTTCAGTCCTTCCTGACAGACGCGAAACAGCGTCACCCGCTGGCTTTCGCTGAGTGCAGATTCGTCAATTCGCCAGTCCAGATGGCTGACGATGCCGCGGCTTTCCAGCTCCATTTCGCGCATCAATGAGCGGATGGCCTGTTCCAGCGTGAGATCGTCCAACTGGCGTGGTCGCAGGCGGCCTAACAGGCGACGCACCGAATCGTACACGCCGAGAGAAAGTTGTTCGATGTGTGCCCCGCTACGCTTCACCCCTGCGTTTTCCGGCGCCAGGCGCTGGACAATACCCGCCTGGGTACGAATGGCGGTGATGGTCTGGCCGATATCATCATGCAGTTCGCGCGCCACGTCCCGGCGCACGCTCTCTTCGGTCTCCAGCAGGCGTTCAGCCAGACGATGGTTGCGCGCTAATTCGTTTTGCAGCGACTGGTTAAGCTCACGCAGACGCTGAATGCCCGCGCCGAGCAGCAGCCCGGTCAGGCTTTGCACCAGCAGCGAGAGCAACAGGTCGACGGGATGATCGTGCCAGGTCTGGCTGGCAATCAGCGCGATGGCGTTCATCAGCGTCGCAATCAGCGCCCCCTGCCAGCCGTAGTGCCAGGCCAGCGCAATGATCGGCAACGCGAGGCAAAACGGTGTGAAGCGCGAAAGCTCGGCGGGTAAACCGAGCTGTAGCCACAGGCTGACGCTAAACAGCAGCAGGTACCAGACCAGATGCCGCCCGCGCCAGTTCACCGGCTGCGACACCACCGCAGGGCCCAGCGGCAGCCAGGTGGTGCTGGTCAGATAGTGCCAGAACACCAGGCAGATCGGCGCCAGCGTTAATCCGCCGGTGAGCGTCAGCAGCAACGCGTTCCATGCCTCTTCACCCTGCCCAAGCCAGGGCAGCGATTGCAGCAATGCCGCCGCCGTAAGCGCCGCGCCCTGCAACAGCAGCGTACGCCAGTCACGCTGATGGCGGTATCGCGATATCAGCATCACCGGGAGTAACGTGAGGAAGCTGCCGATCATCAAAAGTGGCAAATGGGCCAGCACCACTTCCTGTACCAACCAGAAAAGAAGCAGCCATTCCGCGCCCAACAACACCGGCCAGTAGCCACGTGGACATTGCAGCATCAGCCCCAGACGCAGGCCAAACGGAAACAGCAGTACTGCCAGCTCCGGGCGCTCAACCAGATGCAGGCTGATGCTCCACAGGCAAAACCACGCGGCAGAGAAGATAAAGAAGCAGGCAACAACGGTGATTAACCGGGAACAGAGCGTGTTCATTGCCAGCCGTCAAACATCCGGCGGGCCAGTTCGACGTCGTTGCTGACGCCCAGCTTTTCCATCAGGTTGGCGCGATGCACGTGCACCGTTTTCGGCGACAGACCCAGTTCAGCAGCAATCTCTTTGACCGCCATACCTTGTGCCAGTTTTTCCGCCACCTGACGTTCGCGTTTGGTGAGCGGATCCTGGCGACCAGCCGCCAGTTTGACGGCGATGTCCGGCGTCAGGTAACAGCCGCCGGTCGCAACGGTATGCACCGCTGCGATCAGCTCATCCGGGCTACAGCGTTTAGAAAGGAAACCACGCGCGCCCGCGTTGAGCGCCTGCTCCACCAGCGCCGGGCTGTCGTGGACGGAGAGCATGATAATCGCCATTCCTTTTGGCAACTGGCTTAACAGTTCAAGACCGGAGATATCTGGCATCGAGATATCACAGATACAGACCTGCACGCCGCGCCCCGGTAATCCCGCCAGCGCCTCACTGCCTGAGCCAAACTCAGCCACCACCTGCAAATCAGGTTCCAGCCCCAGCAGTTGGGCAAAGCCGGAGCGGACGATAAGGTGGTCGTCAATAAGGGCAACGGTAATCATGGATTCATCCTGGCGCTAAGACATGCCTGATGGCGCTGCGCTTATCAGGCCTACGGGCGGGTGCCGTTGTAGGCCGGATAAGGCATTAATACCGCCATCCAGCAAAAGCGCTTACCTTAACGATAAGCGCGTTGCTGTTCAAGCCTTGAGCGATCATGCTATGCCCGTTGTGACGGTAAATGTGCGGGTGTGTTTCGGTTCTATCTGAATCAACGTCCCGTTTCGCTCCGCTGCCAGGAAGCCTTCGGGGCGACAAGTCGCGGGTAGGGCGAAGGCTGCCACCTGCTGATCGCCGTTATAGAGGACCCAACGGGTGACATAATTCAGCTCCGCGCTGGAGAAACGCGTCACGAACGTGGTGCCATCAGGTGCGATCATGCTAAATTCAGGCTTATCTGTGTATCTATCCAGTTGGTCAGCGAAGAAAACGATTTCCGGATCGTAAAAATCGGGTTCATTAAGGCGCATCAGCGAAGTCTCACCCTGAATAATCCGCTGATTAAACGCCAGCCACTGCTCGGTAGGCTTAACATGTGCGGGTACCGATTCACGCAGCGTTATGGCTTCATCCGGGATATTCTGGCTGAAGGTCGCTTCCGGGACGTAGGCATAGTTCATATGGCACATGTACTGCAAAGGCATTGCCACTGAAGCGAGGTTAGTGACCGACATCTGAATATCAAACAGCGCGCTCGCCTTGCGCATGACCACCGCAGGATACGCCTGATAATGATGACCGAACCCCATCACATACTCGTAGCGTCCGCTCACGCGCAAATTCTCGCCTTCCAGCTCCAGCCAGGCCTCATCCATCGCAGCACAGGCCATTTCACCATGCAGCGGGTGAGAATCTTCCGGCGACGGGCAGCCATTAGCCAATAGCCCCGAGTGGAAAGCAAAGCAGCCGTAGGTCGCGACCACTTCTGCAGCCGGTTTTGGCTGACTGAACATGTTGCGCATGGTCAGATCATGCCCGTCAAACTGCGCATCCCAGATCATCTGCCCCATCCAGGGCAGAATAACCAGATGTCCACGACTGTTTTCTATCTTCAGACCTTCCACACCGCTGGCATAACGAAACGCGGTAACCATGAAATCGCTATTTTTCAGTAAGATTCGCGGATGCTCTGCAAAGAGTTCCCGCCACAGCGTGATACGTGTTGTCATGATCGTTCTCCTCAGGAAACCGTCGCTTCAGCCAGATTGTTGCGTACTTTGCTTTCACGCCAGAAGTAGATACCGACGTACACGAAGCACAGCATGGAGACCAGGAACGAAAGTTGCAGCGAGTGGAACATATCAGCCACATAGCCCTGAATTGCCGGAACTACCGCAGCACCGACAATCGCCATGACAATGACAGCTCCCGCCATTTCAGTATGCTCGTTATCCACAGTATCCAGCGTACCGGCGTAGATTGTCGCCCAGCAGGGTCCAAACAGGACGCTCACCAGCACGGCGACGTACACGGCACTGAAGCTTGGCGCCAGCGCAACATAGACGAGGAACAGCGCGCCAATAATGGAGTATAGGATCAGCACTTTTTCCGGATTGAAGCGCGTCATCAATATGTTGGCGATAAACTTGCCGATAAAGAAGCAGGCAAAGCTATAGACCATGAAGGTTGAGGCGTCACGCTCGTTAATATCACCTAATTCCAGCGCCAGACGGATGGTGAATGACCATACCGCGACCTGCATCCCCACGTACAGGAACTGCGCCACAATTCCACGACGGAAACGGGCATTGCTGGCCAGATAACGCAGCGTGTCCATCGCTGACGGACGCTTATGACTCGCCGTTTGCGCGACTTTGCAGGTCGGGAAGCGTGTCAGCAGGAACAACACCATCACCACAACCAGTACCATAATCATGTACTTGTAAGGCTCAAGGGTATTTTCCAGCATCAACACTTTAAAGTTGTGGATCTGTTCCGCGTTCATCCCAGCCATCTGTTTTTCCAGACTCTCGCCTTCAGAGAAGACCAGATATTTGCCCAGCAGAATACCGGCAGCTGCGCCAATGGGGTAAAAGGTCTGGCTGATGTTCAGGCGTAAAGTGGCATACGCTTTTGGGCCAATCATGGAGCTGTAGGTATTAGCTGCCGTTTCCAGGAAGCTCAGGCCAATCGCAATCGCAAAAATTGCCGCGAGGAACATGGTGTAAGTGGCCATGTGCGATGCCGGGAAAAAGAGCGTACAGCCAACAATATAAAGCGTCAGTCCCATTAAGATGGCGATTTTATAGCTGGTCTTTTTAATCACCAATGATGCTGGAATCGCAATTAAAAAATAACCGCCATAAAAGGCACTCTGCACTAATGCCGAAGCAAAGTTGCTGAGTGAAAATACGCTTTTGAATTGCGTAATCAGAATATCATTTAATGCGGCTGCGCATCCCCATAATGGGAATAAACAGGATAACAAAATAAACTGGAACAGAGGCGTCTTATTCAGATAGCCGTCGGGCATCTGAATGATGTTTTTATCGTTCATAGTGCTACCTTTTACAATGCAGGAGTATTATTCGTTTAAGGTAAGAAACTCATTAAATTGTTCGATGCTTGGATAAGATGATTGAGTGCCTTTCCCGGTAACGCTAAATGCAGCGAAGAGAACGGCTTTTTTCATGGCGGCTTCGACATCACCGCTTTGAACGTAATAATGGGCAAAACAACCGATGAAAGCGTCGCCTGCGCCACTGGTATCGACAGCGTTCACTTTAAACGCCGGAACATGGACTTCCTGGTCACGCGTCATCCACAACGCACCTTTCTCACCCATGGTGACGATAATATTGTTCAGACCTTTATCAACCAGAGAACGTGCCGCTGCGCGAATATGGTCATAAGTATCCACTGGCATACCGGTTAATATTTCCAGCTCGGTTTCGTTCGGCACAAAAAAATCACATTTACAGGCATAAGACATATCTAATTCCCGTAATGCAGGGGCGGGATTTAGTAACACTTCAATACCGTGTTTTTTGCCAAATTCAATCGCGTGATAAACGGTTTCCAGCTGCACTTCCAGTTGCAGGACAATAAGCTGACATTTTTTCAGATCTTCCGCCGCACGATCGATATCTTCCGGGGAGAGAAATTTGTTCGCTCCTTTAATAATCAGAATACTGTTGCTGGAGTTCGCATTAACAAAGATCGGTGCGACACCGCTGCTGGTGCAGGGTACCTTTTCGACATAGGTGGTATTAATCCCCCAGGATTCGAGATTGCGAATAGTGTTATCCGCAAAAATATCATCACCGACTTTTGTCAGCATCAGTACTTTGGAATTGAGCTTAGCAGCCGCAACGGCCTGATTTGCGCCTTTGCCCCCGCAGCCAATTTTGAACGCCGGCGCTTCCAGCGTTTCCCCTTCTTTGGGCATCTGGTTGATGTAGGTGATGAGATCCACCATGTTGGAGCCAATAACCGCGATATCCATTTTACTACCTCTCAGAAACAATCACACTACAATGATATTAAAATAACATTATCATGTTACTTTCGTATCATTTGTGACTAGGATCGCGATTGGAAGATCATTTTATTGTTTATTTATTACGCTAAATGTTGCGCCCCCATCACACTACAAATAATGAAGTTGCTTACAATTGACTGAAAGTTAATGGATATAATCAATAAAACGTGAAAAAACACGCTTTTATTTCCGAATAGTCAGACGTATAGTAATGCGGCAATGCCATGTTCTCAGAAACACAAAAATGTTACTGAAGGAACATGGGAACATGATTCGTGGAGAAGCACATGGAAACTAAGCAAAAAGAACGTATTCGACGTCTGATGGAATTGTTGAAGAAGACCGACCGAATCCATCTGAAAGAGGCGGCACGAATGCTGGAAGTTTCCGTGATGACTATTCGTCGGGATCTCAGTCAGGATGACGAGCCGTTACCGCTTACGCTGCTCGGTGGTTACATTGTGATGGTGAACAAGCCCGCCGCCATCGTTAATGCCCCAGTGCCTGCGCAAAAACAGTATCACCGCGACGATTTACCGGTTGCCATTCTGGCCGCGGGACTGGTAAGTGAAAATGATCTGGTCTTTTTTGATAATGGTGCGGAAATGCCGTTGGTGGTCAGCATGATCCCGGATGATATTTCCTTTACCGGAATTTGCTACTCGCACCGGGTATTCGTGGCGCTAAATGAAAAACCCAACGCCACGGTGATTCTTTGCGGAGGCACCTATCGGGCGAAAAGTGACGCCTTTTACGATACCAGCACCCCCTCTCCGCTGGATGCGCTCAACCCACGAAAAGTATTCATCTCCGCCAGCGGCGTCCATGAGCATTTCGGCGTTAGCTGGTTCAATCCGGACGATCTAGCCACAAAACGCAAAGCAATGGAACGCGGATTACGCAAAATTCTGCTGACGCGCCACGCCCTGTTCGATGAGGTCGCCCCCGCCAGCATTGGTCCACTCTCCACCTTTGACGTACTGATAAGCGACCGTCCGTTACCGGCAGATTACGCAACCCACTGCCGGAACGGCTCTGTCAAAGTGATCACCCCGGATTCAGACGGCGACTAACTCACTCAAAGAACACGGTGATTTTGTTAAACATCGACGGATCGGACTGATTGCGGGCCACTTTCACCACATCTTCAAGCTTGTCGATCTGGCTTATCATCTGCTCAAGACGTTGATCGTCGTTGACCAGTAGCCAGATGCGGCTCTTATCGCTGTCCTGAATCGGTAGACAGAGGATGCCTTCTACGTTGAACGCACGACGGGCGAACAGGCCGCAAACGTGAGTCATTACGCCCGGATGGTTACGTACGGTGAGTTCCAGGATTACGTTGTCATGAGTCTGCTGTTGCATGGCTTATTCCCCCACCATTTCTGTGTTTGCCGCACCCGGCGGCACCATCGGGTACACTTTTTCTTCGGCATCGATGCGCACGTGGATCAGCGCAGGTCCAGGGCGATTAATAATCTCCTGCAACGCTGCCTGTGGGTCCGCTTCGTTATTCAGATCGCAGGTTTCGAGACCAAACCCGGCAGCTATCTGCATAAAGTTAATCATCCCCGGATAGGTCGCGGCAAAAACACCCTGCTTATAGAACAGACTCTGCTGTTGATATACAAGACCTAACGCTTCGTTATTCATCAGAATGATTTTAATATCCAGCTGATTTTCGCTGGCGGTGGCCATTTCCTGAATATTCATCATCAGGCTGCCATCGCCGGAGAAGCACAGCACTTTTTTGTCTGGGTTAGCCAGGGCCGCACCAATCGCCGCAGGCAGGCCAAAGCCCATGGTGCCCAGGCCGCCGGAGGTCAGCCACTGGCGTGGACGATTCAGCGGGTAAGCCTGTGCCGCCCACATCTGATGCTGGCCTACGTCGGTGGTGATAATGGCGCTGTCGTCTACGCAGGCAGCCACGGCGTTGATCAATCCATAGTGGCTGAGCGGATTTTTTTCCTGGGGGATCGTGCACGGAAATTCTTGCTGCAGGTCAGACACCAGTTGATGCCACTCTTCACGCGGCTGCGCTTCAATCTGCGGGAGCAATTGTGCCAGAACCTCATCGACATCTGCCTGGATCGCCACATGCGGCTGTTTGATTTTACCCAGCTCCGCGCGGTCAATATCCACGTGGATGATTTTGGCATTCGGGCAGAACTGTTCGGTTTTACCAATCGCCCGGTCATCAAAACGTGCGCCCAGAACAATCAGTAAATCCGCTTCTTGCAGAATAAAGTTGGTGCTGCGTGCGCCATGCATGCCCAGCATGCCTAACGACAGCGGATGCGCTTTTGGCAGCATACCGAGCGCCATCAAGGTCATGGTGGTAGGCAGTTTTGCTTTTTCGGCCAGCTCACGAACACGTTCCGGCGCGTTAATTACGCCGCCGCCGAGGTACAGCACCGGGCGTTTGGCGGCGTTAATCATAGCTGCAGCATCGCGAATGCTGTCCTGGCTGAACGCTGGTGCCGCCATTTTCTGCGCGGGCTCCGGCATCTCTTCAATGTCAAAAACAGCGGTTTGAATATCCTTAGGAATGTCTATCCACACCGGGCCTGGACGTCCGGACTGCGCAATGCGGAACGCATCGCTCATGACCTGCGGTAATTCACTGATATGGCGGACCAGATAGTTATGCTTAGTGATGGGGATAGAGATGCCGTAGGTGTCGACTTCCTGGAAAGCGTCGGTGCCGATCATTGAGGCCGGAACCTGCCCGGTGATACACACCAGCGGGATGGAATCCAGACGCGCATCGGCAATGGCGGTTACCAGGTTGGTTGCGCCCGGTCCGCTACAGGCCATACAGACAGCGGGTTTGCCATCGGTTCTCGCCATTCCCTGCGCGATAAACCCCGCGCCCTGCTCGTGGCGCGCCAGGATATGACGGATTTGTGTGCTTTGGCTTAAAGCGTCATAGACGGGAAGAATCGAGCCACCTGGAATACCGGTGACGACCTGAATCCCCTGACGTTCCAGGAAATGAACGATGAATTCTGCGCCCGTAAAACGCGTACGCTTGGATGTTATGCCCGAAATTGCCATGCTCCAGTCCTTTTATTCTGGGCCTTTGCTCTGGGCAGGTCTCTGAAACGAAAAACCCCGCCCGGTTTGCGCCGGCGGGGTTTTGGAATCGTGTGTTGATTCGGACCCTACGGCGCATTGCCGACGACCACGACCACCACCACACGCACGACGAACGCTGCGCGAGATGGCGCAGTTTTTAGTAGGGTCGCAGTCAGCATGGAAGGGTTCATTAGGGACCTGTCTGTTTGTTGATTAACTGGATTTATACAAACACAGGTTTTTCAGCGTGACAATGGAAAAATTTTCATCTGCACAAAAATGCTTCAACGATCACATTTCATTGTATGTCGTGCAAAAACAAAAAACCCCGCCGGAGCGAGGTTTTTTCAGCGTTGTGCGGTTGGTAGCCGCCGAACACACTGTGTTATGTCAACGAAAAAAGTATACGCGTTCTACGAAGAACACGCAATTTCGGCACGAATTTTGATGTTTTTGAGTATGGAACATGAATAGCGTAACGTCCATAAAATACTGTTAATTTATACAGTATTTATCTATAATGTCTCGGTACGCAATGTGTTATGCGGGGGCCGCATCGTAAACCGGCGCATCAAAGTCCTGGCTGAAACGGGTGGTGCCGTCAGCGCCTTAACCCCCGCGTGAGCACACTGTGTTATGTCAACAAAGGTGCTGGCAACAGGCAGCGGCGAGGTACGTCAGCACCGTGCTCCTTGTACCAAAAGGAGAGCGTATGAGCCTCGTGGATATCGCTATTCTTATCCTCAAACTCATTGTTGCAGCACTGCAACTCCTTGATGCCGTTCTGAAATACATTAAGTAATTCAGATTCAAGTCGCACCTAAGGGGGGCGGATAACACTCCGCTCCCCTTTCACCTTCTCCCTGGTGCTTGTATCGCGTCAATATGTTACGTTTTTATGACATCCTCAGGGAAGAATTACGCCATGACGCTTTCTGTTTTCTGCATTTTGCTGTTCGCCGCACTGCTGCATGCCAGCTGGAATGCCATCGTAAAAGCGGGAAACGACAAGCTGTACTCGGCGATCAGCGTCAGCGGAACCGCTGCGATTATGGCGCTGATTTGTTTACCCTTTGCGCCGCAACCCTCTGCCGCCAGCCTGCCGTTTTTAGCTGTCTCAACCGCATTACAGGTGGTCTATACCGTCCTGGTCGCTAAAACCTATCAGGTTTCGGATATGAGCCAGACCTATCCTCTGATGCGCGGCACAGCGCCACTGCTGGTCGCGATTATCAGCGTCCTGTTTCTTGGTGATAGCCTCTCGCTACTCGCCTGGGTGGGGATTGCCACCATCTGTCTGGCTATTCTCGGGATGGCATTTAACGGACGCAGCGGTTCGCAACGCGGGATTATCCTGGCGCTCATTAACGCCTGCTTTATCGCCGGTTATACGCTGGTTGATGGCACCGGCGTACGTTTATCAGAAACCGCGCTGGGTTATACGCTGTGGACCTTCTTTCTGAACGGCTCCTGCCTGCTGGGCTGGGCGATGATCGCCAGACGCCGGGAAGCGTCGCGCTATCTTGTACAGCAGTGGAAGAAAGGTATTCTTGGTGGCATTGGCACAATGGGTTCTTACGGCCTGGCGCTGTGGGCCATGACCCAGGCTCCGTTGGCGGTAGTCGCGGCGCTGCGTGAAACCTCTATCCTGTTTGGCGCGCTGCTCGCGTGGCTGCTACTGAAAGAGACGGTTGCCGGAATACGTCTTGTCGCGGCTGCAGGTATTGCCGTAGGCGCAGTTTTACTACGCTTATCATGATCGCGTTGTAAACCCGATGCAATCCGGCAACATTTGTTGCCGCTTTTTGTTTACATTTCCTGCCGTCTATCACATAAACATTCCAGCCCACTATCTGGCCTTCTTTTTCTGTTGTGGTAGATTCCACGCGCATTTACGGGAAAGTGCAGCACCTTATTCTTCTTTTTTCTCTTTTTTAAAAGTAATCAGCGAAATGAAAAGGCATAGAAGCGTCAATTTGTTGTTGATGTTGGTATTACTGGTGGCGGTAGGTCAGATGGCGCAAACCATTTATATCCCCGCGATTGCTGATATGGCGCGTGAACTGAACGTTCGCGAAGGGGCGGTGCAAAGCGTAATGGCCGCCTATCTGTTGACCTATGGTCTATCACAACTGGTTTATGGTCCCCTTTCAGACCGCGTTGGCCGCCGCCCGGTTATCCTCGCCGGGATGTCTATTTTTATGCTGGCCACGCTGGTCGCGATTACCACGCATAGCCTGACGGTACTGATTATCGCCAGTGCCATCCAGGGGATGGGAACGGGCGTCGGCGGTGTGATGGCGCGAACGTTACCGCGCGATCTGTACGAAGGCACGCAGCTGCGCCACGCCAATAGTCTGTTAAACATGGGGATTCTGGTCAGTCCGCTGTTAGCTCCGCTGATTGGCGGTGTGCTGGATACAGTGTGGAACTGGCGCGCCTGCTATATTTTTCTGTTGATTCTGTGTGCGGGCGTGACGTTTAGCATGGCACGCTGGATGCCGGAAACGCGCCCTGCAGGTGCGCCGCGTCCACAGCTGATCGCCAGCTACAAAACCCTGTTTGGTAATAGCGCTTTCACCTGTTACGTGCTGATGTTGATCGGTGGTCTGGCGGGTGTTGCGGTCTTTGAGGCCTGCTCCGGAGTATTATTGGGCGCACGTCTCGGTCTAAGCAGCATGGTGGTCAGTATCCTGTTTATCCTGCCCATCCCGGCGGCGTTTTTCGGCGCATGGTTCGCCGGTCGCCCGAATAAACGTTTCTCGACGCTAATGTGGCAGTCGGTGACCTGCTGTCTGGTAGCGGGTTTAATGATGTGGATCCCAGGGCTGTTTGACGTGATGAACGTCTGGACGCTGCTGGTTCCTGCCGCACTATTTTTCTTCGGCGCCGGAATGTTGTTTCCGCTGGCAACCAGCGGTGCAATGGAGCCTTTCCCGTTCCTGGCAGGCACTGCTGGCGCGCTGGTTGGGGGATTACAGAACATTGGTTCCGGCGTGCTGGCGTGGTTCTCTGCCATGCTGCCGCAGACCGGGCAAGCCAGTCTGGGCCTGCTGATGACCCTTATGGGGCTGTTGATTTTTGTTTGCTGGCTTCCGCTGGCGTCACGCGTGTCGCATCAGGGACAGGCGGTTTAAGCGTATGATGGCCCGGCTTATCGCCGGGCTTTTCGCATTCTGGCGCGATAATCGTCGTCAGTAACGGCTCCAGCGCCGGACGCCAGGCCCCCTCCTCACCATCATAGAACTGCGTATCCGCATTGATAGCATAGGGAATTTTCGCTTTTTTCAGCTCGCACGCCATAAAGCGGGCAAACGCCATTTGCGAGGCAGAAGGCGCGTTTCTGATGGTTTCTCCCGGCGACCAGCCCCCTACCCAACTGACATGCCCGGTTTTCTGCTGCCAATGAATGGCGGTATTGATACGGGCGCGAATGGCGGCCTTTTCTGCCGCAGTTCCTGAGGTCCACGGATATTTGCCGTTATTTTTCAGCGGTCCCCACGGAAAAATATGCCATTGGGCCAGCACCGTATTCTGACTTTGCTGCGGTAGCTTTAGGTTGGCCAAATCTTCCGGAGCGGCATGTAGTTTCGGCGCGATAAAAATCATTCGCTGTGGATCGATGGCATGGATGGTTCGAATGGCTTTGTCATACACGCGATTGAGCGACGCCTGATTATGGTTGAGCTTATCAGAGGGGTCGTAGATCAGGTCGAACCCCAGCAACGGCGAGCGTTGACCAAAGTAATGCGCCACCGCCACCCACCAGTTAACCACCTCTTTTTCGTTCCCGGCGCTGGGGTCTTTTTTATATTCGTCTGCCTGATAGGCAATGATCGGGATCACGCCATACTGCTCGCAGGCTTCCACCAGCTTGCGCAGATGAATCAGCCGCGCCTCCGTAGGCTCTCCCGCTACGCGAATGCGTACGTGGGCCAATCCTTTCGCCTTGTAGTCCCGCACTACCAGCGGATCGAATTCACGGATACCCCGATCGGTGCGCGCCCAATCTACGTCCATCCCAACGCCAAGCTGCTGCGCATACTGCGCCGCCGTCAGCGCAGGTTGCGCGGCACACACGGTGGCGCTGGCCAACAGTAAAAGGGAAACAATCGGCTTTAACACGGTCGTCCTTACGCAAATCATCAGGAGTGATATCACGTATTTAGCACGCTTTTTCACTTTCCGTGTAGAGAGAAAGCGTAAAAAATATTCGCGGTCCGCTTATTTAACCTGTTCCTGAAGCCAGCTAATAAACGCCTCGATTTTCGGCCACTGCCTGCCGGGCAGCGTGGTGATGTAGTAATGCTGATGGCATTTCAACGCCATATCGCCAAAAGGCGCGACCAGTTCTCCGCTGTCGAGACGTTTTTGCACCAGCCGCTTTCGGCCCATCGCCACGCCGATATGGTTCATGGCGGCAATTACCGCTAAATCAGAACGATCGAAACCAATCCCCGATGATGTCGGCAAATTCGCCGTAAAATGCTGCGCCCAGCTGTGCCATTCATCGGTTCCTGAGTCGTTACTCCATGCCTGTCTGTCGTGCAGCAAGGTGCAGTGCGGCAAATTCACTAACGAACCGGTAAGGTCATGGCGGCGAGCGAAGTCCGGGCTGCATACCGGCAGGATCTCTTCATCCATCAGGAAGTGGTGCGTAAGCTGCGCGGAAGGCGCATCGTCAAAATAGATAGCCAGATCGACCCCGGCACGCTGCAGATTGACGTTGTCGTTGCCGGTCAGGATGGTCAGTGAAATTGACGGGTAGCGACGGGTAAAGTCACCGAGCGCCGGAACCAGCCAGCACTGGGCGATAGAAGGTCGAGAGTAGACGGTGAGCGTCCCGGACAACTCCTGATTTTTAATATCGAGGATTTCCTGATTCAGCGTATCCAGCGACGATTTCAGCGCCCAGAATACCCGCTTACCCTCGTGGGTGAGTTCCACTTTACGGTGCGAACGGACAAACAGCTGAATGCCCAGTTCATCTTCCAGTTGATTAATGCGATGGCTGACGGCGCTGGGGCTTAACGACAGCTCATCTGCCGCCAGCGCAAACGACTGATGCCGGGCCGCCACTTCAAAAGTATACAGCTTTGACAGCTGCCAGCCATTGAGCAGCCGGTTTCTGACCTCGCGTAGGGGATCCAAACTCACCTCCAGTCCTCCTGATTCATTCGCCGGAGTGTAAAAAACTTCGCTGCAAAAATCAGCATAAAGATGAATCAAGGTGAACCATATCGCATAAACATAGCGTAATTAGACGTAAATCACTCACTTGATGCAATCTGCCTCATGTGAAAGGAGATTTATATCGTTTGTCAGACGGTGCCTTATTTTTGTCCAATAACCTTATATTAATCACAGGGCAAGGTGAGCTATGCACTCTCAAATCTGGGTTGTGAGCACGCTGCTGATAAGCATCGTGTTAATCGTTTTGACCATCGTGAAGTTCAAATTCCACCCGTTTCTGGCGTTGCTGTTAGCCAGTTTCTTCGTGGGTACGATGATGGGGATGGGGCCGCTGGATATGGTCAATGCCATTGAGAGCGGCATCGGCGGTACGCTGGGCTTCCTCGCGGCGGTTATTGGCCTTGGGACCATTCTGGGCAAAATGATGGAAGTGTCCGGCGCGGCCGAACGCATCGGTCTGACGCTGCAGCGCTGCCGCTGGCTTTCCGCCGACGTCATTATGGTGCTGGTCGGGCTAATTTGCGGGATCACGCTGTTCGTTGAGGTCGGCGTGGTGCTGTTGATTCCACTGGCCTTTTCGATTGCTAAAAAAACCAATACCTCATTACTGAAGCTGGCGATTCCGCTGTGTACGGCGCTGATGGCGGTACACTGCGTCGTACCTCCGCATCCGGCCGCCCTGTTCGTGGCGAATAAGCTGGGCGCAGACATTGGCACCGTGATTGTCTACGGCTTACTGGTGGGTTTAATGGCTTCGCTTGTCGGTGGGCCGCTGTACCTGAAATTCCTCGGTAACCGTCTGCCATTTAAACCGGTACCGGCTGAGTTTTCCGACCTGAAAGTGCGCGACGAAAGTTCACTGCCATCGCTGGGGGCGACGCTGTTTACTGTACTGCTGCCGATTGGCCTGATGCTGGTCAAAACCGTCGCTGAGCTGAACATGGCGAAAGGCAGTACGCTGTATACGCTGCTGGAGTTTATTGGTAACCCGATCACCGCGATGTTTATCGCCGTCTTCGTGGCCTACTACATTCTCGGCCTGCGTCAACACATTGGTATGGGAGCGCTGCTGACCCACACCGAAAACGGTTTTGGCTCGATTGCTAACATTCTGCTGATTATCGGTGCAGGCGGCGCATTCAACGCTATCCTCAAGAGCAGCGGGCTGGCGGATACTCTGGCGCTGATCCTCTCAAACATGCATATGCATCCGATTCTGCTGGCGTGGCTGGTGGCGTTAATCCTGCATGCCGCGGTGGGTTCCGCCACGGTGGCGATGATGGGCGCGACGGCAATTGTGGCACCGATGCTGCCGCTCTATCCCAACGTTAGCCCGGAAATCATCGCCATTGCCATCGGTTCCGGCGCTATTGGCTGCACGATCGTCACCGATTCCCTGTTCTGGCTGGTGAAGCAGTATTGCGGCGCCACCCTGAATGAAACGTTCAAATACTATACGACCGCGACATTTATTGCGTCCGTTATTGCACTGGCTTGCACATTCCTGCTTTCCTTTATTATCTAAGCGCGAAGAGACTGACTATGGAAAACATTCAAACACTTATCGCCCAGCATCCTTTAGTGGAAGATCTGGTGGCTCTGAAAGAGACAACCTGGTTTAACCCTGGCACCACCTCTCTTGCGGAAGGTTTACCGTATGTTGGCCTGACAGCACACGACGTTGAGGATGCCCACGCGCGTCTGACGCGCTTCGCACCGTATCTGGCGCAGGCCTTCCCGGAAACCGCCGCCACCGGTGGCATTATCGAATCTGAGCTGGCCGCAATCCCGGACATGCAAAAACGGCTGGAAAAAGCGTTCGGGCAGCACATTAACGGCGAACTCCTGCTGAAGAAAGACAGTCATTTGCCGATTTCAGGCTCGATTAAAGCGCGTGGCGGCATTTATGAAGTACTGACCCATGCGGAAAAACTGGCGCTGGAAGCCGGTCTGCTGACCACCAAAGACGATTACCGCGTTCTGCTTTCGCCGGAGTTCAAACAGTTTTTCAGCCAGTACAGCATCGCGGTTGGCTCCACCGGCAACCTGGGGATGTCGATTGGTATCATGAGTGCCCGCATTGGCTTTAACGTCACGGTGCATATGTCTGCCGACGCCCGCGCGTGGAAAAAAGCCAAGCTGCGCAGCCACGGCGTGACGGTAGTGGAGTACGAAGAAGATTACGGCGTGGCGGTTGAACAAGGTCGTAAGGCGGCAGAGTCCGATCCGAACTGTTTCTTTATCGATGATGAAAATTCCCGCACGCTGTTCTTAGGCTATGCGGTCGCCGGTCAGCGTCTGAAAGCGCAGTTTGCCCAGCAGGGGCGCGTGGTGGATGCCGATCATCCTCTGTTTGTCTACCTACCGTGCGGCGTCGGTGGCGGCCCTGGCGGCGTGGCATTTGGCCTGAAGCTGGCATTCGGCGATAACGTGCACTGCTTCTTCGCTGAACCGACTCATTCACCGTGCATGCTGCTGGGGATTTACACCGGGCTGCACGATACCATTTCCGTACAGGACATCGGTATCGACAACCTGACGGCGGCGGATGGGCTGGCGGTGGGTCGCGCCTCGGGCTTTGTTGGCCGGGCGATGGAGCGTCTGCTCGACGGTCTGTACACCCTGGACGATCAGACAATGTACGATATGCTGGGCTGGCTGGCGCAGGAAGAAGGCATTCGTCTTGAGCCGTCGGCGCTGGCAGGCATGGCTGGCCCTCAGCACGTTTGCGCCTCCACGGATTACCAGCAGATGCATGGCTTCAGCGCGGATCAGCTCAATAACGCCACCCATCTGGTGTGGGCAACCGGCGGCGGCATGGTGCCGGAAACCGAGATGGCGCAATACCTGGCGAAAGGGCGCTAATCTCAGCGCAGCATCGCCATCAGCTCCATCGGTGAGCGATGCTGCTTAAGCAGGTCACGCATCACGCGCATATGCGGTGCGGTATGGTTGAAGAAAGCCTGATATCCTGCACACAGCACGCCCTTTCCATTTTCCTCGCAGTACGCAGGACAATCACCATGGTAATATTGAAACAATGAGCATGTTTGGCAACGCGTATTCATTGATGACATGGTCTGTCGTTCAATTTGTGCTGCCAGACCACACCACTGGCGGAGCGTTTTGTCGAAAAGCTGGATAGATATCTGATTAATATCTTCACGTACCCAGATATCAAATATCGTAATTAAAAATCGGCCCCACGCCTCAGACGTAACCGATTCGTCTGTCAGATGACCTGAGCCATCGTGCTTAACCAGCGGAATAAACTGTACCAGGCGAACATTTCCTTGTTGCAAACCACGGTACACTTCAACTGGTTGTAAACACTTCTGGTGGTCAATCACCACGTTTAAAACATCATCACTAACATCCATGTTCTCACATCCTGTCATGCAAAATTCCCGATAAATACGATAAGTTGGCGAACATGCGTTACAGCAAACAGTATTGCGAGGGATAACACCGCGAGGGAGATCATAAATTTGTCACGCACCGCACGAGATTCAGAAAAATCGCTATGTGTAACATCCATCAGATTACGGCTGCGGGTATAGCGCCAAAGTACGATTCCCACCATCGCCAGCACCACAATTGAAACCCAAAACAGGAAGCCCGCCTGATGCCAGTTGTGCTTCAGCGCCAGCGCCATTAACGCACCATAACCCAGCAGGGTACGAAACCAGGCCAGCGATGTTCGCTCCGGTTGTAACCCCGGGTCGGCGATACGTCGCGATTTGCGGCTATCCGGCATACAGCACCAGCGTCATGACAATCACTGCCACAATAGTCAGCATAACGCTGATAATCAGCAGGCTGTGGGTGTAGGGCAAGTCCTCTTTCAGTCGCATCGCCTTTTCGTTACGTAGCCAGCGCAGGTAGCCGTAGATCGCCAGACCGCCGGCAAACAGACACAGCAACAAGGCAAGCGCCTCACGGATGACCGGCGTGGCAAAATCCGGGGCCAGTTGATCAAGGCCAACCCCCGCAGCCAGAAATCCGAGCGCGGTGCGGATCCACGCCAGAAAGGTACGTTCATTTGCCAGCGAGAAGCGATAGTCCGGTGCTTCCCCAAGGCGAGAAATCTTCATGACAGCTCCTTAAATATTGTTGTCTGGTCGTTATACCGGAACAGTTAAGGAGTATGAACCTGATTCTCAAACGAAAGGGCGAGTCGGGTGATGAGACAATGGAAAAGAGAGAGGGTGTTTGTAATGCCGGATGGCGAGTTGCGTTTTATCCGGCCTACAGGAGATGCAGGCCGGATAAGTCAGTTTTAACCTAATCCCCAGAAGAGCACCGCCAGCAATTGCGGGGTGATAATCCTCAGGAACATGACCAGCGGATAAACGGTGGCGTAGGAGAGCGCTGCCGCCCCGCTGGTGGCATGCAGGTTGTTAGCAAACGCCAGCGCAGGAGGATCGGTCATTGAGCCGGCCAGCATGCCGCACAGCGTCAGATAGTTCATTTTGGCGAAAATCCGTGCCAGCAAGCCCACGGTAATGAGCGGAATCGCGGTAATGAAAATACCGTAGCCCACCCAGCTCAGACCATCGCCTTGCGTCAGGGTATGAACAAAATCACCGCCTGACTTCAGACCAACCACCGCGAGAAACAGTACGATACCCAACTCTCGCAGCGCCAGGTTAGCGCTGGGAGGCATAAACCAGTACAGCTTACCGATGCTGCCAATACGTCCAAGAATCAAAGCCATAATCAGCGGCCCACCGGCCAGCCCCAGCTTCAACGCCACCGGGAAACCCGGGATAAACAGCGGTATTGACCCCAGCAGAACACCCAGTCCGATACCGATAAATACCGGCAGCATCTGCACCTGCTGCAGTTTTTGCTGCGCGTTACCAACAACATTGGCAACGGTGTCAATCGACGAAGGGCGCCCAACCAGATTGAGGATATCCCCGAATTGCAGGCTGGCGTCGCTGCTGGCTACCAGCTCAACCCCCGCACGGTTCAGGCGGGAGATCACCACGTCGTAACGTTCTTTAAAGTGCAGATCGCGGATACGTTTACCCAGCACTTGTTCGTTGGTCACCACCACGCGCTCAACGCGTAAATCAGTCCCGCGCGTCGACAACGATGTGTCCACCTCCTGACCAATCACCACCTGCGCGTTGTGCAGATCGGCTGGCTGCCCGACCAGGTGTAACAGGTCGCCCATCTGGATAACTGTCCCTGGCGACGGTACCATCAATGTCTCGTCACGTTTCAGACGCGAGCAGATGATTTTGTCGCTGTTCAGAATCGGGACATCCTGAATTGCCATATTGTTGATGTTTGGGTTTTCCACACGGATGTTCATCGTCTGAATCAGTGCGTGCCCGTTGGTTAGCGTGGATTCATGCTGCTGGGCTTCAGCATCGACGTTAACGCGGAAAATAAGGCGCATCAGCCACATGGTGAGTAAAATTCCGCAAATGCCGAAAGGATAAGCCATGGCATAGCTCATCCCCATCTGGTCAACCACATCGCCAGGGGTACCCAGATCGCGCAGAATTTGCTGCCCGGCTCCCAACGCCGGGGTATTGGTGACCGCCCCGGAGAATATACCCAGTACCACGGGAAGAGGAATGGCAAAAAGCTTATGCAGAATCGCGGTGACCAGGCCACCCATGATGACAATCAGCACGGCAAACAGATTCAGCCGCAGGCCCGAAACGCGCAATGACGCAAAAAAGCCCGGTCCGACCTGGATACCGATGGTGTAGACGAACAGGATCAGGCCAAATTCCTGAATAAAATGCAGCATGTCGCCGCTCAGGGTCATCCCTGCCTGATCGACAAAATGCCCGACAATAATACCGCCGAACAGCACGCCTCCGATGCCAAAACCAACACCACGTATTTTTATGTTGCCGATCCATAATCCGACAACTGCCACTAATGCCAGAACGCTGACCGTCAATGCTATATCACTCATTATCTTGTTCCCTGTGAATAACATCATTAAGTAAATGGATTCTCGCAGAGTACAGTCGCAATGTATGGGTGGTAAAGCACAAAAAAGCCCCGTCATTTCTGGCGGGGCAAAGGCATGGAGCTATTTAACTATTTAATGCGGGACGTTCGCTGATAGCGATACGTTGTGGAGCAATGGCTTCAGGTTCATTCCGGGTCAAATCGATATGCAGCAAGCCGTTAGTGAAGCTTGCGCCGGAGACCTCCATATTTTCAGCCAGCGTAAAGCTCAGGCTGAACGGCTGAATGACCAGCCCCTGGTGCAACCATTTGGTCTCTTTTTCCGGCTGCTGCGGCGTACCTTTCACGGTCAGGCGCGTGCCTTCCAGTTGAATATCCAAATCGTCCTGGCGGAAACCGGCTAACGCAAGGGTAATGCGGTAGTGGTTATCATCGCTCTTTTCGATGTTATAAGGCGGGAAGCTCTGGCTTTCACCGGTGTTTTGCAAAGCATTGGCCAGTTTGTCAAAACCGATCCATTGACGCAGCAGTGGGGATAAATCGTAGTTACGCATAATAATCTCCTTCTAAGAAGCGAGTAGGTACCTTTCGGCTCCCTGACGGCAAGCCGATGACTTAGTAAGGCCGCCTGAAGCGGCCTATAGAATTAGTTGATTTCGATGCGGCGCGGCTTATTCGCTTCAGGAATCACGCGCTCAAGATCGATATACAGCAGACCATTTACCAGGTTTGCGCCGCGAACATGAATGTTCTCCGCTAACTGGAACTTACGTTCGAAGTTGCGCTCGGCAATACCCTGATACAGGTAAGTACGTTCCTTTTGATCGTCCGCATGGGCGCCTTTCACCACCAGCAGATTATCCTGGGCAGTAATTTCCAGTTCGCTTTCAGCAAAACCGGCAACGGCAATTGCAATGCGGTAATGGTTTTCGTCTACCAGCTCAACGTTGTACGGAGGGTAGCCGCCATTGCTTTGGCCCTGATTGTTTTCCAGCAGGTTAAACAGACGGTCAAAACCAATAGCAGAACGGTACAGCGGGGATAAATCAAAGTTACGCATAATTAATAGCTCCTGAAATCAGCGAGAATAATTGACCTTCCATCATGGACAGGTCAGGTAGCCAGGACACCCATCAGGCATGCCCTTCATTTGTCTACACTCTAAAAATGGGTCTTAATACAAACTTTTCAAGCGTATTCATCTGACTTTTTTTGCAGTTTGTTGTCTATTGCATACACTGGGGGGAGCAGTTGTTCTCGTTAAATCGCGATGGCCGCCACAGTGCGACGAAATGGTGATGTTATTTTCGCAACGGATCGCTTTAACTCACCATGCAAACACGATAAATACAGATGAATAAATGATGATTAAAAAAATGTTGGTAACACTGACGATGTGTAGTGGGATGGCGTTTGTAAGCGGCTGTTCCAGCATCATGTCGCATACCGGTGGCAAAGAAGGGACATATCCTGGCACGCGAGCCAGTGCCACAATGATTAGCGAAAGTGATACGAACTGGGGAACCAAGTCACTGGCGATTCTGGATATGCCTTTCACCGCGGTGCTCGATACGGTATTGCTACCGTGGGATCTCTTTCGCAAAGACAACTCGGTGAGATCCCGCGTAGAAAAGAGCGAGGAGAGAACCCAGGCCACGAACGCCGTTATTCCCCCGGCAGAAATGTCCGCTCCATAAGTTAACGCCCGGTTTCAGTCACCCACAGCTGGCGGAAACCCTCGACGTCTTCCATCCACGCAACCTGTCGACCATCAGGGGAGAAGACGATCGCATCGGCCGACGGCGGGTTACCATGCCGTTCCGTTAAAAAATCAATCTTGCCCGTTTGAACATCACAACAAGCAATTCTGTTCTCCAGTACAAATCCCAGCCATTTCCCCGATGGGTGCCAGTTTAAGGCTGACTGAATATTCGTAGTGCATTGGGTAAGCTGACGCGGTGCTCCCCCCTGTGGGGAAATCAGCCATAACTGCACAATACCGCTGTCATCACGCATTAAAAACGCAATCTCAGACGCCTTTGGATTACTGCGTACCCAATGGCGAGGTTGATTCACTAGCCCCGGGAAGACGCGCTCATGGGTAAACGTCAGGCGACGTTGACAAATACCGGATGGCGGCGCAGGCATGGTCATGTCAGTCCCCTCCAGAGGCGCGTCCCCCGGCTGTTTCCAGTCGTTTTCATCCAGTGGCAAATCGACAATAAACAATTCCGGTACTTTTTCGCCATTCACTGACAACGTATCGCCGATAAACGCCAGCCTATTTTCTCCTACCCAGCCCTCTTCATAGGCACGGTTAATCTCATCGCTACCCGGTTTTGGCGTTGGTGTCGTCTGGCTCACCAGCACGCACCAATGGCTGCCACTGTATTCACGCGGATGCTGCGCGAAGACCTTCACCGGCCCATACGGTGCAGCCACGCCGACGTTGCGTAAATCCAGCGCCGCCGAGCGCTCATGCAAAACATGGTCGTTATAGGTGAAACTGACAAACTCACCGTTTGGGCTAAAGACATGCACATGACTCCCGCCACGCAGCGCGCCTGGCGTGTACGGCGCGGTAATATCCATCGCATCCAGATTCTCCACCCCAGCCTGCGTAACAATCACCCCACGACGATGATGGAAATCGTAATACCATGTTTCATCAGGATTTTCAGGCCCATGAATGAATACATATTTTTCCGACTTTGGATGAACGGTCACCACGCCAACGTGCGCTCCCTGAGTAGCCCGGTAAATCACCTCCAGTTCGCCAGTATGGATATTGACGCGCTCAATTGTTTCACCGGTAAAGGAGGCGCCAGAAGGACGCACATCAAAGACCAGCCACTGGCTGTCCGGTGTCCAGGTGTTAATATTGGTAAGCTGATGATTACGCGGCGTAAAGGTGATTTGCTTCATGGGATGCCCTGATACAAGACGATTAAAGCAATCATACTTCACAAGCACTTCACTTTCAGGCTTTAGCGTATCGCCATCTTCATTTTTGCGGACAGAAAGATGGAACATTTTGACGTGGCGATTATCGGATTAGGTCCGGCAGGCGCAGCGCTGGCGCGGCAGTTGAGCGGAAAAATGCGCGTGATTGCGTTGGATAAAAAACGCCAATGCGGCAACGAAGGTTTCACTAAACCCTGCGGCGGTCTGCTGGCCCCGGACGCCCAGCGTTCGTTTATCCGCGATGGTATAACCTTACCCGTTGATGTCATCGCCAACCCGCAGATTTTTAGCGTTAAAACTATTGATGTTGCCGCTTCTTTGACGCGTAACTACCAGCGCAGCTACATTAATATCAACCGCCATGCTTTTGATTTATGGCTTAAATCTCTCATCCCTGACGATGTACAGGTGTATCACGACAGCCTGTGTCGGAAAATCTGGCGCGAGGGCGATAAATGGCATGTTATCTTCCGCGCCGACGGTTGGGAGCAGCAGATCACCGCGCGTTATCTGGTGGGGGCAGACGGTGCGAATTCACTGGTGCGCCGTCATCTCTATCCCCAGCACCAAATCCGTAAATATGTCGCTATTCAACAATGGTTTGCGGAGAAACATCCTGTGCCGTTCTATTCCTGTATTTTTGATAACGATGCAACTGACTGTTATTCATGGAGTATCAGCAAAGATGGCTATTTTATCTTTGGTGGCGCCTACCCCATGAAGGACGGACAGGCACGCTTTGACGCGCTGAAGGAGAAGCTGAAAGCGTTCCATTTCCAGTTCGGCAAACCAGTGAAAAGTGAAAAATGTACGGTGCTGTTCCCCTCACGCTGGAAGGATTTCGTCTGCGGTGAAGACAATGCGTTTTTGATTGGCGAAGCTGCCGGTTTTATCAGCGCCAGCTCGCTGGAAGGGATTAGCTATGCGCTGGACAGCGCGGAGATCCTCAAATCGGTACTGCTACAGGATGCACCTGATATGAATCACGCTTACCGTAAAGCCACCCACAGGTTACGTCTCAAACTGTATGGCAAAATCCTGAAAAGCCGGGCACTCACATCAGCATTTTCTCGGAAATGGATAATGCGCAGCGGCGTGGCGCATATTCCCCAGGGAGACCATTCAGCACCACAAATCATGGCTGAAACAGGGCAAATGAAACAAGGCACTTGCCCATAATTTCTTAATTCAGCGCAAATTTCTCAATGGCATACGCGACGCCATCTTCGAGGTTGGATTTGGTCACGAAGTTGGCGATTTCTTTGACTGATGGAATAGCGTTGTCCATAGCAACGCCCACGCCTGCGTATTCAATCATCGCGATGTCGTTTTCCTGATCGCCTATCGCCATCACCTCTTCGGCTTTAATACCTAACGCATCGGCCAGCGATTTTACGCCCGTCCCTTTATTGACGCGTTTATCGAGGATTTCGAGGAAATACGGCGCACTTTTCAATACGGTGTACTTCTCTTTTACTTCTGCTGGGATGCGCGAGATGGCTTTATCGAGGATCTCCGGTTCATCAATCATCATCACTTTCAGGAACTGGGTTTCTGGATCCATTTTCTCGGCTTCACAGAACACCAGCGGGATGGTCGCGACAAACGATTCGTGCACCGTGTAGTAGCTGATATCACGGTTCGCGGTATACAACGTGTTGCGATCGAGGGCGTGGAAATGTGAGCCAACTTCCCGGGAAAGCTGCTCCAGGTAGCGATAATCGTCATAGCTTAACGCAGTTTGCGCTACGGTACTGCCATCTCCAGCTTTCTGCACCAGCGCACCGTTGTAGGTAATGCAGTAGTCACCGGGCTGTTCCATATGTAGTTCTTTCAGATAGCTGTGAACGCCGGCATACGGGCGTCCCGTGGTCAGCACCACATTCACGCCACGCGCGCGCGCCGCGGCAATCGCCGTTTTGACCGCAGGTGAAATGGTGTGATCGGGCAGCAGAAGTGTGCCATCCATGTCGATAGCAATAAGTTTGATAGCCATGAGTTCCCCGGATTAAATGAGTCCGTCCTCATGCTAACGCGATTCCGCTCAAAAAACAGCTACGAAAAGGGGGATAGAAAGGGGAATCGAGATTCCTCTTTTTTGGGCAAAAAAATACCCGGTTGCGCAAACAACCGGGTATGTTTAACAACGCACGATTAGATATCGATGTTCGCCGCTTTCAGGGCATTCTCTTCGATAAACGCGCGACGCGGTTCAACGGCGTCGCCCATCAGCGTGGTGAACAGCTGGTCGGCAGCAATCGCATCCTTCACGGTAACGCGCAGCATACGACGGCTTTCCGGATCCATGGTGGTTTCCCACAGCTGTTCCGGGTTCATCTCGCCCAGACCTTTATAACGCTGGATAGCGAGGCCGCGACGTGACTCTTTCTGCAGCCATTCCAGCGCCTGCTCGAAGCTGGCAACCGGCTGGCGACGCTCGCCACGTTCGATAAACGCATCGTCTTCGATCAGTCCACGCAGCTTCTCGCCAAGCGTACAAATACGACGGTATTCGCCACCAGTCACAAACTCGTGGTCCAGAACGTAGTCGGTATCCACACCGTGAGTACGGACGCGCACAATCGGTTCAAACAGGTTCTGCTCTGCGTTGTGGTGGATATCAAACTTCCACAGGCTACCGTGCTGTTCTTTTTCGTTCAGCTCGGTAATCAGCGCATTAACCCAGCGGGTAACGTTCTGTTCGTTTGCCAAATCAGCTTCCGGCAGCGTCGGTTGATAAACCAGTTCTTTCAGCAGCGCTTTCGGGAAACGACGTTCCATACGGCCAATCATTTTCTGCGTCGCGTTGTATTCAGAAACCAGTTTTTCTAACGCTTCACCCGCCAGGGCTGGTGCGCTGGCGTTGGTGTGCAGCGTGGCGCCATCAAGGGCGATAGAGATCTGGTACTGATCCATCGCTTCATCGTCTTTGATGTACTGTTCCTGCTTGCCTTTCTTCACTTTGTACAGCGGCGGCTGTGCAATGTAAACGTGGCCGCGCTCAACGATTTCCGGCATCTGACGATAGAAGAAGGTCAACAGCAGCGTACGGATGTGCGAGCCGTCGACGTCCGCATCGGTCATGATGATGATGCTGTGATAACGCAGTTTGTCCGGGTTGTACTCGTCGCGACCGATGCCGCAGCCCAGCGCGGTGATCAGCGTCGCCACTTCCTGAGAAGAGAGCATCTTGTCGAAACGCGCCTTCTCAACGTTAAGAATTTTACCCTTCAGCGGCAGAATCGCCTGGTTTTTACGGTTACGGCCCTGCTTCGCAGAACCGCCCGCGGAGTCCCCTTCCACCAGGTACAGTTCGGACAACGCCGGGTCGCGTTCCTGACAGTCCGCCAGTTTGCCCGGCAGACCCGCTAAGTCCAGCGCGCCTTTACGACGGGTCATTTCACGCGCGCGACGTGCAGCTTCACGAGCACGCGCAGCATCAATGATTTTGCCGACAACGATTTTCGCGTCAGACGGGTTTTCCAGCAGGTATTCGCTCAGCAGTTCGTTCATCTGCTGTTCTACCGCCGATTTCACCTCAGAGGAGACCAGCTTGTCTTTGGTCTGTGAGGAGAACTTCGGATCCGGTACTTTCACGGAAACAACGGCAATCAGGCCTTCACGGGCATCGTCACCGGTAGCGCTGACTTTCGCTTTTTTGCTGTAGCCTTCTTTGTCCATATAGGCGTTCAGGGTACGGGTCATCGCCGCACGGAAGCCTGCAAGGTGAGTACCGCCGTCACGCTGCGGAATGTTGTTGGTGAAGCAGTAGATGTTTTCCTGGAAACCATCGTTCCACTGCAGCGCAACTTCAACGCCGATACCGTCTTTTTCAGTGGAGAAGTAGAAGATATTCGGGTGGATCGGCGTTTTGTTTTTGTTGAGGTATTCAACAAACGCCTTGATGCCGCCTTCGTAGTGGAAATGATCTTCTTTGCCGTCGCGCTTGTCGCGCAGACGAATAGAGACGCCGGAGTTCAGGAATGACAGCTCACGCAGACGCTTCGCCAGAATGTCGTATTCGAACTCAACGACGTTGGTAAAGGTTTCGTGGCTTGGCCAGAAACGGACCTGAGTCCCCGTCATTTCTGTTTCGCCAGTTACTGCCAGCGGCGCCTGCGGCACACCGTGCACGTAAGTTTGCTGATGCACTTTGCCTTCGCGACGAATCACCAGTTCCAGCTTCTGTGACAGGGCGTTAACGACGGAAACACCCACACCGTGCAGACCGCCGGAAACTTTATAGGAGTTATCATCGAATTTACCGCCTGCGTGCAGAACGGTCATGATAACTTCCGCCGCCGAAACGCCCTCTTCCGGGTGAATACCGGTTGGGATACCACGGCCATCATCGGTAACGGACACGGAGTTATCAGCGTGAATCGTTACCACGATATCTTTACAGTGACCCGCGAGCGCTTCGTCGATAGCGTTATCTACCACCTCAAATACCATGTGGTGCAGACCGGTGCCGTCATCCGTGTCGCCGATATACATACCCGGGCGCTTACGCACCGCATCCAGTCCTTTCAGGACTTTGATACTGGAGGAGTCATAAGAATTCGACATCAACGTTTCTCGCTCATTTTATCTTGGGTTAATCCGTTATTTTACCCTTTTCCACGGTAAACATCTTCGAATTTTCATCGGACATGTCTATAACGTGTTCAGCGCTAATTGCGCTGACAAAGACCTGAGATTGCGTGGCTTTTAAGCGGCTGGCCAGCAGCCCGCGACGCGCATCATCCAGTTCAGAGGCAAAATCATCTATCAGGTACAGGCAGCGCCGTCCGCTTTCGCGGGTCAGGAACTCCCCTTGCGCCAGACGTAAGGCGCACATCAGCAGCTTGAGCTGCCCACGCGACAACGTATCTTCCACCGGCGCACCGTCGGCGCGAATGCGGAAATCCGCCTTATGCGGACCGTGCGCGGTGTAGGTCAACATGCGATCGCGTTCAAAACTACGTTCCAGCACTTCGGCGTAATCTGTCTCTTTCTCCCAGCCGCGCTGGAAAGAGAAGGAGAGAGAAAACTCGGGAAGAAACTGCTGGCAGGTATCCGCCATATCCTGCGCGATACCGGCGCTGTACTCCGCGCGCCAGGTGCTGATTTGTTCCGCCAGTGGGATCAGTTCTTTATCCCACGGGCGCAGTTGCTCATAACGACTCACCTGGCGCAGCGCTGCATTGCGCTGCTTGAGCAGTCGCTTCAGGTTACTCCAGGCGGTGAAAAATCCGGCTTCATTGTGAAAGCATCCCCAGTCAAGGAATGCTCTTCTGTATTTGGGGCCGCCATTGAGTAAAGTAAACCCCTCAGGCGTGATCAACTGCATCGGCATCAGGTGCGCCAGTTCCGCGACCTTGTGCCCGTCAGTGCCGTCAATGCGCACTTTGCTGTCACCCAGTTTGTCTTTCGTCAGGCCAATCGACGTCTCACGTTCTTCACCCTGCAAACGCCCGTGTAAAACAAACGACTCCTGCTCGTGGCGAATCACGCGGCCAATCTGCAAACTGCGAAACGCCCGACCATGGCCGAGCGTATAGATAGCTTCCAGCACGCTGGTTTTGCCGCTGCCGTTAGCGCCTACCAGAAAGTTAAAGCCGGGAGATAAAGCGAGATCCGCATTTTCGATATTGCGAAAATCGCGGATCAACAGGCGGGTCAGCGACATTACAGTCTCATTGGCATAACAACGTAAGCCGCGCTCTGGCTGGCTGCATCTTCAATTTGTACACTGGAGACGGAATCGGTCAGCAGAATACGCACGTTTTCGCACTTCAGCGCGTTCAGAACGTCCAGTACGTAGCTAACGTTAAAGCCGATTTCCAGTTCAGTACCAGGATAGGAAACATCCAGAATTTCTTCTGCTTCTTCCTGCTCCGGGTTGTTGGCAGTGATTTTGAGCTGGTTTTCGCTGACATACAGACGCACGCCACGGAATTTCTCGTTGGAGAGAATCGCCGCACGCGCAAACGCCTGTTTGAGGATATCGCAACCGGCTTCCAGATGTTTGTCCGGATTCTTCGGCAATACGCGTCGATAATCCGGGAAACGACCGTCAACCAGCTTGGAAGTAAAGATGAAGTCACCAACGTGCGCACGAATATTGTTGCTGCCAATCTGCACGCGCAGCGGGTTATCGCCGCCGTCGAGCATACGCATCAGTTCAATCACACCTTTACGCGGTACGATCACCGAATGGCTAGGCAACGGCTGACCGACAGGCATTGAACAGACCGCCAGGCGGTGACCGTCGGTCGCCACGGTACGCAACTCTTCCCCTTCGGTTTCAAACAGCATGCCGTTTAAGTAGTAACGCACGTCCTGATGCGCCATCGAAAACTGCGTGGCTTCAATCAGGCGCTTCATTGTCGCCTGTGGCAGGGTGAATTCGACTTCGCTCTGCCAGTCGTCCAGATTCGGGAAGTCGGCGGCAGGCAGCGTAGACAGCGAGAAACGGCTGCGGCCAGAACGCACCAGCATACGGTCGCCTTCCAGTTGAACGGCAATTTCCGCCCCTTCTGGTAATCCACGGCAAATATCGAAGAATTTACGCGCCGGTACGGTGGTCGCACCAGGTTCATGAGGCTGGATCAGCGCCACGCGCGCCACCATCTCCATTTCGAGATCGGTACCGGTAAGCGAAAGGGTGCCGTCAGCAACCTGCAGCAGCAGGTTTCCGAGGATCGGCAGTGTAGGACGTCCACCCAGCGGGCCGCTGACCTGCTGAAGCGGTTTTAATAAATGTTCACGTTCAACGGTAAATTTCATAGCGTCACGAAGATAATGTTCTGATTAAATTGGAGAAATCTTCTTTAATATCATGGCTTTCTTCACGCAACTGCTCAATCTTGCGGCAGGCATGAAGCACGGTAGTATGGTCACGCCCACCAAACGCGTCGCCAATTTCCGGCAGACTGTGGTTAGTGAGCTCTTTTGCCAGCGCCATCGCCATCTGGCGCGGACGAGCTACCGAGCGAGATCGACGCTTAGAAAGCAGATCCGCAATTTTGATTTTGTAATACTCCGCCACCGTCTTCTGGATATTGTCGATGGTGACCAGCTTTTCCTGCAAAGCCAGCAGATCGCGCAGCGCTTCACGCACGAAATCGATAGTAATCGCCCGGCCGGTAAAATTGGCGTTGGCGATCACGCGGTTCAGTGCGCCTTCCAGCTCACGTACGTTAGAGCGTAGACGCTTGGCAATAAAGAACGCTACTTCACCCGGCAGACGAATGTCGTTTTCGTCGGCTTTTTTCATCAGGATCGCAACACGCGTTTCCAGTTCAGGCGGTTCGATCGCGACAGTCAGTCCCCAGCCAAAACGGGATTTCAGACGATCTTCAACGCCGTTGATCTCCTTCGGATAGCGATCCGAGGTCAGGATGATCTGCTGATTGCCTTCCAGCAGGGCGTTAAAGGTGTGGAAAAACTCTTCCTGCGATCGCTCTTTATTCGCGAAGAATTGGATATCGTCAATCAGCAGCGCGTCAACGGAACGGTAGTAGCGTTTAAACTCTTCGATCGCATTGTTTTGCAGGGCTTTGACCATGTCCTGCACAAAACGCTCGGAGTGCATATACACCACTTTGGCGTTTGGCTTACGCGCCATAATGCCGTTACCGACAGCGTGCAGCAGGTGAGTTTTACCCAGGCCCGTACCGCCATAAAGGAATAACGGATTGTAGGCGCCGCCAGGATTGTCCGCCACCTGACGTGCCGCCGCGCGCGCCAGTTGGTTAGATTTACCTTCAACGAAGTTATCAAACGTGTGTTTGACGTTGACGTTAGAACGATAGGTAGGTTCTGCCGGAGCCGGGACGTTATCCCAGCCTGGACGCGCCGCCGGAGCAGCACGTTGTGGTTGCACTTGCTGAGTCACGTGGGCGGGCGCAACAACGTTGTTGACCGGCGTTTTCAGCGTTTGCGTGACGGGTTTAGTACCGACTTCAAAGCGCAGCTGTGGGGCATCCGCTCCACAGAAATTATTGAGTAATCCATTAATATTATTAAGGTATTTATCCCTTACCCAATCGAGCACGAAACGGTTTGGCGCGTACAAAGCCAGCGTGTTATCGCTCAGTTCCGCCTGCAACGGGCGTATCCACATACTGAACTCTGTGGCTGGTAACTCATCCTGCAATCGGGCAAGACACTGCTGCCAAAGCGAAAGTGACACGGCGGACTCCACTCGAACAAAAGTCGATAAATGACAAAGGCTGAAACATTCATGATTGTTGACGCACACCGACAAGACCCTATGCAAAGGGTGACGTGCGAATTGCTATCTGCAATTTTTACCCGATCAGGATCCATTGAAACGATCAGGACCGCGGATCATAGCGTAAACTGAGAAAGAGATCTTCTGTTTCTCACAGATTCTTCCCGATTTATCCACAGGATGATCCAGAATCGGCTAAGTGTAAACGATCCTGGAGAAGTGCTGCAGGTTTTAGCGCGCATATTGAAAAAATTAATGAGTAAAGATGCTTTACTGCTTAAACGATCTAATAAAGATCCCGAGCGATCCTTGCGCTTTATCCACCAGCCCGTATAATTCTTACCCCCAGCGAGTAACGGTCGCCTTACGGCGTCAACGCTGCCTGTTTTTTACGCGAAACCATGCGGAAAAAAGCGGGAAATAAGGAAAGAGAATTGACTCCGGAGTGTACAATTATTACAATCCGGCCTCTTTAATCACCCACACTGTGGCGTAAGTCGTTCGAAATTCGTTCGGGTATACGCAAAAGTCAGTGAATTTATTCAAGTTTAGGTAGAAATCGCCATGAAACGCACTTTTCAACCGTCTGTACTGAAGCGCAACCGTTCTCACGGCTTCCGTGCTCGTATGGCTAATAAAAATGGTCGTCAGGTTCTGGCACGTCGTCGTGCTAAAGGCCGTTCTCGTCTGACCGTTTCTAAGTAATAAAAGCTAGCCCCTGAGTGGTTAAGCTCGCATTTCCCAGGGAGTTACGTTTGTTAACTCCCACTCATTTCACATTCGTCTTCCAGCAGCCACAACGGGCTGGCACGCCGCAAATCACCATCCTCGGCCGCCTGAATTCGCTGGGGCATCCCCGTATCGGTCTTACAGTCGCCAAGAAAAATGTTAAACGTGCGCATGAACGCAATCGGATTAAACGTCTGACGCGTGAAAGCTTCCGTTTACGTCAGCACGAGCTTCCAGCAATGGATTTCGTGGTGGTGGCGAAAAAAGGGGTTGCTGACCTCGATAACCGTGCTCTCTCGGAAGCGTTGGAAAAATTATGGCGTCGCCATTGTCGCCTGGCTCGCGGGTCCTGATAGCCCTCATTCGGGTCTATCAACGCCTGATCAGTCCGCTGCTTGGGCCGCATTGCCGTTTCACTCCAACCTGTTCGAGCTACGGAATTGAGGCATTGCGCAGGTTTGGAGTGATAAAAGGCAGTTGGTTGACGGTGAAACGCGTATTAAAATGCCACCCTTTACACCCTGGTGGTGACGATCCCGTCCCGCCCGGACCATTTGATACCAGAGAACACTAACGATGGATTCGCAACGCAATCTTTTAGTCATCGCTTTGCTGTTCGTGTCTTTCATGATCTGGCAAGCCTGGGAGCAGGATAAAAACCCGCAACCTCAGGCCCAACAGACCACGCAGACAACGACCACCGCAGCGGGTAGCGCCGCAGACCAGGGCGTACCGGCCAGTGGCCAGGGGAAACTGATTACGGTTAAAACTGACGTGCTTGATCTGACCATCAACACCCGTGGTGGTGATGTGGAACAGGCTTCACTGCCAGCTTACCCGAAAGAACTCGGTTCTACCGAACCGTTCCAGTTACTGGAAACCACGCCACAGTTCATCTATCAGGCACAGAGTGGCCTGACAGGTCGTGACGGCCCGGATAACCCGGCTAACGGCCCGCGTCCGCTGTACAACGTCGAGAAAGACGCGTTTGTACTGGCTGACGGTCAGAACGAACTGCAGATCCCGATGACCTATACTGACGCAGCGGGTAACACATTCACTAAAACGTTTGTACTCAAGCGTGGTGAATATGCTGTCAACGTTAACTACAGCGTGCAGAACGCCGGCGAAAAACCGCTGGAAGTCTCCACCTTTGGTCAGCTGAAGCAATCCATCAATCTGCCATCTCATCGCGACACAGGTAGCAGCAACTTTGCGCTGCACACCTTCCGCGGCGCGGCGTACTCCACGCCGGATGAGAAGTATGAGAAATACAAATTCGACACCATTGCTGAAAACGAAAACCTGAACGTCAATGCTAAAGACGGCTGGGTCGCAATGCTGCAACAGTATTTCGCAACGGCATGGGTTCCGCGTAACGACGGCACCAACAACTTCTATACCGCTAACCTGGGTAACGGCATTGCCGCTATCGGCTATAAGTCACAACCGGTACTGGTACAGCCTGGCCAGACTGGCGCGATGACCAGTACCCTGTGGGTCGGCCCGGAAATTCAGGATAAAATGGCGGCCGTTGCACCGCACCTGGATCTGACCGTGGATTACGGCTGGTTGTGGTTCATTTCTCAGCCGCTGTTTAAACTGCTGAAGTGGATCCATAGCTTCCTGGGTAACTGGGGCTTCTCCATCATCGTTATCACCTTTATCGTTCGTGGCATCATGTACCCGCTGACCAAAGCGCAGTACACCTCCATGGCGAAGATGCGTATGCTGCAGCCGAAGATTCAGGCAATGCGTGAGCGTCTGGGCGATGACAAACAGCGTCAGAGCCAGGAAATGATGGCCCTGTACAAAGCTGAGAAGGTTAACCCGCTGGGCGGCTGCTTCCCGCTGATCATCCAGATGCCAATCTTCCTGGCGTTGTACTACATGCTGATGGGCTCCATTGAACTGCGTCATGCACCGTTCGCTCTGTGGATCCATGACCTGTCTGCACAGGACCCGTACTACATTCTGCCAATTCTGATGGGCGTGACGATGTTCTTCATTCAGAAGATGTCTCCGACCACCGTAACCGACCCGATGCAGCAGAAGATCATGACCTTTATGCCGGTCATCTTCACCGTGTTCTTCCTGTGGTTCCCGTCAGGTCTGGTGCTGTACTATATCGTCAGCAACCTGGTAACCATTATTCAGCAGCAGCTGATTTACCGTGGTCTGGAGAAGCGTGGCCTGCATAGCCGCGAGAAGAAAAACTCCTGATTCGGTGTAGGCCGGATTAGGCGAAGCCGCCATCCGGCAAACGGAACATAAAGTAAAGGGCGGTCATTAGACCGCCTTTTTTATTGCATTAAGAAGAGACAAACCATGAGCCATAACGACACCATCGTCGCTCAGGCCACCCCACCGGGACGTGGTGGCGTGGGTATCCTGCGTATCTCCGGCCTGAAGGCGCGTGAGGTCGCAGAAACCGTACTGGGGAAACTACCCAAACCGCGTTATGCCGATTATCTGCCGTTTAAAGACGCGGATGGCAGCACGCTGGATCAGGGGATTGCCCTGTGGTTCCCCGGCCCGAACTCCTTTACCGGCGAAGACGTTTTAGAGCTTCAGGGCCACGGAGGTCCGGTGATTCTTGACCTGCTGCTCAAACGTATTCTGACCATTCCCGGGCTGCGCATTGCCAGACCCGGTGAATTCTCCGAGCGCGCGTTTCTCAATGATAAGCTCGATTTAGCCCAGGCCGAGGCGATTGCCGACCTGATCGATGCCAGCTCGGAGCAAGCCGCTCGCTCGGCGCTGAACTCGTTGCAGGGTGCATTTTCCGCACGGGTAAATCATCTTGTGGAAGCGCTCACTCACCTGCGCATCTATGTGGAAGCGGCGATCGACTTCCCGGATGAAGAAATCGACTTCCTGTCTGACGGCAAGATTGAAGCGCAGCTCAATAACGTTATCAGCGATCTTGATGCCGTACGTGCCGAAGCGCGTCAGGGTAGCCTGCTGCGCGAAGGGATGAAGGTAGTCATTGCCGGTCGCCCTAACGCCGGGAAATCGAGCCTGCTGAACGCGCTGGCAGGCCGTGAGGCGGCTATTGTGACCGACATTGCGGGGACGACTCGCGACGTACTGCGTGAGCATATTCATATCGACGGTATGCCGCTGCACATCATCGATACTGCCGGTTTGCGCGATGCCAGCGATGAAGTTGAACGCATTGGTATCGAACGTGCCTGGCAGGAAATCGAACAAGCCGACCGTGTGCTGTTTATGGTGGATGGCACCACCACCGACGCCGTGGACCCAGCTGACATCTGGCCAGACTTTATTGCCCGTCTGCCAGCCAAACTGCCGATTACCGTGGTGCGTAACAAAGCGGATATTACCGGTGAGACGCTGGGCCTTAGCGAAGTAAATGGCCACTCACTGGTTCGTCTCTCCGCACGTACCGGTGAAGGTGTTGACGTACTGCGTAACCATCTCAAACAGAGCATGGGCTTTGAAACCAATATGGAAGGTGGCTTCCTGGCGCGTCGTCGTCACCTGCAGGCACTGGCAGAAGCGGCGGAGCATCTTGAGCAGGGTAAAGCCCAACTTCTCGGCGCATGGGCCGGAGAATTGCTGGCAGAGGAGCTACGTCTGGCGCAGCAGAACCTCAGTGAGATCACCGGGGAATTTACCTCCGACGATCTGCTGGGACGAATTTTCTCCAGCTTCTGTATTGGTAAGTAACGTTGTATTGCCCGGTGGCGCGATGCTTGCCGGGCCTACAGGCCCTGTAGGCCGGATAAGGCGTTTACACCGCCATCCGGCAACAACAATTTCCCATGCGGAAATCACTGTTGTCCAAATGGCAACTCGTGCAGTTGACTCTCTGACCGTATGCTTAGCGCCACATTTCTCATGAGGTCGCTATGACACGCTTTCTAATCTGCAGTTTCGCCCTGGTTCTTCTTTATCCTGCCGGTATTGATATGTATCTGGTGGGGCTGCCCCGTATTGCGGCCGATCTACAGGCCAGCGAGGCGCAACTGCATATCGCGTTTTCGGTTTATCTGGCGGGAATGGCGACGGCGATGCTTTTCGCCGGAAAAGTTGCCGACCAGTCAGGACGTAAACCAGTCGCTATTGTCGGTGCACTCATCTTTATTTTCGCCTCTGCGCTGTGTTCATTTGCCGAGAGCGGTACGCCGTTCCTGGTAGGCCGCTTTATTCAGGGTGTGGGCGCCGGCTGCTGCTATGTGGTGGCTTTCGCTATTCTGCGCGATACGCTCGACGATCGTCGCCGGGCGAAGGTACTGTCGTTGTTGAACGGTATTACCTGTATCGTGCCGGTGCTGGCTCCGGTGATGGGGCATCTGATCATGCTCAAATACCCGTGGCAGAGCCTGTTCTACACGATGATGGGAATGGGTGTGGCTGTTTGCCTGCTGTCGGTGTTTGTCCTGCAAGAATCGCGCCCAGCAACGCTTATGGCGACGATGGAAAAGAACCACACAACCGAATCACTGGTAAACCGCTTTTTCTTAAGCCGTCTGGCCATTACCACCCTTAGCGTGTCGGTGATCCTGACCTTCGTGAATACGTCTCCGGTGCTGCTGATGGAAGTGATGGGCTTCGACCGCGGCGAGTACGCCACTACCATGGCCATGACCGCTGGCATCAGTATGGCGGTCTCTTTCTCTACGCCATTCGCCCTGAGCGTGTTTAAGCCTCGCGTTATGATGCTGACCTCGCAGGTGCTCTTTCTGTGTGCTGGCGTGGTGTTAACCCTTGCTACTTCACACGCGGTAACGTTGTTCGGGTTAACCTTAATCTGCGCCGGATTCTCGGTCGGTTTCGGTGTTGCGATGAGCCAGGCGCTGGGACCGTTCTCGCTGCGCGCGGGCGTCGCCAGCTCGGCATTAGGTATTGCACAGGTTTGCGGTTCCTCGCTGTGGATTTGGCTGGCGGCTGTTCTTGGCCTTGATGCGCTGAATATGCTGATCGGGATTCTGATTGGCTGTAGCATAGTGAGTATCATGCTGATTATCACTGTTGCACCTAACCGGTCCGCGCCAACTCATGAAGAAATCCCTCAGCAGTCTCGATCTTAATTTATTGCTCTGCCTGCAGCTGTTGATGCAGGAACGCAGCGTCACTAAAACCGCTAAACGGATGAACGTCACACCGTCGGCGGTCAGTAAGTCGCTGTCGAAGCTGCGGGCCTGGTTTGACGATCCCTTGTTTGTGAACACCCCGCTGGGGCTATCGCCGACGCCGCTGATGGTCAGCATGGAGCAGAGCCTGGCTGAATGGATGCAAATGGGCAATCAGCTGCTCGATAAGCCGCACCATGAATCGCCGCGCGGGCTGAAGTTTGATCTGGTGGCCGAAACGCCACTGGTGATGATCATGTTCAACGCGCTCTCCCGGCAGATTTACCAGCGCTATCCTCAGGCGACGATCAAAATACGCAACTGGGACTATGATTCGCTGGATGCCATTATTCGCGGTGAAGTGGATATTGGCTTCACCGGGCGCGAAAGTCATCCGCGTTCGCGCGAACTGCTGAGTTTGTTGCCATTGTCGATCGACCATGAAGTGCTGTTTTCCGATCTGCCCTGTGTCTGGCTACGTGAAGATCATCCCGCACTGCAGGAAGAGTGGAATCTGGACACCTTTCTGCGCTATCCGCACATCAGCATTAGCTGGGAGCAAAGCGATACTTGGGCGCTGGATGAAGTCCTGCAAGAAATGGGACGCGCACGCAATATCGCGTTATGTCTGCCTGGTTTTGAGCAATCGCTGTTTATGGCAGCGCAGCCAGATCACGCGCTGATTGCCACCGCCCCGGTTTATTGCCAGCGTTATAACCAACTCCA
The DNA here is from genome assembly GCF_030336505.1 of Citrobacter sp. Cf116. NCBI lineage: Bacteria > Pseudomonadati > Pseudomonadota > Gammaproteobacteria > Enterobacterales > Enterobacteriaceae > Citrobacter > Citrobacter sp. Cf116. Next base: position 39,144 of record NZ_JAOWEQ010000024.1, on the reverse strand, counting down.
CCAGCTTCCACTCGTTGCGCGGCCGATGCCATTTGATACGGCGCAACTGGAAAAAATGCGCGTACCGTTCACTCTTCTTTGGCATAAACGCAACAGCCACAATCCTAAGATCGTCTGGCTAAAAGACACGATCAAGGCGCTTTATCGCGATATATCCTGACGATCCGTCATTTTGGTGTTTCTAAATCGACCATTCTGGCAACAGAAATGTAAATATCGCGTAATGTATCCCATTTCCGCTTATTTTTTGGGCAGCAAAGCCTGCCCGGAAGCCGTGTAAATGTTACTCTGGTGATAATCACGGACCATTAATCACGGAGCGAAAAATGGCGACACATTTTGCCAGAGGGATTCTTACGGAGGGACACCTGGTTTCAGTTCGTCTCCCTACTCCATGTCACATTGAAGCAAGAGATCTACCCGCCCACCGCCGAACACGCTTCCTGGCCTCCCGAAGTCTTCTCGCCGAACTGATGTTCATGCTTTACGGCACCAGCACATTGCCTGAGATTGTTACTGAGGCGAAAGGTAAGCCCGTTTTTCGCGATAAGAATCTACCGGGATTTTCGATCTCTTATGCCGGAAATATCGTCGGCGTTGTGCTAACGACTGAAGGAACGTGCGGCCTGGATATGGAACTTCAGCGGGCAACCCGCGGGTTTAACAATCCAAATTCAGCGGAAACGTGGCGCTTCTCCAGTAACGAAAACCTGTGGATCAATAATCAAAACGACCCCAATGAAGCGCGCGCGCAGCTCATTACATTGCGCCAGAGCGTACTCAAACTCACTGGCGATGTATGCAATGACGATCCGCGCGAACTCCAGCTTTTACCCGGCGCAGGACGCCTGAAATGTGCCCATGTTGCGCAGATTGAAGCCATTTGCGATGCGGAAGATGTGCTGGTGTGGTCGGTTGCGGTTTCGCCAGCCATTGAAAAACTCAAGGTTTGGGAGTTTGATGGTCAGCAGGACTGGATAAGTTTGCCTGATATCCAGACTCGCGCCAATGAGCCAACGGGTCGTCTGATCCGGTTCTCTCAATTATGCGCAGCGAAAAGCCATACGCTTTGATTTAACCTTCATGATGAAACAGGAGTCACCATGTCTGAAACATTGAATGTTGTTACGTTACTGGGAAGTCTGCGCAAAGGTTCGTTTAATGGAATGGTTGCCCGTACACTGCCCAAGATTGCTCCCGCAGGAATGGAAGTGAGCGCGTTACCGTCGATTGGTGATATCCCACTGTACGATGCCGATCTCCAGCAGGAAGAAGGTTTTCCGGCCAGCGTAGAAGCACTGGCTGAGCAAATCAGAAAGGCTGACGGTGTCGTCATCGTCACACCTGAATATAACTATTCTGTTCCGGGCGGACTGAAGAACGCCATCGACTGGCTGTCTCGCCTGCCCGATCAGCCATTATCCGGCAAACCGGTGCTGATCCAGACCAGCTCCATGGGTGCCATTGGCGGCGCGCGCTGCCAGTACCATCTGCGTCAAATCCTGGTGTTCCTCGACGCCATGGTAATGAACAAGCCGGAATTTATGGGCGGGGTCATTCAAAACAAGGTGGATCCGCAGACGGGTGAAGTGATTGACCAAAGCACGCTGGACCATCTGACCGGCCAGTTGACCGCATTTGGCGACTACATCCAACGCGTGAAAGCCTAAAAGAAAACGCCCGCCAGCAACGATGCCTGGCGGGCAGTTGTCCAGACCGATATTTTAGTGCGCGTCGATAAACACAATCTTCAGTACAAACAGCAGCGCGACAACGATGACGCACGGGCTGAGATCGCGGAAACGTCCAGTACCGATTTTCATCACGCAGTAAGAGATAAAGCCCAGCGCAATACCTTCGGTAATTGAGAAGCTAAACGGCATCATCACAGCGGTAATAAACGCCGGAACCGCTTCAGTCAGATCATCCCACTTCACGCGTGACAGGCTTGATGTCATCAGCACGCCAACATAAATCAGCGCACCTGCTGCTGCATAGCCCGGTACCATACCCGCCAGCGGCGACAGGAAGATAACCAGCAGGAACAGCAGGCCAACGACGACTGCCGTCAGGCCGGTACGGCCACCAACCGACACCCCGGAAGAGGATTCAATATAGGCGGTAACGGAAGAAGTCCCGATAAACGCCCCGGTAACCGACGACACGCTATCCACATACAGCGCCTGCTTCATGCGTGGAAACTTGCCCTTCGCGTCCGCCAGACCGGCTTTATCCGTCACGCCAATCAGCGTACCGGAGGAGTCAAACAGGTTGACCAGCATGAACGAGAAAATCACACCCGCCAGACCAATGTTAAACGAACCGGCCAGATCGACATGTCCGATAACGGACATCACGCTCGGCGGCGCAGAAACGATACCGTTGTAATGGACATCACCCAGCATCCAGCCCAGCAGCGTGGTTACAATGATGGAAATCAGCACCGCCGCATGAATATTACGTGACGCCAGAATCGCGATGATAAAGAAGCCCAGAATACCGAGAAGTACGCTGTGGGACGTCAGGTTACCGATAGACACCAGCGTGTCTTTGTTGGCGACGATAACACCTGCGTTTTTCAGCCCCATCATGCCGATGAACAGACCGATACCGCTGGTGATCCCCACTCGCAGACTAACTGGGATATTAGCAATCATCCAGTAACGTACACGGAAAATGGTCAACAGCAGCAGACCTACCGCGCCCCAGAAGATAGCACCCATACCGATCTGCCATGACAGGCCCATCGCGCCGACGACCACGAAAGCGAAAAATGCGTTCAGGCCCATAGCAGGCGCAAGTGCGACCGGCAGGTTAGCAAATAGCCCCATCAGGATGCTACCAAAGGCAGCAATAAGGCAGGTGGTAACAAAGACGGCGCTGGTATCCATGCCAGCCACGCCAAGAATTTGCGGGTTAACAAAAACGATATACACCATCGTCAGGAAGGTGGTTAAACCGGCAATCACTTCGGTCCGTGCCGTCGTGCCATGTTCGCGCAGTTTGAACACGCGTTCCAGCATCCCCTGGCCAGAAGCCTGGGTTGTGTGTTGTTGACTCATTATCAATTTCCGAACAAGGAGGGAAAATTCGTCGCTATCCTATACCAAAATGCGACAATAGGGTTGGGTTATGAGCAACTTTTTTCATTGATTTTGCTTATACGGCAACGATTGCGTCGCCCAATAATGCATTACGAAAACGTTAAACTTGTTAAAACGGAAATGACATGTCCCAGATAGAAGCCGTATTTTTTGACTGTGACGGTACCCTTGTCGACAGTGAAGTGATTTGTTCTCGCGCGTATGTCAGCATGTTCCAGGCGTTTGGCATTACGCTCGATCTTGAAGAAATTTTCAAACGCTTCAAGGGGGTAAAGCTGTACGAGATCATCGACATTATCAACGAAGAGCACGGTGTCGAACTGGCAAAAGCCGATTTAGAACCTGTTTACCGCGCTGAGGTCGCACGTCTGTTCGATACCGAGCTGGAAGTCATTGCTGGTGCGAACACGCTGCTGGACAGCATGGCTGTGCCAATGTGCGTGGTGTCTAACGGTCCGGTCAGCAAAATGCAGCATTCGCTGGGTAAGTTGGGCATGTTGCACCATTTTCCTGATTTACTGTTCAGCGGCTACGATATCCAACGCTGGAAGCCCGATCCGGCCCTAATGTTCCATGCGGCAAAAGCAATGGACGTTAATGTTGAGAACTGCATTCTGGTTGATGATTCCAGCGCAGGCGCGCAGGCGGGGATTGCGGCGGGGATGGAAGTGTTCTACTTCTGCGCCGATCCGCATAACAAACCGATCGATCATCCAAAAGTCACGACCTTTACCGATCTGACACAGTTGCCGGAATTGTGGAAGGCGCGGGGTTGGGATATTACCCGGTAATTTTTTGTAGGCCCGGTAAGCTTGCGCCACCGGGCAATTGCCGGATGGCGCTAACGCTTATCCGGCCTACTTTCTACGTTTTTATCACTCTTTAGGATCTTTGCCCGCCAGCAACTTATCCAGCTCATCGCCGCCCACGTGACGGAAGTCTTGTCCCTTCACGAAATAGAAGATGTATTCGCAGATATTCTGGCAGCGGTCACCGATACGTTCGATGGAACGTGCGCAGAACAGCGCGGTCAGCACGCTTGGAATGGTACGTGGGTCTTCCATCATATAAGTCATCAGCTGACGCACGATGCCTTCATACTCCTGGTCAACTTTCTTATCTTCGCGATAAATACGTACCGCTTCGTCGAGATCCATACGCGCAAACGCATCCAACACGTCGTGCAGCATCTGCACGGTGTGACGACCCAGCGACTCCAGACTTACCAGCAGCGGCTGGTGCTGTTGCGAGAACTTCTCCAGCGCGGTGCGGCAAATTTTATCTGCCACGTCGCCAATACGTTCCAGCTCAGCGATGGTTTTGATAATCGCCATCACCAGACGCAGGTCGCTCGCTGTCGGTTGACGCTTGGCGATGATACGCACGCAGGCTTCGTCGATCGCCACCTCCATCATGTTGACGTTCTTATCGCCTTCAATGACGCGCTTCGCCAGCTCGCTGTCCTGGTTGTGCATCGCCGTGATTGCATCAGAAAGCTGCTGCTCGACCATGCCGCCCATGGTCATCACCTGGGTACGGATGCTTTCCAGCTCTGCATTGAACTGGCCGGAAATATGTTTATTAAGGTTAAGGTTATCCACAACAAGCTCCTGAATCAGCCGTAACGACCGGTGATGTAATCTTCAGTTTGTTTCTTCGCGGGCTTGGTGAACAGATCGTCCGTGTTACTGAACTCAATCAACTCGCCCAGGTACATAAATGCCGTGTGATCGGAACAACGCGCAGCCTGCTGCATGTTGTGGGTAACGATAACGACGGTGTAATCCTCTTTCAGCTCAGTGATCAGCTCTTCGATACGCCCGGTAGAAATAGGGTCGAGCGCTGAACATGGCTCATCAAGCAGAAGCACTTCCGGGCGAATGGCGATGCCACGCGCAATACACAGTCGCTGCTGCTGACCACCCGAGAGAGAGTACCCGCTCTGGTGTAATTTATCTTTGGTTTCATTCCACAATGCGGCCTTGGTCAATGCCCACTGCACGCGTTCGTCCATATCCGCACGCGAGAGTTTCTCAAACAGACGTACGCCAAAAGCGATGTTGTCGTAGATGGACATCGGGAACGGCGTGGGCTTCTGGAATACCATGCCCACTTTGGCTCGCAGCAGAGCGATATCCTGGGTATTGGTGAGAATATTGTCGCCATCCAGCAGAATTTCACCTTCCGCACGCTGCTCCGGGTACAGTTCAAACATTTTGTTGAACGTACGCAGCAGCGTCGATTTACCACAGCCAGAAGGCCCGATAAACGCCGTTACCTGGTTTTTAGCAATATCCAGGTTGATGTTCTTCAGGGCATGGAATTTGCCATAGTAGAAGTTCAAATCACGAACCTGAATCTTACCTGGGGCAGTATCAACCATACTCATTTCAATCTTTTCCTCATCCGGCGCCGCATCAGCCACGCCGTAAAAATTAACCGTGTTTCTTCTTCGCGAAAATGACGCGCGCCAGAATGTTCAGCAGCAGTACGCACAGGGTAATAATCAGTACCCCGGCCCAGGCCAGTTGCTGCCACTCAGCAAACGGGCTCATCGCAAACTTAAAGATAGTGACCGGCAGGTTGGCGATAGGCTGCATCATGTCAGTGCTCCAGAACTGGTTGGAGAGCGACGTAAACAGCAGCGGAGCCGTTTCACCTGCGATACGAGCAATTGCTAACAGAACACCTGTAATGATGCCCGAGACAGATGCCTTCAGGGTGATCGCAGAAATCATCTTCCATTTCGGCGTACCCAGTGCATAGGCGGCTTCACGCAGGCTATCTGGCACCAGCTTGAGCATGTTCTCTGTGGTACGAATAACAATAGGCACCTGCAGCAGCGCCAGCGCGATCACGCCCGCCCAGCCGGAGAAATGCTCCATTTTTGCTACCACGATGGTGTAAACGAACAGACCGACCACGATGGATGGCGCAGAAAGCAGGATGTCATTGATAAAGCGGATGACCTCAGCCAGCCAGGACTTACGCCCATACTCCGCCAGGTAGATACCCGCCATAATGCCGAGCGGGGTACCAAACACGGTCGCCCACAGAATCAACAGACCGCTACCGGCCAGGGCGTTCGCCAGACCACCACCCGCCGTATTCGGCGGCGGCGTCATTTCGGTGAACAGCGCCAGCGACATACCGTCAATACCGCGGGTGATCGTGGACATCAGGATCCAAATGAGCCAGAACAGACCGAACGCCATGGTCGCCATAGAGAGCGTCAGCGCGATGCGGTTTTTCAGACGACGACGCGCCTGCATTTTACGGCGGGATTCCGCAAGCTGAGCGGTGTTTTGCATTTCAAGCGTAGCCATTAGCGTGCCCCCTCGTTCTTCGCAAGGCGCATGATCATGAACTTAGACGCAGCCAGCACGATGAAGGTGATCACAAACAGAATCAGACCCAGCTCCATCAACGCTGCAACGTGCAGCCCAGATTCCGCTTCGGCAAATTCATTCGCCAGCGCAGAGGTAATACTGTTGCCCGGCATGTACAGCGAGGCGCTATCGAGCTGGTAGGTGTTACCGATGATAAAGGTCACCGCCATGGTTTCACCCAGCGCACGCCCCAGACCCAGCATCACGCCGCCAATTACACCGTTTTTAGTGAACGGCAGGACGATACGCCAGATAACTTCCCAGGTGGTACAGCCGATGCCGTAGGCCGACTCTTTCATAAGTACCGGCGTTTGTTCGAACACATCACGCATAACCGCCGCAATGTACGGGATGATCATGATGGCGAGGATCACGCCAGCCGCCAGAATACCGATACCAAAAGCTGGGCCGGAGAACAGTGCGCCAACAAACGGAATGTTGGAAAGGATGTTTCCGACTGGCTCCTGGAAATAAGTCGCAAACAGCGGGGCAAAGATAAACAGCCCCCACATGCCGTACACGATACTCGGAATTGCCGCCAGCAGTTCAATAGCGATGCCCAGCGGGCGACGCAGCCAGCCAGGTGCAAGTTCAGTCAGGAACAGCGCAATGCCGAAACTCACCGGAACGGCAATCAGCAGTGCAATAAGTGAGGTAACCAGCGTACCGTAAATCGGTACTAAAGCACCGTAGATATCGTTCGGCGCATCCCAGTCTTTGGTCCACAGAAAGGAGAAACCAAATTTCTGAATGCTTGGCCAGGAGGAGATAACCAGAGAGACAATAATGCCACCCAACATCAATAGCACAATCAGCGCAGCCAGTCTTACCAGCGCGCTGAAGATCATGTCACCCTTTTTACCCGGTGGGTTAAAAGCAGGCTTGGTTGCAGCCATAAATCACTCTTTAAGTTAAACGCGTTTACGAAGTTGCCCATGCCGGATGGCGCTACGCTTATCCGGCCTACAAAGCGGGCCTACAGTCGAAACCGTAGGGCGGATAAGCGTAGCGCCATCCGCCAACTCGTTAAAGATATTCTATTAGTACAGCGCTTTACCGCTGCTGTCTTTCACGTTGGTCTTCCATGCAGCACGAACCTGCTCAACCACGCTGTCCGGCAGGCTGGCGTAATCCAGGTCGTTAGCCTGTTTGCCGCCATTTTTGTACGCCCAGTCGAAGAACTTCAGCACTTCTGCGCTCTGCTCTGGTTTCTTCGACTCTTTATGGACCAGGATGAAGGTGGTGGAGGTGATTGGCCACGCGTCGTCACCTTTCTGGTTAGTCAGATCCTGAGCGAAAGTTTTGCTCCAGTCAGCGCCTTTTGCGGCGTTAGCAAAGCTCTCTTCTGTCGGGCTTACCGGTTTGCCATCAGCAGAGACCAGCTTGGTGTACGCCAGGTTGTTCTGCTTAGCGTAAGCGTACTCAACGTAACCGATAGAACCCGGCAGACGCTGTACGAACGCAGCGATACCGTCGTTACCTTTACCGCCCAGACCGGTCGGCCAGTTCACAGTAGAGCCGGAACCAATTTTAGATTTCCACTCTTCGTTTACTTTTGCCAGGTAGCTGGTGAAAACGAAGGAAGTACCGGAACCGTCAGCGCGACGCACAACGGCGATATTCTGTGAAGGCAGCTTCAGACCCGGGTTCAGTTTGGTGATGGCTTCATCATCCCACTTCTTAATTTTACCGAGGTAGATGTCACCCAGCGTTTTACCGTCCAGCACCAGCTCGCCGGATTTCAGGCCCGGGATATTCACAGCCAGCACTACGCCACCGATCACGGTCGGGAACTGGAACAGACCTTCTTGCGCCAGTTTTTCGTCAGACAGCGGTGCATCAGAAGCGCCGAAATCAACGGTATTGGCCGTAATTTGTTTTACACCACCGGAGGAGCCGATACCCTGGTAGTTTACTTTGCTACCGGTCTCTTTCTGATAGGTATCTGCCCATTTGGCATACACTGGCGCAGGGAAGGTTGCACCTGCACCTGTCAGGCTCGCTGCTGCAAACGCAGAGAACGCGCTCATGGATAAGGTCGCGGCGACAACAGTTGCGACAGTGGTACGCATAACTTTCATAATGTCTCCTGCACGGTTTTCGTAAATCGTTGTTTGAGTTGCTACTGTGAGCAAAATAGGACAAACAGGTGACAGTTAAATGTACGAAATATGACAGTTTTATGACAACGAAAAATACGGGAAGTTTTTTTATCTAAAAACAAATTCAAAACAAAAAGTTAGTCGCTATCATGACAATAACATTTCGTTAAAATTTTCTTTTTATGACACTGAAAACAGTAGTTGAAGATGACGGTTTGTCACATAAAACAGGCGGGATAATTGATTAAAAACAGAACAAGTTTAAAAAAATGCCCCGCTTATAGCAGGGCATTTCCAGTTCAGTTAAGCACGGATTACTCTACGGTAACTGACTTCGCCAGGTTACGCGGCTGATCGACGTCGGTGCCTTTAATCAGTGCCACATGATACGCCAGCAGCTGCAGCGGAACGGTGTAGAAGATCGGTGCAATCACCTCTTCCACATGCGGCATCTCGATGATGTGCATGTTTTCGCTGCTGGTAAAGCCAGCGTCCTGGTCAGCAAAGACGTACAGCTGACCGCCACGGGCGCGAACTTCTTCAATGTTGGATTTCAGTTTTTCCAACAGTTCGTTGTTCGGCGCAACCACGATAACCGGCATATCGGCATCAATCAGCGCCAGCGGACCGTGTTTCAGTTCACCTGCGGCATAAGCTTCAGCGTGAATATAAGAGATCTCTTTCAGCTTCAGCGCGCCTTCCAGCGCAATTGGATACTGATCGCCACGGCCGAGGAACAGCGCATGGTGTTTATCAGAGAAACCTTCTGCCAGAGCGGCAATGCGTTTGTCCTGAGACAACATCTGCTCAATACGACTCGGCAGCGCCTGCAGACCGTGAACGATCTCCTGCTCAATAGACGCATCAAGGCCTTTCAGACGGGACAGTTTCGCCACCAGCATCAGCAGAACGGTCAGCTGAGTGGTAAATGCCTTCGTGGAGGCCACACCGATTTCGGTACCGGCATTGGTCATCATCGCCAGGTCAGATTCACGCACCAGAGAGGAGCCCGGAACGTTACAGATAGCCAGCGAGCCCAGATAGCCCAGCTCTTTGGATAAGCGCAGGCCCGCCAGGGTATCCGCCGTTTCACCAGACTGAGAAAGGGTAATCATCAGGCTGTTACGACGCACGGCAGATTTGCGATAGCGGAATTCGGAAGCGATTTCGACATCACAAGGAATACCCGCCAGTGATTCAAACCAGTAACGGGACACCATACCGGAGTTGTACGACGTACCGCAGGCGATAATCTGGATATGCTCAACCTGAGACAGCAGCTCGTTGGCACGCGACCCCAGCTCGCTAAAATCCACTTCACCGTGGTTAATGCGCCCGGTCAGCGTATTTTTAATCGCGTTCGGCTGTTCGTAGATCTCTTTCTGCATGTAGTGGCGATAAATACCTTTTTCGCCCGCGTCATACTGCAGATTCGATTCGATATCCTGACGTTTAACTTCTGCGCCAGACTTGTCGAAAATAGAGACAGAACGACGAGTCACTTCCGCGATGTCACCCTCTTCCAGGAAGATGAAGCGACGGGTTACCGGCAGCAGCGCCAGCTGATCGGAAGCGATGAAGTTTTCGCCCATACCCAGACCAATCACCAGCGGGCTACCAGAACGGGCCGCCAGCAGGGTTTCCGGATTACGGGTATCCATGATCACCGTGCCGTAGGCACCGCGCAGCTGCGGAATAGTACGCAGCACGGCTTCACGCAGCGTTCCACCCTGTTCCAGTTCCCAGTGCACCAGGTGAGCAATCACTTCGGTGTCGGTTTCAGAAACAAAGGTATAGCCACGCGTTTTCAACAGCTCACGCAGTGGTTCATGGTTTTCAATGATGCCGTTATGCACCACAACAATGTGTTCAGAAACATGGGGATGCGCGTTCGCTTCTGAAGGTTCACCGTGTGTAGCCCAGCGGGTGTGAGCGATACCTGTACCACCATGCAACGGATGTTCTTCCGCAGCAGCAGTCAGCATCTGCACTTTACCCAGACGACGCAGACGGGTCATGTTACCTTCAGCATCGACGACGGCCAGACCAGCAGAGTCATAACCACGATATTCCAGACGACGTAAACCTTCGAGAAGGATTTCAGCTACATCACGCTGCGCGATAGCGCCAACAATTCCACACATATTTTTTGATTCCGAATTTAGGCATTATGCCTGTCGTTGTCGCTGACCTGTATTTGCCCATTTCGGGCGCCCCGAGCCTTGTAGAGAGTGGGGTTATTTTTATGGTATTGCTTGTTGAGCGGAGGATTATGTTATCCCCTCATCTCTTGTCTGCCTGATGGCGCTTACGCTTATCAGGCCTACAGAACGTCACCGCACGTAGGCCGCCATCTGGCAAAAATCACTTACTTCTTCTTCACCGGACGCTGCCAGCCCTGTTTATGGACTTGAGGTACACGGCTTAATACCAGTTCATTATCGGCGACATTACGCGTTACGGTGGTTCCGGCGGCGATCGTTGCACCTTTACCCACGGTGACAGGCGCCACCAGCTGAGTATCAGAACCCACAAACACATCATCACCAATAATGGTTTTAAACTTATTGGCGCCATCGTAGTTGCAGGTAATCGTACCCGCGCCGATATTCACGTTATCGCCAATTTCCGCATCACCCAGGTAGGTCAAATGACCGGCTTTGGAGCCTTTACCCAGACGCGCTTTTTTCATTTCGACGAAGTTACCCACGTGTGCGCCTTCCTGCAGCTCAGCACCCGGGCGCAGACGTGCGAATGGACCAATGGTGCAAGCGGCTTCCAGATGCGCATCTTCCACCACACTGTATGGGCTAAGCTCGCAACCCTCACCAATCACGCTGTTTTTGATGATGCAACCGGCGCCAATCTTGACGCGATCCCCAACGGTTACGTTACCTTCAATGATAACGTTAGTATCAATTTCAACATCGCGCCCGTGAATAAGCGTACCGCGAAGATCAAAACGTGCCGGATCGCGCAGCATCACGCCTGCCAGCAGCAGTTTTTCTGCCTGCTCGGACTGATAAACACGTTCCAGACGGGATAGCTGAAGACGGTTATTCACCCCTTCAGTTTCGCTAATGCGTGCCGGATGTACTGCAGCAATTTCACGTCCTTCCTGATACGCCATCGCGATGATATCGGTGATGTAGTATTCACCCTGCACGTTGTTGTTGGTCAGTTTAGACAGCCAACGCTTCATGTCAGCGCCGTTGGCAATCAGGATACCAGTGTTTATTTCCTGGATTTGACGCTGCTCGTCGGTGGCATCTTTATGCTCAACGATACCCGTGACATTGCCGTTATCGCGGGTAATTCGGCCATAACCGGTTGGGTCATCAAGTTTTACCGTTAGCAAGCCAATGCCGCCCTGCGGTTTGGCTTCACGCAGGCGACGTAAGGTATCGGTAGAGATCAGCGGCACATCGCCATAGAGCATTAAAATGTCTTCATCATCACCAAAGAATGGCGCCGCCTGCTGCATTGCATGGCCGGTACCCAACTGTTCCGCCTGCAGAACCCAGTTCAGATTGCCATCTTTCAGCGTCTGCTTGAGCAAATCACCACCGTGCCCGTAGACCAGATGTACGTGAGTCGCACCTAATTCATTAGCAGCATCAATGACATGCTGAACCATCGGTTTTCCTGCGAGGGTATGCAGCACTTTAGGGAGATCGGAATACATACGCGTGCCTTTGCCTGCGGCAAGGATCACGACGCTCATAGCTTTATTCAACATACACGTCCTGACTGTAATTTGAGAACGAATTTATACCGTTTCACATTGAAAATACTACATTTTTTTCATCGTGAAATGGACCGAAGATAAAACGTTCAACAGGGGTAATTCCCCATCTGATAACTCACTATTTTCGTCTAAATCAGTGTCTTTTGTCTGCCAAAAACCTGGGGGCTGCTCTTATTAAAGCCTTAGGTTAATGTTTTTGCTATTTTTTCACCGCATGAATAAAGAGTTACACATGCAAAGCCCGATTTTATTTATGTGATTCAGTGAGAAACCGAAAATGCGTACGCGAAATAAAAAGTTGAGGGAGAAGAGTAGGGGGAGGGGATTTATAACAACAAGTGGCGCTGACTGATAAACCATATCAAGCATCGCGCCACAGGACAGGCAGGTAAAGTCTAAAAGCTCATATTGCTGAACATGGCGATGATTTTATTGAGTAATTTCATGTTGGCATCTCTTTTTATCTGATTTTATTATGTGACATACATCACACAAAAAGAGTCTACGCCGCATTTTTTAGCCAATCAATATTTTTATGATCTAAATCACAAAACAGTTTTCAATTTAAATGTTCTTGCAGCAAAAGCAAAAAAAGCCAGCCTGGAAACCAGACTGGCCTTTGTGCTTTTCAAGCCGGTGTTACATCGCTTTTTTGGTCAACTCGATTACGCGCAGTTTCGCGATCGCTTTGGCCAGTTCCGCAGATGCCTGAGCGTAATCCACGTCACCATGAGAGCTCTTGATGTGCTCTTCAGCCTTACGCTTCGCTTCCAGGGCTCTCGCTTCATCGAGATCCTGTCCGCGAATCGCGGTATCAGCCAGAACGGTCACGCTGCCAGGCTGCACTTCGAGAATGCCGCCGGACAGGTAGATAAACTCTTCATGACCGAACTGTTTAACGATGCGGATCATACCAGGCTTAATGGCGGTGAGCAGCGGTGCGTGACCCGGGAAAATACCCAGTTCACCTTCACTACCCGTTACCTGGATTTTCTCGACCAGACCAGAGAACATTTGTTGCTCTGCGCTGACGACGTCCAGGTGGTAAGTCATTGCCATATCACCCTCCGATTAAGGCGTTAAAGTTTTTTGGCTTTTTCCACGGCTTCGTCGATAGAACCAACCATGTAGAACGCCTGCTCTGGCAGGTGGTCGTATTCGCCTTCCATGATGCCTTTAAAGCCACGGATGGTGTCTTTCAGGGAAACGTATTTGCCCGGAGAACCGGTGAATACTTCCGCAACGAAGAACGGCTGGGACAGGAAGCGCTGAATCTTACGTGCGCGAGCTACCACCAGTTTATCTTCTTCAGACAGTTCATCCATACCCAGGATGGCGATGATGTCTTTCAGTTCCTGATAACGCTGCAGCAGGGACTGTACGCCACGCGCGGTGTCGTAGTGTTCCTGACCAACAACCAGCGGATCCAGCTGACGGCTGGTGGAGTCCAGCGGGTCAACTGCCGGGTAGATACCCAGAGATGCGATCTGACGGCTCAGTACCACGGTTGCATCCAAGTGAGCAAAGGTGGTTGCTGGGGATGGGTCAGTCAAGTCATCCGCTGGTACGTATACCGCCTGAACGGAGGTGATAGAACCGGTTTTGGTGGAGGTGATACGTTCCTGCAGAACACCCATCTCTTCCGCCAGGGTCGGCTGGTAGCCTACCGCTGATGGCATACGACCCAGCAGTGCAGATACTTCTGTACCGGCCAGGGTGTAACGATAGATGTTATCAACGAACAGCAGAACGTCACGACCTTCGTCACGGAACTTCTCAGCCATGGTCAGACCGGTCAGCGCAACACGCAGACGGTTTCCCGGCGGCTCGTTCATCTGGCCATATACCAGGGATACTTTGTCCAGAACGTTGGAGTCGGTCATTTCGTGGTAGAAGTCGTTACCCTCACGAGTACGTTCACCTACGCCCGCAAACACGGAGTAACCGGAGTGTTCGATCGCGATGTTACGGATCAGCTCCATCATGTTTACGGTTTTACCTACACCCGCACCACCGAACAGACCAACTTTACCGCCCTTAGCGAACGGACACATCAGGTCGATAACTTTGATACCAGTTTCCAGCAGTTCCTGAGAGCTTGACAGCTCTTCGTAGGAAGGTGCTGCACGGTGGATAGCCCAACGCTCTTCTTCACCGATATCGCCTTTCATGTCGATCGGGTGACCCAGGACGTTCATGATACGACCCAGCGTTGCTTTACCTACCGGGACTTCGATCGGGTGCTCGAGGTCTTTAACTTCCAGACCACGACGCAGACCGTCAGAAGAACCCATGGCGATGGTACGTACGATACCGCCGCCGAGCTGCTGCTGAACTTCCAGCACCAGGCTCTCTTTACCATTCATAACCTCAAGAGCATCGTACACGCGCGGTACGGCATCCTGAGGGAATTCGACGTCAACCACGGCGCCGATTACCTGGACAATTTTTCCAGTAGCCATCTTGAATCCTCTACGAATTAACCTGGTTATACCGCGGATGCACCACCGACGATTTCGGTGAGTTCCTGAGTAATGCTGGCCTGACGAGCTTTGTTGTATACCAACTGCAGCTCTTTAATCAGGCTGCCGCCATTGTCGGTCGCGGCTTTCATCGCCACCATACGTGCGGCCTGCTCGCTGGCCAGGTTTTCTACCACGCCCTGATAAACCTGAGACTCGACATAACGACGCAGCAGGGTATCCAGCAGCGCTTTCGGGTCTGGCTCATACAGGTAATCCCAGGATTTACGCTTCAATTCATCATCATCTGATGCCGGCAGAGGCAGCAGTTGGGTGATGGTTGGCGTCTGAGACATGGTGTTAATAAATTTGTTGCTGACAACGTACAGTCTGTCCAGGCGACCTTCATCGTAGGCCTGCAGCATCACTTTAACCGGACCGATCAGTTCGGACAGGGAAGGGTTATCCCCCATACCGGTTACCTGAGCAATCACATTACCGCCAACGGAGTTAAAGAAAGACACGCCCTTAGAGCCGATCATTGCGATATCGCACTGAACGCCTTTATCGGACCATGTTTTCATATCCGCCAGCAGCTTTTTGAACAGGTTAATGTTCAAGCCACCGCACAGACCACGGTCGGTCGACACCACCAGGTAGCCCACGCGTTTAACGTCGCGTTCTTCCAGGTAAGGGTGCTTATATTCCAGATTACCATTCGCAAGGTGACCAATCACTTTGCGCATGGTCTCTGCATAAGGACGGCTGGCCGCCATGCGATCCTGCGATTTACGCATTTTGGAAGCGGCGACCATCTCCATCGCTTTAGTGATCTTCTGCGTGTTCTGGACGCTTGCGATCTTACTACGTATCTCTTTTGCGCCGGCCATGAGCTTCTCCTCAATGCCTTGCGGTCCACCCTAAAGCAGACCGCCAGACGTTACCAGGACTGGGTTGCCTTGAAGGAATCGAGGATAGCTTTCAGCTTGCCTTCGATTTCATCGTTATAGCCACCGGACTGGTTGATCTCTTGCATCAGCGGAGCGTGGTCACGGTCAACGTAAGCCAGCAGAGCGGCTTCGAAGCTACCGATTTTCGCCAGTTCCACATCTTCGAGGTAACCGCGTTCAGCCGCGAACAGCACCACACCCTGCTGTGCAACAGACATTGGCGCATACTGTTTCTGCTTCAGCAGTTCAGTTACTTTCTGACCGTGGCTCAGCTGCTTACGAGTAGCTTCATCCAGGTCGGAAGCGAACTGAGAAAACGCTGCCAGTTCACGATACTGCGCCAGTGCGGTACGAATACCACCGGACAGTTTCTTGATGATCTTGGTCTGCGCTGCACCACCAACACGAGATACGGAGATACCCGGGTTAACTGCCGGACGAATACCGGAGTTAAATAGGTTGGTTTCCAGGAAGATCTGACCATCGGTAATAGAAATTACGTTGGTCGGAACGAACGCAGAAACGTCACCCGCCTGGGTTTCGATAATCGGCAGAGCGGTCAGGGAGCCAGTTTTACCTTTAACTTCACCATTGGTGAACTTCTCAACGTATTCCGCGTTTACGCGGGATGCGCGTTCCAGCAGACGGGAGTGGAGGTAAAATACGTCGCCCGGGAATGCTTCACGTCCTGGTGGACGACGCAGCAGCAGGGAAACCTGACGGTAAGCAACAGCCTGTTTAGACAGGTCATCGTAAACGATCAGTGCATCTTCACCGCGGTCACGGAAGTATTCGCCCATTGCGCAACCGGCATATGGCGCCAGGTATTGCAGTGCAGCAGATTCAGACGCGGTCGCCACAACAACGATGGTGTTGGACAGTGCGCCGTGTTCTTCCAGTTTACGAACCACGTTAGAAATGGTGGACGCTTTCTGGCCGATAGCCACGTACACACATTTGATGCCGGAATCACGCTGGTTGATGATGGCATCGATTGCCATCGCGGTTTTACCTGTCTGACGGTCACCGATGATCAGCTCACGCTGGCCACGACCGATTGGGATCATGGCATCAACAGATTTATAACCGGTCTGTACTGGTTGGTCGACGGACTGACGTTCGATTACGCCTGGTGCGATAACTTCGATTGGCGAGAAGCCATCGTTATCAACCGGACCTTTACCGTCAATCGGGGAACCCAGAGTGTTCACCACACGACCCAGCAGGCCACGGCCAACCGGAACTTCCAGAATACGACCCGTACACTTAACCTTCATGCCTTCGGCGAGGTCAGCGTATGGACCCATCACAACTGCACCTACGGAGTCGCGCTCCAGGTTCAGTGCGATAGCGTAACGGTTACCCGGCAGGGAAATCATCTCACCCTGCATACAATCGGCCAAGCCGTGAATGCGGATAACACCGTCACTTACAGAAACAATAGTACCTTCGTTGTGAGCTTCGCTCACAACATTGAACTGAGCAATGCGCTGCTTGATCAGTTCGCTGATTTCGGTGGAATTCAGTTGCATGCTCCAGTCCCCTTAAGACTGCAAGACGTCTGCAAGGCGTTCAAGACGGCCGCGTACGCTGCCATCAATGACCATATCACCCGCTCGGATGATTACGCCTGCCATTACAGACTTATCGATTTTGCAATTCAGCTTAACTTTGCGTGACAGACGTTTTTCCATCGCTGCGCTAATCTTCTTAAGCTGTTCATCACTCAGTGCATTGGCAGAAGTAACTTCTACCTCAGAGATAGCCTCACTGGCTGCACGCAGGTGAATAAACTGCTCAAGAACATCCGGGAGCGCATTCAGACGGTTATTTTCAGCCATTACCCGAATCAGGTTTTGGCCGCTTTCGTCCAGTTGCTCACCGCATACGGCGATAAACGACTCAGCGAGCGTTTCCGGCGCCAGCGCGCCAGAGAGAAGCTCTGCCATTTGTTCGTTTTTTGTCACCTCAGCGGCAAACATCAGCATATCCTGCCAACGGTCAACGCTTTGGTGCTCAACGGCAAAGTCAAAAGCTGCTTTGGCGTAGGGGCGAGCTACCGTAACAAATTCAGACATCAGCCCCTCCCTCCTTACAGTTCAGCGACAAGTTTGTCCACGATGTCGCTATTAGCAGCTTCATCCACGGAACGTTCGATGATCTTCTCGGCGCCAGCAACAGCCAGGATAGCAACTTGCTTACGCAGCTCTTCGCGAGCACGTTTACGCTCGGCTTCAATTTCCGCCTGCGCCTGTGCCACGATTTTAGTACGTTCCTGCTCTGCTTCAGTTTTAGCTTCGTCCAGGATCTGAGCACGGCGTTTGTTCGCCTGCTCGATGATTACCTGAGCTTCCGCCTTCGCTTTTTTCAGCTGGTCGGTCGCGCTGGCCTTTGCAAGGTCAAGATCCTTATGTGCTCGTTCTGCAGAAGCAAGGCCGTCAGCAATTTCTTTTTGACGTTTTTCGATGGCAGCCATTAAAGGCGGCCATACGTACTTCATGCAGAACAGAACGAACAGGACAAACGCGATGGCCTGGCCGAGGATTGTTGCGTTAAGATTCACAGCACAATGCCTCTATCTAGTTAACGTTCTGATATTGCTCTTAATTCAAGCAACGCTTACTACGCGACAGCAAACATCACGTACAGACCCAGACCTACAGCGATCATTGGGATTGCATCCACCAGACCCATAACGATAAAGAACTGAGTACGCAGCAGAGGAATCAGATCCGGTTGACGCGCTGCGCCTTCCAGGAATTTACCCCCGAGGATGCCGATACCGATCGCAGCACCGATTGCCGCCAGACCCATCATCACAGCGGCAGCAATGTACAGCAGATCCATATTCAGGTTTTCCATGACAGTCTCCAGTTTGTTTCAGTTAAAACGTAGTAGTGTTGGTAAATTAATGCTCTTCAGATGCCATCGACAGATAGACAATCGTCAGAACCATAAATATGAAGGCTTGCAGCGTGATAATCAGTATGTGGAAAATGGCCCACGGCACATTCAGGATCCACTGTGACCACCACGGCAACAGACCAGCAATCAGAATGAAAATCAGCTCACCAGCGTACATGTTACCGAACAGTCGCAGACCAAGTGAGATTGGTTTGGACAGCAGGCTTACCCCTTCAAGGATTAAGTTGACAGGGATGAACGCCCAGTGATTGAACGGCTGCAGTGTCAACTCTTTCGCGAAGCCACCGATGCCTTTCATTTTGATGCTGTAGAACAGAATGAGGATAAATACGCCCAGCGCCATCGACAGGGTGATGTTCACGTCAGCAGACGGAACCACACGCAGAGCCGGTAGGCCAAAGATATGCTCACCGATGTACGGCAGCAGGTCGATAGGCAGCAAATCCATCAAGTTCATCAGGAATACCCAGACGAAAATCGTCAGGGCCAGCGGAGCAATCAGCTTGCTTTTGCCATGGTACATGTCTTTCACGCTACCATGCACAAAGCCGATTACCAGCTCAATCGCAGTCTGAAATTTACCTGGTACGCCGCTGGTCGCCTTTTTGGCTACGCTACGGAACATAAGCAGGAACAACAGACCCAGAACCACCGAGAAGAAAATGGAGTCAATATTGAGCGTCCAGAAGGTGGCTGGGGGGTTGTGCGGATCCACCAGCGAGAATGTACGTAGGTCCAACTGAAGGTTATTCAGATGGTGTCCTATGTAATCCTGCGGCGTCATATTTTCTGAAGCCATGATGCCTTTACCCTTTGTTGTTAATTACAGCCGGCGCCAGTATCTGAACCACCAGCACCAAAACCCACGTAACGATCAGCGGCATGAATACCGCTTTCAAAACAGCCAACGCCACCACCAACAACACCAGCATAGCTAATACCTTGAAGGCTTCGCCGAAAGCGAACGTCCAGGCTACTCGGCCTTTAGCTGGTGTATGTGCCTGGTGACGCCAGGCAAATATCATAAACAACACATTAGGCAGTAACACTGCCAATCCACCGCACAATGCGGAGATGCCCCAGAAAGGGTCTTTGAGGCTAAATAGCAGTCCACTTGCTATTACCGCCAGAAACTGTGTGAGCAAAAGCTTACGAGCAACGTTTCGACTCAAGAGCGACATAGACATCACGTTTTTACTCCTGCTCCCTTCGAGGTATGCCGCGTGTCGTATAAAACGTTCTTTATGGCTTAGAGTCAAGCATCAAAAAGCGGTCAAATTATACGGTGCGCCTTCTCGATTTCAAACAATAAGTAGCTAAAAAGTGAATAAATGTTTAAATATTTTTCGCTACGCCACATTTATCACTTTTATGCAAACTGTGAACGATCATGCAAAACTGCAAAAGCCGCGTAAACACTGGCTGCAAAGCGTGCACCAGATCACATATTAAGCATATTCGCCCCAGCACTATTTATTTACTTGGCAAATGATGCCATTTCAACTTTTTGATATTTAAGCCTAAAATTCGTTACTGTTTTAAAAATAGCGAATAACAACAAAAAAACCACCCATTGACATTTATAATAAAAAATTAACACGAGCGGTGATTCTTTGATTCTATTTTTAGCAGGCTGATATTTTCACAGCTGACTTGTTTCACTTTTAACAAAAAACGGTACGTTATAGTTATGATGCAAAACCGTAAGGCATTAGTGAAATGTAACGACATTTAACCACACTATTCCTTATGACTTTTAACACCCAAAGAACCGTTTTTTTTCTATTTTTTTTGATAAAAATTAAATTTTGTTTGGCTTAATAACCACCAGATGACGTTCACCATCCAGTTGCGGAACGCGTAATTTTTCGACCGACTCGACGCTGAATTCTGCAGGCAACGAGGCAATTTCATCTTCAGGCAACTGCCCTTTTAGCGCATAAAAACGCCCTTCCTGACCAGGCAAATGATGGCACCAGCTCACCATATCATTGAGTGACGCGAAAGCACGGCTAATCACCCCATCAAACGGCGGCTCTGAAGGGAATTCTTCAACGCGACTTTGCACTGGAGTGATGTTAGTAAGCGCAAGCTCATGCTGCACCTGGCGCAAGAAACGAACGCGTTTTCCCAGGCTATCCAGCAGTGTGAAATGCGCTTCAGGACGTACGATGGAGAGAGGGATTCCCGGTAGGCCCGGACCAGTGCCGACATCGATAAAACGCTCGCCCTTCAGGTACGGCGCGACGACAATGCTGTCCAGAATATGGCGCACCAGCATTTCGTTGGGATCACGCACCGACGTCAGGTTGTACGCTTTGTTCCATTTATGCAGCATATCGACATACGCAATCAGCTGATTTTTCTGGTGATCGGTAAGAGAAATACCGGCATCTGCCAGCAGACGAGAGAGTTTGTTGAGCACGGTCGTTACCTGTAAATAATCTATTGCCCGACGCGCTGTCGCTTATCGGGCCGACAAATTTGTAGGGCGGGCAAACGAAGCACTCCCGCCAAAAAGTGATATCAAGCGCTGCGACGCAGCATACCTTGTTTTTTCAGCCATACCAGCAGAATGGAGATGGCGGCAGGTGTTACGCCGGAAATACGCGATGCCTGGCCGATCGATACCGGTTTGTGATCGTTCAGTTTGGCAATGACCTCATTCGACAAGCCGGAGACCTGACGATAATCCAGCGTTGCAGGCAACAAGGTGTTCTCATTACGCTGTTGTCTCTCGATCTCTTCCTGCTGACGGGCGATATATCCTTCGTATTTCACCTGAATTTCAACCTGTTCCGCGGCCTGAGCATCATCAAGCGCAGGTGCAAACGCAGATAAAGAGGTCAACTGAGCATAGGTCATATCCGGGCGACGCAGCAGATCTTCACCGCTCGCTTCACGTGACAGAGGTGTCGCCAGGTGAGCATTCACTTCTGCAGCGGACTCCGCTAACGGATTCACCCAGGTTGATTTGAGACGCTGGCGTTCTTGTTCAATACGCTCCAGCTTCTCGTTGAAGCGAGCCCAACGCTCATCGTCCACCAGTCCCAGCTCACGACCAATTTCGGTCAGACGCAGGTCGGCGTTATCTTCGCGCAGCATCAAACGGTATTCCGCGCGTGAGGTGAACATGCGGTACGGTTCTTTGGTGCCCAGCGTACACAGATCGTCCACCAGCACACCAAGATAAGCCTGATCGCGGCGCGGCGCCCAGCCGTCTTTGTCAGCAGATAAGCGTGCGGCGTTCAGACCAGCCAGCATCCCTTGCGCGGCAGCTTCTTCATAACCGGTCGTACCGTTGATCTGACCAGCAAAGAACAGACCCTGGATGAATTTGCTTTCCAGAGTAGGTTTCAGGTCGCGCGGATCGAAGAAATCGTACTCAATCGCGTAGCCAGGACGGACGATTCTGGCATTTTCCATCCCCTGCATGGAACGGACAATTTGCATCTGCACATCGAACGGCAGGCTGGTGGAGATGCCATTCGGGTAAATTTCGTTAGACGTCAGTCCTTCCGGTTCGAGGAAGATCTGATGCTGGTTACGATCGGCAAAGCGCATCACTTTGTCTTCGATCGACGGGCAATAGCGTGGGCCGATACCTTCGATCACGCCTGCGTACATCGGGCTACGATCGAGGTTATTACGGATCACATCATGGGTTTTTTCATTGGTATGCGTGATGTAACACGGCATCTGGCGCGGATGTTGAGAAGCATCGCCCAGGAATGAGAAGACCGGCATCGGGTTATCGCTGTTTTGCTGGCCGAGCACGCTGAAATCAATCGTGCGCGCATCGATTCGCGGCGGTGTACCGGTTTTCAGGCGACTGACACGCAGCGGCAGTTCACGCAGACGACGTGACAGCGGAATAGACGGCGGATCGCCAGCGCGGCCACCGCTGTAGTTGTCCAGACCAATATGAATTTTGCCGTCGAGGAAAGTCCCCACGGTTAACACGACCGCTTTGGCACGGAACTTCAGTCCCATTTGGGTCACTGCGCCCACGACACGATCGTTTTCAACAATCAGATCTTCAACCGCTTGTTGGAAGATCATCAGGTTGGGTTGATTCTCCAGTGCGGTACGTACCGCCTGTCGATAGAGCACACGATCGGCTTGAGCGCGAGTAGCACGAACGGCAGGCCCTTTGCTGGCGTTTAGTATCCTAAACTGGATACCCGCATGGTCGATCGCTTTTGCCATCAACCCACCAAGCGCATCCACTTCTTTTACCAGGTGTCCCTTCCCAATACCGCCGATCGCCGGGTTGCAGCTCATCTGTCCCAGAGTGTCGATATTGTGTGTCAAAAGCAGAGTCTGTTGACCCATTCGCGCCGCGGCCATTGCGGCCTCGGTGCCTGCATGACCCCCGCCAATGATGATGACGTCAAAAGGATCCTGATAAAACATGGTGATTGCCTCGCATAACGCGGTGTGAAAATGGATTGAAGCCCGGGCCGTGGATTCTACTCAACTTTAGTCGATGGAGAAAGACCTGGGATCCTGGGTATTAAAAAGAAGATCTTTTTATTTAGAGATCTGTTTTATTGTGATCTCTTATTAGGATCGCACCTTTCTGTGGATAAGGTCGATCCTTTAAGTAAGATCAACAGGTTGCTGAGGATCATTAGCTGTGAATGATCGGTGATCCTGGTCCGTATAAGCTGGGATCAGAATGAAGGGTTATACACAACTCAAAAACTGAACAACGGTTGTTCTTGGGATAACTACCGGTTGATCCAAGCTTTTAACCAGAGTTATCCACATAAAAAAGTACGATCTTTACAAATCTCTGAGCAACGGATGCCACGATCCCAGCCAAATTTCAGCCGGATCTTCCGGTATTTCATGTTCCAGTACGTTGATCCTGAGCGTTTCGCCGATCTGTTTTGCCCCACAGGCTTTCAATTCGGCTTCCAGCTTGTCGATTGCGCCGCAAAAGGTGTCATATTCACGACTGCCGATCCCGATTGCACCAAAGTGCACTTGTGACAGGTTCGGTTTCTGCTCGCGTAAGGCATCATATAAAGGCTGCAGGTTGTCAGGAATGTCTCCTGCTCCGTGTGTGGAGCTGATAATCAGCCAGATCCCGTCAGTCGGAACCTCTTCAAGCATTGGCCCATGCAGTATTTCGCTGGAAAAACCGGCGTCGTCCAGCTTTTCAGCCAGATGCTCTGCTACATATTCCGCACTGCCAAGCGTACTACCGCTGATAAGAGTGATGTCTGCCATGATCGCCCACCTTTATAAAGAGGGCGTATTGTACGCTGTGTGCGAGCTGGGATCTACCTGTGGAAAAATAGGGGATTAAAAAAACCGATCATGGCTTGATGGTACGCATAATCGGGTTCTGCAAGACGATCAGGGTTTCAGTGGACTGAATTTCGTCAATTGTTTGGATCTTGTTGATAAGTACCTGCTGCAACGCGTCGATCGATTTGCACATTACCTTAATAAAGATGCTGTAGTGCCCGGTGGTGTAATACGCTTCGGTCACTTCATCGAGGCTTTCCAGTCTTGCAAGTGCTGACGGATAGTCTTTCGCACTTTTCAGAATGATGCCGATAAAGCAGCCGACGTCGTAACCCAATTGTTTGGGACTAACATCAATCCGCGCGCCGGTAATGATCCCGGCCTGCTTCATCTTTTCTACGCGAACGTGAATTGTTCCTGGGCTGACGCCGAACTGTTTGGCTAATTCTGCGTAGGCAGTACGGGCATTTTCCATCAGGGCATCAAGAATGCCGCGGTCCAGATTGTCGATCTGATAATTTTCCATAGGTTTTTCTTATGTAGATTAATGATTCCCTCTATTTTAGTCGTTAATTTTAACGAATCAAAATCGAAGTCGGCTTTTTGTTTGTTGATTATTGAATATTACCTCCATTCTGTTGCTTAATCATAGGCAACAGGACACAGGAGTACACATAATGAAAACCGCTTACATTGCCAAACAACGTCAAATTAGCTTCGTAAAATCTCATTTTTCTCGCCAGCTGGAAGAGCGTTTAGGTCTGATCGAAGTTCAGGCTCCGATCCTCAGCCGCGTTGGAGATGGCACGCAGGATAACTTGTCGGGCTGTGAAAAAGCGGTGCAGGTGAAGGTTAAAGCATTGCCAGACGCTCAATTCGAAGTGGTTCATTCACTGGCTAAGTGGAAGCGTCAAACGTTAGGACAACACGACTTTAGCGCAGGCGAGGGGCTGTACACGCACATGAAAGCCCTGCGTCCCGATGAAGATCGCCTCTCCCCGCTGCACTCAGTGTACGTTGACCAGTGGGACTGGGAGCGCGTGATGGGCGACGGTGAGCGTCAATTCTCCACTCTGAAAAGCACGGTAGAGGCTATCTGGGCGGGAATTAAGGCCACCGAAGCTGCGGTTAGCAAAGAGTTTGGTCTGGCACCGTTCCTGCCAGAGCAGATCCACTTTGTTCATAGCCAGGAGCTGCTATCTCGTTATCCGGATCTTGACGCAAAAGGTCGTGAACGTGCGATCGCTAAAGAGCTGGGCGCGGTATTCCTGGTAGGGATCGGCGGTAAACTCAGTGACGGTCACCGTCATGATGTACGTGCGCCGGATTATGATGACTGGAGTTCAGCGTCTGAGCTGGGTCATGCCGGTCTGAACGGTGATATTCTGGTCTGGAACCCGGTTCTGGAAGATGCGTTTGAGCTGTCTTCTATGGGGATCCGTGTGGATGCTGACGCTCTGAAACACCAGCTGTCTTTGACCGGTGATGAAGATCGCCTGAGTCTGGAATGGCACCAGGCGCTGCTGCGTGGTGAAATGCCGCAGACGATTGGTGGGGGGATTGGGCAGTCGCGTCTGACCATGCTGTTGCTGCAATTACCGCACATTGGCCAGGTTCAGTGTGGCGTATGGCCGGCCCAGGTACGTGAAAGCGTCGCTTCTCTGCTATAACAATTAACGCCGCCAGCGTCTGAGCAGGCGGCTTCGCATCCCGGTATCAAAGCGCCAGATATGATCGAAAATGCGCATGATGCCGGGTTTGCCATGTGCTGACATCGCTACCGCATGAAAACGGTGCTGGTGTACCCGCTGTAATTCCCCCACTTTGCTGACGACTTCATCGGGCAATCGCTGAGCGATAAAATCTGAGATAACCACTGCATCGGCATCAAACCATTCCCGACCCTGCATGCGTTCAATAATGGCGCGAAAACAGCTGGCAATATCAGTGCCGCCACGAAAGCGCTGACTTAAAAAGCGGATCGCCTGTTCGATGCCCTCTGGGCCGGAAAGCTCATAGCGCACCACTTCTGTTGAAAACAGCATAATGAAACAGCGCCGGTTATCGGCAAGGGCGACGCGCATTAGCGCCAGGCAAAAGGCTTTCGCACACTGCTCATTAAATCCGCCCATCGATCCTGACGTATCAACGCAGACGATAAAAGGTCCGCGCGGCTGCTCATCAAAATCCTGATGCACCACCGGACGTTCTGTTACCTTCTCACGCCATGCTTCGCCGTGCAGGCGGTAGGTCAGCAGTTGCTTTTCCACCAGCCGTCGGTAGAACTCGTATTCCAGTTCGGTAATGCCCAACGTGGCCAATTCTGGCGGTAGCAGGCGCAGGATATCGTCACTTTGCTGGATGCCATCCACCTGCTCCGGGACGGTTGCCGGTTCGCGCACCAGGGTACGGAAGGTTTCCATTGGCGCATCTTTACGCGGCACGGATTTCGCCTCTCTGGAACGACCTAACTGCTCGGCCAGGCGCTGGAGTTCGGGTTGTTGCGTCAGAAATTCGCCGTATTTCACCATCAACTGATAATCACCGCGCTTGATTTGGCCCGCGCTCATATCCCACAACCGGCCTGCAGCGTTATCATTTTCCGCCAGAATGGGTTCCAGTTGTCCGCTAAGGGTCATCCGTTCCTGTACTTCACTGAGCAAATGCTCGCGCTCTTCTTCCAGCAGTTGCTGATTCAGCGTTGTGGTTTGCACCACCAGGCTCAGGCGCCAGCGCTGGAGAAAAAGCGTATGCAGGGCGGGCGTAAAGGTGCTGTTGTCATTGACCAGTTGCTGCGCTTGCCCAGCCCAGGGCGAATGGAGTCGGTGCAATAGCGATAATATTTGCGGTAGTTGAACGATAAACTGCGCATGAGAGAGGAGCTGGCTTTGTTGATAACAAATGACCTCTTCTGCCAACTCTGGCGGCACATGGGTATCTTTGAGGCGGCTACGCAAAGATTCGCGCCAGCGGGGAATATCGTCAGTGATCGCTTTTTTAAGGCGAGGAAATTTTTTAAAAAATACCACCATCTTTGGGGAAGCCAACAGGGCGACGATCATCTCTTCGATCATCGCCTCTTCGCTGACTGCCAGCATTATGTTGAGTGTATCAAGGGTCAGCATTGTTGCGCCTGGCGGATTTGCGCCCCGACATCCTGCAGGCTGGCCTCAATGCGGCCTAACCAGTCGCTATGAATAAACAGGCATTTTTGCTGTTCGCTGAATGCGCTGTGCTGCTGATGCCACTCGTTATCGAGCGCTTCAAGCTCCTGTTTTATCTCTGCGGGCATACTCTCTTGCGAAGCCCCCGGCATCGCCAGGCGAGAACCCTGTAAACTGACATCGCGCACAACCAGATGCTGTGCACTATCGACTTCCATATTCAGCGTTTGGGCAAAGCCGATCCCGTTTAATTTTCCGCGGATTTCACCGCCTTTTGTTAGCCACAGTTCCAGCGCACTGCGTTCGAAAGCAATATGGATAACTTCCATATCATGCAGCTTTAATGGCTTTTGTAGCAGTAATGTCACGACTGAGGACGTAGCTTCCGGTGGTAAATCATAATGAGGACGACGACTGAACATGCCACCCTGACGGATTACCGTGAACGCCGTTTTGTCGCTTTGTTGCTGCTGGAGTTGAATGCGGCGCTGCACAATACTGCCCAGGCGCGTCAGCATGGCTTGCTGCTGCCAGGCGTGTCCGGTCATCAATATTTCAAGCTGCTGTTGCATCAGATTCAGGCTTTGCGCGTCGTACCACAGACAATCTTTCAGCAGGATCAGGTCGATAGGTACTACCGCATCACGTCCGCTAAAGAAAGCGCTGGCCTGGAGTAAGCGGATCGCTTTTTTCCAGCGACGATCGGACACGTAGGGGGCATTCGGTAGCGTGTCCAACTGCTGGCGTAGGGTGAAAATAAGCTCAAACACGCGATCGGGAAGCTTGATGGCGCCAATGTCTTTTTGCCACTGGTGATACTCTTCATCCGTCACCTGCAATGATGCGGGGACCGGGTTGTCGCTTTCATCCTGCTGACTTAGCAGCATGGAGCGGAAATTGGCCTTGTCCTGAACTTTATCCAGCCACAGACGAATCAGCATACGGTCGTACAGCGCTTCCAGGCTGCTGTCGGCTTCAGGCAGTTCGTTGGAAGCGGCCACCAGCAGACGCATCGGAATTTTTTCTTCATACGCGCCGTTGCGAAAGTGACGTTCGTTAATGGCGGTCAGCAGGGTGTTAAGAATTGCCGGGCCTGCTTTCCAGATTTCATCGAGAAAAACGATTTCAGCTTCAGGAAGATAGCCCGCCGTTAAGCGTTCATAGCGACCTTCGTCTTTAAGGGCCTGAATGGACAGCGGGCCGAAAACTTCTTCCGGCGTAGAGAAGCGCGTCATCAGGTATTCAAAAGCGCGTGCATTTTGGAAGGCAAACTTCAGTCGGCGGGCAATTAAGCTCTTTGCGATCCCCGGGGGCCCTAATAAGAAAACGCTCTCGCCGCTGAGTGCTGCCAGCAGACACAGACGAATGGCGTGGCTACGTTCAAAAAGTCCCTTTTCCAGCGCATTGCTCAGACGGGAAATTCTTTCCGCTAATAAATGTGGGTGAGCCATAATGAAGTGGCGTCCTTTCGCCAAATGTACTGCATAAACTGCGAGTATAGATGCTTCACACCATTGCAGTAATAGACTGAAGGTGCGCTTATTTTTCTTTGAGCCAGATTAATCTGGTCTCATTTAGGGGTACGATTTTGTGATTAATCGTGCATACTGTGCGCCTTTTTGTGGGCCAAGGGACGACGCACACATTTCTTATATATACACCAAATCAATCAAGCTGCACCAAGGCGGCAATGGAGTTTTCTCCTGGGATGGGGGGAATAACGAATGCAGCCCACACGGAGTGGCTTGAAAGATGATGTGTATAAACGAAAGACGAGTCTATGAGCACTGATAATAAACAATCATTGTCTGCGATTACCCTTGCAGCCATTGGGGTTGTCTACGGTGATATTGGTACCAGCCCACTTTATACGCTTCGTGAATGTTTGTCCGGCCAGTTTGGTTTTGGCGTTGAACGTGATGCCGTATTTGGTTTTCTCTCGCTGATTTTCTGGCTGCTGATCTTTGTTGTCTCCATTAAATACCTGACGTTTGTCATGCGCGCAGATAACGCCGGAGAAGGCGGGATCCTGACGCTGATGTCATTGGCCGGGCGCAATACCTCGGCACGAACAACCTCCATGCTGGTCATTATGGGATTGATAGGCGGCAGCTTCTTCTATGGTGAAGTGGTGATTACGCCAGCTATTTCTGTGATGTCTGCGATTGAAGGTCTGGAGATTATTGCCCCGCAACTGGATACCTGGATTGTTCCGCTCTCGATAATCGTACTGACCCTGCTGTTTTTGATTCAAAAACACGGTACCGGCATGGTCGGTAAGCTGTTTGCGCCGATTATGCTGCTGTGGTTCCTGACGCTGGCGGTTTTAGGCGTACGCAGTATTATTGGCAATCCGGAAGTACTGCAGGCGCTAAATCCGTATTGGGCTGTGCATTTCTTCCTCGAATTCAAAACGTTGTCTTTTATTGCGCTGGGTGCGGTGGTGTTGTCGATTACCGGTGTTGAAGCGCTGTATGCGGATATGGGCCACTTCGGTAAGTTGCCGATTCGCCTGGCATGGTTCTCTGTGGTGTTGCCTTCACTGGTACTGAACTATTTTGGTCAGGGGGCGCTACTGTTAAAGCATCCTGAAGCGATCAAAAACCCGTTCTTCCTGTTGGCGCCAGACTGGGCGTTGATCCCGCTACTGATCCTCGCTGCGCTGGCGACGGTAATCGCTTCGCAGGCGGTTATCTCCGGTGTGTTCTCGCTGACGCGTCAGGCCGTGCGTTTGGGATATTTATCGCCAATGCGCATTATCCATACCTCGGAAATGGAGTCGGGCCAGATCTACATTCCTTTCGTTAACTGGATGCTCTATTTTGCGGTGGTTATCGTGATTGTGAGTTTTGAACACTCCAGTAATCTGGCCGCGGCGTACGGGATTGCGGTAACGGGGACGATGGTGCTGACCTCTATTTTGTCGACCACCGTGGCGCGCAAAAACTGGCACTGGAATAAATACTTCGTCTTCCTGATCCTGGTGGCATTCTTGTGCGTCGATGTTCCGCTGTTCTCCGCGAACCTCGATAAACTGATTTCCGGCGGTTGGCTGCCTCTGACGCTGGGTCTGGTGATGTTCACCATCATGACCACCTGGAAAAGTGAACGCTTCCGTCTGCTGCGTCGTATGCATGAGCACGGTAACTCTCTGGAGGCGATGATTGCTTCTCTGGAGAAATCACCACCGGTACGCGTGCCGGGAACGGCTGTATATATGTCCCGCGCACTGAACGTCATCCCGTTTGCGCTTCTGCATAACCTCAAACATAACAAGGTGCTGCATGAGCGCGTTATTCTGCTGACGCTGCGCACGGAAGATGCGCCCTATGTTCACAACGTGCGTAGGGTGCAGATTGAGCAGTTATCGCCCACCTTCTGGCGCGTAGTTGCCAGCTACGGTTGGCGTGAAACGCCGAACGTGGAGGAAGTGTTCCATCGCTGCGGTCTGGAAGGCTTAAGCTGCCGGATGATGGAAACCTCCTTCTTCATGTCGCACGAGTCGCTGATTGTCGGCAAACGACCATGGTACTTGCGTCTGCGCGGTAAGCTGTATCTGCTGTTACAGCGCAATGCGCTGCGTGCGCCGGACCAGTTTGAAATCCCACCGAACCGGGTTATTGAGCTCGGTACTCAGGTCGAGATTTAATCTCATCGACGCCCTCTTTTATCGCGAAAGGGGGCGTTTTGTTTTGCCCCTCCCAGTTTTCATTTCATCTAATGATAATCCTTGCGAAACGTTTCGATGGCGATCACATTTTCGTAACGTCGCGGTGGTTTTCTGTCCACTCTTCGCACTACACTTATCTCCAGCGAAACGTTTCGCTAGTGGGGAAAGAAAATGAAGAAAGGCACGGTACTCAACTCTGAAATTTCATCGGTGATCTCCCGTCTGGGGCATACCGATACGCTGGTGGTGTGTGATGCAGGTTTACCCATCCCGAACAGCACAACGCGTATCGATATGGCATTAACCCAGGGCGTACCTTCTTTTATGCAGGTACTGGATGTGGTCACACGTGAAATGCAGGTCGAGGCGGCCATTCTCGCGTCGGAAATTAAACAACATAATCCGCAACTCCACGAAACGTTGCTCAGCCACATTGAGCAACTGCAACAACACCAGGGAAACACCATAGAAATTCGTTACACCACGCATGAACAATTCAAAAAACAAACCGCAGACAGTCAGGCGGTAATTCGCAGCGGAGAGTGTTCTCCGTATGCGAATATTATTCTCTGTGCTGGCGTCACGTTCTGAGGCCATCATGAACGCATTACTGCAACTCAAAGGGATCGATAAAGCGTTCCCGGGCGTAAAAGCGCTATCCGGCGCCGCGCTGAATGTCTACCCAGGCCGCGTAATGGCGCTGGTGGGCGAAAACGGTGCGGGTAAATCCACCATGATGAAGGTGCTGACCGGAATCTACACCCGTGATGCCGGTTCCTTATTGTGGCTGGGGAAAGAGACCACCTTTAACGGCCCGAAATCCTCCCAGGAAGCCGGAATCGGTATCATCCACCAGGAGCTGAACCTGATCCCGCAACTCACTATCGCTGAAAACATTTTTCTCGGTCGTGAGTTTGTGAATCGCTTTGGCAAAATTGACTGGAAGAAGATGTACGCCGAAGCCGATCTGCTGCTCGCCAAACTCAATCTGCGCTTTAAAAGCGACAGGCTGGTCGGTGAGTTGTCGATTGGCGATCAGCAGATGGTCGAAATTGCTAAAGTGCTGAGCTTTGAATCGAAGGTCATCATTATGGATGAACCGACGGATGCCCTCACCGATACTGAAACCGAATCCCTGTTCCGCGTCATTCGCGAACTGAAATCCCAGGGACGCGGCATTGTCTATATTTCTCACCGCATGAAAGAGATCTTCGAGATTTGCGATGACGTAACAGTCTTCCGCGACGGGCAGTTTATTGCCGAGCGTGAAGTCGCATCGCTTACCGAAGACTCGCTGATTGAAATGATGGTGGGACGTAAGCTGGAAGATCAGTACCCGCGTCTGGAAAAAGCGCCGGGTGATATTCGCCTGAAGGTCGATAATCTGTGCGGTCCTGGCGTAAACGATGTGTCATTCACGCTGCGTAAAGGCGAGATCCTTGGCGTATCGGGGCTGATGGGGGCCGGACGTACCGAGCTGATGAAAGTGTTGTACGGCGCATTGCCACGCACCAGCGGCTACGTCACGCTTGATGGCCATGAAGTTGTCACCCGTTCGCCGCAGGATGGACTGGCTAACGGCATCGTCTATATTTCTGAAGACCGTAAACGCGATGGTTTAGTGCTCGGCATGTCGGTGAAAGAGAACATGTCACTGACCGCGCTGCGCTATTTCAGCCGTGCAGGCGGAAGCCTTAAACATAAAGATGAGCAGCAGGCGGTAGGGGATTTTATTCGCCTGTTCAATGTTAAAACGCCATCGATGGAACAGGCTATCGGCCTGCTCTCCGGCGGTAACCAGCAGAAAGTGGCGATTGCGCGCGGTCTGATGACCCGGCCAAAAGTGCTGATCCTTGATGAACCAACGCGCGGCGTTGACGTTGGGGCCAAGAAAGAAATCTATCAGCTTATCAACCAGTTTAAGGCCGATGGGCTGAGTATCATTCTG
Source organism: Citrobacter sp. Cf116 (assembly GCF_030336505.1). Taxonomy (NCBI): domain Bacteria; kingdom Pseudomonadati; phylum Pseudomonadota; class Gammaproteobacteria; order Enterobacterales; family Enterobacteriaceae; genus Citrobacter; species Citrobacter sp. Cf116. The sequence continues at coordinate 6,423 of NZ_JAOWEQ010000024.1, read as the reverse complement.
GTCTCTTCTGAGATGCCAGAAGTATTGGGCATGAGCGATCGAATTATCGTTATGCATGAAGGGCATCTCGGCGGTGAATTCACTCGCGAGCAGGCCACTCAGGAAGTATTAATGGCTGCCGCTGTGGGCAAGCTTAATCGCGTGAATCAGGAGTAAAAAAGATGACTACCCAGGCTGTTTCTGGTCGCCGTTATTTCACTAAAGCATGGCTTCTGGAGCAAAAGTCGCTCATCGCTCTGTTAGTGCTGATCGCGATTGTTTCCACCATGAGCCCTAACTTTTTTACCGTTAATAACCTGTTCAACATTCTTCAGCAAACGTCGGTGAACGCCATCATGGCGGTTGGCATGACGCTGGTTATCCTGACGTCGGGTATCGATCTGTCCGTCGGTTCCTTGCTGGCGCTGACCGGTGCGGTTGCGGCTTCGATTGTAGGGATTGAAGTCAATGCGCTGGTGGCTGTTGCTGCGGCCCTGGCGCTCGGCGCTGCCATTGGCGCGGTAACCGGGGTGATTGTCGCGAAAGGTCGCGTGCAGGCGTTTATCGCGACTCTGGTTATGATGCTGCTGCTGCGCGGTGTGACCATGGTCTACACCAACGGCAGTCCGGTAAACACCGGGTTTACTGACAATGCCGATCTGTTTGGCTGGTTCGGGATTGGTCGTCCGTTAGGCGTCCCTACGCCGGTGTGGATCATGGGGATTGTCTTCCTCGCGGCGTGGTACATGCTGCACCACACGCGTCTGGGGCGTTATATCTATGCGCTGGGCGGTAACGAAGCGGCAACGCGTCTGTCCGGTATCAGCGTCAGTAAAATCAAAATTATCGTTTACTCACTGTGCGGTCTGCTGGCATCGCTGGCGGGCATCATTGAAGTTGCGCGCCTCTCCTCTGCGCAACCGACGGCAGGTACTGGCTATGAGTTGGATGCTATCGCTGCGGTGGTATTAGGCGGAACTAGCCTGGCGGGTGGTAAAGGACGAATTGTTGGGACGCTGATCGGCGCATTGATTCTTGGTTTCCTCAATAATGGGTTGAATTTGTTAGGTGTATCCTCCTATTACCAGATGATCGTCAAAGCGGTGGTGATTTTGCTGGCGGTACTGGTAGACAACAAAAAGCAGTAACAACGATTACAGGACATCTTAAATATGAACATGAAAAAACTGGCTACCCTGGTTTCTGCTGTTGCGCTAAGCGCCACCGTGAGTGCGAATGCGATGGCGAAAGATACCATTGCGCTGGTGGTCTCCACCCTCAATAACCCGTTCTTTGTTTCTCTGAAGGATGGGGCGCAAAAAGAGGCGGATAAGCTGGGTTACAACCTGGTGATTCTGGACTCGCAGAACAACCCGGCGAAAGAGCTGGCTAACGTTCAGGACTTAACGGTTCGTGGAACTAAAATTCTGCTGATCAACCCAACCGACTCTGATGCCGTTGGTAATGCTGTGAAGATGGCTAACCAGGCAAAAATTCCGGTTATTACCCTTGACCGTGTTGCCTCCAAAGGCGAAGTGGTAAGCCACATTGCGTCTGATAACGTGTTGGGCGGCAAAATTGCGGGTGATTACATCGCGAAGAAAGCAGGTGAAGGCGCGAAAGTTATCGAACTGCAGGGGATTGCCGGTACTTCTGCGGCGCGTGAGCGTGGCGAAGGTTTCCAGCAGGCCGTTGCGGCACACAAATTTAACGTCCTGGCCAGCCAGCCGGCAGACTTCGACCGCACTAAAGGTCTGAACGTTATGCAGAACCTGCTGACCGCGCATCCTGATGTGCAGGCCGTATTTGCTCAGAACGATGAAATGGCGCTGGGTGCGCTGCGCGCACTGCAAACCGCGGGTAAATCTGATGTGATGGTGGTTGGATTTGACGGCACTCCAGATGGCGAAAAAGCAGTAAATGATGGCAAACTGGCTGCGACCATTGCTCAGTTGCCGGATCAGATCGGCGCGAAAGGCGTTGAGACTGCGGATAAAGTCCTGAAAGGCGAGAAGGTTCAGGCTAAATATCCGGTTGACCTGAAGCTGGTCATCAAGCAGTAATACCGATTCAGGTCGCTCGCGGCCTGATGGAGACATAAATACGCCATCCCCGTATCTGGTTTTGGGGATGAAAGCGTAAAAAGAAAAGCAGGGCACGCGCCACCCTAACCCGGTGGCGCACTTTGACTTGGAACACCAAATATGAAAACCGCAGGCAACCTCGTTGTTCTTGGCAGTATCAATGCCGATCACATCCTTAACCTTAACTCTTTCCCGACACCTGGTGAAACCGTAACCGGTAGTCATTATCAGGTCGCATTTGGCGGTAAAGGCGCGAATCAGGCTGTTGCTGCGGGTCGTAGTGGCGCGAATATCGCATTCATTGCCTGTACGGGCGATGATGATATTGGCGAAAGTGTGCGTAAACAGTTAGCCAAAGACAACATTGATATTGCGCCGATTAGCGTAATTTCGGGGGAATCGACCGGTGTTGCGTTGATTTTTGTGAATGGTGAAGGTGAGAACGTTATCGGCATTCATGCTGGAGCTAACGCAGCTCTTTCGCCAGCGCTGGTGGAAGCACAGCATGAGCGTATTGCGCAGGCGTCCGCTTTACTGATGCAGCTAGAGTCGCCGATCGAAAGCGTTCTGGCTGCGGCAAAGATTGCACATCAAAATAAGACCATGGTCGCCCTAAATCCGGCTCCGGCACGTGAACTTTCTGACGAGCTGTTGGCGCTGGTAGATATTATTACCCCGAATGAAACCGAGGCTGAAAAGCTGACGGGGATCCGGGTTGAAAATGATGAAGACGCGGCCAAAGCGGCGCAGGCATTGCATGCTAAAGGAATCCATACTGTACTGATTACCTTAGGGAGTCGCGGTGTGTGGGCCAGCGTGAATGGCGAAGGTCAGCGAGTACCCGGTTTTAAAGTGGAAGCCGTTGATACTATTGCCGCCGGAGACACCTTTAATGGCGCGTTAATTACAGCGTTACTGGAAGAGACTCCACTGCCTGAAGCGATCCGTTTTGCGCATGCCGCTGCGGCGATTGCGGTTACCCGTAAAGGCGCACAGCCTTCCGTTCCGTGGCGCGAAGAAATAGAAGCGTTTTTAAGTCAACAGAGGTAACGCTTGGCTACAATGAAGGACGTCGCCCGCCTGGCGGGTGTTTCCACGTCGACGGTTTCTCACGTCATTAATAAAGATCGCTTTGTCAGTGAGTCTGTCACTGACAAAGTAGAAGCTGCGATTAAAGCGCTTAACTACGCTCCCTCCGCGCTGGCGCGTAGCCTCAAGTTAAACCAGACCCGCACGATTGGCATGTTAATCACTGCCAGTACCAATCCCTTCTATTCTGAGCTGGTGCGCGGCGTTGAACGTAGCTGTTTTGAGCGCGGCTACAGCCTGGTGCTGTGCAATACCGAAGGCGATGAACAGCGCATGAACCGTAATCTGGAAACGCTAATGCAAAAACGCGTGGATGGTTTGCTGCTGCTCTGCACGGAAACACATCAGCCTTCCAGAGAGATAATGCAGCGTTATCCTTCTATACCGACAGTGATGATGGACTGGTCGCCCTTTGATGGTGAAAGCGATCTGATTCAGGATAACTCCCTGCTGGGCGGGGATTTAGCCACGCAGCATCTTATCGAAAAAGGTTTTACGCGCATTGCTTGCATCACCGGGCCGCTGGATAAAACCCCGGCGCGTTTGCGTCTGGAAGGATATCGAGCGGCAATGAAGCGGGCGGGCTTGCCTGTCCCGGAAGGCTACGAGATTACCGGTGACTTTGAGTTTGGTGGCGGCTTTGAAGCTATGCAAACGTTGCTGTCGCATAAACAGCGACCGCAGGCCGTTTTTACCGGCAATGATGCAATGGCTGTTGGCGCGTATCAGGCTCTGTACCAGTCGGGATTGCGCATTCCGCAGGATATGGCGGTGGTGGGTTATGATGATATCGAGCTGGCGCGCTATATGACGCCTCCGCTGACGACCATACATCAACCAAAAGATGAATTGGGCGAACTGGCCATCGATGTATTAATCCATCGGATGGCCCAGCCCGCATTACAACAACAGCGTTTGCAGCTTACTCCTGTTTTGATGGAGCGGGGGTCGGTTTAGGCTTGTGCCGATCTTTGATCAGGTTACGTCCATCTTTGGCTTTTAGCAGCATGAACATCAGCGCGGATATTACCGTGATCGCGCCCATCGTCATAAAGGTGTAGTGGAACTGCTCGACCGTATTGGTTCCTTCCATACCTTCATAGATACGCAGAACGGCGGCGCTGATGGCAACCCCTAAACTGATTGATAACTGCTGAGTAACGGCCAATACGCTGTTGCCGCTGCTGGCGTTTTCATCGGTCAGATCCGCCAGAGTGATAGTATTCATTGAGGTAAACTGGGTGGACATCGCCATACCTAAAATGAACAGCGGCAGGATCAGCATCCAGACCGGCATGGCAGGAGATTGCAAAGCGAACTGCGCAATCATCAGGCCGATAAAAACCGTAACACCCACCAATGTGGTCCTGTAGCCGAGTTTGCGCAGAACCTGCGTCACCATGGATTTTGCCAGAATTGAACCCAACGCCGTTGGCGCCATCATACAACCGGCTATCAGAGCCGGATATCCAAAGCCTACCTGCAACATCAGCGGCATTAAGAAGGGCACGCAGCCTGTGCCCAGGCGAGTGGCGAGGTTGCCGGCGATCCCAACAGAAAAGGTTCGAGTCTTAAATATTGGAAGAGATATAAGTGGCGTTGGGTGACGACGAGCATGGCGAATATAGGCGAGTAGTAACAACACACTGGCAAGAATAATACCGAGTGCGACCCAGGTAGCGACAAGCTTCTCACCGAACAATTCAACGCCGCTGGAAAACAACACCAGGCTCAAACCAAACAGAAAGAAACCGGTCATATCAAAACCGCGGCGTGGGGTGGTGAAGTTCGGCATATATTTGCGAGCATAGAAGATACCGGCAATGCCAATTGGAATATTAATCAGGAAGATCCAGTGCCAACTGGCCCATGTAACCAGTACACCGCCCAATACCGGACCTAAAATCGGCCCCACAAGTCCAGGCATGGTGACGAAGTTAAGCACGGGAAGCAGTTCACTGCGAGGGTAGGCACGCAATAACGCCAGACGGGCAACGGGCATCATCATGGCGCCACCGATCCCCTGAATGACACGGAAAATCACCAGCTCGCTTAGGGAGCTGGACAGCGCACAGGCCAGCGATCCCAACGTAAACAGGCTAACAGCAATCATAAAGACGCGTCGGGTACCAAATCGGTCTGCCAACCAACCACTTACCGGGATCAGCATCGCGACCGTCAGGGTATAGCTGATTATGGCCGACTGCATGGCGAGCGGAGAGCGGTTAAGACTATGTGCTATTGCGGGTAGGGCGGTATTGAGGATAGTGGCGTCTAGTGCCTGCATAAAAAAGGCCATGGCTGCTATCCACGGTAGCCCGGCCATACTGCGTGATTTCTTTTCTGACATATTATTTATCCGGTAGCACGTTCGGTGCTATCAGCAATGCCTGACAAGCAGCAAAGGCGCGATCGCCATCGTTATCATCTATTGCATCGACAATGGCCTGGTGCAAATCCAGTTTCACCACATCGTTATAGGTAATAGAGGTAAAGTAGGTCTGGTAAACCGAATGGAACAGAGATGCAAAGGAAATAAGGAACGGATTCGCACTCATTTCATAGATGTGTTCATGCCAGGCGATATCAACCTCAATCCAGCGTTCGCGTCTGAAGTTTCTTTTCAGCTCGACCATCTCTTCCATCAGCGTGTTGAGGTGCGCTTTCTGTTCAGCCGTACCAATAGTCGCCGCCAGTAAACACGCCTGAGGCTCCAGGCTGATACGCATCACCAGAAAATGTTTAATGACCTGCGGGAAATTATCTTCCGTCATCCACCAGGTGAGCAGCTCCTGGTCGAGGAAGTTCCAGTTTGCTTGCGGCATGACGCGTGTGCCGATACGTGGGCGTGGTAATACCATACCTTTTGCCGTTAACGTTTTTACCGCCTCTCTTACCGCGGTGCGACTCACACCAAACTGATCGCCCAGCTCTATTTCGCCAGGCAATATAGCGCCCGGCGCGTATTCACCTTTTAATATTCGCTGAGCCAGCTTTTCGGCCAGAACGTAGGACAAGTTTTTCTGTGCGGCTAGCTGTTGGGCATTTAACGGCATGAATGTTCTTCCTTACTCTTTTTCTTATTCATTAGTATGCCACCTGGAAGTGTGATTGCGGCTGCAAAAACGGCAATTTGCTTATTTTATGGCATGTTAATGGTTGTTTTGGTGAAAAAACACGCACTCAGAAAGTTATTTTAAATTTCCCCTTGTCAGCCTGAAATAACTCCCTATAATGCGCCTCCACTGACACGGAACAACGGATTACAAGC
>NZ_JAOWEQ010000023.1:0-8732 GCF_030336505.1 Citrobacter sp. Cf116 | reverse complement strand
TGCAGTGAGGCACACCATGCGAAATTAATTGGCGCGCCATTACAAAAGCTCGAGAAGGAAATTCGTGAGGCGGCAATCGCATTATTCAACATGTTACCTGCTGATGCGACGGGACCACTACTGGCGAGCATAAGCGCCGTAGCGCCGCAATTGTTTTAATCGAGTTTTGACCAATGACCATTATTACTGCAACTCGCGGGGTGAAGTATGCCTAATCCTTTGGCTAAGGCCATGCCTAAGAGTAAGGCTAGTAACGAGCCTTACCGTAAGGTGAAGATCACCATGTGGGATGATCCTAAATTTCGAGCCTTATCACCACTCCCGCCAAGTGGGCAGAGTCTGTTTATTTACCTGCTTACAGGCCCATTCACGGGGATTATACCCGGGCTGTATAAGGCGGGAAGGGCGGCTATGGCCGAAGAATTAAACTGGGAAGTCGAAGCCTTCGACTTAGCCTTAGGCGAAGCCATAGCGTTAGGTATGGTGGAAGCCGACCTTAAAGCCAGAGTTTTTTGGTTGCCTAACGCGGTGAAACATAACCCTCCAGCATCAGTGAACGTGATCAAATCATGGGCAAGATCGTTTGAATTACTTCCTGAATGTTCACTGAAAGATAAAGCATATGAAGCTCTCAAAGCCGCCTGCTACGGGGTTTCTGACGCTATGGGGACGGCTTTTGATAAGGCTTTCGCTTTGCCTAAGGATAAGGCTAAGTCTTTGGCTAAACCTTTGCCATCAGGTATCCAGAAAGCAGTTAGCAGTAAACAGATCTTAAACCCCTCTCTTAACGCGGGCGCGATGAAAAATCCGAATGGGGATGAACTGCCATCCCCGGTCATGCCCCGATACCTGGACGGTGTTGATGAACCGATCGGGAAATTCAGCATGACAGATAGCTGGCTTCCCTCCAGAGACTTCCGACAGCGCGCTGCATCGTGGGGTATCCCCCTGCCTGAACCAGATTACCTTCTGACTGAACTCGCAGAATTCACCGCGTATTGGGAGTCGGAAGGGAAAGTTTTTACTCAAATCCAGTGGGAACAAAAATTTGCCCGACATGTAGCCCGGGTGAGAACGCAGGTAAAACCAGAAACCGGAGGTAACAGTCATGTGGGAGCAGGATCCGAACCAACAGCATCCCGGGCAGTTCAGCAAATTCAGTCAGCACACGCAGAGTGGCGCCGCAGGAATGGACTTGATGGCGACGGAAACAGCCTGGCGACTGTGGCAGGTCATGGGGGAGGTGTATTCGAACCGATGGACCCAGAAGAACGGGGCGGAGCCTTCGCCTATCTGGATAGCCCAGATAGGTTCGATGACTGAACCTCAAATTCGGCTGGTCTGTCAGCAGTGCATGGAGCGCTGTGCGATGGGAAATACATGGCCGCCTGACCTGGCTGAGTTTGTTTCTCTGGTTTCAGTGAGTGGAGCGAATCCATTCGGACTGACATCGGAGCAGGTTATGACGGAATACCGGCGCTGGCGCAATGAGTCATATCGGTATTCAGGAAGCGATAAATATCCATGGCCTCAGCCCGTGCTGTATCACATCTGCCTTGAAATGCGCAGAACGGGCGTAGAACGACAAATGACAGAGGGGGAGCTGAAACGACTGGCAGAAAAGTTACTCACGAAGTGGTCGAAGCATGTTGGTAATGGACTAAGTGTCCCACCAATTCGACGTCAACTGGAAGCGCCGCGCCATCCGGCAGGACCAACGCCAGCACAATTACTGATAGATGAATACAGGCGTCGAAAAGCGGCAGGATTAACAAATTGAATAATGAACAATCAGTAAATCTGATATTAAAACCACATAGCCATCGCATTCGAATTTTCGAATGTGATGGTTGACGACACTCAACTATTGCAGGAAACTACGGAGAGAATTCAGGAGACTAAAATGGCTGAACTAACTTCTCTACAACTCTTCAAAAACCTTTCCGATGAAACTCGGCTGGGCATCGTGTTGCTGCTTAGAGAAATGGGAGAGCTATGCGTGTGCGATCTCTGTACGGCGCTGGATCAGTCGCAGCCCAAGATCTCCCGTCATCTGGCAATGCTCCGGGAAAGTGGATTATTACTGGATCGCAAGCAGGGCAAGTGGGTTCACTACCGCTTATCTCCGCATATTCCGTCATGGGCTGCTCAGGTAATTGAGCAGGCTTGGTTAAGCCAACAGGACGACGTACAGGCCATCGCCCGTAAGCTGGCATCGGCAAACTGCTTTGGTAGCGGTAAGGCTGTTTGCATCTAAAAAATTTGCCTGAACATATATGATTTTTCGAATGTGAGGTATTCAGAATGAAGACGTTAACGGTGTTTGACCCGGCAATGTGCTGCAGTACCGGCGTATGTGGCTCAGATGTCGATCAGGTTCTGGTTGATTTCTCTGCTGATGTGCAGTGGCTGAAAGGACGTGGCGTACAGGTTGAACGTTATAACCTGGCGCAGCAGCCCATGAGCTTTGTTCATAATGAGAAAGCGAAAGTATTCCTCGAAGCATCTGGAGCAGAAGGGCTTCCGCTACTGCTGTTGGACGGTGAAACGGTGATGGCTGGGCGATACCCAAAACGCGCTGAGCTGGCTCGCTGGTTCGGTATTCCGCTGGAGAAGGTAGGGTTAGCTCCCACCAGCTGCTGTGGTGGTAATACTTCCTGTTGCTGAATATGTCAGGAGGACATATGAAATTCTTAGAGAATATCCCGCCTTACCTGTTTTTTACTGGCAAGGGTGGCGTAGGAAAAACGTCCATTTCCTGCGCGACGGCTATCCGCCTTGCCGAACAAGGTAAGCGGGTTTTGCTGGTCAGTACAGATCCAGCCTCCAATGTCGGTCAGGTATTCGACCAGGCTATCGGTAACACCATTCGCTCTGTGACAGCAGTTACTGGACTTTCCGCTCTGGAGATTGACCCTCAGGAAGCTGCCCAACAATACCGCTCCAGAATCGTTGATCCTATCAAAGGTCTTCTGCCTGAAGACGTTGTTAACAGTATCAGCGAGCAGCTTTCAGGAGCCTGTACGACTGAGATTGCGGCGTTTGATGAGTTCACCGGCTTATTGACAGACGCTTCCCTGCTGACCCGCTTCGATCACATCATTTTTGATACAGCGCCGACGGGCCACACGATTCGCCTTCTCCAGCTTCCCGGTGCCTGGAGTAGTTTCATTGAAAGTAATCCGGATGGTGCTACCTGTCTTGGCCCAATGGCCGGGCTGGAAAAGCAGCGTGAGCAGTATGCTCATGCGGTAGAGGCGTTGTCCGATCCTGAACGTACCCGCCTGGTTCTGGTTGCACGACTGCAAAAATCTACGCTGCAGGAAGTAGCCCGCACCCATGAAGAACTGGCCGCAATTGGCCTGAAAAACCAGTACCTGGTTATTAATGGTGTGCTGCCTAAAGCCGAAGCTGAACATGACGCGCTGGCTGCTGCGATATGGCAACGGGAGCAGGAAGCACTGGCAAATCTTCCTGCTGGTTTATCTGAGCTACCGAGAGATACCTTATTACTCCAGCCAGTAAATATGGTTGGTGTGTCTGCGTTGAAGGGGTTGCTGGATACCCGTTTTGATGCATTACCGCTCCCGGTACCGAACGTCCTGTACACGCCTGAAAACTTATCGCTCTCTGACCTGGTCGATGATATCGCCCGCAGTGAACATGGCCTGATTATGTTGATGGGCAAAGGTGGTGTAGGGAAAACCACGATGGCTGCTGCCATCGCCGTAAGGCTGGCAGACATGGGATATGACGTGCATCTCACCACCTCTGATCCCGCTGCGCACCTGAGTACAACGCTGAACGGCAGCCTCAAAAACCTGCAGGTCAGCCGCATCAACCCTCACGATGAAACCGAACGCTATCGCCAGCATGTTCTTGAGACGAAGGGAAAAGATCTGGACGAAGCAGGGAAACGGCTATTGGAAGAAGATTTACGTTCTCCCTGTACTGAAGAAATTGCCGTGTTCCAGGCTTTTTCCCGAGTGATTCGTGAAGCAGGTAAGCGGTTTGTTGTCATGGATACAGCTCCCACTGGGCACACGCTGTTGTTGCTGGATGCTACCGGGGCTTACCACCGAGAGATTGCCAAAAAAATGGGGGAGAAAGGTCATTTTACTACCCCAATGATGCAGCTTCAGGACCCGGAACGAACCAAAGTTCTGCTGGTCACTCTGCCTGAAACCACACCGGTACTGGAAGCGGCAAGCCTACAGGCTGACCTTGAAAGAGCGGGGATTCATCCATGGGGCTGGATTATCAATAACAGCCTTTCCATCGCGGATACGCGTTCTCCGTTGCTTTGCCAGCGCGCTCAGCAGGAACAGCCTCAGATTGAGGCTGTTAAGAATCAGCACGCTGACCATATAGCGCTCGTTCCGGTACTGGCTTCTGAGCCAACAGGTATTGAAAAACTCAGAGAGTTGGCGAGTTAATTTTTTGTTTATACAGGGCGGCAGATCCGCCCTGTCAGGAGGGTGTATGTTACTGGCAGGCGCTATTTTTGTCCTGACCATTGTCTTGGTTATCTGTCAACCGAAAGGATTAGGGATCGGCTGGAGTGCAACGCTGGGCGCGGGCCTGGCTTTGATTTCTGGCGTTGTGCATATAGGCGATATTCCGGTGGTGTGGAATATCGTCTGGAACGCGACAGCGACCTTTATTGCGGTGATTATCATCAGCCTGCTGCTCGATGAATCAGGCTTTTTCGAATGGGCGGCATTGCATGTTTCACGCTGGGGTAACGGTCGTGGCCGTTTGCTCTTTACCTATATCGTCCTGCTCGGCGCAGCGGTGGCGGCACTGTTTGCCAACGATGGTGCGGCACTTATTTTGACACCAATCGTTATTGCTATGCTGCTGGCATTAGGATTCAGCAAAGGTACCACGCTGGCATTCGTCATGGCAGCCGGGTTTATTGCCGATACTGCCAGCCTGCCGCTTATCGTGTCGAACCTGGTGAATATTGTTTCGGCGGACTTCTTTGGTCTGGGATTCACCGAATATGCATCGGTGATGGTACCGGTCGATATCGCCGCCATTATTGCCACACTAATTATGCTGCATCTGTTTTTCCGCAAGGACATCCCGCCAACTTACGATCTGGCCCTCCTAAAGAAACCAACAGAGGCAATAAAAGATACGGCTACATTCCGCACTGGCTGGATAGTTCTGATTCTCCTGCTTGTTGGTTTCTTCGTCCTCGAGCCGCTCGGTATTCCCGTTAGTGCGATTGCAGCGGTTGGGGCGATAATTCTGTTTGCAGTGGCGAAACGAGGCCATGCCATTAACACTGGTAAAGTGCTACATGGTGCACCCTGGCAGATCGTCATCTTCTCATTGGGGATGTACCTGGTAGTTTACGGTCTGCGCAACGCAGGGCTAACCGAATATCTTTCAGGTGTTCTGAACGTGCTGGCTGATAAAGGACTCTGGGCCGCGACGCTGGGTACTGGCTTCCTGACGGCTTTCCTGTCTTCCATCATGAACAACATGCCTACCGTGCTGGTTGGCGCTCTTTCTATTGATGGCAGTACCGCAACCGGCGTCATCAAAGAGGCGATGATTTATGCCAACGTGATTGGCTGCGATCTGGGGCCGAAAATCACACCTATTGGTAGCCTGGCAACGCTGCTCTGGCTACATGTACTTTCACAGAAGAATATGACCATCACGTGGGGATACTATTTCCGCACCGGGATTATCATGACTCTGCCTGTGCTGTTTGTAACGCTGGCAGCGCTGGCGCTACGTCTCTCTTTCACTTTGTAATGAGATACTGATATGAGCAACATCACCATTTATCACAATCCTGCCTGCGGCACGTCGCGTAACACGCTTGAGATGATCCGCAACAGCGGTAATGAGCCGACCGTTATTCTTTACCTTGAGACTCCACCTTCACGCGATGAGCTGGTCAAACTCATTGCTGATATGGGCATTTCCGTCCGGGCGTTACTACGTAAGAACGTCGAGCCATATGAGGAACTGGGTCTTGCCGAAGATAAATTTACTGACGACCAGTTAATTAACTTTATGTTGCAGCATCCGATCCTGATTAATCGCCCCATCGTGGTAACACCGCTGGGAACCAAACTGTGCCGTCCTTCTGAAGTTGTTCTGGATATCCTTCCTGATGCTCAGAAAGGGGCTTTCGCCAAGGAAGATGGCGAGAAAGTCGTTGATGATGCAGGCAAAAAATTGAAATAAGCGACAGGAGAGCCGCCTGTTATTTAGGCGGCTCCTTTATCAAATAAAAACAATGGATTGCCTCGATTTAAATCTTTGGACTGTTGATGCAACATTCTTCGCGTAGAAAATCAATAATCGACTCTAACTTGTCATATTGAGAAACGCAGATTAAGGAGCGGCTTTCGCGATTTTGTTTGACCAGACCTACGGAAACAAGAGCGGATATATGATGACTCAGTGTTGAAGATGGAATCGCAAGTTGTTTTTGTAGATCACCTACAGGTAAACCTTGTTCACCGGCTTTAACAAGGTGTTTGAAAATAAACAAACGTGTTGGATGTCCTAATTCTTTCATAGCTTTAGCTACTTCTTCTAGTTGCATGGTACCTTCCTCATCTATTGATATTTCGATAATACCAGAAATATGTTGATCTAACCTCAATAATTCGATTATTCTAGAAATATGGTTTATAGGGGGTTTCATGAATAGCTGGATTTCTATGTTTACTAACGCGGCAGAGATGTTCTTGTTTCTTGCTGTCGAGTTGTCTGCGCTTTTTTTTCTGATTAGTGCGGGTGTTAGCCTTATCAGGCAAAAAATTCCGGACCAAAAGATTCAAAGAATGTTAGGGGCGAGAAAGGGGAGAGGTTACATACTTGCATCGCTGTTAGGAGCTGTAACACCGTTTTGCAGCTGCTCTACAATTCCCATGTTACGCGGACTGTTATCAGCAAAAGCAGGCTTCGGTCCAACACTTACATTCTTGTTTGTTTCACCTCTGCTTAACCCGATAATCATTGGTCTGATGTGGGTTACTTTTGGTTGGAAAGTTACCCTGCTATACGCTGTTATAGCTGCAACAGTTTCCGTACTGGCAAGTATTTTGTTAGATGTGCTTGGTTTTGACCGACATATTGTCGAAACATCAAAACCGCTGGCTAGCTGTTGTGGTGTTAGCAGTGGAAAAACTCCTGAAACTAAACTACAGAGTGTTTCAGCTTGCTGTTCTGTATCAAATCAACAGGACATAGGGGCTAATAGTTGTTCTAAACCACAAGAAACGTTTAAGAGTTTCTCAGCATTTCGGGGCACAAATTGTGAATTGAGCTGCGAGACGGGCCAAACAAATAAACAATTCTTCCCGAAAAGTGTAGTAAGAGAGCCTGGTGCGATACGACTGGCATTTCAGGATGCCTGGACTCAATTTAAAGATGTATTACCTTATCTGATGTTAGGTATTGTTATAGGGGCGTTTATCTACGGTTTTATACCTGCAGAGTGGATTGCTGCTCATGCTGGGAATGATAATCCGTTTGCGATTCCACTAAGTGCAATTATTGGAATACCGTTGTATATACGTGCTGAGGCAGTAATTCCGTTGGCATCAGTCTTGATGGATAAAGGCATGGGAACGGGAGCAGTAATGGCTCTGATTATTGGTAGCGCAGGAGCTAGTCTGACGGAAGTAATACTGCTTAAATCAATGTTCAAAACACCCTTGATTGCTGCATTTCTGACCGTTATTTTGGGCATGGCGATTATTATGGGATACCTGACACAGTTGTTATTTTGATTGGGTATGTTAGACAGAACCTGAAAAAGTTGCAGGGGGAGACGAGCATATGAAAGTTGCGCAATCAATCCCAATCAAAGCAGTTATCCAAATTTAAGGACGTTGATATCTCAATACTTACAATGGTGTCAAAACAACAAGTCCTCATTGGATTGAACCCGCTTCGGCGGGTTTTTTTTTGCATCTCATTTATAGGCTAAGGTTAACAATTTGTGCTCTTAAGTCATTGATCATTTCAATGTATCGGTGTACTGTACAAATATACAGTATATGCGGTGGAGGCTAATATGAAAGTTGAACTAACCATTGATCGTACTAAAGAACTTCCAAAGGGAGCAGTTCCGGCGCTGGAGAAAGAATTGCTTAAAAGGTTGGGAAACCACTATGAGAATTGCAGCTTGAGCATACGACGTGCAGGCTCCGATGGTTTAAGTGTGTTTGGTGGTGACAAGGAAGATAAAAAGAAAATTGAGACTATCCTCCAGGAAACCTGGGAAAGTGCTGACGACTGGTTTTATTAATTATTTTGGGTGTTACTTTTATCCCGTTTGCATGGGGGAGTTTAAGTGAAAGAAAAATTAGGATTGCCCAAAAAAGGCTACGCAGTCATCAGATGTCACGATGGAGTCATCGTTGCCAGGCTGCAATCATTTCCTGAGTGTGAGCGCGCCCTGATGTACCGTCGCGGTAGCATGGTGTCTTTCATGCCTCTTCAGGATAATGAAATTATTGGTACACCTACGTTGTTTACCCAGATGCTGGAAAGGGCTGGTTATCGCGTTACCCAAAAATCTGTTACACTCCCGTCATAGGCCTGAACAACCTATACCTGCTGCGCCACAGGAGAAAAGCCCCATGGCGCAAGATCAATTCAAGCAATCCCTCATACTGACGTTAACCAACGCCAGCGATTTTCTTTTTGCCGCATCCAGAGGTGCGTTATGAAGAAAAGCTGGTTTCAACATA
>NZ_JAOWEQ010000022.1:0-5809 GCF_030336505.1 Citrobacter sp. Cf116 | reverse complement strand
CGTGCGAAATCGATCATGGATTTATCCTCTTGCGTTGCCCTTGTCGCCAGGCTGGCGGAACGTTGAACCTGCTGCGTGTTAATACTTGTCATCTCATCCGGTGATTCGTATGCCGCCGGCAGCTACTTCGTGGGCGTCCTGCCTCGATGACTGTCTTTGTGTTGGGAATAGTATTATCGATTGAATCGATATATGTCAAATTAAATCGATATCAATGCGTGTGAACAACTCACCGATCAGTTTATCGGATTGATTTCGCGTGCTTTATGAAGGGTACAGGAGTGGAGGGGCTACTCGTTACTGGGGATTATCTTTCGTTTTTTTAGGTAAGCAGTAGCTACATCATCAAGCTCTTGCAGTCGCAGTTCGATCAACTTAACTATCTTTTCTCTCTCATCGTCAGTGGGCAAAAGCTCAAATTGCTCCAATAGCTTTTGTTCCTGGGCCGACTGAGGTTGACGTTTTTTTTCTGATGTTATGGCAGGAATAGTGTCAGCTTCAGTTTCTTCAAGAAAAAACCAATAGAGTGGATAGCCTGTAGCGGACTGTAGCCTATCTAGAATGTCAGCTCTTGGAAGTATATTAGAGTTACACCAGCCATTTACTGACTGGGCTTTTACTCCCAGTCTGCGTGCAAGTTCCGATTGAGATATTCCAAGATCATGGATGGCTTTTTGTAATCGCTTTCCGAAGTTCATATTCCTAGCCCGCTCAAAAACATACATCCGATTATACAGATTTTATCTGTAGCTCAACCTATCGATATAATTTGACGATATCGAAATAATTTGATTTACTCGTTTCACGTTCACTACTCGAGATAAATCAATGAAGCTCACAACACAAAAGAAAATGTTAGCCATATGCAGTCAGGCAGAACTGGGGCGCCGTCTAAATCGGCGAGCTCAAACAGTTAATGGATGGTTCAAGAAAAAGGTATCCGGCGAGCTTGTTGTTCGCGTATCCAAAGCTCTCAATTGGCAAATTACACCACACGAGTTGCGACCGGACCTTTATCCAAATCCCACTGATGGTTTACCTCAAAAGGAGGCTTAATCATGCAATCAGTAACATATCAACATCATAGCCAACGCTTAGCTGTTCCGTTGAAAACGCAAAATCATTTTAAACCCCAGCGCCGCGACAGCATTCAGCACCGCGTCATATTGGCAGCTGTTCGTGAATGGGAATCGACATTACCAGGACAGGCACAGGAGCGGATCGCTCAGCTGGTTGCTGAAGAGTGGGCCAAAGCAGATGGTCGCGGAATTGCTGTTAATAAACAGAATTTATTCCGATATCTGAAAAACGAAGGAGGGTCAGAAAAGTATACGGCTTACGTTATGCAGCTGTCAGGTTCAATCATTGCTGCTATGCCAGTTCAGATTGCCAGGAAGCACGGGTTAAGTAATGCGAGCACAGAAGCGGAGCTGGTGGCCAACGCTATCAAAGAATGCAGTGAGGCACATCAGGCGAAATTAATCGGCGCTCCGTTACAGAAACTGGAGAAGGAAATTCGTGAAGCAGCAATCGCTTTGTTCAACATGTTACCAGCTGATGCGGCGGGACCACTACTGGCGAGTTTAAGCGCCGTAGCGCCGCAATTGTTTTAATCGAGTTTTGAGCAATAACCATTACGCGCCGGGAAACCGGACAAGGGAGTAACCATGGCAGCTCTGCCTTACATGCAACTTTACATTGCTGATTACCTGGCGGACACCATGCATCTGTCTACAGAAGAGCATGGCGCATACCTGCTACTGATGTTCAATTATTGGCAAACAGGTCGCCCAATCCCCAAAAACCGACTATCGAAAATTGCACGGCTGAGTAACGACCGTTGGGATGCCGTTGAACCTTCGTTGAAAGAGTTTTTTAACGATAACGGTACCGAATGGGTACAGGAGCGTATAGAGCGTGATCTGGAGGCGGTTAAAAACTCAATCAGCCAAAAGTCAGCAGCTGGAAAAGCATCCGCTCAGGCGAGAAAAGCTAAAAAAGGAGCGAATAACCAACAAAATAACAACGGGTGTTCAACGGGTGTTGAGCTGCCGTTGAAACAGAACGCCAACGGAAACCCAACTAATAAAGATCCAGATACAGATACAGATCTAAAAGAAAACCAAGAGAGAGAGTTATACGCGCCAGGTGGCTTTTTACCTCCCATAGGCAAATTTCCGATTACAGATGACTGGACACCTGGTGATGACTTTGTACGCCAGGCTGCGCAGTGGGGAATAAATCTTGGGGATCTACCAGGGTATACCGCCGTCGAATTACAGCAGTTCCGGGACTACTGGAAATGCGAAGGGAAAGTTAAACATCACATCCAGTGGGAACAGACTTTTGCTTCCAGCCTGAAAACATCACGCGCCAAATCTTCCTCACCATCGGCAGGTACACGTCGACAGGCTGGCTTTGGCGTTTCACAACCTGACACTCAGATCCCGCCGGGATTCAGGGGGTAATGATGAAATCGACGCATGATTTGCTTGGCCGTCTGCGTAATCTCATGCCTGCAGGTGTTCAGCCGAAATTTACCAGCAGTCAGGAGTTAATGGCCTGGCAGCAGGAAGAAGGGCGAAAGCGCGCAGCTGAGCTGGAAAAACAAAATCAGCGTAACCGTTCAGAAAGGATTTTTGGGCGCTCAGGGATCTGCGAGTTGCACAGGGGGTGCTCATTTGCAAATTACCAGGTGAGCAACGACGGGCAGAAACACGCGCTGACGATGGCAAAGAGCTACGCCCATAACTTTGGGAATGGCTTTACCAGTTTTATATTCAGCGGCAGTTGCGGAACAGGGAAAAATCATCTTGCCGCGGCAATCGGGAACTACCTGCTTCAGCACGATTATTCCGTTCTGGTCGTGACAATACCTGATTTGATGCTTCGCACCCGCAAGTGCTATGACGAGGGCCAGTCTGAGTCCGATTTGCTGGATGATTTGTGCAAGGTTGATTTGCTTGTTCTTGATGAGGTTGGTGTTCAACGTGATACGCGCAATGAGTGGGTATTACTTAATCAGATAATCGATCGCCGTATGGCGTCAATGAAACCAGTGGGGGTACTTACAAACCTGAATTATGACGAATTATCAAAAGTTCTGGGTGAGCGGGTCATGGACCGCTTAACCATGGATGACGGTATCTGGGTAAATTTCGCCTGGGGAAGTTATCGAAAAAATGTGACCCACTTACGGGTCGTGAAGTAACCAAAACGAGTATTGACCAATGACCATAGAAATCTCTCAGAAAGATCGGGTAGCGATAGTGGTACGCCATACCCCGAACTGCGTATTACGTGATGTGTATGAAGCGCTGGATATTCCATCCGGTACCGCTGGTAAGTTTCTGCGCGCGCTGACTGTCAGCGGCACAGTCCTGCGCACTCACAACGGAACTCAGTATGTTTATAACATCTCTCCGGATGCAGAATTACCTGACGTAAAGCTGCCCTTCATGGAAGAGAAAAGCGATCCGGCTGAAACGCAATTAGCGGAGAAAATGGCGAAAGACCTTAAGTCACGGGGACTCTGGCGGCGCGCGGCAAAGGTATATACCGACATGTTAGACATTGCCCGTAGTTCAGCTGAAGTGTCACGTATAGCGCAGCAACGTAATGAATGTCTACGTATGGCCCGGAGATGATCAGCATGCCAAGACCAAATACACCAGAAGAGCAGGCGGCACTTATTCGGGTGATCATTGAAGAGGTGAAAATCCGTGGACGCTTAACCGTTAGCGAGGCATCACAGATGTTGTCGCTGCATCGTCAGACTGCTGAGAAGTATTTCCGCGTCGCAGCCGAACGCGGCGAACTCATTCGTTACGGTCGTCTTGGTTTGTTCAGGGATCGGAAGGCTGTGATTGATTTCGATCTCCAGCGTTTTTCATACGGATCGAGTAAACCTGTTATTGAGTTACCTGCAGATTTTCGGGGAAGTGCAGTTATGCGCCGGGTTATAGATATCGTGGGGAGGATGCCAGCATGACAACCGAAAAACGGCGGAACATGGCTTTCACTACTCGACGTTGAGCATGTCTGCTAGTGGTAGGCGTAAGATTTAAGGATGAGTGAAGGAACCTCAACTTTACGGCTCTATCTGATTCCTTTTCATTACGCTGGCGATGTCCTCATGGTTATGCTTATCTGTAATAAGAATGATATAAATAGATTAGGTATTATCATTTGAACAGTCACGATTTTCCTTTCGCGAAGTGGGCATTGAATTAACGAGGGTATCGATATGAACACTCAACCAGCTATCGGGATTAGCGGATGCTTGACCGGAACAGCTGTGCGGTTCGACGGCGGCCATAAACGAATGGGGTTTGCGATGGATGAACTGGCTCAGTGGGTAACTTTCAAGCCTGTCTGTCCGGAGATGTCCATTGGTTTATCTGTTCCCCGCCCAGCATTGCGCCTGGTTCAAACCAATGAAGGTTATATTCGCATGCGTTTTAGTCACGAGCCTGGTGAGGATATAACTGACAAAATGACTGAATTCACAACTCCATATATCCGAGGGCTTAGCACCTTGTCTGGCTTTATTGTCTGTGCCAAATCACCGAGTTGCGGTATGGAGAGAGTGAGGTTGTATGACGAAATGGGAAATCGTGGGCGGAAAGAAGGCACGGGCCTTTTTACTGGTGCGTTAATGGAAGCATATCCGTGGTTGCCGGTTGAGGAAGATGGACGTTTGCACGATCCGGTACTGAGGGAGAATTTTGTCGAGCGCATCTTTGCTCTCAATGAACTTAACATCTTAAGGGCTAATGGCCTTACGCGTCATGGGATACTTAGTTTCCATAGTCGCTATAAGCTCCAGCTTTTGGCTCATAACCAAGCAGGCTATCGTGAAATTGGGCCTTTTGTTGCTTCGATGCATGAGTGGAATGATTTGGAAGCATTTTTTGTTCTTTACCGAGAAAAGTTAATGGCAATCCTCAAGAAGCCGTCCTCACGGAAAAACCATACCAACGTGTTGATGCACATCCAGGGATACTTCCGTAACCAGTTGAATACACGTCAGCGCGGAGAACTGCGTGACGTTATTCTCAACTATAGCAGTGGACTCTTGCCGATACTCGCTCCACTTACTTTGCTAAAGCACTATCTGGCTGAATATCCAGATCGCTATTTGCTTACTCAGAACTATTTTGACCCCTACCCGAATGATTTAGCCCTACGCCTGATGGTTAATTAGTTTTTGAATACAGCCTTTAAACTATTTAATCTCTGGATCTTTAACCCGCTCCGGCGGGTTTTTTCTTATCTATACAGTGTTGCCACTCAGATTTAGTGAATCCCTAATGCTAGGAAAAGCTCAGTGTATACAACGGCATGGCTTTGGCAAAAAGTGCTATTAACCACTTGAATATGAGATTCAATAGGTATACTGTATGAATGTACAGTATTTTGATGTGGAGGGAATTATGAAGGTAGAACTTACGATCAACAAATCAAAAGACCTGCCGCGCGGAGCCATACCCGCACTTGAGAAAGAGCTGCTTAAGCGACTTCAGAATCAATATGGAAATTGTTCTCTAGTTATCCGCACGGCTGGCGGTGATAGCTTGACAGTTTTTGGTGGCGATAAGGGCGATAAAACGAAGGTGGAGGAAATCCTCCAGGAGACCTGGGAAAGCGCTGACGACTGGTTTTATTAGTTTTTTGGGTATTACTTTATCCCGATTGCATGGGGGAGTTTAAGTGAAAGAAAAAGTAGAATTGCCCAAAAAAGGCTACGCAGTCATCAGATGTCACGATGGAGTCATCGTTGCCAGGCTGCAATCATTTCCTGAGTGTG
>NZ_JAOWEQ010000021.1:0-3136 GCF_030336505.1 Citrobacter sp. Cf116 | reverse complement strand
ACTGGTATTTCCGCTGGAAAGAACGGGAGGATCGGCGCAATGGCTATGCCACCAAAGCTGAAGAATAAACTGAGCGCAGCAGTCGTTGGTTTGATTCTTGCGGGGGCTTCCGCGCCCGTGATTCTCGATCAGTTTCTGGATGAAAAAGAGGGTAACAGCCTGACAGCATATCGCGACGGCGGAGGGCTCTGGACGATTTGCCGCGGCGCCACGATGGTTGATGGTACGCCAGTAGTTAAGGGCATGAAGCTGTCTTCAGAGAAATGCGCTCAGGTGAACGCTATAGAACGCGACAAGGCACTGGCATGGGTTGAGCGAAATATCAAGGTACCACTGACCGAAGCACAGAAAGCCGGGATCGCATCTTTCTGCCCATATAACATCGGCCCCGGGAAATGTTTCCCGTCCACATTCTATAAGCGTATTAATGCTGACGACCGTAAAGGCGCCTGTGAAGCGATCCGCTGGTGGATCAAAGACGGTGGCCGCGACTGTCGTCTGACCAAAGGCCAGAAAAACGGCTGCTATGGGCAGGTAGAAAGGCGAGACCAGGAAAGCGCGCTGGCGTGCTGGGGGATAGACCAGTGAGCCTGCGCTTTAGGTTTATTGCCATTTCGCTGCTGGCGGCTGTCGCATTCATCGCGGGAAACGTATGGAGTAACCGGGGTTGGGAAAAGAAGTGGGCGGAACGTGATAGCGCGGAATCATCGCAAACAGCGAATGCACAGACCGCAGCCCGCATGATTGAACAAGGGCGCATAATTGCCCGTGATGAGGCTGTAAAAGATGCACAAGCACAAGCTGCTAAATCTGCTGCCACTGTTGCTGGCCTGTCTGCCACTGTTATCCAGTTGCGTACCGAAGCAACAAAGCTTGCCGCCCGTCTGGACGCCGCAAAGCACACCTCAGATCTTGCCGCTGCCATCAGAAGCAAAACAACCGACACCACTGCAGGAATGCTCGCCAACATGCTCGGAGATATTGCAGCAGAAGCTAAACGATATGCTGAAATCGCTGACGAACGCTACCGTGCCGGGATGACGTGTGAGCGCATTTACGACTCGGTGAGGGAGGCAAACAACAAAGGGTATGAATGATGCTTATTTACTTGAAAACTATAAGTATGCCCCAAGTTAAATAGATGCCACTAAATGTGTGGTTAATAGGAGTGTATGAAATGTTGGATGGTTATTTCAATAATGATGGTGATAGCGGCGAAGCTTTTGTTAACAAGCGGAAGCGGTTATTAGCTGTACAAGCAGCTTTGGAAATCGCAAAACAAAGTGTCGGAAACTATCATCAGTCTACTGTATCGAGAGTTAACGAAGATTTAGCCAAAACTGCTGATGGAATAGGAAAATTAGCAGATGCTATTCAATCTGCTCTGGAAAAATAGCAAGTTTTTGACCCAAACCGCCTTCGGGCGGTTTTTTTATTGTTGTCACTATGGGCATTACAGCATGCGTTCAATGAGTGCCTGCGATAATGCTTTTCGTTACAATTATCTCATTGATGATATGAGGTGGAAATGGACGCAAATTACATTGCTTATCAAACGTTAGTAGCTAACCGTGCCGCAGCTGAATGGGCCTTTTGGTCAATGGTTGTGGCATCTGTAAGTGTACTGACAACTATTGTAACGCTCTGCTTTGCGTACAAAGCGTTGTCTACATGGCGTGATCAAGAGAAAACTAAAGTAAAACTGGACTTTAGAAATGCGATTAAGCAGTTAAAAACAGCCCTATTATTTATGCCACTCAGTATTGATCCAGACGAACTGGAACAGGAGCGTGAGCAAGTTATTGCGAAATGGTTATTTAAAGATGTAGACCTTATTAATCAGCAAATCGAAATTGGAGAGCAGAACGTGCGTAGGTTTGACGAGTTGCTAAGCATTTTTGATAGCTGCCGATCTTCATGGCTTGCAACTGAGCACTTATTTGATAACACAAAGTTGTCGAAAGACTGGGTAGTTTTTGAGGGTGATTTTGAAAGGTACATTAAAGGTAACGGATACAAGTCGTCGTTAATGCAACATCTGGATGAAATGATGACGACAAGGTTTGTCTTTGAATCGAAGTAACCGCCTTAGGGCGGTTTTTTGTTGCTCGTTATTTATTACTGCAATTGAAACTAATTATCATTTGTACGGGTCCTCCTGGCGATTCTGAACACCGAGGGGGCGAGGACACGCGGAAAACGGCTGGTTTTTTGCATTTTATCGGCATCATCATCATTCCCTTAACTTGTTGATATTTCAGTCGTGAAATTATTCACGATGTCGAAATGGTTAAATATTGTTCATCATCATGGATAACGAACTGAAAAACCTTCGCCTCAATATCAATCAGCTGGCAGCGGTGACCGATCTTCATCGTCAGACGATCTCCAGCAGGCTGAATAACGTTGAGCCTGCTCCGGGCAGTAATTCTCGTCTCAAGCTTTATTCTGTTGTCGATATTCTCCGGGAACTGCTGGGCCGGACCACGGCACCCGAGCTGGTGGATATCGATAAGATGTTACCGCCGGATCGTAAGGCATGGTTTCAGTCTGAACGCGAGAGGCTTAAATTCCAGCAGGAAACAGGTGAGTTAATCCCGGCATCGACAGTGACCCGAGAATTTTCATCGATGGCAAAAGCCGTCGTTCAGGTGCTGGAAACGCTGCCGGATATTCTTGAACGTGATTGCGCGATGACGCCTGCAGCTGTCGTTCGGGTGCAAAAAGTCATTGATGACCTGCGAGATCAGATAGCCCTGAAGGTTGAGCAGGCAGATACACCGGAACAGGAGGACAGTTCGCCAGAAGAGGAGTAAGCCATGCGACAGGCCACGGCGGCGGAGCTAAGAAAAAACACTGCCGGGATCATCAGAGCACCGCGCCGAATGCCTGTAGCCGAAGCCGTACATAAATATATGCGTGTTCCGGTCGGTGTGGGTAACTCCGTTGAGTGGGATCCTAATCTTGCCCCTTATGTTGTGGAGCCGATGAACTGCCTGGCATCACGCGAATATGATGCTGTCATTTTTGTTGGCCCTGCCCGAACGGGTAAAACCATTGGTCTGATTGATGGCTGGGTGGTGTACAACGTTGTCTGCGATCCGTCTGACATGCTCATCATTCAGATGACGGAAGA
>NZ_JAOWEQ010000020.1:0-2649 GCF_030336505.1 Citrobacter sp. Cf116 | reverse complement strand
GGCACTGTTGCAAAGTTAGCGATGAGGCAGCCTTTTGTCTTATTCAAAGGCCTTACATTTCAAAAACTCTGCTTACCAGGCGCATTTCGCCCAGGGGATCACCATAATAAAATGCTGAGGCCTGGCCTTTGCGTAGTGCACGCATCACCTCAATACCTTTGATGGTGGCGTAAGCCGTCTTCATGGATTTAAATCCCAGCGTGGCGCCGATTATCCGTTTCAGTTTGCCATGATCGCATTCAATCACGTTGTTCCGGTACTTAATCTGTCGGTGTTCAACGTCAGACGGGCACCGGCCTTCGCGTTTGAGCAGAGCAAGCGCGCGACCATAGGCGGGCGCTTTATCCGTGTTGATGAATCGCGGGATCTGCCACTTCTTCACGTTGTTGAGGATTTTACCCAGAAACCGGTATGCAGCTTTGCTGTTACGACGGGAGGAGAGATAAAAATCGACAGTGCGGCCCCGGCTGTCGACGGCCCGGTACAGATACGCCCAGCGGCCATTGACCTTCACGTAGGTTTCATCCATGTGCCACGGGCAAAGATCGGAAGGGTTACGCCAGTACCAGCGCAGCCGTTTTTCCATTTCAGGCGCATAACGCTGAACCCAGCGGTAAATCGTGGAGTGATCGACATTCACTCCGCGTTCAGCCAGCATCTCCTGCAGCTCACGGTAACTGATGCCGTATTTGCAGTACCAGCGTACGGCCCACAGAATGATGTCACGCTGAAAATGCCGGCCTTTGAATGGGTTCATGTGCAGCTCCATCAGCAAAAGGGGATGATAAGTTTATCACCACCGACTATTTGCAACAGTGCCCAAAAAATTAACTACCTGAGGAAAATTGATCCTTTTGTGTTTGAAGAACTGTTGCTGGAAGGATTTGAAGCGCATGGCTTCAGAACCATCAGAAACAAACGCTATACCGGCGATGGAGGCATTGACGGCCAGGTAATAATAGGAAAATATCGCTATCTTATTCAGGCTAAACGCTATCGCGGCCATATTGCTTTACAGCACGTACAGGAGTTCGAGAAGTTGCTTAAACGTCATAACTGTCGCGGTCTGTTTTGCCATACCGGGAAAACCGGCGCAGGTTCAAAATCTGTCAGTATTGCCAGTGAACGGATGGAGATTATCAGCGGCCAGCGCCTGATAGATTTGCTCACGCCCGGCAGCTCCTTCACTATCGCAACCGCCCCGCAGACGATGATGAAGCGTACCGCAGCAACACTAGAAACGAGCACCATTGTTAAAGATGCCGGTAAAGAAAATCGATACCATGAGAGTTAATTAAATGAAGTCAGTAACTATAGAAGCAAAAACATTTGCTGAAATGTTAGGAATAACAGAAGGTGAGTTAATCTTTGCCATTAAGAAAACTGGCACATTCAAAAACAAGACCATCCCACAACCTCATGAGCCACATAAATCAAATAATAGATTTTTATATTCAGACGTAATGAGGTTTATAGAATCACTAAAAGACAAAGAGAACCGGTAATGACTCCAACTTACTGATAGTGTTTTATGTTCAGATAATGCCCGATGACCTTGTCATGCAGCTCCACCGATTTTGAGAACGACAGTGACTTCCGTCCCAGCCTTGCCAGATGTTGTCTCAGATTCAGGTTATGTCGCTCAATGCGCTGAGTGTAACGCTTGCTGATAACGTGCAGCTTTCCCTTCAGGCGGGGTTCATACAGCGGCCAGCCATCCGTCATCCATACCACGACCTCAAAGGCCGACAGCAGGCCCAGAAGACGCTCCAGCGTGGCCAACGTGCGTTACCTAACAATAAACCTGTTTAAATATCCAGATAAAAACAGGCACTGTTGCAAATAGTCGGTGGTGATAAACTTATCATCCCCTTTTGCTGATGGAGCTGCACATGAACCCATTCAAAGGCCGGCATTTTCAGCGTGACATCATTCTGTGGGCCGTACGCTGGTACTGCAAATACGGCATCAGTTACCGTGAGCTGCAGGAGATGCTGGCTGAACGCGGAGTGAATGTCGATCACTCCACGATTTACCGCTGGGTTCAGCGTTATGCGCCTGAAATGGAAAAACGGCTGCGCTGGTACTGGCGTAACCCTTCCGATCTTTGCCCGTGGCACATGGATGAAACCTACGTGAAGGTCAATGGCCGCTGGGCGTATCTGTACCGGGCCGTCGACAGCCGGGGCCGCACTGTCGATTTTTATCTCTCCTCCCGTCGTAACAGCAAAGCTGCATACCGGTTTCTGGGTAAAATCCTCAACAACGTGAAGAAGTGGCAGATCCCGCGATTCATCAACACGGATAAAGCGCCCGCCTATGGTCGCGCGCTTGCTCTGCTCAAACGCGAAGGCCGGTGCCCGTCTGACGTTGAACACCGACAGATTAAGTACCGGAACAACGTGATTGAATGCGATCATGGCAAACTGAAACGGATAATCGGCGCCACGCTGGGATTTAAATCCATGAAGACGGCTTACGCCACCATCAAAGGTATTGAGGTGATGCGTGCACTACGCAAAGGCCAGGCCTCAGCATTTTATTATGGTGATCCCCTGGGCGAAATGCGCCTGGTAAGCAGAGTTTTTGAAATGTAAGGCCTTTGAATAAGACAAAAGGCTGCCTCATCGCTAACTTTGCAACAGTGCC
>NZ_JAOWEQ010000019.1:0-55222 GCF_030336505.1 Citrobacter sp. Cf116 | reverse complement strand
GGCACTGTTGCAAATAGTCGGTGGTGATAAACTTATCATCCCCTTTTGCTGATGGAGCTGCACATGAACCCATTCAAAGGCCGGC
Source organism: Citrobacter sp. Cf116 (assembly GCF_030336505.1). NCBI lineage: Bacteria > Pseudomonadati > Pseudomonadota > Gammaproteobacteria > Enterobacterales > Enterobacteriaceae > Citrobacter > Citrobacter sp. Cf116. The sequence continues at coordinate 55,137 of NZ_JAOWEQ010000019.1, read as the reverse complement.
ATTTTCAGCGTGACATCATTCTGTGGGCCGTACGCTGGTACTGCAAATACGGCATCAGTTACCGTGAGCTGCAGGAGATGCTGGCTGAACGCGGAGTGAATGTCGATCACTCCACGATTTACCGCTGGGTTCAGCGTTATGCGCCTGAAATGGAAAAACGGCTGCGCTGGTACTGGCGTAACCCTTCCGATCTTTGCCCGTGGCACATGGATGAAACCTACGTGAAGGTCAATGGCCGCTGGGCGTATCTGTACCGGGCCGTCGACAGCCGGGGCCGCACTGTCGATTTTTATCTCTCCTCCCGTCGTAACAGCAAAGCTGCATACCGGTTTCTGGGTAAAATCCTCAACAACGTGAAGAAGTGGCAGATCCCGCGATTCATCAACACGGATAAAGCGCCCGCCTATGGTCGCGCGCTTGCTCTGCTCAAACGCGAAGGCCGGTGCCCGTCTGACGTTGAACACCGACAGATTAAGTACCGGAACAACGTGATTGAATGCGATCATGGCAAACTGAAACGGATAATCGGCGCCACGCTGGGATTTAAATCCATGAAGACGGCTTACGCCACCATCAAAGGTATTGAGGTGATGCGTGCACTACGCAAAGGCCAGGCCTCAGCATTTTATTATGGTGATCCCCTGGGCGAAATGCGCCTGGTAAGCAGAGTTTTTGAAATGTAAGGCCTTTGAATAAGACAAAAGGCTGCCTCATCGCTAACTTTGCAACAGTGCCCATAGGTGATGCATCAAATCGGCTTAGCGAACACACCCGAGGCCTACTAAAGGATATTGAGTCAAGCAATGTACTTACAGTTGAGCAGCAGGCAGAGACAGATCAAATAGCAACGGCAGTAAACCAAATGGTGGCAAGCATTCAAGAGGTTGCGAGCAATGCACAGCATGCTGCAGATGCGGCCGGAAGAGCAGACACTGAGACGGCATCTGGCCAGCGTCTGGTAGCCCACACAAGCCAGTCAATCACTGCCCTTGAAGGTGAAATTAGGCAAGCCACTCAGGTTATTCATGAGCTTGAAGGTCAAAGTAACGAGATATCAAAAGTTCTTGACGTTATACGAGGGATCGCCGAGCAAACGAATTTGTTGGCACTCAACGCAGCAATTGAGGCCGCGCGTGCTGGTGAGCAGGGGCGTGGTTTTGCTGTTGTCGCCGATGAGGTTCGCAGTCTTGCTGCTCGCACACAGCAATCGACAACGGATATTCAAAGCATGATCAGCGCTCTACAAGAGCGAGCGCAATCCGCTGTTACAGTCATGGAGCAAAGTAGTCGGCAAGCGCACACGAGTGTAGCTCACGCAGAGGAAGCAGCTACAGCTCTTGATGGAATTGGCCAACGCGTTAACGAAATTACCGACATGAACGCGCAAATAGCGACTGCGGTCGAGCAGCAGGGAGCAGTAAGTGAAGACATAAACCGCAGTATTATCAATATACGCGATGCTGCTGATACCAATGTACAGACCGGGCAGAATAATTTGCAAAGTGCGAAATCTGTCGCTCAGTTAACTAGCGCTCTGAGCGAACTGGCAAAACAGTTTTGGGAAAAACGAGGATAACGCTTTTCAGTATCTCGACAGGGATAACTTACTTTACCATCGGTTATCCCTTTTAGCCGCACAAATTTTAGCCATGGCTTTTCAGGAAGTCAGGGCTATCAGAATGGCCTTAGAAAGCCTAGTCAAAGAGCTGTCACGAGAACACCGTTAGCTTAGCGTACGATTTTTTCCGAATTCTGCGGTTCCCCCTAATTCCCAGTGACGCATATTTTTTCGCAGGTGCTCTTCAGTCACAGGTTCAGCCAGCTCACGGCATCTCAGTACAGGAAACTCATCGATGTCCCGGATATCATGATCCATAGATTTCGAGGCTGAAATCCCCCGAATATCTGTGATATCGCATGAAAAATGAGGGATATTTTCTTTTCTAATCAGTTGCTGAACCTCAGGAACAGCAAGTGAATGGCTTTCGAGCCGGCGCTGGTAGCCCGGTTTGCGGTAGTCGATCGTCCAGGGACGGGAATGAAATGATGACAGAGAAAAAGACATCCAGTCCTGCCAGTAGACCACCGACCGTGTCCAGAACGTGTCGACAGGGGCGATGATCGGACAGGGAATTAGCTGCCCGGAAGCAATAGCACCCTCCAGGCGGGCTGGCCTTCCCAGAGAATGCTGGATCTCCTCACGTATCCAGCCAGCTGTTCTGCGCCAGACAGAAGGCCTGGCTTCTGCCGCCTGATCGACAAATTTACCTCTTCCCGGTTCATCGCTCATATGCTTTCCCTGATGGTCATATTAGTCCTGATCACGTCCGGCCAGCCTTAGCGTAGCTAAGGATAATCGCGAAAATATACTACGGCAGAGGCTTAACGTCAGTATTTCTACTGCTGAGCATAAGCTGTGGTCACGAATGCCGCCAGGCGGCATGGAGGCGCCAGCAGGTGGTAAACAGAATACTGATGGTGAGTGGCGCCGGGACCCGGCGTAGCCGGAAATGCTGCTTCAATATTCGGGTTAAGAATGCCGAGCAGCGCGCAGGCATTCCGGGAATGCGCCAAAGGCGCATAGAGGCGCCCTCAGAAGTTGACCAGAGCACGGTTGTTAATGGCGCCGTAGCCCGGCGCAGCCGGTTACGCTGTTGATAGGTTCCACCAATCCATCCCTTCGCCCTGCTAAGCCATAACCCGCTTATAGCTATGATGTGGTTTCATTAAGCCCTTTTAACTCCGGTGAGCGGGCTGTACGGCGCTTGCGACGTACAGCGCGTGATTTCCGGAGCCGTGGCGCCGGCAAGGCCGGTGCCCGGGGGCTGTATTGAGAACCTGCCGCGATGTTACTGGCAGCCACTCAAATGTTTAGTTACATCATCCAGCATTAAAAGCGATGTTGTTCCGGGCCTTCGGCCCGGGGCGGCCTCGCTTTTTAGTGGTGGGAGGGGCTGTGATGGTTCAGGTGTGCACGATTCACGTCTTTGCGTGAATATTTTGTATGTTGTAACTATTTTATATGACTAATGCCCGCCGCGTAGTGGCGGGAGGTACATTTGCTGTTTCCGAACCGGCGCGGACGTAGTCCGCTGCAAGGGCGGACATTATCCCCGTTTTCCACAGGAAAGCGGGACTGAATAAGATCCGTTTTTTAATTGAATGATTAAAAAGCGCAAAGGCGCGTAAGCGTTCGTTGGTAAGAAATAGCACAGGGCTACCAGAAGATTAAGAAAAACTTGCGGGTAATACTTCCAGTCATTGCCGGTAAGAAGTCCTCTATGTTTGCGGATATTTGTGCATAACTACAGGGACATGACCAGGTTGCATCATCAGGGTTTTTTTCGCCGGTAATGCGTGTCGTAACGGCAGGCTTTATTGATTGTTTTTTAGCCTGTTTTTAAACGCGGGGAAGCACAAAAACCGCCAGCGGCGGTAGAGGAAAAACGTGGAGTGAGCGTTAAGTTAGCCTGGTGGCTCAGCGTCAAAATTGAGCTTGATCTGACGCAGGTAATGATAGACCAGCAACTCGAAATCATCCGGAGTCATGCCTGAGACTTCCGGCCGCGTGTTGATCAGCCAGGCTGCAATCTGGAACTGCCGGTCATCGAGCTGGGTAGAACGCGCAATTCTGGAAAGGCGCTTCTGTTCTATCGCTCGCTCGCGGCGAACCTTCAGGGCCTGCGCCACTTTCTCGTCAAAGAAGCGCTGTCTGGCCGCTTTTACGGACATCACTTCGCCAGGGGCAAGAATCCCCTCAGCCAGCGCGCGCAGACGTTCTTCACGCTCTTTGAACAGCAGATCGAGATTGACCTGGAGGAGCTTGAAAAACTGCTCTGTTAACGTGACATGACGCGGGAGGTATGTTTTTGTGTACGGGTCCAGGCGACGCATGTACGGCTCGATAAGGCCGTAATTTTCTAACAGATCGAGTGCGCGGCAAATGCGGGAAGGCGTGACCTCTTCACCAGGTATTACCTCACCCCGGGAATCTTTTGGACTTAATGCCTTGCATATCTGTGAACTGTTGAGGGCGACGTTAAACGTGGCAATGTCGCAGCCGCTGACCAGCAGAACGGCCAGTGCATCGAGGAGATGCTGGCGTTCCTGTCGGAAATCGCGCTCACGGCCAGCATTTGTGCGCATATGCACGAAATACGGATGCCGCGAGAAACGGCGTTTCTGGGCACGATGATACCCGTCCCGAAGTACTTTCGGGAGCTCGCTAAAGTTCGCAGGTCGAAGATATTTAGGATCAGCACACTTACACGCCGTCGAGTGTGTTCCGCGACGACGGCGTGTACGCTTCGGAGAAACAACAACAGAATCGCGTGCTTCACGCAGATTCGCTAAGTCGTATTCCGACCAGTCGAAATAGGTAGAATCGGAAAATGTTCCGCTATTCAAACCCGCCCGCACTTATGTTGCACGGAAGGAGCAAATGGCGCAGAAACAGGTGTTGAACTTTTCTGAGCATAAAACTATACTCCCTGCATAGAGCAACAGCTTCTATACAGTTTAGGTAAGCCCCGGTAATCTTCTTCGTCGCCAAACATTGAAAGATTATCGGGGTTTTGTCTTTTCTGGTCCCGGGTAGACACCTCATCAGAACCAGTTCCCTGCCACCTTACGGCGTGGCCGGCCATCAAAATTCTTTAAACGATCAGTAATCTAGCACTACGTGCCCACTCAAGCAAGAATGTCAGCCCATAACGCCAGTTTAACTGGCTTTGTCGATTAAACGGCTAAACAGTTCTGCCTGACTCAGACCGCTTTCTGCACACATTTCCTGAAATTTGCTCTTGAGCTCTTTAGGCACAAGGATCTTAATTTCTTTATGCGTTTCACGTTTCCGCGCAACAAAACTTTGTTGTCGCTCAGAAGCACTCAGCGGATGGCCTTTGCGGTACGCACGTTTTTCTTTCGATGAGGAAACTGCATTTCCAGGCTGCGACATCTCTGCCTCCTCAAGGATCAAATCTGGATCTTTGCAGAGAATACTACAGATTCCTGAAATCAGCGACTTACTTTATGAACGTAACCTGTGTTGGCGCACGGTTTACGTTTCAGGATCGTTTATTGAAATGTCAGTACGTCTGTTTCCAGTCCGTTCCCTGCGCCCAGCGGGATGTCCAGTGATTCAGGTAGCTGCGTGCTAAGACTGGGTCATCCCAGACGACAAGCACGTTCTCCGAATTCGAGCGGTCTGCAGCCCGGCTGAAGTTAAATGAGCCGACCTGGGTGTTGCGGCCATCAGCGACGATCACTTTGTCGTGGAGAATTTTGTAAGCACTGACTGTACGAACCGGGATGCCGGCACCAACCAGAAGGTTCATGGCTGCTTTACTGGCTTTGTTGTTGTTCCCGGCATTAGCTTTCCAGTCCAGAACCACGCCCACATCGATCCCCCGGTGTTTTGCCCTGACAAGCGCCCCGACCACCTCCGGGGAGGTGAAGGAGTAGCCCATCAGACGGATTTCCTGTTGCGCGGTCTCAATTGTCTTAAGAACCAGCTGGAGAGCTGTACCTTCCGGAGAAAATCCTGCCTCAACGGTGGCTGCGTAAGTATTCGGTACTGGCACGCACAGAACCAGACCGAGCAGACTGGGCAGAAACCATCGGCACATATGTTTTTTAGACATTATTTGCATGGTATTTCCTTCGCTGGATGTATTCAGAAACGCCGGAATCGGGGGAAACTTGCTTTTCCCCGATTGCCGGGGTTGGACAACGACGCCCTGCGGAGGCGTCAGGCCGTTTAGTTGAACAAACAGGATCATGCGGAAGTTTTTTCGGCCCTCAAGCTTTGTTCCCCTCGATCCATTGCGGGTAGTCCTTGCTGATATCGCATCGCAGCGTTTTATTGCCAACGCTGATGATGTAACCCGGAGAATACTTCTTCTCACCATCGCTACAGCGGTTATCCTCCTTCAGGCTATTTGCCTTTATCACCTCCGCCAGAATCTGTCGCAGAAGCACGTTAGTCGTGACCTGCTCAGGCACCGCGGTAGGCGCTGCCATAATCTGTTCAGGTAGTTCTGAATGGATAAGTACAGGCCCTTTTGACGAAGCAAACGTCGGCCCGCTTAATGACAGGCAACCGGAGATAACCGCAGATAAAGCGATTTGCTTATTTTTCATGTGAATTCCTTTTGTTTGATTGAAGCAACAGTAAAAACAGGTCAGAGAACACTGACCAGAAAACCAATACACAGCAGATGGAGGGCATAGGCTGGTGCAAACCACCGTCCGGCCTGCAGGCGTCGTCCGGGAGCCGGTACCAGCCCGTGCACGCAAAACAGCACAGTCAACGTCAGCAGTACACCGGAAAGCGTCATCACATCACCATGTCGGGCATTAAGCAGGGCGACCAGCAACAGCCAGACAGCAAACAGGGCTGGCCGCAGTGTGTCCCGGACCTGCCAGACAAGCAGCGCGCCGGCGAGCATCAGTAGACCGGGTATACCGTAACTGGCAGAGCTAAGCGGTAGATATCCCACCAGGGCCATGAACGCTGCAACGCCATTAAGCACGGTCGTTGCCTGCAGGAAGCGGGTCACCTGCATGACAACAGCGAAAGCGAACAGGATATTCAGTTGCCACCACATGAGTCCGGCTTCCCTGAAGGCCAGCCAGTAACCCGGCTGGGCCAGGAGTGCCATCAGCCACAGGCGGTTGAGGCTGTGCTGACGCAGGGTTTTGCCTGCCATGTTGCAGCCACTGACCAGCGCAAACAGGGGGAATGCACAACGCCCGACCATGTTCAGTAAGGGTATCTCCAGCAGGAAGGCAGTGGCGATGTGGTCCCCCACCATTGCCATAAACGCGGCCATCCGGATGACATCGCGCTGCAGCGCGGAGAAATTCAGGGTCAGCCTGAAAGGATGCAGGGCAACAGATTTACCCGGATTCATGTTGCAGCCTCCTGTCGTTGTGCGCAAAGGTGTGCTCTGACGCGCTCCGCCAGCTGTTGCTCATCATCGCCACGCAGCAGCGGGATACCCGCCTGTTTCAGCACCTCTTCCAGCAGCAGGTCACGTCGCTGACGTTTCGGCGCCTGATGGGAACGGTCGTCCAGCTCTACTGCCACAATGATTCTTCCGGTGCGGTCCGTGATAACCACATCGCAGTGCCACTGCGATACCAGGCGGAACAGTTGCCACCATTCACGGCTCCCGGACTTACGATCGGGCGCCACTCTGACGATATCGGCCACACGAACCTGCGGACACAGCCGCCACTGGCGGGTATCGGTCACCCTGTCGAGCCGGCGCAGAAAACGCTGCTCCCGCTCCGTCATCAGCTGACCGGCACTGACGAACGACGGTCGGCGGCACAGCAACAGTTCAGTTCTGCCCGGCCGAATCCCTTTTTCACGCAGCATCTGCAAAAGCGGATGTCGGGCCGAACCGGCCTGCCTGAGCAATACCACAAATCCGGCGAGCAGAACGGCAATGATGAATATTCCGGTAAACATACACATATCCTCCCTGAATCAGTCCCCACCGAGCGTCTTTTCCAGCTCAATGTCTTTTTCCGGTACATTCACCACCCACTCACGCTCGGTACGCAGCATCTGTTCGCGCACCTGCTGGCGGATACCCCGACCGTCAGCCACCGCTTCCTTAATGGCCTCTTCCAGCTCAAGCTCTCCCCGTGCTGTACCGTCACGCAGCCGACGTTCTTCATCAGCAGACAACAGGGGTTCGGGCCTGGTGCTCTCCTCACCCGGCACTGCCGGCAGCAGTTCCTGCCGGGCCTGCTCCGCCAGCTCCCGGGCCGCTTTTTCCTGTGCCTCTGCCAGTTTCTGCTGCTCATCCGGAGGCAGCGTAATGGGGTCTTCCGCTTTCGCCGCTGATTCAGCCTCCGCCACGCTGCGCACTGTCCGTGCCACCTCATCAGGCTCCGAGATCCGTCCCCCGGTCAGGCGGGCTGCATTGAGCAACCGTTCTTCGCCGTGCAGGCGTATCACCACCCCGCTCTCCGGGTTCTCCTGTGCCAGGCGCAGCGCCGTCTGTGCATCATCAGCAATGAGTGTCTGTCCGTTACGGCTGGCCTGCAGGCCGGCAAACTGCGCATCCTCCCCACCACGCAGCCGGGACTCATCACTGAGCACCACGCGCATCCCGTCATCCTCAATCCGGATTTCGGTCAGCAGTGCCCCGGCTTCTTTTCCGTGACGGGTCCACGCCGGCAGGGCTACATAAGGTGTCGGGTATTTCCTGCCGGCAGCAATGAAGCGCGCCATTGTTTCACCCTCAAGGCCGTTTTCCGCCAGAACCCTGCGTCCCAGCGCGGTTTTATCCAGCCGTGAGGCGGTGGCCAGCAGTCGGTTGCCGGTGTCGGATTCATGGTCACTTTTCTGGTGCAGCAGGTCGTGGGCGGTCTGTCCGGCATTTGAGTGCCGGGCATCGCCACTCCAGCCAGCCAGATCGTCGGTATAGACCTGCACATGCTCTTTTGCGCGTGACAGTGTCACGTAGGTGGACTCCAGAGACGCCATTCTTTTCCTGCCACCTTCGGTACCGGTCAGGGCAATGGCAAAGCGTTCACTGGCCCCCTGCACGCCATACACCGTCAGGGCATAGGCGAGGTCAATATGACGGTCCTCCGTCATGGCCTGCGGGTCGACAATTTTCTCCTGATCTCCCTGGCGAAAGCGGATGGCCCCGTCGTCAGTGAACCCGGCCACCTCCCACAGGCTGTTGGCCACATAGCCGCGGTCGGTGTCCGAGCGGGTAAAGCGCACCCTGTCCCCCTGACTGATCGTCAGATCGCGGGGTGTGAAGAGGGAAATATCCTGTGCAGTGTTCTGCTGAGGAGAGATCAGCACCGACTCCCCGTCAGCATTACGCAGCGTGACCACGGCGTCCTGCATATCCACCTCCGCCACAGTCCAGTAGCGCTCGTTCATCATGGCCACGGCGCCGGTGTACTCAGCAAAGGTTTCAGCCGCACGCAGGGCGTTGTCAGGCACCCGGAGCGGCTCCAGGACGGTGAACGTGCGTTCTTCAGCACCTGTATCGCCTTTCTCATGCCGGGCGGCATGTATGGCATCATTGATGGCATGACGGTCGGCGTTGAGTTCTGCCACAACCAGCGTCTGCTGCTGCGCCTCCGGGGTGCGCCCCATCCAGTCATCCCGGATGGCTTCAATGATGTCGGTCCGGACCAGTGACAATTGCTCTGGTGTCAGTGTCTGTTCACCGGCGACAGGAGTGTCCTGCTCCTGGTCCTTTTTCGGCGCACGGATTTCCATGACGGAATTCCCGGGCACCCAGGCTCCTTCCTGACGTGGTACCTGTTGCGGGCTGACGTCATCCACCTGGCGCAGTGATGTATCAACCTGACCTGCGATGATGCTTTCAATCGCCGGGCGCAGCGCCGGGGTCTGGCGGACAATCTCCTGCATCACCACCGTATCGATGGCACTGCGCTGCTGCACCAGGCGGAACGGCAGACCGGTTGAGATGGCCTGCAGCTGCGCGGTATCCCCGCTGGAGACCATTCGTCCGCCGCCTGCGGCAACCAGCTGATAGAGCTCGGCCATATCACGGTTACCCACCATCGAGCTCTCATCGGTCAGGAACAGGACATTGCGGAAGTCCGGTGTTTCCCCGGCTTGTATGGCCAGCCGGGTTTCACTCAAAAAACTGGCGAGCGTTCGTGCCTCCACCCCGGCCTCACGCATCTCATGCACGGCCCGGTGCGTGGGTCCCAGGCCAATGACCTGCGGGCGCACGGATTCAGACAGGGTGTTCAGGGCACCCATCACCGCCCGGAACTGGGTGGTTTTCCCCACACCGGCATACCCCTGAATGGCCATAAAGCGGTCGGTGTTTTCCAGCACTGTCCGCGTGGCCTCCCGCTGGCCTGCCGTCAAACCGGCCAGCACTGAGGCAGGCGTCAGCGCCATCAGGGGCTGTACCGCATCCTTACCCTCAGCAATATGGCGGATGATGGTCTTTTCCATCTCATACGCCACTCGCGGAACCAGCACCCTGTTTCCCGCCCCGGAAACTGAATCCAGTTGTATCAGATCCCCACTGTCCACCTGCCGGGCGATTTCAGTCCGGACATCAGTCAGCGGCTGGCCGGATTTTACCGCTTCTGACAGCAGGGCAATTTCACTGAGGTGTACCTGTCCCTGCTGCGCGCGCGGGATGGCCAGACTCACCGCCTGCTCAGCATCCGACATCAGGCGGTCACGACTGGCCTGTATAGCAGTATCCAGATTTGCCTCGCCGGTCGACTGACGGACCTGGTCACTGGCCAGTCGCACGGCAGACACACTCTCCACTTTGCGTGCTGCCTGCCGGCCTTCCAGCGGCGTATAAATCCGGATGTCGCTGCCGCTCTGCGCCAGCGCGTTCAGGGTCTGTTTATTAAGCCCGCGCGGACCGACGGCGGCCAGTACCGTGCGCGACGCGCTGGTACCCGCTCCGGTCCCTTCCACATAGTCATGGGCCAGCTTCACGGCCCGTTCAGTGGGCAGACGCAGTTCCCGGTCGCCGCTGCGCAGCCGTACCACGCCATTTTCCAGCCCCGCCACGGTGAACTGCTCTTTCGCTTTGATGGCTCCCTTCAGCTCTCGCCCCAGCGCCCTGACGCGGTCCCCTTCAGAAACCGCCAGTGTCCGGCTGCGGTACAGGCTCCAGCTGCCGTCCAGTTGCGTCACCTTCAGTGTCAGACGACTACCGTCTTCCCCCTGCAGCACCAGGCTGTTAGTGGCCTCAGCCACCCGGTCAATGGTGTGCCGGGTCATTGTTTTCTTCTCAGCGTCCCACTGCTCCATCACCATCCCGGGCCGGTAGTTATCACGCTGATGACGGGTTTTGCTGTCCAGCCACACCGGCTCCAGTACCCGGAGTGTCACCTGCTCCCGGCCCAGCTCACCCGCATCACGGCGCATATCCCGGATAACCTCCGTCAGATGCTGCTGTTCCCGGGCACCGGTCACCTGGGCCACGACATCCCGCCCTTCAGCAGACAGGCGCACGTACTCCTGCGCCAGCTGGCCATAACGGGTACGCTTGTCCGCCTCGCTGACCAGTCGTACCTCCGGCAGTTGCGTACCGTAAAACCGGTACTGTGGAATATCCGCCTCTTTCAGCACAGACAGCGCGTTCCCCGTTCCCTGTCGGTTTTCCGTATCCATAAAAATCAGCTGCGCACCGGCGCTGAGCGCCTTTTCCTGCAGCAGCACGGTTTCTTTCAGCGACAGTCTCTCCGCCCGGTCAACGATAACTGTGCCCTGCACCGGCAATACGGTGTCTGCATTCATCTGCGAGCGCAGCATTACATGGCCTGCCAGATGCGGGCTTTCTGACAGAAACTGGCCACTGCGACCGTCGGCTGCAATTATCATCACCTCACGGCCCTGTGCGCGGGCCATCATGGCCACGTCTTCCGTGCGCTCACGCAAGGTTTGCGCGCCTCCGCGACCGCTGAGAATAGCCACCGGGCTTTTATCCTGGGTCAGCACAGAGACAGCATCACCTGCCGGCATATCGCGCTCTTTTGCCCGTTCAGGAAAGACCAGCACGGTTTGCTCCTGAATGGCCGTGCGCGCCAGCTGATGGACACTGAGTTCGTTCAGCAGGTGGATATCGGAAGTAAAAATACCCTTTTCACGGTCAAGCGGGATAAGTCGCTGCCCTTCAATCGCGGCATCAATGCCGGCACGGGCCTGCTCAAACAGACCTGACGCTGACGGCAGACGACTGACCGTGCCGGCCAGCATTTCGGACCAGGTAAACTGGACCTTCTTCTCCGACAATGCCGAAATCGTGTCACTGACGGCTTTCTGCACGTCTGACTCAGAAATCTGAGCGGTAGACACACTGGCGGGCTGGCCTGTTGAGCGAATACCCTCTGTGCCACCAACAACAGGGCCAGGTGGTTCTGCCCGTGTCTGCGCCTGGCCGATGTAGTTATCGATATCGAATTTTTCATCGGTCAGCCGCCGGCGCCATTCAGCTTTCAGCAGATCCGGGTCCGCCCAGGCTTTAGCCTGGCGGGTATCGAGTGCAGCAACGTCGCGGGATTTTTTGGACGCATCTGGCCCTGCCGCTTCGCTGATAGCCTGACTGCGGGTCGAAAACGGCGCAACAGGAACATCCTTTAACTCCCAGAGACCATTTTTACCGGCAGCAACCGTTTCATAACCGAGTTTTTCCGCCTCCTGTCTGAATGGCTGTAATACGAGGTTTCCGATCGCCACCTGCAGCGCATACAGATTTTCACCGAATCCGGTTTTCATACGTGTATCGCTGGCCAGCGCCCGCCATTTGTCTTCCGCAAACGTGGTATTGAACACCAGTGCATGCGTATGGATCTGCGGATCTAAAGCACGGGAGGTATCATGATTGTATAGTGCGGCCACCATGTTTCCCGTCAAAACGGTGTCGGTTTTTCCACTGTCTGTGATGCGCGCGCTGATAAGCTTCTCTACTTCTTTCATGCCGTTTTCCACACTGCGGTTCCACGCATCAAGCAGGCGGGTATCACCACCAATGAGGATCATCATCGATACACTTTTGGGGGCTGAAAAAGTCAGGTCGTAGCCGCTGCGGTGTTTATTCACCCCATTGACCATCCTGGAGAGATCGGTGCCGTCAGGAAGTTTGCCCTGACGTATCGCATCCATATCAGCGTTGGCGACTTCGCCCTTCAGGCCCAGTTTCTCCGCACCATCTCCCAGCCAGCGAGACTCCAGCGAACCGCTGGCATAGTAGTTGTCTTCATGACTGTAATAGGCCGAATCACCCTTTATAGAAGAAATTGAGAGCATCAGAACACCTCCCTGTCGTCATCAAAGTCATGCGTTTTATCTGTCGCATGATTGATGTTGACCTCTTCCCTGCGTGTCATATCGCGAGTCTGGTGTGAGGTCTGAGCCCATGCCTCATACGCTGCGAAATCCACAACCTCACCGTCGCTGTTCAGGCCCGGCGGCATATCCTGAGGTAAATCCTGTTCGATATCACGCTCAGTCCCTCCGGTGGAGGCTGAGCCACCTTCAGCGGTAACTGCAGTGGAAGCCGTGTTTTCGGTATCTGCATCGCCGGAACCCCCCTCTGTCTGCAATGGCCACGTCGCAGGAGGCGTGTTCGCTTCCGCGAGGACAGCAGCCACCAGGTCGGCAGAAGGGGGAGGGGTATTCGAAAGATTCCCCTCCGGTATAAACGCACCGCCCGGAACAGCCTGAATCAACGATTCTCTCTCGAACAATCCGGCAAACTTGTGCCGTTCTTCTTCACTGCGGCGCCGAATTTCATCCTCAAGCGTCTGATCAAGACTCGTCTGTACGTCACGCAGCAACAGGGCATCTGCCACTTTGGGCATTGCCTCATAGCTCATGGAGAGTTTTACAACGGGATAGTCACCGGGCAGGGTGACATAACACTGCAGATCGTTAAGTTTCTGGACGTCTGAATAGGTCACCACCGTGACACGCTCTTCCTCCTTGCCGAAAGAAATCCCGTCACGGACCTGCTCATGGCCGAAGCTGGTCTGTTCGTTGAATTTTTTACGCCGGGTTTCCCCCAGATCTTTTTCTACAAACTGCGCAATTTCCGCACTCGGGGAACGAAAGAAGAATTTGGTATTCAGCAGGTCAAACAGTCCCGCAGCGGCTTTAGGACCATAGATTTCTTCCATCTGGGCGATGTTCTGAAAACCCAGCACAAAACAACCGCCAAATTTACGGGCTTCTGAAATAATCCGCGGTAATGAAGACAATTTATGCAGCGACGCCAGTTCGTCATAGAAGAACCAGACACGCCGCTGCCGGTTCGGCCCCATAGCGAGAAGACTGGTGGCGGCAATGCTGAGCCACAGTGAAATAAGCGGCTTGAGGGACTCATGGTTTTGTTCATCGGAGGTAATGAAAAGCCAGCCATTCTTCGATTTATCGGTCTGGCCTTTCATCCATTCCCGGATGGTAAACTTCTCCCGCCCCGGACGATCAATGCCCTGCAGGTAGCGTAGAGCTTTAACGTAGTTTGTCAGCACGCTCCGGATAGAGATGGCTGTCTTCTCTATTTTTCCGTCAACCAGTGTGGAGGCTGGCGTACCGGCCAGGAAAGCCCGCAGCTGGTCCAACTTTATGGCCAGAAGTGTACGCAGGAATTTGTTGTAGCTGCGATCTTCGTCCTTACGCATGCGCTCAGCACCTTCCGCGAAGATGGTGCGCGCACTGCCCTGCCAAAAAGGATCTTCACCACTACTAGCCGGGATCAGGGTCGTACTGGCATTCTCCAGTTCGGCGATAGAGCGGCATTCCTCCCACAAATCCCAGTTCGGGCAACGGGAATCCAGCGCATTAAGCACTTTATCCCGGGATTCGTCGTAGAAATCCTCAACGAAAGTACAGCCTTTGTCGTAGATAATGACCAGATCGCCCCTGTCACGCAGCTGTTTTAAAATCTTGCGCATCAGGGTGGATTTACCGGTTGATACCGTGCCATGCATAGCCATATTCTGAATTTCAGAATCCAGCTTCAGCGGCAGGTCATCAATACGAATATCAGATGCTTCCCCGCGTTTTTTCATCATCCGGGCAACTTCTTTTGGCGATTCGCAGAGTACCCGGCCCCCGATAATTTCATCCTCACTCTGTTTACGGCCAGCACGCCCGAGATACCAGTACACGGCCAGTGTGGCCAGAAAGGCGATCAGCAGCGCGGCACATCCTGCAATAACCAGTTCCTGTTTCAGCAGTTGGCCGCAGTACATGGTGTAACTGTCACTCAACACCTGCCTGGCGCTGTACTGCAGGTTATGTTCGTAATAACGGATGGTATAGACAGGCTGACTGACCATTTTTTCAGTAAAGGGCGACATTACCCGAACAAACCAGTAAATAATGCCGTTGGTCAGATTCTGAATACTCATTCGCATAAGCAGGACGGCGATGCCAAATAAAACCGTCCCCATAATAACGTAATAAGAAATCAGGTTATTTATTTGCAGGAACATTTTCAGGCGCATGAATGCGACCTGACCGCCCTGCGTTAAGTCGCGAGGATTCAGACTCATTATATTTTCCGTAAATTATTTAATAACGACAGGAAATAATATTTACAATAGATAGCGAGAAATAAGAGCGGTCAAGCAACCGCTCTACTTAACCGAGGATGATGTATGCATTTATTTACTGCAAGGATAGAACTCATTTAATGCTAAAATCGCAACAAGAGCAAATCTATCATTTGATTTAACTTTACCCGGATTCCGCTCAATATA
Organism: Citrobacter sp. Cf116; assembly: GCF_030336505.1. Classification (NCBI taxonomy): domain Bacteria; kingdom Pseudomonadati; phylum Pseudomonadota; class Gammaproteobacteria; order Enterobacterales; family Enterobacteriaceae; genus Citrobacter; species Citrobacter sp. Cf116. Next base: position 39,888 of record NZ_JAOWEQ010000019.1, on the reverse strand, counting down.
TTTATCAACGAGCATTGATAAATCTTTACCATTATTAACTTCATCCCCAGCGCATATAAGAGTGTCACCCGATTTCATTTTAGCTAATGCATTCGTGTATACAATTCCTTCCCACATTGCCTGCATCGAAGAGTTAAGAATGAGGTTCTGTTCCTTCCCTCCATCTAGCGCTTCTTTTTTGATTAAATTATAGTTTTGAATAGTTATCCCATCGGACTGGTCCTTCGCTTCAGCAAATTTAGAGAAGCCGCCAATGAAAACTGCAGATAATATAATCAGACTCCAGACTTTCGTTTTCACGTTATCTCCTTTTCAATCTATTTTTTCTGGATTACCAAAATGGTTACCTCCAGAGTCCATGCTGCCTCCAGTCATGTAAAGACCTGTAGACGGGTTTACCCCCATCAAAGAGAAAGAACTATCATCAACGATATTATTGGCCTCTACCATATCAGGAACACCACTATTTTTTGCCGTGCTTAAGCTACAGCCAATTGAATACACATCTTTTACTTCTGAGTAATTAAATGGTTGCACTTTATACAATCCATTACCGTTAACCACAACTGAATTAGTAAGTGCGTATTTCTTTATGTAATTTCCACTAAGTAGCTGAAAACATACTTCATCATTTTTACTACTTTCACTATTTAACAACAGTTCTTTTATTGCAATCGCATCTCTACCTTTATACTTCATAAATACTAAGATAGAAAAAAACATGCCAAAGACACAATAAATAGGATAGTAAATCAAGGGGGATAACTCTGCCAGTAGAGTAAAAAACAACAAAGTTAAAAACGACAGCTTTATTTTGCAACCTACAAAATATTTTATGTACTCCTCCAAAGGCTCGTACCTTAATAGGTACCCCCTTAATCTTACTGCCCACAACAGGAAATACCCTATAAGACAAAATAGAACTAAGGAAGGAAGAATATATATCCAGTCGTATGAAATGTAGCTGTATGTTGCTCGCCACCAGACTATAGCAAAGCTCACAGGTAAAATCAGTAGACTTAAGTTATATTTACTTCTTACCATAATAGGTTGTTCCTTTATCTTGTGCATCCTGAGCCATCTTCGTTAAGTCATCATTATTTAGTCCGGCCAGTGATTTCTGCGAAGCTTTTTCATTTTCAAATCCCTTCCTATGCTCTTCAGCAGCTGTTGACTGCTCTGACTGTAGATTCTTCCTCATGTCCTGAATTTTTTCTTTCTGCCCCGCTATTTCTTGACTGTCATCATTTAACTGAGTTCTAGCATCAGAATATCTCTGTTCAACTGTTTGTTGTACATTATTTTTTATACCGGCTGCATTTTCGTGATCACGAATAACATCTGAGTTTTCATTCCAGTGATTATTTACACTTTCCTCTCCTGGTACTGATGCTGCCTGACTCATTCCACCACCAAGATTAGCTTTATGCCCATGATATTCAGCCTGAATTTGAGGTAGCATCTTATCCTGAACAAATGATTGAGCCAGTTTCTGTCGTTCTGCTGCAACTTCCGGAGATGATGTGTCACTCAAAACTGCTTCAGCATTACCAGATTTTTGCATCACATAGTTTGCAAATTGCTGGTCAAAATTGCTGTTGATCTGAGCACTATTACTCTGAACATATGCCGCCATTTCGCTGTATTCATGACTGCGAGTCATACTGTCAGAGTACTGTTGGTAGCTGTTTTGGGTCTCTGATAGCGTTGCCGCCAACTGTTCTACTTTATTTGCTGATGCAGCATCAGTATGGGTTCCCCCTGCAGTTACACGACTGCTGGTTACCATATCTAAGCCCTCTCTGAAGTCATTAGCAAACTGAGAGGCTCTATCATTTCTGAAATCATTTGTTTGTGAGTTAGTTTCATTGGTACCATGCGACGATCCGCTACTACCACTAAATTCTGCTCCTGTATGGGCTTCAATTCCGGTTCCAAATAATTTACCTCCCACACTAGCTTTACTTCCTGCTGTTATAGTTCCTCTTGAAGCTTTATCCATAAGTTGGTTATACGCTTCCTGGGTGCTAACGTTATTAGCTTTTGCATACCCCTCTGTAGCTGTGAGCATTTTATTAATACCTGAGCTAGAATTGCTGCCACTACTGTGATCTGAACCCTGTACTAACGAATCGCTGTTCCCACGCTGGCTGGCAAACTGTTGCAACTGACTCCAGCTACTGGAACGGCCACTCTGATATCCGCTGAGTGCAGTTTGTGCCCGCTGTTCAGATTCTCTGGCCTGTTGAGTCAGGCTGCTGCTTGTGACTTCGGCACCATTGAGACTGACAGGCAACTTCGACATTGCTCCAGTGGTATCAAAAACATTCTGCCCGGAAGAGGTTAGCGTTCTGGTAGCACCACTCTCCAGCTGACTGGTCATATGCCCTTCACGATGGCTGTAGTTAGTGTCCCACTTATTACCCTGCACATTTCCGGTCGTCATATTGTTATAGGACCAGTTACCGTCGACAGCCTGAGACGACGATTGTGTGGATGCTGACTGCAGGGTCTGTCCCAGATAGTTCCCCGCCTGCGACACCACCTGTCCCAGGCCTTTCACCATCCCCCAGGCGATAAACGGGATGGACAGCGCCAGCCAGCCGGCTGTGGTGCCGATATCTGAATAGGTATTCTGCACCTGGTCAAACGTGGCCAGCGTCACCGCAGTCCCGTTGAGTTTGCCCTGCAGGTAGAAGTTCATCGCATGGTTCAGTATGGAGAACAGAATGGGCCACATCTGCAGATAGGCAATGGTGTAGATATAGCCTTTAATAATGGTCCAGGACAAGGAGCTCACCACAGCCAGGACAATCAGCACCGGGAACAGCGCCATTGTCATGCCCAGCAGAACGCTGTGCATCACCGGCAGCGTGTTGGCAGCGATGGACGCACTGGTCGCCTGAGACAGGCGCATTTTTGCCATCGATGTCTGCGTGGCGGTGTTCACCAGCCCGGCAGTATCGCCATTCTGCGCTGAAAAGCTCTCCAGACCACTGCGCAGGCCATTCATCACCACGTTCTTGCGGATGATCTCGGTGGAGGTCATGGAACTGCCGTGAAAATAGTTATAGCTGTCGCCCAGCATTTCGGTGAACAGTGCCGTACTGGCACCGTTTGTCGGACCAAAGACCTGGTTCGTGAAACCGTGCATCCGGTTAAGCACCTGCTGGAGAAACGGGAACATATTCCGTCCACTGATATCACTCGAATCAGTGTTTATTTTGGTTGTGGCCTGCTCGCAGGTCAGAAAATTGCGGTTTTTGTCATACAGACCACGCAGAGGACTGGGTTTACTGAATATCAACGCGTATGGGTCTGTAGAATTCATCAGGTCGCCAATGCTGTACTTATTGTTCAGCATAATGTCACCCACCACGCAGTTATGAACGTAATCAGAGAACATGCGCTGAATTTCCGGCTCAGAGAACCGGAAATCACTGCTCCCCGCCGCCAGCTGCGCGCCGAACAGCATCCCGGTTTTGCTGTAAGTCAGCGCGTCCGGCCGGGCAAACACAAAATCGTAAACCTGTGCCATACCTGCACCAATACGGGTGATCAGGCTGGCCGGGGCTGCAAGGCCGGTCGGGACATTATCCACCTGATAGATGGCCGCTGGTTCAGACAGGTCAATAATCTGCACGTTCCGCTTGTCCCCGACCAGAACGGCAATCACCAGGACATAAAACCCGGCCCATTTGACCAGGTCCATAATATTGCGTGTCCGGATATAGGTTGCCGCCCCGACAATCACCGATACGGCGGTGGCCATAGCAATCAGTGAGTCTCCGGCCCTGCTGTTAAAAAATGCCGCCACGCCATTGAGCGTATCCTGAAACCACGCCCCGCCGGCAACGGTGTAAATCGTATCAACGGCCATATCAATTCACCCTGCTGAACTGGTAGTTACCAAGCACACGATCGCTCATCTTTGAGGAGACCTGCTGGCGGATAAAGCGGATTTGCTGCTGCGCGGAGATAAGGGCATCTTCTTTGATCTGCACTTCCATACGCAGCGAGTTAAGCGCCTGACGCGCGTCGGCCAGCCCGCTTTTCAGCTCTTTCATGTTGGCGCCCGGATAATCTTTGGTGGCAAGCGATCCGTTAACCACCTTCATCACGGCTTCCAGATACTGCAGATAGATGTCGACCGCGATGTAATCCGTCAGCTGGGCAAACAGGGACTGAGAGACACTCAGTGACGACTGGTCCACAATCCAGGAGAGAATGGGGATGGAGGTACTGTTGATGAACTGCTTCTCTTTTTCCGTCAGCGGCGTGTCGGTGATGGCCTTGTTCTCGATGCTGGTCAGCATGTCCTGCACCATCTTAATAAGCGATTTGTCTGCGGAAATCGTCACGTTATTCAGAGTCGGGGACAGGCATTTATTCTGGTTATCGCAGACGTATACCTTTGCCGTCCCCCCGCTCATCATCGCTGTCAGCAGGCTGCGGTCCGATGCCATTGAAGACAGTATCCGCAATTCGCCGTTGCTGCCGAAAATCACCGAACCACTGATGCTCATGGCGAACTGACGCAGCTCTGCGTTGCTGCTGAGCGAGCTATTGCCGAGCGCATCCCACATCAGGTTGATATCCTTCAGAACCTGGTCCTTTTCCGCGCCGGTGGCTTTATCAGCGACGGAACCGTATTTGCCTCCGGAGGTACAGCCCTGACGGGAAGCCACCCAGTCCGAAAACACGCTGGTTTGCCCGCCAACAGACTGGCAGACGTTCTGCTGGCTCTCGCCCCACAGCGATGCCACGCTGTCGACCATCGCCTTTGCCGCCTGACAGCTGGACATATTGAACCGGTTAATATCAGCGGCCATCTTCTGCAGAAAGTCTTTCGCGGCCTTGAGTTCCGGTACGGTGGTTTCCAGCGCAAGGTCAAAGAAGTAGCCTGCCGCGTTCGCCATCGTCTGTTTCACAAACGCCATAATCTGGTCGGAGTTAATAAAGGAAAACGCCCCCAGATACACGTCAATCCCGCCGCACCCGGCGTTGATGGATGGCAGACTTATGGAAACCAGCTGAATGTTCTTGTTGCCGGTGCGCGCGTAGAACGAGCCTCCGGAGACATAACGTGCGGCCTGCCCCTGCCAGGCTTTTGCCGAGGTGGTGTTGCTGGCATAACTCATGTCATTAAAGAATGAATTCATGTCATCCTGCAGCGCGGCATGCGCCGTTCCTGCGCTGTACAGGCCCAGCGCAAAGGCCAGGCAGAGCGGTTTCAGTCGCATTATTGTTGTCCCTGAGCGTTGAGTGGAATGCTTTTCCCGGCCTGACGATCCAGCGCCATCCGGAGTACTTCATCGAGGCGGGCGCGGAATTCTCCAGCCCCTGCGGCACCCTGCAGCAGCGGCCAGGTTTCCATCGTATTGACGTTGGTCAGAAAGGTGGTTGGCGTGGCCACCGGCAGGCCACTCTGGAAATATTCCACCATCACATCCGGCGTTGCTGGCAGAACATCGGGGAATTCGGCATCTCCCTTCCCGTCAAGGCTAATAGGGAAAACGTCAAGACCGGTTTTCTGAGAAAAGGCTTTTAGAACCGGAGCAAACTGGCGGCAGTACTGGCAGGTCGACTGCATGAACAGCACCACCTTCCAGTCCTGCAGGTTAACTTTCCGCCCGTCACTCAGCGTATACCAGACAGGTGACGTATCCTGAGCGGCACGGTCTGTTGTCGGTGTCGCCCTGTTCCCCGGCAGGCTGAGAGCGTCCATAGCAGGGGCGCTGCGGCCCGTTTTTCCGGCTTCAAGAGCACGAATATCATCCAGTGTTCCGGCCTGCAGACAGCCGGCCAGCATCGCCGCCATCAGGATGGCGGTCCGCAATGCAGTAATAAGCATGGGTTACCTCAAAGACAGGTGTTATCAGTAGTCAGGTGCAAAGTGGGTAAGGACGCTGACCATCTGGCGATCCAGGTCGTCGTGGCTCATAAACCCCCACGCAAGGGGTTGCCACTGGTGAGTTTTCGGGTCGACCAGAAACGTGGCCGGGAAGTGGGTGACACGCATTTTTTCGGCCTGTCCGCTGTCAGGGCGACTTTGCGGAAGCTGGTCGCTGAGTTTACCGTCCACACTGACGGCCATCAGGCTGATCCCCCGATCTTCACAGAAAGCACGTATCACCCCGGCCATCAGGTTGTCGACGGCATTATTGCCCCGGTAGAAAAAGAACAGGCCATAACGCTGCGCCACCTGGCTGATAACCGCATTCTGGACCTTCTTCTCTTCAGTCAGGCGAGCTTCCACCGTGCCGTTGTAATGGCTGCGCTTCACGTTGTAATCCAGCTCCGGATACTTCAGCCGGGCCAGTTTCGCCGTCTGGGTAAAGTCCGTTGCCCGGTCAGTCCAGAAGTTCTGGAGTGTCATAAAGCGGCGAAAGTTCTCCGCAGATGGATACAGAATGGCGGTGTCCAGCGCTTCACGGGTAGCCTGCTGGAGCACCTTTTTCTGCTCTGATGGCGTCATGCTGGCCAGACGTTCCCGTAGTGTCGGCGGCGACGCTGGTTCGGGCTCTGCCTCTTCAGCATTGGGGTTGTACCACTGCCATCCCTCTTCCCGGGCATAGTCAGGTGCCAGCACATCCTCAGGAGCAGCATGCAACGATGCTGCCATCATCAGGGCAAGCGCACCGGCAATACATCTCATGGCGCGTTCTCCTTCATTTTTTCCGCGATGATGTCCTGCGCTTTTTTCAGTAACGCCTGGTCTTCGATGTGTAGGTTTTGGTAAATACCAGGTGGCCGACAACGCTGAATCCCGCATTTTTCCATGCGGCCATAAAGCGATCGACGCGGTTCCAGCCGTAGAAGCTCACCATCAGCGCGTCTTTTTTGAGGACGCGATACATCTCATGGCAGGCGGGTTGCAGCCATTCATCTGTTTTATCGCCGGCGATGGTACGCCCCTGACGGTCACGAAAACCGACGAGATATGGCGGGTCGGTCAGAATGAAATCGACAGCATTATCCGGAAAGCCGGACATGATATGGACGCAATTACCCTGGATAAATCGGGACATGGTAGTTCTCCTTTCTCAAATGCGGCGCCAGTTACGCCGTGCCGATACGACAGCCGGGCGAAAAGCGGAGAATGCATGGGCGGTGCCGCAAGCCGCAGCGCAGTGAAAAAGCCCACGCTGGCTGGACGGTTTGACGGCGAAAATTGAGACGGAAAACGACGGGAAGACAGCGGGTAATGCCTTTGAAATTAACTGCGACCGGGTGAGGACACCGGCAGAGCGAACCCTTGCATTCGAAGCGGCCCGGCTAAAGTAGCGGCACGGCGGCCGCACGATGGCAGGAACCTCAAATACGGCCTATGTTCAGAACTGAGGTGAACACTGATTACAGATCCACAGCGGAGAAACACAATGTGCGGTCGGTTTACGCAATACAACTCCCGCGAGGAGTACCTGGCCTTTCTCGGAGAAGAAGCTGAACGGGACATTCCATATGATCCGGAGCCCGTCGGCCGCTACAACGTTGCGCCCGGAACCCGGGTATTGCTGCTGAGTGAACGTCGCTCGCAGCTGCATCTTGATCCTGTTCACTGGGGTTATGCCCCGGAGTGGTGGAACAAGCCCGCTCTCATCAACGCCCGGAGTGAAACTGCGGCCGGCAGCCGGATGTTCAGGCCACTCTGGGAGCACGGACGGGCCATTGTTTTTGCTGACGGCTGGTTCGAGTGGAAACAGCAAAACGGCGTGAAACAGCCGTTTTTCATTTACCGTAAGGACGGAAATCCACTCCTGCTCGCTGCCATCGGGAAACCACCTTTTGAGAACGGCAATGACCTGGAAGGGTTCCTGATCGTCACGGCCGCTGCGGATGAGGGACTGCTGGACATTCACGATCGGCGACCGCTCGTGTACTCACCGGCTGCCGCACGTAAATGGCTCAGCGAAAACACAACCAGTAAAGAGGCGGAAGACATTGCCCGTGAGGGCAGTCTTTGCGCCGAAGATTTCACATGGCACCCCGTCAGCCGGGCTGTTGGCAATCCCCGGAACCAGGGCCGGGAACTGATAGAGCCACAGGCTTAGCAGACGGTGAGATACCCGGTATCCACTCACAGGGTTATGCACCGTTTCTGAGGATAACCCTGAGCCTGTTTTATCCGCCAGAACAATGACCTGGCAGGAGCAGGTAAAATTCTTCTTGCAGGACGGGAAATATCTTAAATAATACTGTATATAAAAACAGGTATTTTAAGAGGTATGCCATGTTACTTTTTGTCGCCCCCGAACAGGAGCCGGTGCCGTCCACTGCCCCGCTGTTCACCGAACGTTGCCCGGCGGGTTTTCCGTCGCCGGCCGCCGATTACACGGAGGAGGAACTGGACCTGAATGCCTATTGCATCCGGCGTCCGGCTGCAACGTTCTTCGTCAGGGCTATCGGGGATTCGATGAAAGAGATGGGCCTGCATTCCGGCGACCTGATGGTGGTCGACAAAGCCGAAAAGCCGGTGCAGGGTGACATTGTCATCGCGGAGACTGATGGCGAATTCACGGTTAAACGCCTGCAGCTGACACCCCGTATCGCCCTGCTGCCGATGAACCCGGCCTATCCCACTCTCTATCCGGAAGACCTGCAGATTTTTGGGGTGGTGACAGCCTTCATACACAAAACACGGGGCATGGACTGATGTACGCGCTTGCTGACGTGAATTCGTTCTATGCCAGCTGCGAAAAGGTTTTTCGCCCTGACCTGCGAAACAAACCCGTCGTCGTTCTCTCAAATAACGATGGCTGCGTCATTGCGAGAAGTCCTGAAGCGAAGCGGCTGGGTATCAAAATGGGGGTACCGTGGTTTCAGCTGAAGTCGATGAAATTTCCGGAGCCGGTTATCGCGTTCTCCAGTAATTACGCCCTCTACGCATCAATGTCGAACAGGGTCATGGTTCACCTGGAAGAGCTGGCGCCGCGCGTGGAGCAGTACAGCATCGACGAGATGTTTCTGGACATTCGCGGTATAGACAGCTGCATCGATTTCGAGGGTTTCGGCCGGCAGCTGCGTGAGCACGTTCGTTCCGGCACAGGGCTAACCATCGGCGTCGGAATGGGACCGACCAAAACGCTGGCTAAAAGCGCACAATGGGCGTCGAAAGAGTGGCCACAGTTTGGTGGCGTGCTGGCGTTAACGCCAGACAATATCCGCCGTACGGAAAAACTGCTGTCACTGCAGCCGGTGGAGGAAATCTGGGGGGTTGGCCGCAGGATCTCAAAGAAGCTGAGCACAATGGGGATAACAACTGCACTGCAGCTGGCGCGCGCGAACCCTGTATTTATCAGGAAAAACTTCAATGTAGTTCTGGAGAGAACGGTCCGGGAACTCAATGGAGAAAGCTGTATTTCCCTGGAGGAAGCACCTCCCCCCAAACAGCAGATAGTCTGCAGCAGGAGCTTTGGGGAGCGTGTCACGACGTATGAAGCCATGCGACAGGCAGTCTGTCAGTACGCTGAGCGTGCAGCTGAAAAGCTGCGCGGAGAGCGTCAGTTCTGCAGGCATATTGCCGTGTTTGTGAAAACATCGCCGTTCGCCGTAAATGAGCCCTACTACGGTAATCTGGCCAGTGAAAAACTACTCATCCCCACGCAGGACACACGGGACATCATTGCCGCTGCCGTCAGAGCTCTGGACAGGGTCTGGCTGGATGGTCACCGTTACGCAAAGGCAGGCTGTATGCTGAACGATTTCACGCCAACCGGGGTATCGCAGCTGAATTTGTTTGATGAAGTACAGCCGCGGGAACGGAGCGAGCAGCTGATGCAAGTCCTGGATGGTATTAACCATTCCGGTCTGGGGAAAGTGTGGTTTGCGGGACGTGGGATTGCGCCTGACTGGCAGATGAAACGAGAAATGCTTTCCCCTGCGTACACAACGCGCTGGAATGATCTTCCGGTGGCAATGATAAGATGATCTGCCACCGAAAGATTTCGCATGCGAAATCTGGGTTACATCTACCCGTCAGAATTCGTCATCCGAATAGCCAGATTTCGCATGCGAAATCACTTCTTTTGTGCGGCCTTCCGTTAAATAGTGCGTGACTGTTGTTTCTGATGTGGAGTAATCAACACCCTCTATTTTATGAACTTCTATGCCATCGAGTTTTAGCTCAAGTATATCTTCCCTATTTTTCTTACGTGATAGCACCTTAAATTCACGACGGAAATCATCGGGAGTCGTCCTTATCTCTGGGTCAAAGTATGAAATATCCTCATCATGCTGATACATATTTACTTCAGCTTCCCGGAACCTTCGGTCCGCATTCAGTACCCCAGACGATTTATGAAACAGGATAATATTCATGACAGAAGGGTCTGTACTTTCCTTTGGCTTTTGCGCGGAAGTAAACAGTATCCCATCGAGTTCGCAACGCTCAAATGTTGAGAGATAATCAGCGATAGCTTGCGTCAACAAGTAATTTGTTTCTTCAAGCTCAGGAACAACCGGCATAACAAGTTTTCTGGAGAGATTCTGAATAAAACTACTGCGCTCATATCGAAGTAGATACTCCGGATCAAAGCGGCTAAATCCGTTAACAGCCAGCCCTTTCAGACTGGAGAGGTCGAGTAATCTGACTGTCCGCAACAAAGTGAACTCAGCAACAGCAACATAACTACCTACAGGTGGCCGCACTTCGGATATGGCATTTTTTCTGGACGTAGCGCCATAGAAGACTGAGATACCTCTAGCATTCATTCTGCCGGAAGGTGTCAGTTCAGGAGGAGGAGGACCGAAACTCGACTCGGGCATACGTAATGCGATTTCAAGTGCATCCTCTGACTGAAAAATACGACCACGGAAAATTGGTTTGTTAGGCTCAAAATCGATGAATGCTGAGGGATGATTTTCGTGAAGGTAAGTAAAAACCTCTTCGAAAGTTGCCATCGCGTCCATATTAAAAAATCGATTACTCTCCCGAAGTTTCCTTTCCATTGAATTCCATTTTCTGGAAAGGTTTCCTGAGATGGTTACAGCTTCAACAAAATGCGGCTCATCACCATATTTTCTTTCATGTGAGCTCCAGTCAAACCATAACTCGTCGAGCAGTTCCGATAAGTCATTGATGATATTATCATTGTCTGTAACCTCTTGCTCCAGAACAGAGAAGAGAGGTTCACCTTCATACTCTTCCAGATAATGGTTATATTCTCCGCCCCGATAATAATTTTCAATCAACCAGTCGACCTTTTCAGCCAGTGTTTCCATCGACATCGTCATCTCTTCGGAGTCACAATAATCGCATGATTCTGAGGCATCAGGATCGCTTGCGATGATGTTGTTCAGATAACGGTCATCGTTCAGACACTGCCTGCAAATTCTCTTTGAACCCGGCACTCTGTTTATTCCTTAGGTTAGACAGATTTCGCATGCGAAATCTTTTGATTTAATCACGTCGATGCAGCTGTATAAGAGCCTCAGAAGGACGATAGTGCTGCTTTGCCCACCGCCCGTAATTATTAACGGACTCATACTGACGTTCTGCAGCACCATCACGGTAATACAGTATATGGATAATTCCATGAAGCTGCAGGTAACTGGCTACCGTGGTTACATTATTACGAACGAAGCGCGTGTGGCTCTGGAAGGTATCAAGATCAACTCCATCCTGTCCGTCATCAAGCGCATCAAGAATAAAAGCGATTAATGCAGAAGCGATAGAACGTCTGCCAGAGCCTGCGATACAAGCATCAAGCTCTTGAAAGGTCATGTGGATTTCCTGTTGTAACGGTAGCTGGCATCCTCTTCAATTGCTGCCACGAACCATCCGGTAGCAGTTTGCCTGTCTATGCTATCAGGCAAGGAAGCGACTAACTGCTCAAGTGGAAGTTTACGATTAGCTCTGAATATCAGCGCCGACATACCACACCAGTCCTGGTTACTTTCGGGCTTCCAGCCGATGCTGAGCATCAATGTTAACGCCGTCTGAGCAGCCCACAACGGAGTTTCAGCCGGGTTAGAGGCCCATGAAAGTAACGCCGCGCCGGGTACGGGCCTGCTTCTTGTAACGTATCCCAGATTGATAGCCGCTTCTGTTAATGCGGCAGCTGCTTCGGATTGCGTTCCGGGATAACGAAGCGCCCAGTGGCGGACAATTTGGCCACGGAATGCCGTGGCCATTTCGGTGAACGGGGTTGATTTCATCACTGAGAGCGCATCCCTTTGACGCGTAGTTCAGAAGCCTCAACTGAAATCTCACCAATGTCCATTTTCACCCACACATACCCAGCTTTGTCTGGCGCACGGTCAGTCATTATTACCCCTTGCTGACCGTCTATCTCGACAACAACCTGCCAGGTTTTTACATCTGAATTACTGCCCAAAGGCTTGGTTGGTTTTTTGTTCTGAGCCTTAGATTTCGCATGCGAAATCTCACCTTTGCTTTTGTTCTTAACTGCATCAAGAACAGCTTTAACCTGCGAACGTGAAATACCAGACTCTCGCGCAGCCGCGATAAGCTTCTCGGCCTCTTCAGGAGACTTTTCATTTACCTGTATCAGTGTGTATGCCAGATCGACATCGGATGTGACTTTATCCCGGAGAAGGGCGGTAACATTTTCTGGTGCATCAATGAGACGAAGGTGTTTACTGACAAATGAGGTAGGCTTACCCATTGTTTTTGCGATTTGCTCACCCGTCATATTGAACTCATGCTTGAGCTCATAGAACGATTTTGCAGTCGCTAATGGTTTCAAACCAGACTGCTGCAGGTTTTCAATAAGCTGACCGATGATGCGTTCTTTTCTTTCCCGTGGTGGTTTACCCACATAAATATCAATGTGGGTATCACCACGCTTACGGGCTGTGCGAACACGCGTTTCGCCTAACCATATCTGGTAGCCACGTCTGTCACGAGGATAACAACGAGGCGGGGTAAGCATCCCTATAGTTTCGAAGGTATCAGACATACCATCGATGATGTCTTCCTCGAAGTCTTCTTCAGGTCGCACTTGTTCTTCAGCATAAACCAGATTTATATCGACGCGTATTATCTGACCATCAGGTTCGATATCCGGGCGGGCAATATCCGCCATAATCTGGTGCGCAGCTATATCATGGCTCTGCTCATCTGGTTGTTTATTTGCAATGACCTGTTCAATATCAGAAACAACAGATGCTTTTTTTTTCATTTCCTGCTGCGCCTGGAGTCGTCTCATAAACGGTTTCTTGGCCATTACTTACCTCCTGCGAGCAGAATAATTTTCCGGGTAAGTTCTTTATATTGAATTGCAGGAAGACACTTGGGGTCGTATTCATCAAAGGAGAGACCTAGTTCGATCGCTTCTTTTGCAGCAGCAGGTACAAATGATATATAGGCGAGAATGTATTCTTCAGAGTAGCCTTTTCCCTGAAGGATCTCGATGAGGAGATTCAGGTTCAGTGTATCAATAGGCCCCAGATATCCTTCTTTAAGTGGCTTTTTATAATTTTTGACCTGCGTCTGCGTCACATAAGTCCCCATGAACTGCAGCGAAGGATTGTAGTTCCGCTTAATTTTCTGCATATAAGTAAGCTGTTTACCAACTGCATTACGGGCCTGCTTCTCCAGCAGGGTAGGGATCAGAAGGTAATCAGCTGACATATGCGCTGCGATCATGACATTTGAATAAGATGGCGCTGAATCAGCAATAATAAAATCAAACTGTTTCTTCAGTTCTTCAATACGGTCCCTGAAGTCGAACATGCAGTCGCTGTTTCGGTAGTTAATTTCATTAAGTTCACTGGTAGCACCGATAAAAAAGCGCCCGCCAGGAAGCTCAATCGGTCGAATCTCTGTTTCAGAAAAGAAAAGCTGATATGTATTCGCTTCACCGGGTGTAAAACTGTTACTTAATGGTTCGCGTTCTATCTCATAAGGTAAGCCGTCAGGGAATGCCCTCTCCGTCAGACCAGTTGTCCAGTCCATATCAATTTCAAGCACACGGAAACCAGCTTCACGAAGGTCATGTGCGATTTCACTGGATGACTGCGATTTAACGATTCCGCCCTTCTGACTACATACAACGATCAGTTTTCCGATAGGTCCAATTTTCAGTGTCATGTAACAGTCCTTAAGATTTCGCATGCGAAATGTTTGAGAAGGGGCGGCACGGCTTGAAAGAGTATTTCAATAATGAAATGAATTCATTGCGGGATTTCATACACACTCCTGTGAGTCAGGCGTTTCGCCAGGTGCAGAAGCAGCTATCTGCCACTGCGTTTGTTGTCGCGCTTTCATGACAACACAAACAGTATACAGAGAAAATATAAGATATCAATAATGATACGCAATAGATTTCGCATGCGAAATCACATTTTATGTCCGTTAGTAAAAGCCGAACCAGCGGCTTTTTTACGTCGCTGGTTTAATACCCTCGCCATCTGGACACTCCGATAATTCAGTCCAGTTTTAGCAGTTACCGCCGTCCAAAGAACCAGAATGACCGCTTTTTGTTCATTACCTCAATTGCAGCTTTCTCACGACGTAGTTCTTCGCTGGCAAATCCCTGGAACTGATCTAAGGCTTCTTTAGCCTTTTTCCGGACTGGGGCTTTTTCTTCACGTTCAGCAGTGCCCATCGAGCATGCAAGAGAAACAGCATAGTAAGCATCAAAAGCTAGCTCTCTCATAGTATTAGTCGTGCACGTAAGGGATAACGTTTCGTGGCGCCTTGTAAGCTCCATGTAATCATCTCCATCTGGCCTGAAATCGGTGAGCATATATTTCTGCATCATCATTCGTGAACTGGATAAAAAATCTACGTAGCGCTCAGTTTTAACGTCGAAATCTTTACGTCGCTGAATTAAGGCTTCTTTCCTTAACTCGTGCCGCTGTGATAATTTGAGCGTCAGATACCCGCCTAATATTGTTAGCGCCGATCCAAGCCCAATTTTAACGGCGTTATCAGCTACATTTACCCACTCAGTCGCCATTTTCTACCCCGTTCTTCCTGTGGTGATCATGGTCGCTAGTATAAATCCCCATGCACTTGGACATACAGGTCATTCTGTCCAGTAGACAGGCAGTTACCCTCCAGATAGGATATACCACCATGATTAAGTCTCTAGGTACAATTATGAGTTCGTCTGCTGCCGTAACCGTTCTCACCGGTGTAACCGTTTTTGTTGTTGGTCAGCTCATCGCAAAAAGATTCATTGAGCCTTATATATCATTCCGGGAACAATTAGGGAGGATTACAGCGCTTTTATTACGTGAACAAGCAACGATAACAAATTTTAGAGCCAATCATGAAACCATCCACGATTTGAAAGACGCTGCGTCTCAGTTAATGGCGAAGTATTCAGCCTTGCCTAGCAGCCTCAAAAGAGACTATGTGGTTATAAAGTTTGTACCATCAAAATCTGAAGTCCTTGGGGCAGCGCAAAACCTGAATGAAATCACCTCAATACTTGCTGGCAACAGCAAGGAAAATACCTACGTTCTCATAAAGGAGATTGGACTCAAGCTCAATATACCAACTACCTATTCTCATTAATCCCTCGCCACATTGGACACTCAGGTAATTCTGTCCAGTTCAATCCATGCCTCGCTCTATCACCTTCAATCATGCACCAAGAATGTACAAAAAATGTTTTCTAACTTGGACATTTCGGCACTATCGGAAAAAGTGTCCAGAAAATATTTCTGGTGATCGTATTTAATTTTGTTGACCCGCTGCGCAAACCGTGAGTCTGTTCAGAACTTGCTTCTGAGCAGGCGAGGGGTTGGACAAGCCCGGCGGGCGCGTCAGCCAGTCACACTTAGGTGTCCCCAAAAGATACTAGCGACTTCGAATCTAAAACCCTGCTAAGATACCATTTAAATGTTACCTATATTTTTGATACCACTTAAAAGTAACCACAGGCGATAAAATGTACATTTATGCGTATCTTCGTGCGTCAACAATTGAGCAGGATGCACTTCGAGCTAAAAACAGGCTGAAGGAGTTTGCAGCTCATCATGGGCAACGCATAGCTGGATGGTATGTTGAAAATGCATCAGGAGCATCACTCGACCGTCCGGAACTCAATCGGATGCTGTCTGATATGGAATCAGGTGATGTGATTCTGATTGAGCAGGTAGATCGACTTTCTCGCCTCAGCGATGCCGATTGGGACACTCTTAAACGGCGGATGTTTGAAAAAGAACTATCGGTCATTAGCCTTGACCTTCCTACTAGTCATATTGCTCTTACTCATGCAGCTTCTGATGACTTCACGAGAAGTATGCTCCGGGCTGTGAATGGCATGATGCTAGACATGCTGGCCGCTATCGCTCGCAAAGACTATGAGGATCGTCGCCGGCGACAGAAAGAGGGGGTTGAAAAAGCCAGATTAGAAGGTAAGTATGCCGGTCGACAGGCGAATAAAGCCAAACATGAATTGATACGAACATTACGCCTGCAAAACGGAAAATCAATAAATGAGACAGCTCGACTGGCAGGAGTATCCAGAATGACCGTTATTCGGGTGTGTAAACCAGCTGATGCTTAGAGATGATACTTCGCACGTATCCAAGCAAGCTGCACGGAGGAATCAAGAATTAGTGTTATTTAGATGCGAAAAACCCCAGCAGAGCCGGGGTCTTTCAATTCTTTTGCCTGATGTGCCTTCACTAGAACCCATGAAACATGGGGGATGATTCAACACTGGCTTACGTTATGTGATTACAATAGCGTAATATAGTTGGTACGTCAATGCGCATAGAAGGCGAGACAGGGTACTCCCTGGACAGGAGATTAAATGCCTCAAAGAATTAATGATTACAAACCTGTACTTTCACTACTTTCAACAGCAAGACTTGCAAGCGTTCCTGCTATCTTTAACGTACACACCGATTTGGAAATGTATGGATTTAGCCTCTGGATCCAGAATGCAGCTGCCGCACTTTATCCACTGGTACAGCAACTTGAACTTGTTCTCAGGAATTCAGTTGATAAAACAGCTCGTACAAGATTTGGTGAACGGTGGTGGGATACCATCTCGTATGATACGACGAAAGACAATCACGGCAAGTTCATCAAATGCATCAGAGATGCTGAACGAAGCTTACTTACCAATTGGAAAGCCAAAGAAGTCGCTCGCCTTGGCTTAACCCATCCATCACAAGTAACAACGACGCCACCAGTTTTTTCCCATGATGATATTATTGCAGCGACAACATTTTCCACATGGGAGAACGTTTTTCTTGAAGCGCTTCATACAGACGATAACTCAAAAAAAAATAATTTTCTCTGGCCTAACTCCCTTCCGAAAGCTCTGAGAAGACTAAGCGAAATTGACAACAAACCCATTGAGGCCCGTCGTAAACTGCTGAACCTTCTAAAAGAAATCAGAGACTACCGCAACAGACTTTTTCATCATGACTGCATCTGGATAAAAATCAAAACTGTAGATAAACAGACTGCAATTGAATCAATCCGTGAAAAAATAAATCTAATCGAGAAGATCATAACCGCGATCAGTCCCGTAACTAACCGCGCTTTGACTGCGTGGGGTATGTATGAAAATGCGCGGCGGATCTGCTCCACTGCAGAACTATCCATTTATACGAATCTTAACTACCAGGTACCAAACATAGCTACGCCAGGGCTGCTTGGCCAGTTATTGCTTCAGACAAATGGTGGAAAAGAAACTGTACCTATGATGCTGCAAAATGAGGCCTGTGTTTTCTATAAGTTGAGGTGAAGGTAAATAGCTTTAGCGGAAGCGAGGGGATGACGAAGGGGTTAGCATGTCAGCGGCTACTATCAAAACATATGTTCTCCCGCTCCCCATCTTTTCCTGGTTCTCCCTGTCCGGTCATCAGCGAATACTGGTGGGACAGGGAGACCATAGGGTAGAAAGACTGTGTTCTACGACGCGTCGGCCATCCATCCATGATGACTGATTAAGACAAGGTGCAGAGTACTGTTTAAAAAATAATAAAAAAATGAAGTCCTTGTTTTCTAATTGAATTTTTTTTCAGAATTTACATTTGCTGCACGACCCTCCGTCTGTGCTCTCTTCTTTTTACTTTGTTCTGAATCAAAGAAATCGCAAACATGTTTGATGCAAATCACTATATGTAGCACCTAAAATGCTTCCAGCCCCAACAGATAGGGGCAGGCCCCGGAACTGTGCTTTTGCCAGGAGCACTCATCACTTAATCCGGGCGATAAATATGGTGGTAAGGCTTTGCTCAACAAAACCGTTTCCGCGTGAAGTGATGATAGCGACGGAGAGCCACCCTCATACGGAGACACGGTATGGACCGACGTAACTGTATGTGCCTGTTCATACTGACCATGATCAGCCATCTGATCACCGGGCAGGAAAGCTGGATGGTTTACCTGAATCATATCAGTCTGACGGTACAGTTTTACTAAAGACCACAAACAAAAAAACCACCTGCCAGGGTGGTTTTTTTGTGTTCAGACCTGAAGTAGACCCGAACGGGTAAGGCTTTGCTCAGGCGGAATTATGCCTCCGCGCCCTCAGACGACGCAACACCTTTATTGTATAGGGCAATACACATTTATGATCTCAGGCAATATATTTTGCTTTACAGTTTGCGTGTAACACCTCGCTTAGCTTTTTCCGGGCTGTGATAACATATCCGGGCCATTTTTCAGAGCCAGGGCAGATGAAGAAGAAAAACAGCACACCCACTCCTCACGATGCCACGTTCAGGCAGTTCCTGACGCAACCGGATATTGCCCGGGATTTCATGGAAATCCACCTGCCCGCAGATCTGCGGGCAGTCTGCGATCTCAGCACGCTGAAACTGGAATCAGGCTCGTTTGTTGAGGATGATCTCCGCCAGTATTTCAGCGACGTCCTCTACAGCCTGAAAACTACAGCCGGCGACGGATATATTCATGTTCTGGTCGAACACCAGTCAACGCCGGACAAACATATGGCTTTCCGCCTCATACGCTATGCGGTAGCCGCCATGCAGCGCCATCTGGAGGCTGGGCATAAAAAACTGCCACTGGTGATACCGGTGCTGTTCTATACGGGTAAGCGCAGCCCGTATCCGTACTCTACCCGCTGGCTGGATGAATTTGACGATCCCGGGCTGGCAGGCAAACTCTACAGCGGCGCTTTCCCGCTGGTAGACGTTACGGTTATTCCGGATGATGAAATCGCTGGCCATCGCAGCATGGCCGCCCTGACTTTACTGCAAAAGCATATTCACCGGCGGGACCTGGCAGAACTGGTTGACCGGCTGGCGCCCATCTTGCTGGCGGGATACTTGTCTTCATCGCAGGTGATATCGCTGGTACACTATATAGTACAGGCAGGCGAAACATCCGACGCCGAAGCCTTTGTACGCGAACTGGCACAGCGTGTGCCGCAACACGGAGACGCACTTATGACCATCGCACAGCAGCTAGAACAGAAGGGCATCGAGAAGGGGATTCAGCTCGGTGAACAACGTGGTATTGAAAAAGGCCGTTCAGAAGGGGAGCGCGAAGCGACTCTGAAAATAGCCCGTACCATGCTCCAGAACGGCATTGACCGCAATACCGTCATGAAAATGACCGGTCTGACTGAAGACGACCTGGCGCAGATCCGCCACTAATCCCCCTTTCCTGGCACTCCCTGTCCGGCCATCAGCGAATACTGGTGGGGCAGGGAGGCATCCCCTTCAGGCTCTGCCTGCCACCCACAGCGGTTAAACAGCTTTACCACACCGGCCACGTTCCCCGTCAGACGCGCTGTCAGCGGATTTATCTGCCGGCCTTTATCGTCAAAAGCGACATCGAGGTTGCCCCGTGAGAGATAAATACCGTTCACGCCTGCACTGAGTGCCACAGCATACCGGCCGGACCATTCCCGATCGCTCAGCAGACGGTAGTTCCAGTGCATATCTTTCGCTGTTTCCAGGGCATAGGTCAGCCGGAACAGGTCATTCTGCTCAGACAGTTCGCCGGTGCAGGAACGCCAGAGATAATCCAGCTTGCTGGCCAGCTTCGCGCTGACGCCCAGCTGGCGCCCCTGTTTCAGCAGCCACTCGATGTCCGGATTTATCTCCCGGGGGAAACGCCGCTGTTTCAGCGCGGTCGCCAGCCAGCGGGTGAGAAAGAGGTTTTCCTGTGCTGGCGAGAGAACGCCACCATCCTGCCTGGCCAGCGCAAGCGCCACCAGGGCGCACCATGCCAGATGGCCTGATTTTTCTGTCAGCGTCACTGCTTCTCCCGTGAGTCAATAAACTGATGTAATTCATCGAGCATAATCAGCACACGTCGGCCAGTCTTACGGGGAAACATCCTCCGCATCTCACGCGTCAGCTGCTTCTTCTCCCATCCGTAAGGGAAAATAATGCTGTATTCACTTCTCTCAGGGAGGATATCAGGGCCCGCGACGATTCGCGCCACCTCCTTATTCAGGCGTTCGCCTCGCCAGCCATAAGCCGCCAGTCGCTTACGGATACGTGCAACGGGAAAACGTTTATCGGAGTGACGGGGGAAGAGTAACGTCCCGTCCTCATTTCGTTTGATGCCGAACATATCCAGAGACTGTTCAATCACCACTGTTCGCGTGGGGAAATGCTCACGCATACTTTTCATCATATTTTCCATTCCAGACTCCTGAATTAATACCTGCAGCTGTCTGGCCAGCCAGAGAGCAGCGTTATGCTGGCTCACTCTCTGCGTCATCATTCATTTCACACTGGAGCTCATGCCAGTATCCGGCAATATTGTTTACCACCTGTGCCGTCATAACCGCGTCAGTGACAGCGGAATGAGCCTCCCCGATCCAGCTCAGGCCAGCCTGACTGACAGCACCGGAAAGCGATATGGTACCGTAACGATTGGAGGGTCCGTAATAACCCGCAGCGAGCCGCATGGCGCAGTACACCGTCAGAGAGTCCAGCCAGCTGGCAGGGTCGTTATGCGCTGCCGCTGTCTGCTTCAGAATGCGCGTATCAAACTCAGCATTGAAAATAACCAGCGGGCGCCGGCCGATATGGTGCTGCAGCTGCTGCGCAATATCGGGCCACGATGGCGCACTGACCAGATCATCGTCATTGATACCGTGTACTGCAGCTGCTGCCGGATCGATGCCGACAGTGGGTTTCAGGCGGGTCTCAAATATCCTCTCACCGCGGGCATTCACCAGACCGATTTCCAGCGCCTGCGCGCCGGCATCAAGTCCGGTCGTTTCGGTATCGAGGAAGACGGGGTCCAGCGTTAACCAGGTATGTGCCAGCATGGCGAACCTGCCACGCTCACTCTTCATCCGGGCCTGCAGGCCCAGACGTGCGCTGGCCTGCCGCTGTTTTTCTGTCTGTGGGCGTTTCGCCCGCATCGGGACGCAGTCAGCCAGCCGCCATACGCCGTATTTCCCGCCGTAAGGACTTTTGTACATTCTGACCGGTTCCACACCGGGGGCTGGCTTCATCCTGAACTCATCCCGAAGTCGCCCTTTGGTGTAGCATTTATCCTCCGCCCGGGGCGCTTCATCACAGGCGTCTGAATTGTCATCATCACGCATTCTGGCCACCTGTCTGTTTATTGCCTGAAAGCGCCGCCATCAGTGACTGGTTCTGACGCTTCAGGGCTTCAGCCTCACCACGCAGTGCCGCGACCGTTTCTTTCTCCCCCATCGTCTCCAGACGGGCATCATCACGCTGGTTTTCCAGCTGCGTGCAGCGATCTGTCAGACTGGCTATTTCGCTGCCCATACGGACCAGTTGCTCCGAGGAGGCCTTTTCCTGCGATTCCAGCCTTGCGGTGAGGCTGCTGACTCTGTCACGTTCAAGCGCAAGCTCACCGGCGCGCGCCTGTGCATCAGCGACGGCCTGCTCGAGGCGCTGCTGCAGCGTATCGCGGGTGGCCTGATGCTGCTGACGTTCTGAGGCCAGCGCGTTTTCCTGCGATTCCAGGCGGGTAAGGAGAGTATTCACTTTATCGCGTTCAGACTTCAGTTCTTCTGTACGCGCATTCGCTTCGGCAGAAATTTGCTCCAGTCGTTTCTGCAGGTCTTCCCGCGTGTTTTTGTGCTGGGCCTGCTCCGCATTAAGCGCATCCTGCAGCACTGTCTTCTGCTCCTGATACCGCTCCTCCCGCTGTCGGGCATTCTCTTCAGCGGCCGCAAGACGCTCTTTCAGCTGGGCCATCTCCACATCCTGCTGCTGACGCTGTGAACGTTCTGATTCCAGCGCCCGCGTCAGCCGGTCATATCCGTCCTGCAGTTCATCCAGTTTTTCTTCCAGGTCGTCGACCGTCTGCGCGGCGTCGGCCAGTTCCCGCTCTGCCTGTGCGGTCTGTTCACCGGCAGCACGCGTGACTTCCGCAACCCGGCGTTCTGCAGCCCGGACAGCCTTGTCATTCAGTTCGGTCGCCAGCTGGGTGATGCGTTCGGACAGCGCTGCGGAGACGGCCTTCACTTCTTCAGCCACTTCCACAGGCAGCTCGGCAACGGGTTCAGTGACGACCGTGCTCTGTGATGCCTGGTATTCGTCCCATATCTGGCGGAGACGTGTCGGATTGCCGCCACCCACCTGGTTACGCAGTGCGAACCCGGTGATATTCCGTCCTTCAGCCTGCAGGGCCAGCCCTGCTTCAATAATCTGTTCTGGTTCGTATGTCGCCGGACGCATCTGTCAGTCTCCGCATAAAGGGGTATGCTCACATTATACACAAACAAACTAACAAATAAACTAACTAACAAACAAATTAAAGACGTGACAGGGTAGCGAAAAGGACACCAGGACAGCGCACCGCCGGTAGAATTGCCGGTAGCATGTCCGGAGCCAGGGCGGGATGCACCACAGGTACGATGCACGCCACTCCCCTTGCCGGGTACTGATGTTAATGCTAATGTACGCATACGTTAGCATTAACCGGAGACAGACATGCCGCAGGATGAATCAGTCGTCGAACGGGCCAGGGAATACTTTTTTCGGCACCACCGGTATACAGAGGAAGACCTGGAATCCGACTACCAGGCAGAACTGCGTAACTACAGGGATGACACCTGGGAAGCACCACAACGGGCCGCCAGACTCAGTGCGGCCGTCAAGCGCTACAAAACGTATGAGATGCTGTACTTCTTCTTCCGGATCGCTGATGAAGCCGGGCTGGACTATACTCCGCTGGTTGTAAAGCGCCTGTGCGCTCATCTTTTCGACAGGCAGGGCAGCCAGAATATTATTGTTGATATCTTTGGCCAGAAGGGACGCATGCACCGCAGCCATGACAGTGATCCTGACATTATTGCTGACGTTGCCGAACGCTACCGGCAGCAGGCAGACGACCACTGGCAGACAGTCCTGAAGAATATCGGGAGAGTGAAGCAGGACTACCGGAAAAATCAGAACAGGCAGAAAGGCGCAGGGGATTAAATGCATCATTAATGCTAATGTACGCATACATTAGCATTAATCACATAAGTCAGTGAAAATAAATCAGGCTTATTCAACGTGGTGAAGGTTCTTTGGCCAGCTGCTGGAGCTGCTTACCGAAATCTGGAAAGCCTGCAGCTGAAAGTACATCAGCTACAGCACTGGCTCTGGGATGGCCACGTTCAAGCCAGACCAGTTTGAGAGCAACTCCTGACTTATCCGTATCATGCATGTGACGCGGCAAACCGGAATTACCAAACGGGCATTCAAAGGCATTCATGGCGTCGAAAAAGCTGCCGAAGAGTTCATCTGCCGGAATAGCAAACAGATGCCATTGCTGACGTATAGCGGAGATCATCGGCACGTTTACACCGTAGCGACAGAGTCTGCCGGTAAGCGGAACCGCAATGCCCAGGCGGCATGCCTGATAACGGGCAGCGCCAAAATGGTGTGAGCCACCGTCGTTCAGCCAGTAGAGTCTCCGCTCTGCCCACGGATATTCAGCAAACAGCATCCGGTCGAGCCGTAATTCGGGGAGCCCGCAGAATTCGGAAAAAATCGTACGCTAAGGTTTTCCGGGCATCCGTAAGGGCCGAAACTTCCCGTCTTCCAGTCTGCGGCTCTGCCGCCAGACGTAATCGCCGGTTAGGTTGATGTGCTCCCAGCCCAGCGGCGACAGGAATTGCAGCAGCTCGCCGTCCACCGGCTTGCCGGCCTCGACCAACCCCTGGGTGGCGCGTTCCAGGTACACCGTGTTCCACAGCACGATAGCCGCCGTCACCAGGTTGAGGCCGCTGGCCCGGTAGCGCTGCTGCTCGAAGCTCCGATCCCTGATTTCCCCAAGGCGGTTGAAGAACACCGCCCTGGCCAGCGAGTTGCGCGCCTCACCTTTGTTCAGGCCGGCATGCACGCGGCGGCGCAGTTCAACACTTTGCAGCCAGTCCAGGATGAACAGCGTGCGCTCGATCCGGCCCAGCTCGCGCAGGGCCACGGCCAGTCCGTTCTGGCGCGGGTAGCTGCCGAGCTTGCGCAGCATCAGCGAGGCGGTGACGGTGCCCTGCTTGATCGAGCTGGCCAGGCGCAGGATGTCGTCCCAGTGGGCACGCACGTGCTTGATGTTCAGGGTGCCGCCGATCAGCGGGCGCAACGTCGGGTAGGCTTGCACGCCCTGCGGCACGTACAGCTTGGTTTCGCCGAGGTCGCGGATGCGCGGCGCGAAGCGGAAGCCTAGCAGGTGCATCAGGGCAAAGACGTGATCGGTGAAGCCGGCCGTGTCGGTGTAGTGCTCCTCGATCCGCAGGTCGGACTCGTGGTACAGCAGGCCGTCGAGCACATAGGTGGAATCGCGGACGCCGACATTCACCACGCGGGTGCTGAACGGCGCGTACTGGTCGGAGATATGGGTATAGAACAGCCGTCCCGGCTCGCTACCGTACTTCGGGTTGACGTGCCCGGTGCTCTCGCCCCGGCCACCCGCGCGGAAGCGCTGGCCATCGGAGGATGAGGTCGTGCCGTCGCCCCAGTGGGCGGCAAAGGCGTGGCGATACTGGTGGTTGACCAGCTCGGCCAAGGCCGCCGAATAGGTTTCGTCGCGGATGTGCCAGGCTTGCAGCCAGGACAGCTTGGCGTAGGTCAGGCCGGGGCTCGACTCGGCCATCTTGGTCAGCCCGAGGTTGATCGCATCACCGAGGATTGCGGACAGCAGCAACGTCCTGTCTTTGGCCTCGGCCCCGTCCTTCAAGTGGGTGAAGTGGCGGCTGAAGCCCGTCCAGTCGTCCACGTCCATCAGCAGTTCGGTGATCTTGATGCGCGGCAGTAACTGGCTGGTTTGGTCGATCAGCGCCTGCGCCCGATCCGGCACCGCCGCATCCAGCGGGGTGATTTTCAGCCCTGACTCGGTGAGGATGGCATCGGGCAGCTCGTTGTCCTTGGCCAGGCGGGTGACGGTGGCCAACTGCTCGTCCAGCAGCTGCAAACGCTCTTCCAGGTACTGGTCGCTGTTCGGGTTGATCGCCAGGGGCAGGGCCTGCTCGCGCTTGAGTGCGGCGAACTTCTCGGCCGGCAGCAGGTAGTCGTCGAAGTCGCGGAACTGCCGCGAGCCCTTGACCCAGATGTCGCCGGAGCGCAGGGCGTTCTTCAGCTCGGACAGGGCGCAGATTTCGTAGAATTTCCGGTCGAGGCCTTCCGGGGTGATCACCAGCGGCTTCCAGCGCGGCTTGATGAAGGCCGTGGGTGCATCGGCCGGCACCTTGCGCAGGTTGTCGGCGTTCATCTCACGCAGGGTCTGCACGGCTGCCAGCACGCCTTGCGCGGCCGGCCCGTGCTGTTCCCCAACTTTTCGCTCGGCGAAGAGTATGAACATGCGCCGCCGGCGACGAATCGCCAAATCTCACCGTATCTCCCGAGCGGACGATTTCGCACCGGTCTGCCCGTCGAAGGGCTTGCGATCGAACGGGGCGACCTTTTCTATGCATGTCCGCGAGCCAGCGTCTTTTATGGCACGGCGCTCGACGCCGACCTTCGGACGCGCGGCGTAAGCACGCTTGTCATGGCCGGGATAAGCACCACCGGCGTTGTTCTTTCAAGCGTCGCCTGGGCTAGTGATGCGGACTACGACGTGCGTTTGGTCCAGGACTGCTGCTACGACCCGGATCGGGATGCCCACGAAGGGGTCGGTTCCGGCTGAGGGCGAAATGACACCCTAAGCTTTCGGTTCCTTGGGCCAAAGATATTCGCCAGTCAGTAGAATGTGCGCCCAGCCCAATGGGGATATGTGGGGAAGAAATTCAGGGGGAACATCCAACCCTTCGTTCCGCCGCTCCGTGACGGCATGACCAAGATGGACGGTATTCCAGTAAATGATCACCGCAGTCAATAAATTGAGCCCAGCGATTCGGTAGTGCTGCCCCTCTGTCGTGCGATCGCGAATTTCCCCCTGCCTCCCGATACGGAGCGCATTTTTGAGCGCATGGTGGGCCTCTCCCTTGTTAAGACCGATCTGAGCACGCCGCTGCATGTCCGTATCCAGGATCCACTCAATAATGAAAAGGGTCCGTTCAATACGACCAACTTCACGAAGCGCAACTGCAAGGTTGTTTTGTCGTGGGTAAGAAGCGAGCTTGCGCAGGAGTTGGCTGGGCCTGATTTTGCCAGCGGTCATCGTCGCGGCACAACGGAAAATATCAGGCCAGTTCGCAACGATAAGATCCTCCCGGGCTTTTCCACCTACCAACTTGCGTAACTCCCTGGGGGTCGTATCGGGATTAAATACGTACAACCGCTTCGATGGCAGATCCCTGATTCGCAGAACGAGATTGTAGCCGAGCAGGCTACTGGCTCCGAACAAATGGTCGGTGAATCCTGCTGTATCGGCATACTGTTCGCGAACATGGCGACCGACCTCGTTCATCAGTAGTCCATCGAGAATATACGGTGCCTCGCTCACGGTCGCCGGGATCGACTGACAAGCGAATGGCGCGAACTGGTCGCTTACGTGAGTATACGCTTTGAGGCCGGGAACAGAACCATATTTGGCATTGACCATGTTCATGGCTTCGCCATGCCGCGCTGTCGGGAAAAACTGACCATCGCTCGATGCTGACGTGCCCATCCCCCAGACGCGTGACATCGGCAGTTTACCCTGCGCGGCCACCACAATTGCCAATGCCTGGTTCATGGCTTCGCTTTCAACATGCCAGCGGGCAAGGCGTGAGAGCTGCCAGTAATCATGCGTGTTTGTAGCTTCCGCCATCTTACGCAGGCCCAGATTGAGCCCTTCAGCGAGCAGGACGTTGAGCAGACCGATCCGGTCGCGACATGGAGCCCCGGTTCTCAGATGGGTAAACGCATCTGTGAAACCAAGGGCTGCATCAACTTCAAGCAGCATGTCGGTAATCCGAACGGACGGCATTCGGCGATACAGATCCAGTATGAGTGCCTCGGCACCATCCGGCACGTCTGCTGTCAACCTGTCGATCCGCAACGTTCCATCTTCTATGCTACCGTGCGGAATAGTGCCGTTACGGGCAGCCCGGGCCAGCCGCTTAAGAGCGATCGTGAGTCGCGCCTTTCTGTCTGCCAGCCAATCCTGTGGGTTGGAAGGCACGGCCAGTTTTGCATTTTCCTGCGCCGCGATCATCGGCACCAGTACCTGCTTGAGGTCACCATAGCGGCGCGAATGAGCGAGCCAGACATCTCCGGAACGAAAAGCATCCCGGAGGTGAAAGAGTACCGCCACTTCCCAAAGACGGGTATCTCCTTTTTCCTGAGCTCGTAAATGACGGTTCCATTTGGAGCTGGGCCGCAGGAAACGCCTTTCTGGCGATGCAACACCTTTCATCTCTCCGATCGACAAAGCTGCTGCTACCAATGGTCCGGCGACCGGCGCGGCTTCGAGCTTCAGACAGCGCAACATGCGGGGCGCATAACGACGAAAGCGATGGTATCCCTGCCCGACATATGCAAGAGGCTCATCGGCTAGCGTGTTGCTGAGTTGAGTCCCTGTCGCTACCAGTTGAGCGAGCCGGTCCCATGCAACCGAACTGGCGACAGCCATCTCCAGCGGGGTTCCGTCACTGCGGGCCTCAAGCAACGAAGCTCCCAGCGCGGTGAAGGTACGGATCGTATCCGTGAGTGTGGCTTTAGAGCCGGAAATTGTTTCGTCATGCTGGCGCTTCGCTTCCCGCCAGGTTTTTCCTACGATCCTGTCATGGGTTTCGACTATGGCATCAGCAATCGCCGCTTCCCACTCCACAACACAGACGGCAAGGATCGCCCAGCGGCGGTCCGAAGTGATGTCACGCAAACCGTCGGTGAAGTAGCGTTCACCCTGCCGACGCAGCCGGGCAATGCGATGGGCAGGTATGCTGGCCAAAGCACTATGATTGATATTCAGGGTACGCAGAAATTCGAGCCTGTCGAGCAAACGGTTAGCAGCAGCCGAGTTGTTACCAACCTCGAAGTTGCGAAGCCAGATGAAACGACTGATATTGCCGGCGAGCATTTCACTCAGAAGTTTGTCCAGGTGATCGCGAACATCCGCTGTTAAATTTTCCGCAATCCGCGTTTCAATCCGCCGCTCAGCGGCGACCAGAGCATCCGCGCACAAGCGCTCGATTGTCGATACTGCGGGCAGAATGGTGGAAGTTTCCCGACACCGCACAATAAAACGATGAGCAAGATCCTCGTTTGATCTGGCATCTTCGGCCTGGCCGAAAGTCCACTCCCGCAGATCACGGGCACCACGGCCCGTGAAGGTCTTGTAGCCGTAAATTTCGCGCAGCGTGTCCATGTGCTGCTGACGGGTTTGGCGCCGTGTGGCATAAGTGAGAAGCGCATCAGCCGGAACTCCAAGCTGAGCACCGACGAAGGAAAGGACTTCACGCGGGATCATCTCACCAGGAGCCAGTGCACGGCCCGGATATCGTAAGGCACAAAGTTGCAGGGCAAAGCCAATCCTGTTTTCCGGTCTGCGGCGCTGCCTAATGTTTTCCAGGTCATCATCGCCCAGCGTGTAGAACTTCAGTAGCGACAGTTCGTCCGTGGGCAGATCGAACAGCGCTGCTCGCTGCCGTTCGGTGAAAATATGGCGTCGTGACATACAAATTCGTCCCTTTTGAAGTATAGTCTGTTTTGGACAACAGCCAGCCCATATAAATCAGGGCGTTCCGATACAAAAATCCAGGAGGGTTCAATTGGGACATCGTGCCGCCATTTACTGCCGGGTTTCAACAGCGGATCAGTCTTGTGAACGCCAGGAATTTGATCTGCGAGCCTTCGCCGGCCGTGCCGGCTACGACGTGGTGGGAATATTTAAGGAAACAGGTTCAGGAACTAAACTCGACCGGGCCGAGCGAAAGAAAGTCCTGGCGCTTGCCCAGTCCAGACAAATTGATGCAATCCTGGTCACTGAGCTTTCCCGGTGGGGGCGCTCGACGCTCGATCTGCTCAATACGCTACGTGAACTGGAGAACTGGAAGGTTTCCGTGATAGCCATGAATGGAATGGCGTTCGATCTTTCGTCGCCGTATGGACGAATGCTGGCGACGTTTCTTTCCGGCATTGCGGAGTTTGAGCGGGATCTCATCAGCGAGCGGGTCAAGTCAGGCCTTGCTGTTGCGAAGGCACGTGGTAAGAGGCTTGGTCGTCAGGCCGGAGTGCGACCAAAATCAGACCGACTTTTGCCTAAGGTGGTTGCGATGAGGGCCGAGGGACGCAGCTATCGCTGGATCGCACGCGAGCTCGGTATCAGCAAGAATACCGTCGCTGACATCGTGCAACGACACAGAGCTAACGCTTAGGGTGTCATTTCGCCCTCAGCCGGAACCGACCCCACGAAGCTCTGTTGCGTTCCGGGTTCGGCGGACGTGTACAGGTCGTGTAATTTTCGGGCCTCGCATGATCGCGGCCATAGCCGCAGGTGGATTGGTGCGAGGCAGGGCCAGTCCAAGTCAGGGTGCGGTCATCGCGGCGCCTGCAACTCTCAAAAACCCATCGCCGTAGCGGAGGTCTTGTAATCGCATGTCATTACGCACGCCCGATTTATTGTTCACAGCGATAGCACCTGCCATTTGGGGCAGCACCTACATTGTCACCACCCAATACCTGCCGAACTTCTCACCGATGACGGTCGCGATGCTGCGGGCGTTGCCGGCGGGTTTATTGCTCGTGATGATCGTCCGACAGATTCCAACGGGAATCTGGTGGATGCGCATCTTCATCCTCGGCGCACTTAATATTTCGCTATTCTGGAGCTTGTTGTTTATTTCGGTCTACCGCCTGCCGGGCGGGGTCGCGGCGACGGTAGGCGCTGTGCAGCCGCTGATGGTCGTGTTCATCTCTGCCGCTCTGCTAGGTAGCCCGATACGATTGATGGCGGTCCTGGGGGCTATTTGCGGAACTGCGGGCGTGGCGCTGTTGGTGTTGACACCAAACGCAGCGCTAGATCCTGTCGGCGTCGCAGCGGGCCTGGCGGGGGCGGTTTCCATGGCGTTCGGAACCGTGCTGACCCGCAAGTGGCAACCTCCCGTGCCTCTGCTCACCTTTACCGCCTGGCAACTGGCGGCCGGAGGACTTCTGCTCGTTCCAGTAGCTTTAGTGTTTGATCCGCCAATCCCGATGCCTACAGGAACCAATGTTCTCGGCCTGGCGTGGCTCGGCCTGATCGGAGCGGGTTTAACCTACTTCCTTTGGTTCCGGGGGATCTCGCGACTCGAACCTACAGTTGTTTCCTTACTGGGCTTTCTCAGCCCGGGGACCGCCGTGTTGCTAGGATGGTTGTTCTTGGATCAGACGCTGAGTGCGCTTCAAATCATCGGCGTCCTGCTCGTGATCGGGAGTATCTGGCTGGGCCAACGTTCCAACCGCACTCCTAGGGCGCGTATAGCTTGCCGGAAGTCGCCTTGACCCGCATGGCATAGGCCTATCGTTTCCACGATCAGCGATCGGCTCGTTGCCCTGCGCCGCTCCAAAGCCCGCGACGCAGCGCCGGCAGGCAGAGCAAGTAGAGGGCAGCGCCTGCAATCCATGCCCACCCGTTCCACGTTGTTATAGAAGCCGCATAGATCGCCGTGAAGAGGAGGGGTCCGACGATCGAGGTCAGGCTGGTGAGCGCCGCCAGTGAGCCTTGCAGCTGCCCCTGACGTTCCTCATCCACCTGCCTGGACAACATTGCTTGCAGCGCCGGCATTCCGATGCCACCCGAAGCAAGCAGGACCATGATCGGGAACGCCATCCATCCCCGTGTCGCGAAGGCAAGCAGGATGTAGCCTGTGCCGTCGGCAATCATTCCGAGCATGAGTGCCCGCCTTTCGCCGAGCCGGGCGGCTACAGGGCCGGTGATCATTGCCTGGGCGAGTGAATGCAGAATGCCAAATGCGGCAAGCGAAATGCCGATCGTGGTCGCGTCCCAGTGAAAGCGATCCTCGCCGAAAATGACCCAAAGCGCGGCCGGCACCTGTCCGACAAGTTGCATGATGAAGAAGACCGCCATCAGGGCGGCGACGACGGTCATGCCCCGGGCCCACCGGAACGAAGCGAGCGGGTTGAGAGCCTCCCGGCGTAACGGCCGGCGTTCGCCTTTGTGCGACTCCGGCAAAAGGAAACAGCCCGTCAGGAAATTGAGGCCGTTCAAGGCTGCCGCGGCGAAGAACGGAGCGTGGGGGGAGAAACCGCCCATCAGCCCACCGAGCACAGGTCCCGCGACCATCCCGAACCCGAAACAGGCGCTCATGAAGCCGAAGTGCCGCGCGCGCTCATCGCCATCAGTGATATCGGCAATATAAGCGCCGGCTACCGCCCCAGTCGCCCCGGTGATGCCGGCCACGATCCGCCCGATATAGAGAACCCAAAGGAAAGGCGCCGTCGCCATGATGGCGTAGTCGACAGCAGCGCCGGCCAGCGAGACGAGCAAGACCGGCCGCCGCCCGAAACGATCCGACAGCGCGCCCAGCACAGGTGCGCAGGCAAATTGCATCAACGCATACAGCGCCAGCAGAATGCCATAGTGGGCGGTGACGTCGTTCGAGTGAACCAGATCGCGCAGGAGGCCCGGCAGCACCGGCATAATCAGGCCGATGCCGACAGCGTCGAGCGCGACAGTGCTCAGAATTACGATCAGGGGTCTGTTGGGTTTCACGTCTGGCCTCCGGACCAGCCTCCGCTGGTCCGATTGAACGCGCGGATTCTTTATCACTGATAAGTTGGTGGACATATTATGTTTATCAGTGATAAAGTGTCAAGCATGACAAAGTTGCAGCCGAATACAGTGATCCGTGCCGCCCTGGACCTGTTGAACGAGGTCGGCGTAGACGGTCTGACGACACGCAAACTGGCGGAACGGTTGGGGGTTCAGCAGCCGGCGCTTTACTGGCACTTCAGGAACAAGCGGGCGCTGCTCGACGCACTGGCCGAAGCCATGCTGGCGGAGAATCATACGCATTCGGTGCCGAGAGCCGACGACGACTGGCGCTCATTTCTGATCGGGAATGCCCGCAGCTTCAGGCAGGCGCTGCTCGCCTACCGCGATGGCGCGCGCATCCATGCCGGCACGCGACCGGGCGCACCGCAGATGGAAACGGCCGACGCGCAGCTTCGCTTCCTCTGCGAGGCGGGTTTTTCGGCCGGGGACGCCGTCAATGCGCTGATGACAATCAGCTACTTCACTGTTGGGGCCGTGCTTGAGGAGCAGGCCGGCGGCACCGTTGAACAGGCTCCGCTCTCGCCGCTGTTGCGGGCCGCGATAGACGCCTTCGACGAAGCCGGTCCGGACGCAGCGTTCGAGCAGGGACTCGCGGTGATTGTCGATGGATTGGCGAAAAGGAGGCTCGTTGTCAGGAACGTTGAAGGACCGAGAAAGGGTGACGATTGATCAGGACCGCTGCCGGAGCGCAACCCACTCACTACAGCAGAGCCATGTAGACAACATCCCCTCCCCCTTTCCACCGCGTCAGACGCCCGTAGCAGCCCGCTACGGGCTTTTTCATGCCCTGCCCTAGCGTCCAAGCCTCACGGCCGCGCTCGGCCTCTCTGGCGGCCTTCTGGCGCTCCTGCTGCGGCGTCCGCTCGTGGGCCGTGGCGCGGGTCGGGGTCGTTTGCGGGAAGGGGCGGAATCCTACGCTAAGGCTTTGGCCAGCGATATTCTCCGGTGAGATTGATGTGTTCCCAGGGGATAGGAGAAGTCGCTTGATATCTAGTATGACGTCTGTCGCACCTGCTTGATCGCGGCCGCGATAGCTAGATCGCGTTGCTCCTCTTCTCCATCCGCGTTCCAAGCTGCGGAAAGGCACCCATAAGCGTACGCCTGGTCGAGCAGGCGACGCGGATCGACGTCCAGCGCACGAGAGAATGCGTCCGCCATCTGTGCAATGCGTCTAGGATCGAGACAAAGGTCGTCTCTGTCAGCCGGATCGTAGAACATATTGGCGGCGCCAAAGCCCACTTCACCGACCAGACCGACGGGATCTATCACCAGCCAGCCGCGACTGGAGAACATGATGTTTTCATGATGCAGATCGCCATGTAGCCCACGCAGTTCCGAGGCATTGCTCATCATTTGATCGGCTATAATCGCCGCGTGGACGTAGTCAGTTTGACAACCTGCGTTTTGATCATCGCGCGCCCGCTGAAACAAAGCTGCAAAGCGATCCCGGATCGGGAGAAGGGCAGAAGGCAGGGGTTCCTCAGATGCGGCATACAGCTTCGCCATTAGTTCCGCTGCAATTTCGGTCGCCTGGTAGTCGCCGTGCTCGGCAACGATGTGAGAGAGCATTCGCTCCCCGGCATATTCGAGCAACATCAGATTGTTCTCACGACCGAGCAACCGGACTGCTCCCCTCCCATTGCGCCATACCAGATAGTCGGCCCCGCGCAGTTCATCAGCAATGTCTTTTATAGGTTTCAATCCCTTGACGATTGCAGGAGTCCCGTCTGGCAATGAAACTTTCCAAACGAGGCTGGAAAAGGTGTCCGCAATGAGAACAGGTTGCGAAACGTGCCAATGAGCAGGAAAAACAGGCGGCATGAACATCAACCCCAAGTCAGAGGGTCCAATCGCAGATAGAAGGCAAGGCGTTCGCGGTCGGGGGCTTCGATCCCCAATACATTGAATAGGACAGCGAAGGCGCGCTCTGCTTCATCTGGCGCTGCCCAGTTCTCTTCGGCGTTAGCAATCATGAGTGCCAAATCGGCATAGCGATCTGCTGTTCCGAGCCGCCCAAGGTCGATCAGACCCGTGCATTGAAGAGTTTTAGGGTCCACCATGAAGTTCGGCATGCAGGGATCACCATGGCAAACAACCATATCGGTGCGCTCTTGGTCGAGCCGCACCGGTAGCTCTCGTTCGACACGAGCCAAAAGATCGAGCTGCGGCGTACTCTTGTCCTCGTCCGGTAAGAAGTCGGGATTGACGGCATTGCGGGACACCACATCAACGGCGCGTCCGAACATTCGCGACAGCCTGCGCTCAAACGGACATTGATCAACCGATAGGCTGTGAACAGCGCCAAGTTGCTGCCCCATTGACGGCCACGCTTTGAGCAAATCCGCTCCAGACAGATCAGCCGCCGGTACTCCCGGAATTGCCGTTATCACCAAGCATGCACCCTCCTGTTCCTCCTGCCAGTTGATGACCTCGGGGCAAGCCACACCTCGACCTTTGAGCCAAATGAGGCGGTCACGCTCTCCAGCGAGCTCACCGCGGCGGGAAGCAGGTGCGATTTTCGCGAAGGCATGCCCGTCACCACGTCGAAAAACAAAATCACCAGATTCTCCGCCTCTGACAGGCAACCAGTCAGAATGCGATTCACCAAAAAAAATATTAGTTCGATTCAATGGAGGTTCCTTCAGTTTTCTGATGAAGCGCGAATATAGAGAAATATCCCGAATGTGCAGTTAACGAATTCTTGCGGTTTCTTTCAGCGCCGCCAATACCGCCAGCCCGTCGCGCAAGGGGCGCGGCTCGTGTGTGCGGATGAAGTCAGCTCCACCTGCGGCGGCGGCAAGCTCTGCAGCGAGTGTCGCGGCCCCGACATCCCCCGGACCACGGCCTGTGAGCGCGCGCAGAAAGGATTTGCGCGAAACAGACAGAAGCACCGGCAAATCGAAGCGCAGCCGCAATTCATCGAACCGCGCCAGCACCGAGAGCGAGGTTTCGGGAGCAGCCCCCAGAAAAAACCCCATGCCGGGATCAAGGACAAGGCGGTTGCGTTTGATACCGGCACCCGTCAGCGCCGCGATGCGCGCGTCAAAGAACGCCGCAATGTGATCCATGATGTCGCCAGCGGGTGCCTCGCGCCGATCTGCCTGCCCGTCTTGCACCGAATGCATAACGACGAGTTTGGCAGATGATTTCGCCAATTGCGGATAGAACGCAGCGTCTGGAAAACCGCGAATATCATTGAGATAGGCCACACCACGCGACAAGGCATAGGCTTGCGTCGCGGGTTGATAACTGTCGAGCGAGACGGGAATGCCATCTGCCTTGAGCGCGTCCAGCACCGGCGCGATACGCGCGATTTCTGTGTCGGACGAAACAGGCGCGGCGTCGGGATTGCTGGATGCCGGACCGAGGTCGATCACATCTGCCCCCTCGGCCATCAGCTTACGCGCCTGCGCAATGGCTGCGTCTGGCGCCAGATACCGGCCTCCATCGGAGAAACTGTCCGAGGTTATGTTGACGATGCCGAAAATGATGAGCGATTTATTCATGGGGGCTTCTATAATAATAATAATCGAGCATGAGTCTCATACGGATGCTCGGGTCGAAAGGGAATCCCCAGGCGAGTAACCTGTTTGCGGTGATCCATTAGCTGCAGGAGCAGAATAGCATACATCTGGAAGCAAAGCCAGGAAAGCGGCCTATGGAGCTGTGCGGCAGCGCTCAGTAGGCAATTTTTCAAAATATTGTTAAGCCTTTTCTGAGCATGGTATTTTTCATGGTATTACCAATTAGCAGGAAAATAAGCCATTGAATATAAAAGATAAAAATGTCTTGTTTACAATAGAGTGGGTATCGGAGACGAAGAAGGACAAGGTACATGCTGACCGATACCAAGCTGCGCAATCTCAAGCCCAGGGACAAACTCTACAAAGTGAATGACCGGGAAGGTCTCTATGTGGGGGTCGCCTCAGAAAACGGAATCTATGGTCACTCCCGTTTTTGCAACACCGATTTTGACGACAAGTTGGCTTGCTTGAATCTATCCGGCGTCTGAATGGGATTTTATTCCCGCGCCTCGATGAGTTCCGCGCCTGATGAACCTCCAGAAAATATACGGCTTCAATGAGCCTTTCCGTTTTACAGGTTCCTCAACAGGCCGGTGGGCCGTTAGTATCATCAATATCAGTATTCGCAAAACCAGATGAATGATTGTTTAAACTGGTGTATTTCTGCCTTTATGCTTCGTAAGTTTGCTGTCGCGCCGTCAGTGCCCAGGCTATTCTGGCCAGCTTGTTTGCCAGAGCACAGGTGACGACAAAGTTGCTTTTCCGACACAACAACTCCCTGACCCAGTCGGCCAACTTGCCAGACTGGTGTTCCAGTTTTTGTATGAATACCCTGGCACACTGAACCAACAAAGTTCGGATCTTTTTGTTGCCCCGCTTGCTAATCCCTAACAATGTCGTCCGACCTCCCGTGCTGTACTGTCGGGGTACCAGCCCTGTTGCCGCCGCAAAGTCACGGCTGCTGGCGTACTGCTTCCCGTCGCCAATCTCAGTTGAAATAGTACTGGCAGTCAGCGTTCCAACGCAGGGAATACTCAGCAAGCGCTGTCCAACCTCATCTTCGTCCAACTTTCGTTTCAACTGAGATTCCAGATCTTTAATCTGCTCAACAAGATAGTGATAATGCTGTTGTAATTTCAGCAGTAACTGGCTGAGATAAAGAGGCAAACTACTGTCCTCAAGAAGGGTACTCAGTCGACTAATAACGGCAGCACCTCGCGGAACGCTGATACCAAATTCCAGCAGAAAAGCATGCATCTGATTAGTTGTTTTCACCTTATCCTGAACCAGGGATTCACGGACACGATGCAGAGCTCGCATTGCCTGCTGAGATTCGGTTCTGGGCTGCACGAAACGCATAGATGGACGTGATGCTGCTTCACAGATAGCTTCAGCATCAACGAAGTCATTTTTGTTGCTTTTAACGAATGGGCGGACAAATTGCGGTGATATCAGCTTTGGAAAATGCCCTAACTCTTCCAGCTTGCGTGCCATAAAGTGAGAACCGCCACAGGCTTCCATCGCGATGGTTGTTGCCGGGCATGTCGCCAGAAATTCGATTAGCTTTGGTCGGGTGAATTTTTTACGGTAAACGGCCTTCCCACGATGATCCTGACAATGAATATGGAAAGAGTTCTTACCCAGATCGATACCAATAAGCGCAATGTTTTCCATGATGGTTCTCCGAATGAAAGCCTGTCCTCAGCATAGTACTGGGAAGGAGGGAGTGACCATCTCATTAAATAAAGCACGCTAAGCCGGTTGCAGCGGTCGTAGCGGCCTGAACTTGCCCGCGCCGATCTTGGCGCTGCTGCGCCAGAGGTAATCGCCGGTGAGGTTGATGTGCTCCCAACCGAGCGGCGACAGGTACTGCAACAGCGCGTCATCAACGGCATGGCCGTTGCCACGCAGCGCGTGCGCAGCCCGTTCCAGATAGACCGTGTTCCACAACACGACGGCAGCCGTTACCAGATTGAGGCCGCTAGCCCGGTAGCGCTGCTGCTCGAAACTGCGGTCGCGGATTTCACCCAGGCGGTTGAAAAACACTGCCCTGGCCAGCGCATTGCGCGCCTCGCCCTTGTTCAGGCCGGCATGCACGCGGCGGCGCAGTTCCACGCTTTGCAGCCAGTCCAGGATGAACAGCGTGCGCTCGATGCGGCCCAGCTCGCGGAGCGCCACGGCCAGGCCGTTCTGGCGTGGGTAGCTGCCGAGCTTTCGGAGCATCAGGGAGGCCGTCACCGTGCCCTGCTTGATCGAGGTGGCCAGCCGCAGGATTTCGTCCCAATGGGCGCGGACGTGCTTGATGTTGAGCGTGCCGCCGATCATGGGTTTCAGCGCGTCATAGGCGGCGTCGCCCTTCGGGATGTAGAGCTTGGTGTCGCCCAGGTCGCGGATGCGCGGCGCGAAGCGGAAGCCCAGGAGGTGCATCAGGGCGAAGACGTGATCGGTGAAGCCCGCCGTGTCGGTGTAATGCTCCTCGATCCGCAAGTCGGACTCGTGGTACAGCAGGCCGTCGAGCACGTAGGTCGAATCGCGCACGCCGACGTTCACGACCTTGGTGTGAAATGGCGCGTACTGGTCAGAAATGTGGGTGTAGAACGTCCGCCCTGGGCTGCTCCCGTATTTCGGGTTGATGTGGCCGGTGCTCTCGGCCTTGCTGCCGGTGCGGAAGTTCTGGCCGTCCGACGATGAGGTGGTGCCGTCGCCCCAGTGCTCGGCGAAGGGATGGCGGAACTGTGCGTTGACCAGATCGGCCAGCGCCGCCCCGTAGGTTTCGTCGCGGATGTGCCAGGCTTGCAGCCAAGCCAGCTTGGCGTAGGTCGTGCCGGGGCAAGACTCCGCCATCTTGGTCAGGCCCAGGTTGATCGCGTCGGCGAGGATCGTGGTCAGCAACAGGTTCTTGTCTTTGGCCGGGTCGCCCGATTTCAGATGCGCGAAATGCCGAGTGAAGCCCGTCCATTCGTCCACCTCCAGCAGCAGTTCGGTGATCTTGACGTGCGGCAGGATCATTGCCGTCTGGTCGATCAGCGCTTGGGCGGTGTCGGGTACCGCCGCGTCGAGCGGCGTGATCTTCAAGCCTGACTCGGTGATGATGGCGTCCGGCAGCTCGTTGGCCGTCGCCATACGGTTGACGGTGGCAAGCTGTGTTTCCAGCAGCGTCAGCCGGTCGTTCAGGTACCGGTTGCAGTCGGTGGCCACGGCCAGCGGCAATTCGCTGGCCTGCTTGAGGCTGGCGAATTTCGCGGGCGGCACCAGGTAGTCCTCGAAGTCCTTGAACTGGCGCGACCCCTGCACCCAGATGTCGCCGGAACGCAACGCGTTCTTCATCTCCGACAGCGCGCACAGTTCGTAGTAGCGCCGGTCGATGCCGGTGTCGGTCATGACCAGCTTCTGCCAGCGCGGCTTGATGAACTCGGTCGGCGCGTCGGCGGGCACCTTGCGGGCGTTGTCGCTGTTCATGCCGCGCAGCACCTCGATGGCGTCGAGCACGTCCTTCGCGGCGGGAGCGGCCCGCAGCTGGCACTGTTGCAAAGTTAGCGATGAGGCAGCCTTTTGTCTTATTCAAAGGCCTTACATTTCAAAAACTCTGCTTACCAGGCGCATTTCGCCCAGGGGATCACCATAATAAAATGCTGAGGCCTGGCCTTTGCGTAGTGCACGCATCA
This sequence comes from Citrobacter sp. Cf116, assembly GCF_030336505.1. Classification (NCBI taxonomy): domain Bacteria; kingdom Pseudomonadati; phylum Pseudomonadota; class Gammaproteobacteria; order Enterobacterales; family Enterobacteriaceae; genus Citrobacter; species Citrobacter sp. Cf116. Next base: position 673 of record NZ_JAOWEQ010000019.1, on the reverse strand, counting down.
CCTCAATACCTTTGATGGTGGCGTAAGCCGTCTTCATGGATTTAAATCCCAGCGTGGCGCCGATTATCCGTTTCAGTTTGCCATGATCGCATTCAATCACGTTGTTCCGGTACTTAATCTGTCGGTGTTCAACGTCAGACGGGCACCGGCCTTCGCGTTTGAGCAGAGCAAGCGCGCGACCATAGGCGGGCGCTTTATCCGTGTTGATGAATCGCGGGATCTGCCACTTCTTCACGTTGTTGAGGATTTTACCCAGAAACCGGTATGCAGCTTTGCTGTTACGACGGGAGGAGAGATAAAAATCGACAGTGCGGCCCCGGCTGTCGACGGCCCGGTACAGATACGCCCAGCGGCCATTGACCTTCACGTAGGTTTCATCCATGTGCCACGGGCAAAGATCGGAAGGGTTACGCCAGTACCAGCGCAGCCGTTTTTCCATTTCAGGCGCATAACGCTGAACCCAGCGGTAAATCGTGGAGTGATCGACATTCACTCCGCGTTCAGCCAGCATCTCCTGCAGCTCACGGTAACTGATGCCGTATTTGCAGTACCAGCGTACGGCCCACAGAATGATGTCACGCTGAAAATGCCGGCCTTTGAATGGGTTCATGTGCAGCTCCATCAGCAAAAGGGGATGATAAGTTTATCACCACCGACTATTTGCAACAGTGCC
>NZ_JAOWEQ010000018.1:0-507 GCF_030336505.1 Citrobacter sp. Cf116 | reverse complement strand
AATCATTCGACTGATTTGCTACATGCTCGCCCAGAAGGGCGACCCGTCTGCCGACCAACAGACTGCAGTTCGTTCATAACAAGTTTGACCAATGGCTGTTGCCAGTATCAGTAAGGAAGTGACTATGGAGTTTGGAATGAAACGCGTGGTGGCATCTGTTCAGGTGGTTGCCATCCTCAACAGGATTTACAACGGCAGTCCGGTTTCAGTCGCATCTATCAGTAAAGAATCCAAGCTGTCTGTGTCTTACCTCGAGCAGATTTTCTCGAAGCTGCGCAGCAGTGAAATCGTCACCAGCCAGCGTGGCGCTGGTGGCGGGTACCACCTTAGCAAAGCAAACCCCAGCGTGGCTGACGTCGTTCGCGCCGTTACTCACACTCCTGATTCATTTGAGCCCGTGCTGAATGCTCTGGAGTGGGTCCCCGTTGCACAGCTGGCGCAGGGAAAATCCCCTACCCCATAAAGCACAAAACCCGCGCAAGGCGGGTTAAGTACCCGGTCAGCCGA
>NZ_JAOWEQ010000017.1:0-227 GCF_030336505.1 Citrobacter sp. Cf116 | reverse complement strand
GAGTGCCCACACAGATTGTCTGATAAATTGTTAAAGAGCAGTGCCGCTTCGCTTTTTCTCAGCGGCGCGGGGTGTGCATATTACGCCATCCCGCTACGAAGTCAAGCATTTAATTTCGCTTTCTTCGCCGGAGTTCTCAGTGGAACTCCGCTGACCCGGCGGCTTGTAATCCGTTGTTCCGTGTCAGTGGAGGCGCATTATAGGGAGTTATTTCAGGCTGACAAGGG